>JAZKFC010000006.1:180505-217649 GCA_040386615.1 Bacteroidota bacterium
GGTAAATCACCAACCCAACAACAGGCTCAGCGCGTTTAAAAACCAGTTAAAGTGTAAAACAGCGGTGGGTCTTGAAAAGATCAGTGAGGAAGCCGATTTTTATTTTATCTGTGTTTCCGACAGGCATATTTCGGTCGTATCAAAAAAAGTAAAACCGCGGAAACCGGCTGCTGTCATAGTCCATACCTCAGGCAGCGCTAAAATTGATGAGATCAAAACCAGGCACGAAAACAAGGGTGTGTTTTACCCGCTCCAGACGTTTTCGAAAAACGACGCGGTGAGCTGGCACGAAATCCCGTTGATCCTGGAGGCCGGCAATAATTTTACAAAAACGCACCTCGGGCGTCTGGGCAAAAGATTTTCAGCAAAAGTGCTTTTCATGGATGATGAGCAGCGCCTGAGGTTTCATCTGGCGGCGGTATTTGTTAATAATTTTACCAACGCGTTGTACACGGTGGCATTTGACCTTACAGGAGCCGGCAAAAACAATAAGTATTTTGATCTTCTTTTGCCTCTGATCAGGCAAACGGTTTCCAAGCTCGGTAAGCTGGACCCATTGCAGGCACAAACAGGACCGGCCAAACGCGGTGATTCAGCGGTAATGAAAAAACACCTGAACCTGATCGCGAATAAACCGGAACTAAAAATAATTTACAAACACTTAAGTGAATTGATTATAAAACAACAAGCCAATGCTAAATTTTAAAGAACGCCTGAATAAGATCACCACCTTTATGTTTGATATAGACGGGGTAATGACCGACGGCAAGGTGCTTGTAATGGAGAGCGGCGAGATGGTGCGCAACATCAATTCAAAAGATGGCTACGCGTTGCACCTTGCCAACAACAAAAATTACAGGATCGTGATCATCAGCGGTGGCAACAACGCTGCAATTCAAAAGGCGCTCGCAAGAACCGGCATCATGGACGTGTTTATAAAGCAACACGATAAACTGGCATGTTACACCGAATACCTTACCGCCAATAATCTGAAAGATGAGGAAGTGCTGTACATGGGAGATGACCTGCCTGACTACGAGGTGATGAGCCGCGCAGGGGCCGCTGTTTGCCCCAAAGACGCGGCTACCGAAATAAAAAGCATTTGCCACTACATTTCCGGCAAAAAAGGTGGGGAAGGCTGCCTGAGGGATATTATTGAACAGGTATTGAGGGTGCAGGGTAAATGGGAAATCGTAAAATGGTAATGAAACGCAATCTGACTCTTTGAATAATTTATTAAATAATAAAGTCATCGCATTTTTTAAACTGATCAGGTTCGAAAATCTGATCATGATCGGGGCAACACAGTTCCTGCTCAGGTATTTTGTTTTACAGAAAATATTCCAGTTAAATAATATAGAGTTCGAGCTGAACGACGGCCTTTTTTATCTCGTGGTGCTGAGTACCATCCTCATCGCCGCGGCCGGTTATATTATCAACGATTACTTCGACGTACGGACCGACCTGATCAACCATCCCGACACAGTTGTGGTTGGAAAAACGATCAAACGCCGGATGGCCATTATTTTGCACATTACATTCACCTTCCTGGGAATAGTGTTAGGTACTTATGCGGCTCTAAAAACAGGCTACCTGAGACTGACCATTTTTCACATCACCGCGGCTTTTTTATTGTGGGTGTACAGCACGCAGCTCAAAAAGCGATTACTGGTGGGCAACATCGTTGTTTCGCTTTTAACAGCCGCCGTGGCCTTTATGCCCCTGGTATATGAAATGGGTGTGATGCAGAAACTGAACCCGGGTTTTGTGTTTACCCACCGGCATATGCTTTTTTCATGTTTTAAAATCACATTTATTTTTTCGCTTTTCGCTTTTATCACCAGCCTGGCAAGGGAGATTATCAAGGATATTGAAGACTACGAAGGCGATAAGGCCACAGGGGGCATGACCATGCCTATCACCTGGGGAATACAGGTAAGTAAGCTCAACGCTTTCTTTTTGCTGGTGATCACCGTGATCTTATTATTTTTTGTGGTGTACAATACCATTAAAGTGCAACGCGTGGTTTTCTCGGTCAATAACATTTATATAATTGCCGCTTTGATCCTGCCACTGATTGTGCTGGCCTTTTATTTACTCAGATCAAAACTAAACAGGCACTATAAAAATGCCAGTTTAATACTTAAATTTATTATGTTTATGGGATTGTGTTACAGTTTTATTTTTTATTATAATTAGGCTATGGATAAAATAGAGAACATCATCAGGGATTTTCCTTTTCAACTCATCCTTGGATCTGCTTCCCCACGAAGACAGGATCTGTTGAAAAGCCTGGGCTTTGAATTTCGGAATAAACCAGTTAAGGTGGATGAGGACGAGTGGCCTAAAGATCTTGAAGCGCATGAAATTCCCATTTTTCTTGCCGAAAAAAAAGCCGATGCCTATGAAGACGAGTTGAAGGAAAACGAGCTTTTGATCACTGCCGACACAGTAGTTTGGTGCGAAGGCAAAGTATTTAATAAGCCCGCCAATTTTGCTGAAGGGAAAAAAATGCTTGAAACCTTAAGTGGTAAAATGCACGAAGTGTTTACGGCGGTGTGTTTAAAAAGCGCCAACAAACAAACAACTTTTTACGATGTCAGCAAAGTGTATTTCAAAAAACTAAAGGCCGAAGAAATAGAATATTACCTCACTAATTTCAGCCCCTATGATAAAGCCGGTGGTTATGGTGTGCAGGACTGGATAGGCTATATAGGCATAGACAAGATAGAAGGTAGCTTTTACAATGTGATGGGATTACCGGTGAAGGATTTGTATGAGGAGCTGATTAAGTTCTAGAATCCTGCCAGCGTTTGATTAAATGTATTCTTAAATAGCTAAATTCACAAAAAAAAGACGCGGTCATCCGCGTCTTTTTCGTTTATTCGTTTTCTTTTGTCTTTGCCTTCTGTTTTTCGGCCTCAATCTCCTTCAACCTGTTCTCTTCATCCTCTTTATTTTTCTGTGCCTGTTTTTCCGCGGTTCTTTTTTCACGGTATTCAGCGTTTCTGAGGTTCTTTTCACGGATGCCGCTGAAGTAGCTTTTGGTATTTACTATCACCACGCCGGCGGTTACATCGCCGTAGCAGGCGGGCACCCCTCCGGTATAAACCGTAATGTTCTCAATGGCAAGTCCCGGAATAGTGCTTTGTTTGTAGGTTCTCACCCCGTCAACATAATTGGCGTTGGCGTCGCCGCGTGATCCTCTGAAATGCAGTTCATTGTCTTTTGTTTCCACTACTTCCGAGGTCATCGCTGTGATAGCTGTGTTGAGGTTGCCTGCCACGTATCCCGCGCTCACATTCAGGTCCTTGTAGTCGAGGCTCACCATGCTGTACATGTTTTTATCAACGCCGGGCGGGGTGTAAGTGTCCATAGCCACCACGGTTACTGTTTCCATGGTATTGGGACTTACTTTTATGTCAACGTAAGTGGGCTCATTGGGTTTAACTTTGATGTCTTTGACTCCCTTGGTTAAATACTCCAGACTCATCACGATGATTTCATAGTTTCCGGGAGGCAGGGGTTTGTAATGGTATTTACCACGTTCGTCGCTTTGGGTACCGCCAACCAGCAGGCTGCCCTGCAATATTTTGACGGTGGCAAATGAAACAGGTTCAAGATCACTGTTTTTAATAATGCCGCGGATCTCTCCGTAACTTTCCTGTCCTGCTGCCACTGATGATAAAAAAATGGCTGCAATTGTGGCAAAGACTGTTTTTATGTTTATTGTTTTCATGGTTATAGTTTTTTTAGTGATGATGCCGGCCGGCTTAATTATATGACGGAATAGAGAGATTATTCCATAAATAAATTATTTTTATGGAATATTGGGCAGGATTCTGTCTTATGTATAACACCCATGTGGATATTTAAAAAAAAGGATATAGCCGGAGATGAGGAGCTCGCGAAAAATTATTTTAATTCGGGAGATAAAAAGTACGTGGGCGATCTTTTTGAAAAGCATGTGAAAACGGTGTATGGCGTTTGCCTTTTTTATTTTCGCGACCGCGATCTTGCCAAAGATATGGTGATGCAGATCTTCGAAAAGCTGATGGTGGAATTGCTGAAATCTGAGGTCAGGAATTTTAAAGCCTGGCTGAGTTTTGTGGTGAGAAATCACTGCATCAATGAGATCAGGAAAAATAAGGGAAAATATCAGGTACCCGAAACATGGCTTGACTTTGAGGTGAAGGAGACCTCACTGGAGGAGGAAGAAAAGCTGAAGGCAATCAACGAGGACCAGATGCTTGAACACATGAAAGCAGCGATGCATTTGTTAAAGGACAATCAGCGGCTTTGCGTGGACTTGTTTTACCTTCAAAATCTTTCTTACCAGCAGATCTGTGATAAAACAAAGTTCTCGGTGAACGAAGTAAAGAGTTTCATTCAGAATGGGAAACGAAACCTCAAATTATTAATTGAAGCAAAAATGAAAAACAAAAACGATGAATCCTGAAAGTAAAAATCCTGACGATCTCGACTATCTATCCCGCCTGGGATTTGAAGCGGTGCCGGTGCCCGACAGCGATCTGGCGGAGCTCAGGGCAAAAGTGCGTTCCCGGGTTTTTTCCTATGGAAGTGGTTTTTATTTTTCTTGGATCAGTTTAATTATCGGTGTCTTTATAGGTATTTCAGCTTTTTTTATGATGTACCAACCCGAGCCTGACCGCATCAGGTTCACACCGGCGTTCTCAATAAAAGATACGCTTGCCGACAAATCAACTCCAGCGGAAGTAACGGTGATATTGGATACTATTGTTGTTAAAGAGAATTTTGTGCGAAAAAACTACGTGACAAAGCAGGCCATGGATACGGAACCTACGGCAGATGCGCCTGCACAGGATTCGGTGATCGTTCTTCAGTCGAGAGATATTGATTTGGCGCTGGCTCTGGGACAACCTGTGAAGGAAGAAAAGATCAGGTTCATTATCAACGCTCCTGTTTTTTATCTGCATGATCTTAAGGTCACCAATTACAGCAGTCTTTATTTTAAGCGCAACCAGTTTGTACGCCTTGGTGGTACCCCGGCGGGGTATGCTAACGGTACTGAGGCCACTCAGTCTGCGGGTCTGAAAGAGAGTCCTGAGTATTTTTTACACAATGAGATCGCGCAGGCCATGCTTCACTTTAAAAAGGGCCGTTACGACCAATGCATCAATACCCTCAACATTGTATCTACCTATAACCCCGATGACATTAACTGCGATTTTTACCTCGGCATGTGTTTTTATTACAAAAAAAATTACAAAAAAGCGATTGAGTACCTGGATCTTTGTCTTGTAAATCAGAATAATACTTTTTTGCAGGAGGCCGCATATTATAAGGCGCTGTCGCTGTATGGCTCTGGCGACAGGGAGCAGAGTATTATTTTACTAAAACAGATCGCCGGGGAAGGTGAATTTTACGCGGCAAAAGCGACTTTGTTTTTGAAAGCTGAAAACGAGTAACACGGGTGTTCGCTGGTTTTATTTTTACTCTCGTTTTAGTCTGCGGTTTGAATTTTGTCGGGAAGTGACCCGGGTATTATTTTTTGATCAGAAAAAAATCCTTCAAATAAAAAGGTTCAAAATATGCCAGGTCTTCGAAGGTTTTGCTCAAAAATTTTTCAAAAGAAAGTGAGCACATGTATTGCGCTGATGGGATCACATTTTCAATAAAGGACGCGTTGGGAAGTTCTTGTAAGACCGTGGCACATTTTGCCATGCCGTCGCCAAAAAAATGTACCTTTTCCCAGGCCCGGAATTTTTGAATGCTATGATTGTCTACGATAAGGGCTTCGGTTGGCATTTGCTGTGCGAGCCCGCTGTCGAATAGCCCGCAATAAACCTCCATTCTTCTGGCGTCTATCATGGGGCAATAAAATTCATTTTTGTTTTTTATAACCGATTGGTGGTTGGTGATCACTCTGAGTGTATCAATGGCTATCAACGGTAATCGCAGTGCGTAGGCCAGGCCTTTTGCAGCGCTTACGCCTATACGCAAACCGGTATAGGAGCCAGGGCCTTTACTCACCGCTATCGCCCCAAGTTGCTGAACTGTGATGTTCGCTTCCGCCATCAGCGCCTGAATAAATAAATGCAGGTTCTCGGCATGGGTGAACCCGTCGTTGATCTCCCTGTAAACCACCAGTTCACCGTCAAGGGCCAACGACACAGAGCAAACCGTTGTGGACGTCTCGATATTTAGAATGTAGGTCATCGACGTGGTTGAATTTAAAAAAAAACGACTTTGTTATTTTTCTGTTTTATAAAGATCTTCTTTCTTTACGATCTTCACTTTACTTTTATCGGCCAGTGATTTAGACACCGCGCTGTATGGGCCGCAGATGATCTCTTCGCCTTTTTTTATACCTGAGCTAATCTCTATATAGTCATTATCCTGTATGCCTGTTTTAACCTCTACACGTTTAGCGGTGCCATTATCGAGCACAAAAACGTATTCTTTGATTTTTTCTTCCGTTTTCTTCTGTTCCTTTTCTTCGTTTTCATTTTTTATCTTTACTTCCCGGTCATCGAATTCTCCCGGCATTTTGTTCAGCGAATCGGCGTTCCTGGTGGTAACCGCCTGTATGGGCACAGCCACCACTTTACTTACCCTGCGCGTTTGAATATCAACGCTGGCGCTCATGCCAGGCCTGAAAGGAATCAAATTTTTCTGGTCCACCAGGTAACCGTAAGATTCCCTGAGCATTCTTATTTTTACAACAAAGTTGGTCACCTGGTCAATCGAAATACCCGTGCTGTTGGCAGAGTTGGCAATTTCGGTGACAATGCCCTTGAACTGTTTGTCGAGGTAAGCATCCACCTCAATCAGCGCGGTATCGTTTTTATGTACTTTAATAATGTCATTTTCATTTACTTCCACACTCACTTCCATCTCGTTTAAATTAGCCAGCCTCAGGATCTCGGTGCCTGCCATTCCACTCACGCCGACCACCCGCTCGCCTTTTTCAACGCTGAGTTTTGAAACGGTGGCGTCAACAGGAGAATAAATAAAGGTTTTTTCAAGATTAGTGTTGGCTTCTTTCAGTGAGGCTTCGCTGCTCTGGATGTTGTATTGCCCGGCGTTCACCCCTGCTTCAAGCGCCTGTACGTTCGCTTTGGCACCCTCATACTGCGCTTTCACGGCTTCAAAGTCCTGCTGCGAAATAGCATTTTGATCGAGCAGTTTTTTATTCCTGTTGTATATCGACTCACTATTGGCCAGGCTGGCCTTTGCCTGTTCGAGTTGCGCCTGCGCGCTTTTTAAGTTGGCTTTGGTGGTATTTACAGAGGCGTTTACACGGTCGAAGGCGCTCACATACAGATCGGGCCTGATGCGGCATAAGAGGTCGCCTTTTTTTACCTGGTCGCCTTCCTTTACCATCATCTCGGTGATCTCTCCGCTTACGTCGCTGCTTATTTTTAATTCAGTTTCAGGTTGTATTTTTCCGGTGGCCGACACAATTTCAATTATGTCAGTTACCATCGCTTTTTCGGTGTAAACTTCAGTTGGTTTGTTACCATTGGCAACCTTGACCGCGATCACTGAAACAACAACAATAACGCCAATAATAATGATCCAGTAAATTCTTTTCATGATAACATTAATGTCAGAGCTTTATCAAATGTTGGCTAAAACAATCTTCAAATTTAACGAATAAAAGACCTATTTGGCCAAAACCATGTTTAAATTTGTGTGTTTAGTATATGATTATTACCACTTATAAAAATTCTGATGACCGGCGCCAATAATAAAAAAGCAAACAGTTTAATAAATGAAACCAGTCCTTATTTATTACAACACGCGTACAATCCTGTGCAGTGGGTGGCTTTTTCTGAAGAGGCCTTTAAAACGGCTGCGGAGGAAAAAAAGCTGGTGCTCATCAGCGTGGGTTACAGCGCTTGTCATTGGTGCCATGTGATGGAACATGAGAGTTTCGAGGACGAAGAGGTGGCGGCTTTGATGAACAAACATTTCATTAATATCAAGGTTGACAGGGAAGAACGCAGCGATGTGGATATGTTGTACATGCAGGCCGTGCAGTTAATGACAGGTCAGGGAGGATGGCCGCTGAATTGTTTTGTATTGCCCGACGGCAGGCCTTTTTATGGAGGCACCTACTTTAACAAACAGCAGTGGATGAACATCCTCAGAAACCTGGCCGACCTTAATACCAATGACCCAAAGCGCATCAGCGATTATGCAGGGGAACTGACCAGCGGCATAAAAAAGGCTGAATTGCTTACCACCGAAAACAGAAGTGATGCACCTTTCAACAAAAACATCCTCGAAAAATGTATTACGAAATGGAAAACACGGCTTGATAATGTAAATGGCGGGCCTAACGGCGCGCCAAAATTCCCGCTTCCCTCCAACTACCAATTTCTGCTCCGTTACGCGGTTTTAGAAAAGGATGATGAACTGCTTAAACATGTTCATTTAACTTTGACCAGTATGGCCCTGGGGGGAATATACGATCAGCTTCACGGCGGGTTTTCACGTTACAGCACCGACCTGACCTGGAAAGTGCCGCATTTTGAGAAAATGCTTTATGACAACGCGCAATTGGCAACTCTCTACTGCGAAGCTTTTGTACTAACCGGTAACCCGCTTTACAAGACCATCGCCAATGATACGCTTGATTTTGTCGAAAAGGAATGGTTCAATAAGGAGGGGCATTTTTATTCGGCCTATGACGCCGACAGCGAAGGTGAAGAAGGCAGGTACTACGTGTGGAATATGGTAGACCTGAAAGACCTGCTTGGCGATCATTACCCGCTTTTTAGCAAATACTTTGAGATCAACGACAAGGGGTACTGGGAGCATGGCAATTATATTTTAATGCGTTCTCACAATATAGCGGCCCTGTTAAGCGAGTTTAACCTGAGCCGGGCCGCTCTCGACGAAAAAATAAATGTTTGCCTGGGTATTTTAAGACAGGAAAGCATGTCGCGTATTAAACCAGGCCTGGATGACAAAAGTGTGACCTCATGGAATGCACTGATGTGTAATGCCTATGCGCGGGCCTACCTGGCTTTTGGTAACCAAAAACACAAAGAGATTGCTCTGGCTTCCATGCAATTTATTGTGAAAGGGCTGTCAGCACCCGATGGCAGGTTGCTGAGAACCTATAAAAACGGGAAGGCCAAAATCAGCGCTTTTCTCGAAGACTATGCCTTTGTGGTGGAGGCATTGATGAGTTGTTATTTAATTGCCCAGGATGAAAGCTACCTGAACAGGGCGAAACAGCTGTGCGAACTGAGCCTGCAGGTCTTCGAAAATCCCGGCAGCAACTTCCTGTTTTATACCGACAATGCCTCGGCAGGGCTTATTGCCAGAACCACCGAGATCAGTGACAATGTGATACCGGCCTCCAATTCACAGATGGCGCTTAACTTGTTTTACCTGGGGCACTATTTTCATAAGCAGGAATGGGTTGAACGTTCGCAGAAGATGCTGGATAATGTATCGGACGACATGAAAGCCTATGGAGCCGGTTACAGCAACTGGGCCTGTTTGGGTCTGCATTTGACCTACCCGTTCAGGGAAGTAGCCATTGTTGGTAACAATGTTGATGAAAAGTTGCACGAGCTTTATAAACGGGGCATAACAAATACGATTTTAGCGGTAAGCGCCAAAGCATCTGATCTGCCGCTGGTAAAAAACAGGTATGTGAACGAACAGACATTATTTTATGTCTGCGAGAACAACAGCTGTAAGATCCCGGCCAGATCGGTGGATGAGGCACTCAGTCAACTTGCTTAAGTATCGTTTCATACTGTTGTGTTTTTTTGCTCTCTCTTTGAAGGCGCAGGTGCTTATCCCCACACCCGAAACCGCCTTTGAGCCGCAACACAATTTTAACCCGTCAACAATAAAAACAAAGAACATTAAAAAGATCACTTTTGAGATCATCGATAAAAAGGACTACGAAGTAGCGGTAGATAAAAACCTGATCGAGATCTACGAGTTTAATACCGATGGCCTGTTATCACGGTATTATTACACCACCATAATAAAGACTTTTGAAAGACAGGTGGTTTCAAAAAGCAGGAAAGGACGTACCCAAATCAAGACCTTTAACGATTACGTTTATGATACGGTGAGTACCAGTTATTTTTATTCGGGCAACAATTTAATATTGAAGCGCTACCACGATGGGATGAATTATTATGAAAGCCGCTATTACCGCTACGATTCACTCAACCAGCTTACCAAAGAAATGCGGTACAAAGAAACAAACAACAGTCCCGACCGTTCGGTATTTATCCTCGGCAACCAGGTTCTGCTGAGTGAAGACAGCTTCCAGTATAAAAAATTCAGTTCAGGGCAGGTGAAGTGCGTTTTATTGAATAACGAAAACCGTCCTTATAAAGACAAGATCACAAATTTTGACAGTCTTGGTCGAAAAATAAATGTAAACGAGATCTACACCGCCGCGGCCTGGATCATGCAGGAAAATAAATATGAATACGCCGGCAAAAAGTTTGTTTCGGCGCAGTTTGAAGGCAATGCCAACAACAAGGTCATTCTTAGGAATGTTTATGAATACGACGATAAGGATGAACTTTACGCGGAAAAACAATTTAAGAACGAAACTCTGGTTAAGGAAATAAGTTATGTGACCGACAAAAACGACAGCCTGCTTAATTCTATCATCATAAGGGATCCCGCCAATAAAACCATAAGAATTGTGAGGCTCAGGTATGATACCGGGGCAGTGAGCAAAAGCGACCGTTAACCCAGATTATGCATTAGATGTCCTATTGCAAGTCAAAATCCCTTCAAAAGATAAGGCTTCGCAACTTTTTCTCTTTCACCGTAGTTATGACTACGCTTCAATCCAAAAAGTTTATCTTTTATTGGGCTTTTGGCTTTCATGACGAATCTCCAATGCATAATCTGGGTTAAAGGTAGTCGTTATCGAGCAGGTACCCGACCAGTTCTTTCGTGAAGTTATTTCCACTGGTTTTCAGGTCGCCGTTTTTCCTGTCTTTTAAAGTGAATACCTGCCATAAACCGGTTCCTTTTTCTTTTGCTTCGGCAACCTGGATGCCGTTAGGCAGGTAAAACCTGATGGCCGTGTCGATAGTTTTGTAGCGACCTATGATCTTATAGTCCTGTATGATTTTTCCTTCCTTAAAAAAAAATTCTGATTCACGGTTTCTTTTAACGGTTTCGTAAATATTATCGGTATTAACTTTTTGTCCTTCGTCATGTTCGTTGATGTAGGTTTTAATGCTGGGATCAGAGAATTTCCCTGGAAATTTCACCAGGAACATAGTTTCATTAAAAGGATCGATTTGGTTGTTGATGACCAGGTCGCTTTTTACGATCTCGTTCTCTATGCTAAAGCCATAATGCTTTTCAGCTTCCGCGGTTTTATCCGACCCAACAAACATAAACGCGTAATAAGGTGTTTGGTCAGAGTTAACGCTGATACGGGTTTGAATGAGGATTAACTTGTTGTTATTAAGGGAATATAGCCCATAACTGTTGTAAGGCATTTGTTTTTTTTCTTTGAGGATGGCGTAGGGAATGCCTTTGTTGAAGATGGTATCAAGGCTAAGCAGTATGGTTCCTTTGTTCCTTGATTCGCGCACCCTGGCATGGTGTTTTTTGATTTCCCATTTAAAATATTTTTTTTGAGAAAATAAGCCTGCCGGCCAAAGGAAAATTAAAATAGCAGGTAATAGATGCTTCATGCCGCGGTTTATTACATATAACGCAAAAACAGGCATATTATTTTGTAATATGCCCGTTATTCATGTGTAAGAAAATTAGTGATGGTGGCCGCCCGGGCCGTGAATGTGGCCGTGATCCAATTCTTCCTGAGTGGCGCTTCTAACATCCAGAACCTCGCCAATAAAATGCAGGTCATATCCGGCCAAAGGGTGGTTAAAATCCATTTCAACACCTTCATCGCTTATCGAAATAACTCTCCCCTGCAGGGGATTGCCTTCAGCGTCGCTCATTTCGAGGTCTTCTCCCAGCTTTACCCTTGTGTCATCAAACTTGCCGTCTACTTCAAAGGCTGCCTTATCAATTTTAACCACGTATTCTTTTTCATAAACACCGTAACCATTTTTGGCACTGATCCTGAAATCAAATTTATCGCCCTGTTGTTTACCACTCAAAGCGGTTTCAAAATCAGGCAAAACATTGCCAAAACCAAACAAAAAAACAAATGGATGTTCCTTGCTTGTTTCCTCTATCAGTTCTTCCGGTGCGTCTCCTTTGTTGGCTGTCAGGTAATAGTTAACCGATACCGCCTTGTCTTCTGAAATTGTCATGTTATAATTTTTAATATTTGAAAATACTTATTTTAATTTAACTGTTTGGTGTTTTTTTCCAACAAATAAATAAATTTTTCCCGCGACAGGTCGGGGTGTATTTCGCCATGCACTGTAATGGCAATAGAGCCGGTTTGTTCACTAACGGTAATGGCCAGCGCGTCGGTATTTTCGGTAATTCCCACTGCTGCCCTGTGCCGCATGCCGTATTGGGGTGGAAAATCTTCCTTTTCGGTCACCGGCAACACACACCTTGCTGCAAGAATGCGGTTACTGTGAATGATCACGGCACCGTCGTGTAAGGGCGAATTTTTATAAAAAATATTTTCCAACATCCTGCTTGTTAAACCTGAATCGACAAGGTCGCCTGTATTGATGAAAAATTTAAGGTCCGATTTCCTGGCCACAATAATCAGTGCGCCGGTTTTTGTAGCGCTCATGTTAAAACAGGCGGTTTCAAGCGCGCCGATGTCGAGGGTAATTTCTGAACTTTCGCGCGCCGACATGTTAATCTTAAAAATAGTCTTCCAGTTCTTATTTCTTAAAAAATCATTTGAGCCGATGTATAAAAGAAATTTCCTGATCTCCTGCTGGAACACGATCATGATGGCGATAACGCCCACGTTCACAAATTTGCCAAGTATTGAACTCAGCAATTTGAGGTCAAACGCCCTGATGATAATATAGGCGAGATAGATGAGCGCCAGGCCGATGAAAATGTTGATGGCCGAAGTGCCTTTCACCAGGTTGTAAAACAGGTAAAGGATAATGCCAACTAAAAGAATATCTATGGCATCGGTGAGACCAAAGGAAATGAAATTTATAAACAGATGCAGTGCCAATTTATTTTATTTTCTGGTTGCTGAGATATTCATCGTATAACTGGTGAACGAGGCCGTCAGACAAACCCACCTGTGGTACAAACACGCGTTCTATATCGGCGTTTTTCATCACGCTTAAAAATATTTTTGCCGCGGGAATAATTACGTCGGCACGGTCAGGTTTCAAATCCAGTCGCTCTATGCGCTCCTGGTAGGTATATGAACAGAGCATCTCGTAAATACCCTTCAGGCGCTCGTAACTCAGGTGTTTGGTTTCTTTTTTGCCGCTTAACTTGAATATTTTATTGATGTTACCTCCCGAGCCGATACCAAACAGGGGATGAATGCCGGTGGTGTTGCGTTTCAGCCAGGCTTTCATTTCTTCCCACTCAGCTTTGTCAACTTTATCAAGCAGCATCCTCACTGTGCCTATGTTGAATGATTTTGCCGCAATTACTTTGTTATCAAAGTACAGGGTAAGTTCTGTACTGCCACCACCCACATCGATGTAGAGATAGGCGTGCTTGGGGTTCAGCAGTTCTTCGATGTGATTTGAAAACACGAGGGCGGCCTCGTTTTTACCATCGATTATATCGACGATAATGCCCGCTTCGGTTTTAGCACGATCCATGATCTGAGGGCCGTTGCCGGCGTCGCGCATAGCGCTTGTAGCTACGGCTTTGTAACTTTCAACGCCATAGGCTTTGATCAGTTCAGAATAACCTCTTAGGGCCGTGATCAGGCGGTCGGCTTTTTGTTCAGAGATCTTGCCATTCAAAAAAACGTCTTCGCCCAGGCGAATCGGCATCCTGATGAGTTCTTCCTTGGTAAAGTGTGGTTTGCCGTCAACAATAAAAACCCTGCTGAAGAGAAGCCTGATAGCGTTGCTACCTATATCGATCGCTGCAAAAACCATTAATTGTAGATTGTAGTTTTATTTTTCACTTGAACTTTTTCAGGTTCTCCCTGCATTTTTAAATAATTATAAACCTCGTCCTGCGCCCGTACTTTTTTCTCGCCGGCTTTGGGCCGTTTGTAATGGTTTTCCTGCTTCCTGTCTATGATCCTTACCTTGGTGTTGCCCGAAAGCTGTATGTTGATAATGTCCTTGATCTGTTTCCTCACTGCCTCATCGTAAATGGGCACAGCTACCTCACTGCGGTTATCCAGGTTCCTGCTCATCCAGTCGGCCGAAGAAATAAATATTTTTTCCTGGCCGTTATTGTTAAAAATAAAAATGCGCGAATGCTCCAGGTATTTGTCAACAATACTGTAAGCTTCAATGTTATCACTCCATCCTTCCATTTCTGTAACAAGCGAACAGGCACCCCTGATGATCAGTTTTATTTTTACGCCGGCCCGGCTCGCTTCATAAAGCTTGGCGATCATTTCCTTGTCAACCAGGCTGTTCATTTTTAATGTGATGGCAGCTGGTTTTTTGCTTTTCGCGATCTGGATTTCTTTATTGATGAGTTGTATGAAATCCTTGCGCATAAAGAATGGCGCCACAAACAGGTGCTTAAACGACTGTACCTTGAAGTTATTCTCATAAAAATCGAATATTTTATTAAGGTCGGCGGATATTTCCCTGTTCGCTGTGAGTAAAGAAAAGTCGGTATAGATCCTCGAAGTGGTCTCGTTAAAATTACCTGTACCGATATGAGAATAAAATACTTCTTTTCCGTTTTCGCGGGCGGTGACCAAAAACAATTTTGAGTGTACCTTCAGACCCGGAACGCCATAAATAACTCTTGCGCCTTCCTCCTGCAGTTTATTGGCCCAGTAAATATTATTTTCTTCATCGAACCTGGCCTGTAACTCTACCAGCACCATCACCTTTTTTCCGTTCTTCACGGCGTTAATCAGGGCATTGGCGATCTTCGAAGAATCAGCAACCCGGTAAAGTGTTATTTTTATGCTTTCTACCGAAGGATCAATTGAAGCCTCCCTCAAAAGATTAACAATATGGTTGTAGGAGTGATAAGGATAGTGAAGTAAAATGTCTTTTTGCCTGATGGCCTTCAGCGTTGTGAACGGGTTGTGTGCAAGATCAGGATGCTCAAGGGCAACACGTTGCGCGTAAGACAGTTCCTTTTCACCCAATTTTGGAAAATTAATGAAGTCCTTAAAGTTGTGATAACGCCCGCCCGGAATAGCATTGTCTTTTTTAGCCATTCCCAGTTTTTTCATGATGTACTTCAACATGTCGTCGGGCATGGCTGCGTCGTAAACAAACCGCACAGGCTGGCCCTGTTTACGCGCTTTTACACTTTTGGATATTTTTTCGATCATGCTTTTGCTTACGTCATTGTCCATTTCAAGCTCAGCATCCCTGGTGAGTTTAATGTTATAGGTTTCAACGGTGCGGTAACCAAAAACTTCAAAGATATGATCAGTGTTAAAGCGGATCACGTCGTCAACCAGCATGATGTAGTGTTTTTTACCGTGTTGCGGCAAGGCCACAAATCGCGAAATTGTCCTTGAAGGAATTTCAATGATGGCGTATTTATTTCTTTTATTCTGAACGTGCGATTCAAGCTTGAGGTACAGGTAGCTGGCTTTGTCTTTCATGTAAGGAAAGGGCTTGGTATCATCTATCATAACCGGGAAGAGGTTCGACACCAGTTCATTATTAAAATACTCGGTGACAAAGATGCGTTGCGTGCTCGTGAGTTGTTTTTCATTCACCACAAACACGTTCTTTTCAGCCAGTTCCTTCAGCAACTCCTGGTAAATGTTTTCGAAAATATTCTGCTGCTCAATCACTTTTCGTTGCAGCCGCGTCAACAGGTCTTTGGGATCTTCACCATAAACTGATAATGCCTTTTTGCCCAACTTTGCAAGACGTTTTACTGTAGCTACCCTCACCCGGTAAAACTCATCACGGTTGTTGCTGAAGATTCCTAAAAATTTCAAGCGCTCAATGAGTGGTGTCGTCTTGTCGGCAGCTTCCTGCAGAACACGGTCATTAAACGATAACCAGCTTATTTCTCTGTTGATGTAAGGAAATTCTTTGCTTTTCATTTTGGGTTGCTGCTTAATCTTTGTTTTTAAAATCTTTAGGGAAACGGTAAAACTCCATGGCGCCACTGTTTAATTCCAGCGCTGTCCACTTGCTGATCTCAAAATTCAATGCCACAATGCCGCAGGTAGGGATATTGTCAAAAAAAAGGTCCTTGCCCAGTGTGTTACAAATGTTGGTGACAGCAGGATTGTGACCAAAAATCATCAGCCGGTTTTTTGCCTCGTCCTGTTCTTTTATAATCGCCAGCAGGGTGTCCATCGAACTCTCGTAAATCTCTTTTTCAACCCTGAAACAATTCATGTTGAATTCAAATGTTCTGGCAAAGATGAGGGCCGTATTCAGGGCCCGTGTGGCGGTACTCGACAGCATAAGGTCTGGCTGCGCGTGGTTTTCGTGGAACCACTTGCTTAAAGCATAAGCGTCGGCATAACCAGTGTCATTTAAAGGCCGGTCTATATCCTTTAAAAACTCATTGCCCCAGTCGCTTTTGGCATGTCTTGTGAAAATTATTTGTTTCATGCAGATCTCGTTTATATGTTAAATAGTTTCATCAGGCAATACTTTGGCAACGTTCAAACAAATAAAGCGCTTATCTGAGCCTGTAATCGCCAGCCTTGTTAAATTTGCCGGTACTCATAAACATTTAAAAAAACATTTCAAATTAAATTACTTTAAGTCATAAATTTACACAAAACCTGAGGTTCTTATGAGTAATAATTCAACAATTAAATGTCCTAATTGCCAACACGAATTTCCAATCGGAGGTGCTTTGGCGCAGGAGATAGAAAATGATATCCGTGGGAAGTACCTCAAAAAATACGCTGAAGAAAAATCGAAGCTCGAAGCTGAAAAGCTGCAGCTGGCCAGGGAAACAGAGCTTGTTAAGTTACAGGCAGAGAACCAGGAACAATTGTTGGCCGACAAACTAAGGCTGGCAAAAAGCCAACTCGAGCAGGAAGCCATTAAAAAAGCGGCTTCTGAAATGCAATTACAGATGGATGTTCTTAACAAAGAGTTAACCGAGAAATCGCAAAAGCTCCGTGAAAGCCAGGTAAAGGAACTAGAGCTGATGCAAAAGGAAAAGCTGGTAAAGGAGCGCGAGGAAAACCTGAAGCTGGAAATGGAAAAGCAGATGCTGGAGCGTCAGAAAGAAATTGAAGACCGTGTAAAAAAAATGGAAAGCGAGCGCTCGGATCTGAAAATAAAGGAACTGGAAAAAAAATTGTCAGACCAGGTGGAACTGGCTGAAACCATGAGAAGAAAAGCGGAGCAGGGTAGCATGCAACTGCAGGGTGAGGTACTGGAACTCGCCCTGGAAGAACTTTTAAAAACGGCCTTTCCTTTCGATACCATAGAAGAAGTGGCAAAAGGGGTGAAAGGTGCCGACTGCGTGCACCATGTTAAAGATCATCTCGCGCAAACCTGCGGCAAGATCATTTACGAAAGTAAGCGCACCAAAGCCTTTACTGCCGAATGGATAGAGAAGCTAAAAAAGGACATGAGGGCGCAGCAGGCAGATCTGGCTGTGATCGTCACCGAGGTTCTTCCAAAAGACATGGAGAGCTTTGGCTTCAAGGACGGGGTGTGGATCTGCCGTTTCAGCGAAGTAAAACCCCTGGCATTTTTGCTGCGCGACAGCCTCATAAAAATTCACACAGCCCTGGTAAGCCAGGAAAACAAAGGGGATAAAATGCACATGCTCTATGATTATTTAACGGGTAACGAGTTCAGGCAGAACATTGAGGCTGTAACCGAAGGTTTTTTGTCGCTACGCAGAAGCATCATTACTGAAAAAGTGCAGATGGAAAAAATGTGGAAAGAGCGCGAAAAACAATTGGATAAAGTGTTGCTCAATACCACTCAATTCTATGGCTCCATCAAAGGTATTGCAGGAAACGCCGTGGGTGACCTGAAAATGCTTGAATAATTACTCGAATTTCAAAAGCCGATATTGAAGTTTTAAGCCGAGGGAGGTTTTTTTTCTGCGTTTAGTTTGACGGGTACTGCCTTTTTGATCTTTTGCAACGCTTGCGCTGGAGCTTCAGCGAAGGCTCAGAGATAGCTGCTGGACAGGCCTACATCAATGGGTTTGCGCGTTTAGAAAAGTGGCCTGGACAGACAGCGGTTTTCTTTCGCTGTCTCTTCATCGCGAAAGAAAAATCTCCTACAAAAGATCAAAAGCGTTTTGGATACTTTTGCGCGCCAAAAGCATCAAAAAAATTCGTCTCTATTTTTGAGTTAATGGTCGTTGTGACCATTTGAAACATGATTAAAATGACAAGGCCGGAATTCATTGGATGAACTCCGGCCTTGTCCGGTATTTGTTTAAGAAAATTTTACTTATTCAATCACCAGTTTTCCGGTGCTGATTTTTTGTGAATTTTCTAAGATCTCATAGGTATATAGTCCTTTGGCCAGGTTAGTTTTAACCGAGGTCTCACCCTGGTTAAGCGTCTGGTCATATACTCTCTGTCCTAAACTGTTGTATATAACAACATGATTTTTATCGGTGGCAAAATCAGCCTTGATCAAAAATTCACCCTTGCTTGGATTAGGATAAATTTCAACCTGCAGACCATTGCTGGCCAGTTTTTTGATGCCTGTACAGTCGAAAACTTTAAGACTTACTTCACCACGGTTTGGACAAGCGGTTGGGTCAGTGCTGGTAGCATAATAAGTGCCATCCGCTGTAGGGGTCACAACAATGCTATTACCTGTTTGGCCGGTATTCCAGGTATAATTAGAACCTCCATGCGCTGTCAGGGTAACAGGTTGCCCATCGCAAACTTCAGTGTTAGTAACACTTGCGCTAATAAAAAAGCATTCAGAACCTCTAACTGCCTGTTCTACTTTTTTGTTCCCGTTGTCCTGGATAAATCCAACAAAATCGAGATTGTTTGAATACCTGTCACGTACCCCATTCAATAACAGGTAACTTGGGATCGGGCAGCTTAAAGTGAAAGTTTTGCTCTGACCAACTACCCATGTATTTGCCAATGGCGTACCGGATTGTAAAGATGGAAAAGACTTAACGGCTATGTCATGGAAGGTTTTTTCACCGTTTGTGCCTGGCTGAACAGAAAACTGGATGAGGCGGTCTACCATCACAGTTCTGAATACCAATGCTCCGTTTGAAGTAAATGGAGCGGTACAGAGAATATTAACGGTTACATTGAACGCTGCGTTGGATTGAGCCATTTCTTTTGCTAAAACGATAGAGAAAGCTGAGGTATACGACGCGGCGGTAGCAATGATCGCGTTGCTCACGTAGGTAGGGTGGTCGCTGGTAGCGCCAAATACCCACTGGTGTTGACCATCAAAACGGCCCTGCGGCGCTGAGTTAACGTAATTTGTAATGGCACCGTTCGCGTTAGACTGGCTTGGGTAATAAGCCGCGCGCTGCTGGATTTCAGTCTGGTTGCTTTTATATAGACTCCAGGTAGCGCTTGGTGTTGAAGGAATAGGTACCTGCCATTTGATAGCCACAACAAGCGGCGTGTTGGTTGGCGATGATAGTTTCACGTCCAATCCAGGGTTAGTAGAGGCACAAGGAGGACAGGTTTCTCCGGTGAACTCCTCAAATAAAGAGAGCCTTTGAGTTTGCGCAAAGGTGAGAGCCGTTGCTAAAAATAAACAAAGCGTAAATAATTGTTTTTTCATGTTTTTTGTTTTTAAATAATAATTATTTAAGGTAAAACCACGGTGGCGTTAACTTTAATTTTAACCAAATCTAGTGAACTTGTTTGTTAAAATCAAACCATTTCCTGTTTTATTTTTTTGGCCTTTTAACATTTAAAAAACGGCCCAAAAAAACCAAATCATAAAAAAATTTAATATCAACCCGGGCCATGCGCCATTTAAACAAAATCACTATCTTTAAGGTTCTAGAATTCCGGCCTTGCGTAAACAATGTATTGCATATCTCTTTGTTATTTCCGCTTCTTTAGTAAAGGCTCAGTTTAATTACGGGCATCAAATGGATTTTGGCAAAAACCGGATCCAATACCAGAATTTTATCTGGACCTACTTTGATTTTGAGCGTTACCGTGTTTATTCTTACCAGGGTGGGGCCGAAATAAGCAAGTACGTGTCGGTAAGTGTAGCCAAACAACTGCCTTTGCTTGAAAAGCGCCTCGATTACCAGGTCGATGACAAGATCAACATCCTGGTATATAATAACCAGGGAGATTTTAAACAAAGCAATCTTGGCCTCAGCAGCGACGATCAGAATAATATTGGCGGCGTCACCAAAATTATCGGTGATAAAATAAGCGTTTTTTTTAACGGCTCTCACGCCGATCTCGACCAGCAGATCCGCGCCGCCCTCGCAGAACTGCTTATTACAAAAATTCTATACGGCGGGAATGCCCGCGACATGCTTAGAAATTCTACCCTGTTGAACCTTCCTCCATGGTATACGCAGGGCCTGATAAAATATTTATCTGAAGGATGGACCTCCTACAGCGATAATTTAATGTACGACGACATTAAAAACGACAGGTTCAGTTCATTTAACCGGCTTACCGGCGATGAGGCCGCCAGGGCAGGGCACGCTTTATGGTACGATATTGTAGGTACCTACGGCGAAGCACTCATCCCCAACCTGCTTTATATGACCAGGGTGAGCAGAAGTCCCGATAACGCCTTTCTTTTTGTGCTTGGTGTTTCGCTGCAAAATTTAATCTACGACTTTACAGACGCCTACAACCGCAGGCTTTTTACTTTTAAAGATTCGCTCCGCAAATCACCCATCAACAACAACAGCGTTCTCAAAAAATATAAATCTATCAGGCACTATTCACAGCTCAAACTTAGTCCCGATGGCAAGAAGGTGGTTTACGCGAGAACAGAACTCAACCAGATCAGGGTTTACTTAAACGAGATTGGTGAAAATAAACACAAACGACTTTTAAAATACGGGCCTAAGATCGAACAACTGGACGATTTTACTTACCCTATCCTGGCCTGGCATCCCAATGGCAATATCGTTGCCATGATCTACGAACGCAAAGACCAGCTGGTTATTTATACCGTTGACCTCGAAAGCAAGGAAACCTTCAGGAGGAATTTACCGGGTTTCGAAAAAATAAACAGCGCCTCCTATAGCCCTGATGGAAAAAAACTGGCACTGAGTGCCGTGAAAAAAGGAAAGGGGCAAAGCGATATTTTTGTGTACGGGCTGAGTTCCAGTGCCATCGAACAAATCACCAATGATATATGGGACGACAATAATGCCGTTTTTATAAAGGGCAGCAAACAGATAGTTTTTGAAAGCAACCGCGTGAACGATACGGTGAAGGCATCCGACGACGCCAGTTTTTTTGTGAAGATCAACCGCAACATGGATCTGTTCATGGCGCCTTATCCCTTCAGGAGCAAAGTGCTGGTGCGCATCACCAATACACCCGATGTCAATGAAACACAGGCCCAGCCTTACACAGAGCAATACGTGACTTACCTGAGCGACAAAAATGGTATTTATAACCGCTATATCGCTGAGTACGACAGCAGTATTGCTTTTGTTGATACAACCGAACATTACCGGTATTTCTTCAAATCGAAAGTGACCAGCAATTTCGACCGCAACCTGCTCGAACAAAACATCAATCTCCAGGGTACGCATACAGCCGATGTGATCTTCGCCAATGGAAAGAACATGCTTCTGGTAACACCCATCACCACAAAATTAAATGAAGTCAACATTCCTGAACCCAACAATACCTGGCATAAAGGATTTACCAGGCCTATTGTTACCGACCCGTCAAATTACAAAGATCCTGCAAAGCCGGCTGAGAATATAAGCCCTGGCCGGAATGGGGAGCCAACAGAATCGGGGATCGATTTTGATAATTATAAATTTGACGGAGAAAAGAACCCGCCTGAAAAGCCGGCCGACGAAGCCGCTAAATCAGTTGTAAGAAGCGACTCTGCCGCGAAAAAGCCCGGAGCATCCACAGCTTTCAGATTCCCGATTCAAAGAAACTATTACACCTCATTTTATACAGATTATGTTGTTACGCAATTCGACAACTCATTCCTTGCAAATAATTACCAGGTGTTTACCGGCGGCGGCGCGCCTATTTATCTCAATCCGGGTTTTAATTTTTTAAGCAAAGTCGCCATCAGCGACCTGTTCGAAGATCAGCGCATCGTGGGTGGTTTCAGGTTAAACCCGTCACTCGACAACGAGTTTATGTTATCGTGGGAGCAGCGCAAAAAACTGTTCGATCACCAGGTAGTACTCGATCGCCAGACATACGCACGGGCGCCGATCACGCTTCCCAACGGCGTCGAATTTACCGGAAAGGTGGTAACAAGCACTTTTAAATATTCGGTCAAATATCCTTTTAACCCGGTAGCTGCCGTCAGACTGTCGGCCTTACTGCGTAACGATAAAACTGTTGCTTTATCACTCGGCGATTTTTCTTTACCAAGAAAACCCATGTTTGAAAACCTTGCTGGCCTGAGAATGGAGTATATTTTTGACAATACCCGCAAGGTGATGCTCAACATCATGAATGGCTTCAGGTTTAAGGTGTGGACCGAATACTGGCGGTTCCAGGACAAGGAACGCCGCGACCTCTTTACTTCGGGTTTCGATGCCAGGCATTACCTGAAAATTCACAGGCAGATCACCTGGTGCAACCGTATTGCCGGTGGCAACTCATTGGGCACCGACCGCCTCATCTTTTACCTTGGAGGGGTCGACAACTGGCTGAACCCAACATTTAATACCAACATCAATATTGTTAATCCTTCTCAATATGGTTTCCAGACCCTGGCTACCAATATGCGCGGCTTTAACCAGAACATCCGCAACGGGAATAATTTCCTGGTGTACAATTCAGAACTCAGAATTCCGGTGGTGAGGTATTTATTGAACCATCCCGTGCGTTCCGACTTCCTCAATAACTTCCAGGTGATAGGTTTTATGGATGTGGGAATGGCCTGGAACGGGCTCAATCCGCTGAGTAAGGAAAACACCGAAAACACGCAAGATTATTATTACGAAGGTACTTCGGTTATAGTAACCGTAGTGAACCAGAAAAATCCACTGGTAGCCGGTACCGGTTTTGGTTTGCGTTCGCGATTGCTGGGTTATTTTGTAAGACTCGATTTTGGCTGGGGTATTGATAATTGGGTGGTGCAGAAAAGGATCATAGGTTTATCGCTGACCACAGATTTTTAATAATAAGCCGCCACTGGCAACCGTGATGTAAATATTTGTAAATTTATATCATCTATGTTTTTACGCGAACAAATTATCTCCAGAGCAAAGCAGTATTACAATAAGATCCTCACGGTAAGGCGGCATCTTCACCAGCACCCTGAATTATCTTTCAGTGAATTCAAAACCTCGGCGTTTATTCAGCAGCAATTAACAGAAGCGGGTATTAGCTTTACCAGCGGTCACGTAAAAACTGGCATCATTGCCCTGATCAGGGGAAAGAACCCGGAAAAAAAGACCATCCTCCTGCGTGCAGATATGGACGCGCTTCCCATAGAAGAAAAAAACAATGTGGCGTATAAATCATCAAATGCCGGGGTAATGCATGCCTGCGGCCATGATGTGCATTCAGCCTGCGCCCTTGGCGCAGCCTTTATTTTAAACGATCTGAAGAGTGAATGGGAAGGCACAGTGAAGATCATGTTCCAGCCTGGGGAAGAAGTGCTGCCAGGAGGCGCCAGTTTGATGATTGAAGAAGGCGTGCTCGAAAATCCAAAAGTAGACAAGGCCATTGCCCTCCATGTTTTTCCGAATATGGAAGCGGGGAAGGTGGGATTTAAAAGCGGCATGTACATGGCCAGTACCGATGAACTGTATCTTACGGTGAAGGGTAAAGGCGGACACGCTGCCATGCCGGGTGAGTATGTCAACCCTTTGATCATTGCTTCTGAAATCATGCTTGAAATTGACAACTGTTTTATGAAACCCGGCGCATTGAAAAATACCCCAGGCGAAAACATTCCAACGGTTGTTGCTTTTGGAAAAATAGAAGGTAAAGGCGCCACAAATGTGATTCCTGAAACAGTGGAGATCGCCGGCACCTTCAGAACTATGGATGAACCATGGCGCGCTGCGGCACACCAAAGATTGCACGAAATTGTAAAGTTACATTCAGAAAAATATAAAATAGATTCAGCAATGAAAATTGAAAAGGGGTATCCTTTTCTGGTGAACGATGTAGCTTTCACAAAAGCCTGTTTCACCGCGGCACAAGTCTACCTTGGAAAAGAAAATGTGGAGGAGCTTCCGCTGCGCATGACTGCTGAAGATTTCGCCTTTATCACCCAGAAAGTACCCAGCTGTTTTTTCAGACTCGGAACCGGAAACGCCAAAGAAGGAATCACTTCAGGTGTGCACACCCCCACTTTCAACATCGATGAAAGCGCGCTCGAAACAGGAATGGGCCTTCTCGCTTGTCTTATTGTGAGCGAGCTTGACAGGTGATTTTGACAAGGCTGCGTATTGTTAAAAGCACTCCCGAAACAAAGGCGGGAAAGGCAGTCCCAGCACAATTTTGTATCTTTAAAACCGTTATTACATGGTGTATTTGAGGCGGTTAGGATTGCTAATGGTATTTTCTTTTATTGTTATAAAAGGAAGCGCCCAGTTATTCACGCCAAAAAAAATCAAATCCTACAAATTGATCACCGACACGCTGGTTCTTGACAGTTTAAGCCTGGTGCCGGGATCTGTAAGTTTTAAAACTTTTCCGCAAATCGATTCGGCCAGCCAGCCAAAGGTCAATTACAAATTTCACGCGCTTATTTTCAGCGGTGTTAAGCCCGATAGTATTATCGTTTCCTACAAACGTTTTCCCTATAATTTCGAAGTGAAATATTTTCACAAGGATCCCAATCAGCTATACAGGGACCTTTCGCGGCCCAATAATCCTTTTACCATCAATTACAATAACCGCAGCCAGCAGGATAATTTATTCCAGAACGACGGTTTAAATAAAAACGGAAATATCAGCCGCGGTATTTCGTTTGGCAATAACCAGGACGTGGTGGTGAATTCCAATTTAAATTTACAGGTCAACGGCAAACTCACCCCTGAAATAGACATGGTGTTGGCGGCTACCGACAATAACATTCCCTTCCAGGCCGATGGTACCACGGCGCAGTTGCAGGAGTTTGACAAGGTGTTTATCCAGCTCAACAACGCCAGCACAAAACTGGTGGTAGGTGATTACCAGTTATCGCGACCACAGAACAGCTACTTCATGAATTTTTACAAAAGGGCCCAGGGTGCATACATGGAAAATACCTACGTCGACAGCGCCCTTAAAAACCCACTGGTTTTTAAAACCCAGGTTTCGGGGGCGGTTTCGCGTGGTAAATTTTCGCGGCAGGTTTTTTTCGGAACTGAAAACAACCAGGGACCTTACCGGTTAAGGGGCGCAGACAATGAACCTTTTATTATAGTTCTGAGTGGAACCGAAAAGATCTATATTGACGGAAAGCTGCTTCAGCGCGGCCAGGAGAACGACTACATCATCGACTATAACACCGGTGAACTAAGTTTTACAGCAAAACAACAGATCACAAAAGATAAACGCATCGTAGCCGAATTTCAATATGCAGAACGGAATTACGCCCGTTCTTTGTTTTTCTTCGGTGAAGAGATTCAAGCAAAAAAAGGCAAAATATATTTTAATTTTTTTAATGAGCAGGACAATAAGAATCGTCCGCTGCAGCAGAGCCTGAGCCAGGGACAGAAAGATGTGATGATAGCAGTGGGGGATACTTTGGAAAACGCCGTTTATTCCGGGGTGGATAGCAGTGAGTTTAATACCAACAACGTTTTTTATAAGAGGGTAGATACGGTGGTCAACAACATCTCTTACCCTATTTATGTTTACAGTACCAATGATTCGCTGGCGCATTATACTTTAAAGTTCAGTAGCGTTACGCCGGGAAAAGGAAATTATAATCCGGTGAGCTCGTCCGCGAACGGAAGGGTGTACGCCTGGGTACCGCCGGTTAACGGTGTGCCGCAGGGAAGTTATGAGCCCGTAATTCCATTGGTAACGCCCAAACAAAGCCAAATGCTCACAGGGGGTTTTACCTATTCGGTCACACAAAATAATTCACTGAATGTTGAAGGTGTTTACACAAAAAACGACATTAACAAATTCAGTACAAGAGACAAGGGTAACGACGAAGGCAGTGGTGTTAAGGTGGTGAGCAGGAACCAAACGATTTTAAATACCGATACTTTGTTGCAACAGACAAAATTTATATATAATGCCAATTATGAATTTGTACAAAAACAATTTAAACAGATAGAAAGGTTCAGGAGCATCGAATTTGATCGTGACTGGAACAGGCCCCTGACGGGTAGCCTGCTGAACGACCAGAGTATCGCGAGCGCTGAGGTAGGGTTGCTCAAGGCCAGCACATCGGCGCTTACCTACGCGTTGAATTTATTTACTGAGGGAACAGATTACCAGGGGATCAGGCACAACGTTGCGGGAAAACAAGAGTTTAAAAATTTTTCGGCCTCTTATAACGGTTCTTATTTAAACACCAACGATCAGCTGAACCAGCAGACCAGCGCTTTTTACCGGCACAAAACCCTGCTTTCACAAAAAATCAGGAGAATAAAATTAAGCTACAGCGACGAATTTGAAAATAACCAGTTCAGGTCAAAAACCGACAATACCTTGCTGCCAAGGGCTTATCAGTTCTGGGAGTGGGAGGGAAGTGTTTCTAACGCCGACAGTTCAAAAAATAACGTTAAGCTTTTTTACCGTGAGCGCCGCGACAGGCACAATTACGGGAACTCGCTGCTGGACAGCACCCTCGCTAAAAACTACGGGTTGCAGGCTTCTGTTTATTCCATTAAAAATAATCCGTTTTCGGTGTTGATCACCTACCGCCAACTTGAATTGATCAGAAACGTTGGCAAAACACTGGTACCCGACAACACGTTGCTGAACCGGGTGGAATACAATCCACGCTATTTTAACGGCTTTATTACCGCGGGCATTTTTTACGAAACCGGTTATGGCCTTGAGAATAAACGTGAATTTTATTATCTCGAAGTGGCCCCCGGGCAGGGTCAGTTCGCCTGGAACGATTATAACGAAAACACCATCAAAGAGCTGAATGAATTCGAAACGGCGCAGTTCAGCGACCAGGCCCGCTATATCAGGATCTACACGCCTACCAACCAGTATGTAAAGGTGCTGCAAAACCAACTCAGTCTCTCCATGAATGTGCGACCCGCCGCGATCATCAAAAAAACAAAACGGCCGCTGCCCCGGTTCATCAACCGCTGGATGTTTCAAACCGCGCTGAGAAAAGACAATAAAATTAATGACAATAACAGCCTTGATAATTTTAACCCGCTGGCCAGCATCGATACAAGCCTTCTCATTGCCAGCAACAACAACCTGAGGCAAAGCGTTTTTTTTAACCAGGGTTCCGCGGTCTTTGGCGCGGATTATACCTACATGAAAAATCAATCGCGGCAGTTATTGACCAATGGTCTCGAAACCAAAGAACTGTTATCGAACCAGGTAAAATGGCGCCTGAATTTTTTGAAGGCCTGGGCCATTAATAGTGATAACACCCTTAGTACAAAGAGCAATACCTCTGAGTTTTTTCCTGTTCGCGACTATCTGATCAGGAGTACTGAAAACGAGCAACGATTGATCTTTCAACCTAATACTACCTTCAGGATCAGCGGAATTTACAAATACACAGAAAAGAAAAATGTGACAAAAGCCAGGCCCGAGATCGCCGCTGGTTTTCAAAAAGCTTACGTCAACACTTTTGGTATGGAGTTAAAATACAACCAAACTGAAAAAGGAAGCCTCACCGGTCGCATAGATTTCATTAAGATAAAATACAACGACGTGGAAAACTCTTCTATCGCTTATGAAATGCTGAGCGGTTTGAGTAAAGGCGATAATTTTACCTGGGAACTGACTTACCAGCGTAACCTTAACAGCAATATCCAGGTGAGTATCAATTATAACGGACGTAAAACACCCAATTCAAATACAGTACATTTGGGAGGCGCGCAGATCAGGGCGTTTTTTTAACGGACGTTGTGCGCAGGCTATGGCGTTTCGCTGAGGAGGCTTTGCGAGAATTAATTTTTTCATGAAAATTCAGCGAGGGCGTTTGCGTTTTTATTTTGCGCTCCAAAAACTCATGGCGCAAAATAAGTTACGGCGCTTGAATTTTCTGAAAAAATTAAATGCGGGTTGAAAAATTAGATATGTTTAGAGGTATTGCAGACCGGCGATATCAAAAACAAGCATTAAATCTCGCCGATCACACTCTTTGATCCGATAACAACATCCCCGATCTTTACATTGAGTTTGGTGCCCAGAGGTAAAAACAGATCCACACGCGAGCCAAATTTAATAAAACCCATCTCTCCGCATTGTTGCGCGGTATCGCCTTCTTTGCAATACCATACTATTCTGCGGGCAAGCGCGCCGGCGATCTGGCGGAATAAAATTTCGGTTCCCTTATTGTGTTTTACCACGATGGTGGTACGTTCATTATCTGTGCTGCTCTTGGGTTCCCAGGCGGCCAGGAATTTCCCCGGGTGGTACTTAAAAAAGCTCACAATTCCTGCAATAGGATAACGGTTCACGTGCACATTGATTGGGCTCATAAAGATGCTCACCTGCAGACGTTTGTCTTTAAAATATTCTTTTTCTTCAGTTTCTTCTATCACCACCACTTTTCCGTCGGCCGGAGAAATGATCAGGTTTTCGCCTGTCTCAAAGTCACGGTTGGGATGCCTGAAGAACTGAACGATGGTAATGATCAAAAAGGCGCTGAGGATATAGGAGAACCAGTGTGCAAGCGCCACAGCGGGGAAAAAATAGTGTGAGATAAAGATGATGATAGCGCTGAACAAAAGAACCATTAACAAACTGGCGTATCCCTCTTTGTGAAATTTCATATTTGGTATTTTATCGTGTAAAAAATTAAAAGTAGAGCCGGTTTCTTTGAATGTTTACCTCTTTGGCAAACACCACCATCTCCTGTTAAAAATTTGACCAAATATAAGCCAAACTGTTTAAAATGTAAACCCAATCTCAAATAAAATCAATAAGTTTTACTTTAATCTCTTGGCAGTTAGCCTGTGTTTTCTAAATTTGTGAAGAATTTTAAAAAATCCCAAACGCCATTCATTATGAGTAAAATTAAAGTTGCCAATCCCGTTGTTGAATTAGACGGCGATGAAATGACAAGAATAATCTGGAAATTTATTAAAGAGAAACTAATCGTTCCTTACCTGGAACTCGATATCAAATATTATGATCTTGGTGTTGAACACCGTGATGCTACTTCCGACCAGGTAACTGTTGACGCGGCAGAGGCCATTAAAAAATACCAGGTGGGCATCAAATGCGCAACCATTACACCTGATGAGCAACGTGTAAAAGAATTCAATTTAAAACAAATGTGGAAATCGCCAAATGGCACCATTCGTAATATCCTCGATGGTACCGTTTTCCGTGAGCCCATCGTTTGCAAAAATGTACCGCGTTTGGTAACAAACTGGACAGCGCCCATCATCGTTGGCCGTCACGCTTTTGGCGACCAATACAGGGCCACAGATTTTGTTGTTCCGGGAAAAGGAAAACTGACCATCAAATTTGAAGGTGAAGACGGCAAAGTGATAGAACATGAGGTTTACAAATTCACAGGTCCGGGTGTTGCCATGGCCATGTACAACGTTGAAGAATCTATCCGTGGTTTCGCCAAATCATGTTTTAACGTAGCCCTGACAAAAAAGTGGCCTTTATACCTTTCCACTAAAAACACCATATTGAAAAAATACGATGGTCGTTTTAAAGATATTTTTGAAGAGATCTACCAGGCTGAATTCAAATCAAAATTTGAGGCTGCAGGCATCGTTTATGAACATCGTTTGATCGACGACATGGTTGCTTCGGCCTTAAAGTGGAATGGAAATTTTGTATGGGCTTGTAAAAATTACGATGGCGACGTGCAGTCAGACACCGTAGCTCAGGGTTTTGGTTCATTGGGCTTAATGACTTCGGTTTTAATTACACCAGATGGCAAAATCATGGAGGCTGAAGCGGCGCATGGCACCGTAACACGTCACTACCGCGATCACCAGGCGGGTAAACCCACTTCTACCAATCCTATCGCCAGTATCTTTGCCTGGACAAGAGGTTTGGAATTCCGTGGAAAACTCGACGGTAATAAAGAGCTCATCAATTTCTGCCAGACCCTTGAAAAGGTTTGTGTTGAAACCGTTGAAAGCGGTAAAATGACCAAAGACCTGGCGGTTTGCGCTTTTGGTAACAATGTAAAACATGGCGAGCATTATCTGTACACTGAAGAGTTTCTGGATGCGCTGGATACGAATTTAAAAGCGGCGTTGAAGAAATAAGATTATTTTTATCAATTAAAAATCCCGGGTTATTTATTTAACGCGGGATTTTTTTTGCACGTCTTGATAGACGCCTAAGCCAAAGGTTGTAGTAGCGCACTGTAACAACACAAAAATAATTAGCTGGACTTAGGCCACAAAAAAAGCCCTCTTTCGGAGGGCTTCTTAGTTTGTGTGAGGGGTAATTATTTTAAAGTGGCTACTTTCTTAGCCAGTTTTGACTTAATGTTGCCTGCTTTGTTTTTGTGGATTACATTCCTTTTTGCCAGTTTGTCAAGCATGCTTGATACTTTAGGCAATAATGCAGTAGCTTCTTTTTTATCAGTAGCTGTGCGTAATTTTTTTACAGCGGTACGTGTTGTTTTTGCCACGTAACGGTTTTCAGTACGTTTTGCATCGTTTGAGCGAATGCGTTTAATGGATGATTTATGGTTTGCCATGTTTGTTCTTTTATTAAATCCAAAATTTTGGAAGGCAAATATACGTCTTTTTTTGAATATCCAAGTGTTAAAAACAATTTCGCCGGAAAAATTGATTTAGGCCTATTTTTGTAGTAATGAGAAAGTTACTGCTTTTAATCCTACTTTTCGCAGGCCTTGCAGCTTTCTCTCAAAATACCGGTGAACCCAAACCAGAGAAAAACCTGGTTCCAAATGGCAGTTTCGAAAATTTCAGGCGTAAATCGGGCAGCATCAGGCAGGCAATCCCCTGGCAGGACAAAGGAACTGTTGATTTTTACCAGAATCCCTTAACCAATGACACCACCCTGCAAAAAGGCGCCTACAGCGGCTACTGTTACGCAGGGGTTCGCTTCCAGAAGAAATACAGGGAGTTTTTGCAGGTAAAACTGGCGGAATCACTGCACCGGGGCACTGTTTATGAATTCAGCATGCAGGTAAGGCTGGCATTCTGGAGCAATGCCGTTTTAAGGTCATTTGCGGTGTTATTTACCAAAGGAGGTTATCATGCCCCTACCGACGCGGTTAAATCGGCCATGATCGACACCATAGCCGAAAAAACCGGTCTGTTCAAAGGTTTTCAATGGTTTACCATCCGCGGATATTACAAGGCGGGGGGAGGTGAAAAATACATTACCATCGGCGATTTTGCTGAAAATGTGAGAAAAGACATGGTGCGCATGAACTTGATCACATTTGGCTTCAAAGAATCGTATTATTTTATCGACGACGTAAAGTTGGTGAAAGCGAAAGAATTTGAGGAAAAGGTAGAAGTGGAAATAGTAGGACCCAATTACAGGTATAATGCCGATGATTCAACCCTGCAGGTAAGCCGCGATATTAAAGTAGGTGAAAAAGTGAGCCTCAACAATATCTTTTTCGAAAACGGGCATTATTACCTGTTGCCTGAATCGTTTATTGAGTTAAATAAATTGTCGCTGTACCTGATCAAAAACCCGAGCATCGAGATCCGCATCAACGGGCACAGCGATAACAGCGGGCTAAAATTTAAGAACCAGAAAATAAGCGAACTGCGGGCCCGGGAGGTGTTTGAATACCTGATCAAAAAAGGCGTTCAGAATAAAATGTATTTTAAGGGATTTGGCAGCGCACAGCCGATTGCCGAAAACGAAACGGACATTGGCAGGGCCAAAAACCGGCGCGTGGAATTTGAGATAATTAAAAAATAAATTAGATTTACGACAGTTCGATTTTAAACAGACGACTGTCACTTCGAGTAGTCACGATAAATACCGGGACGTATCGGGAAGTTAAAACCACAACATGGAAAACATACAAAAAGACAATCCAAAGATCATCAGGGCCTGGACTTTTTACGACTGGGCCAATTCGGTGTTTCCACTGGTGATCAATTCAGCCATCTTCCCGGCTTTTTACGAGTACCAAACTACAGTCAGGGATGATGTCACTAAACAGATCGTCAGCGATACCATCGTTGTTTGGGGTCACACTTTTAAGAATACTGAATTTTATTCCTATTTTGTGTCCTTTGCCTTATTGATAGTCTGTTTCACTGCGCCGATTTTATCAGGCATAGCCGACTACCGTGGGAGTAAAAAGCGATTCCTCGCAGGTTTCTGCGTATTGGGTTCCTTCTCATGTGCAGGCCTTTTCTTTTTCGATAATGCAAACATAGCCTGGTCGATGATCCCTTTTGTAACCGCAACAGTTGGTTATTGGGGGAGTCTTGTTTTTTACAATGCTTACCTCCCTGAGATCGCAAGTGTTGAGAAGCAGGACAGGGTAAGCGCACGGGGCTTCGCATTGGGATATCTTGGTAGTTCTATCCTCCTGATACTAAACCTTGCTTTTATTATCATGAAGGTTTTCAAAAATGCGTTTCCTGATTATGCAGCCCTTCATTCCGGTCTTGATGCGCGCGTCGCAATGGTAACCGTAGCGGTTTGGTGGTTTTGTTTTGCCCAGTACACTTTAAAATTATTACCAAAAGGTGAGCCCGCAGTCCCAAATAGTAATGATGGCAACATTTTTACTAAGGGGTTTCGTGAACTCGGCAAGGTATTCAGGGACTTAAAACACCAGGTGGCTCTGAAACGTTTTTTAGGTTCCTACTTTTTTTACAACATGGGGGTGCAAACTGTAATGTACATGGCAACTTTATTTGCCGCCAAGGAAATTGAATGGCCCAATGAGGAGTATAAAGGTACTGCTTTGATCATCAGCATACTTCTCATCCAGTTTTTAGGCATGGCCGGTTCATTTTTATTTTCGTGGCTGTCGTCAAAGATTGGTAATATTAAAGCATTGGGACTGGCTATTTTTATCTGGATCGTGATTTGTGTAAGTGTATTTTTGTTCATCAACACACCGATGGAATTTTATTGCATTGCCGCTAGCGTGGGACTTGTAATGGGCGGTATCCAGGCGCTTTCACGAAGCACCTATTCGAAATTGTTGCCCGAAACAAAAGACCATGCCAGTTATTTCAGTTTTTTCGACGTATCAGAAAAACTGGGTATTGTAATTGGCACATTTAGCTTCGGGTTTATTGAAGGCTTAACCGGAAGCATGCGCCAGTCGGTATTGGCACTCATCAGCTTTTTTGTCCTTGGCTTTATAGGTTTGTTTTTTATTCCGAAAGTTGGAAATAAATTATCCGGCACAACCTGATCATGGGCCGGCTGTTCCTTTTTTTCGTTTGCATTATTTGTTTGGATGCTGAAGCCCAGATCCGTTTCAGCGAAAAGGAAATCAATCTTGCTACCATCCCCGAAGCTTACGAGATCAGGGGAGACGTGATCCTAACGAATGCCTCCGCGGCAAAAATTTATTTGCTCCGTGCCGATGCGGAAAAGGGCGTTAAAATCTATACCTCCAAAAAAACTCTATTGCCGGCCGACACCTGCCTGCTTGTGATTTCATTTATTCCAAGTGAAAAAGGAAGGTTTAATAAAACAATCAAACTTGTAGCCAGCGACCAGGATAAGCCCTATGAATTAAACTTGTCGGGTAATCTGTTAAAAGTAAAAGCTGATGACAAAACCGCCTGTTATTATTTTGGCAACAGAAGAAATAATTCCATTGCGCTAAAAGAAGGACCGGTTGTGATAAATGCCCCTGCCGAAAAGCGCGATAACAGCAATAAAATGCCTGATCCATCCGCCGAGCCTCTTCAACAACCCGCAACCACTAATCCCGGAAGGCAGCCGGATGAAACACCCAAAAGTAAGGTATCTGAAAACGAACTTTCGCGTGCAGAATTTAAACCGAACAACATTTTGTTTTTGGTTGACGTGAGTGGCTCCATGAAAGATTCCCTAAAACTTCCTTTAATGAAAAGCGCCCTGCACACTTTAATTGACGTGGTAAGGGACGTAGACCGTATGACTTTTGTTACTTATGCCGACAGTGTTAAAGTGATTAAAGAGGGCCTGAGCGGTGCAGATAAAAAAACGCTGCATGAACTGGTTGATGGCCTGAAAGCCCATGGCCTGACCAAAGGCAACAAAGCCATTTTGTTCAGCCAGCTACTGGCACAAAAGTATTATATCAGAGGCGGTAATAACCAGATCCTTTTGGCCACCGACGGGAAATTTAATTTTTCGAACGATAATTTTAAAACCTGGACAGAGCGCCAGCAGGATAAAAAAATAATTATCAGCACGGTTGCTTTTGGAGATGACAAAACGGCCATGAAAAACCTTAAGGAAATTGCAGAGAGAGGCCAAGGGTCTTTTATTCACATTAAAAAAAGAAACGGCAGCCATGAGAAATTGCTGAACGAGATGAAGGAACGAAGTAAAATACAGTAGTTAATTTTTTATAAGTTAAAACCAGAAGTGGCTTACAGTCGTATATTTGATATGATGAAAAGGGTAATTTCAATTTTAATCCTGGTTTTTACGTTTGGATTTGCTTCCTGCCAATCACCTGTAAATACCGATACAAATAATCAGAATAATAATTCTACAGCTATGGATACAAATAATAATCTTCCAAAAACAGATGACGAATGGAAAAAAGTACTAAGCCCTGAGCAATACCATGTGTTGCGCGAAAAGGGAACCGAGCGCCCCGGAACCGGAGAGTATAACAACCATTCGGAAAAAGGTGTTTATACCTGCGCAGCCTGTGGTACAGAGTTATTTACCAGTGATCAAAAATTCGACAGTCATTGTGGCTGGCCGAGTTTCGACAATAATATTGCGGGTGGTGACCGTGTGAAGCAGGTGAAGGATTTTTCTCATGGCATGATCCGTACCGAGATCGTGTGCGCCAAATGTGGTGGTCACCTGGGTCATATTTTTGACGATGGGCCAACTGCTACCGGCCAAAGGTATTGTGTGAACAGCTTAAGTCTTGGTTTTAAACCAACAAAAACCGGCTCTAAATAACCGCCGTTGCTTATTTGTAATACCGGTGCCGGGCTAATCCCGGCATTTTTTTTGGTTGGAATAGTCATAGCTTATTTTGTGTGAATGCAGTGTTTTACTTTTTAAAGAAATTTGCTCAGATGCTAATTTTTGCTATATTAGTTGGTTGAATCCTGGTCGCTAAAAAGCATTGAAAAAAACGTCAAAAATATTATTGTTTGCTTTTTCTTTGCTGGGCCACTTTCTTTTCTCTCAAAACCAAAATAAAAAGTGGTACTTCGGTAACCAGGCCGGGCTCGATTTTACAACCAGTCCCCCAACCATCCTCACTAATGGCGCGATGAACGCGCTCGAAGGTTGTGCAAGCATGGCCGATGGTTCAGGCAATTTATTGTTTTACACCGATGGCGTTACCGTCTACAATTCTTCCCATACTTCTATGTCAAACGGCACGGGCTTGCTTGGTAATAATTCTGCCTGCCAGGCGGCCATCATTCTTCGCAAACCCGGCAGTACTTCCTTGTATTATATTTTTACTGTGCAGGGTGTTTCGGGCAGCTCGGGCTTGAATTACTCTATCGTGGATATGACGCTTTCCTCTGGCCAGGGTTCGGTAACCGTAAAGAATTCTCCGTTGTATAGCGCCGGTTGTTACGAAAAACTGACCGGCACGCAGCATTGTAATGGAAGTGACTATTGGATCGTGTCGCATGATATTTCTTCGAGTGTTTTCCGGGCGCACCAATTGAGCGCAGCGGGGGTGAATACCGCCGCTGTAACTTCAACAATTGGCACCGCGGTTGGTTTACCATACTCGCTGGGTTGTATGAAAATATCACCTAATGGCAGCAAGCTTGGGATGACAGACTACCTGGGCTACGTTGATCTGTTTGATTTCAACAATTCAACAGGGGCAGTCACCAATTCTCTTTCTTTATTATCCAATTTTAGTTCCTACGGTTGTGAGTTTTCGGCTGATGGAACAAAATTCTATGCCGGCGCCTTTGGTAGTTTTGGTAGCGGCTCCATCCGGCAGTGGGATCTTTGTGCAGGCACAAATACCGCCATAGTGGCTTCACAGTATACCATCACAGCCAGCTCGCCATGGAGTATGCAAATTGGCACCGATGGAAAAATCTATGTTGCCCGTGGCACTTTTACACTAGGCGCGATCAGCAACCCGAATGTTAGTGGCTCGGGCTGTAATTATTCTGATAACGGGCAGTCCATTTCTCCAAAGGCAACGGTTCGCAGCCTGCCGAATTATATCGCCAGTTCCTTCTGGGTGCATCCACCCTCTGTTCCGTTTACACATACGGTGAGCAATACCTTCGGCTGCCAGACTGCTTCCTTCACCGCACCACCCGTTGTCAACAATTTTTCTTTTGTGGGTTGCTCTTCTGTTGGTTATTCCCTTACAGGTATTCAATGGAATTTTGGGGATCCCCTGTCGGGCTTTGCCAATAGTTCTAATTTGGCCAATCCCGCACATGCCTTCACAAACCTTGGCACCTACACAACACAGTTGATTTTGTATTACACCTGCGGAGCCATGAACGATACTATCACACAGGTGGTTAACGTCAACCAGCCCTGCATTTCTGTGAGCAGCACCTCAATTACCTGTGCCAGCCTGGGTTCGGCCACAGTACAGGCAACCAACGGTATCGGTCCTTTTTCCTATACCTGGATGCCTGGTGGTCAGGCAAATCCGGTCGCTACAGGGCTCAGTCCCGGAGTCTATACAATTACTGTTTTTGACCAGGGCAATAATTTTACCTACACTGCCACAACATTGTTCACCTC
>JAZKFC010000007.1:0-3481 GCA_040386615.1 Bacteroidota bacterium
GTTGACGTGCAATGGCATCCATTGCGTGTCCACCAATTTGTCCGATACCGATACCGGCACCGATTACAGCTAACCCTGCACCAACTGCAGAGATACTTCCTGTCATTCCTACTACATCCATTTGTTTTTGTTTTTTATTGGTTATTAAATAAAACGCTTAATGTGCTTTAATGCCTTCTTCATCATCAGACGTGTGCGCGCCATCTTCATTGGTATCGCCCACAGCCGAACCAATAAATAAAGAGGTTAACATCGTAAAGATATAAGCCTGTAAAACCGCTACCAGCACTTCAAGAACATCTATGAAGAGTGCGAAAGCGATTGAAACCGGTGAAATAAAAATACTTTTAAAGATAAAGATCAGACCTACCAGGGAGATAATGATGATGTGGCCTGCGCTGATATTGGCAAACAACCGGATCATGAGGGCGAAAGGTTTTGTAAGGATACCGATGATCTCAATCGGGATCAGGATAGGCCAGATGGCTTTTGGCGCGTGGGGCGTAAAAATATGTGACCAGTAATGTTTGTTACCATTGATGTTGGTGACGATCAATGTACACACCGAAAGCACCAGGGTAAAAGCGATGTTACCGGTAAGGTTAGCGCTCACAGGAATTAAACCGAATATATTGTTGATCAGGATCAGGAAAAACACCGTTAACAGGTAAGGCACGAATTTTTCGCCCTTTGGACCAATGTTTTCTTTGGCCAGGTCGTCGCGCACAAAAACGATCAACGGCTCGAGGAACGACTGCGTGCCTTTTGGCGCAGAAGTAACACCCTGCTTTTTGTAAGCCCTGGCCACCGACGTAAATAAAAGGATGAGGATCAATGCCGAGAACAACAATTGTGTGGCATTTTTTGTAAGCGAAAAATCAAGTGGCGCTTCGTTGGTCGCAATGGTATTTCCTTTTTTGTTTTTCCCTTCAATGATATATTGTCCGTGCTCATTAGGAGTTTCGGTGGCGTAATAAATTGTTTCTTCGAAATTGATAAAACGCTGACCGTTTCTTTCAACTACAACGGTACCATGCGTGTCGTGATGAAATTCTGAAGACATAAAAGTAACGATCCCATTGTGGGTTTTCAGGATCACCGGTAAACCTATTGCCACCGCGTCGTGCCCTTCGCCCCATAAATGCCAGGAGTGTGAATCAAGGATGTGCTCAAAAGCGATCTTCGAAATATCTACGGGTTTATCTGATGCTGCATGCGGATCTTCTGCAATAGCAGTGTGTGGCGCTTCTGCAACCACCTCATGAGGCCCTGCAGCAGGTGCTTCGTGATGATTTAACGTATCAATTGGTTCGGTAGAACCGCCTGCAAAACTAAAAACAGAAATAAATGTAAAAAATATTGCTAAAATGAAGCTGTTCTTCCCTGAAGTATTGATTTTATTGGTCATCTGCAAAAAAAATCTGTGTGATTTTGAATTCGGGTGCAAATGTAGTCAATTTTTAAGTAAATGCAAGGGCTATTTAGGGGTAAATTTTCATGTAAACCCGCTATTTTCCTTATAAGTCAAAAAAAAGGTGTTTTTAACCGCCGGGGAGGCAAAATTGTTTGAGCCAGGGTTTTAGCCCCGATGTAAATTACCTGCAAATAATACGGTATTTTTAGCCAGCAAATCAACCCCCATGCAGTTCAACTCGCTTGCCTATGCCATTTTTCTGCCCCTGGTGTTTTTTATATACTGGTTTATTGCCGGTAACAATGTAAAACGGCAGAACCTGCTTTTGTTAATGGCCAGTTATTTCTTTTATGGCTGGTGGGACTGGCGTTTCCTGGGCATTTTGGTATTCACCACCCTGGTGGACTATTTCCTGGCTATCCGCATCTCAAGGGCCTCCTCTGAAAGAAACAGGAAACTTTGGCTGGCGTTAAGTTTGTTTATGAACCTGGGCCTTTTGTGTTTTTTTAAATACTGGAACTTCTTTGTGGATTCGTGGATCACAGCCTGGGCCTCTGCCGGTATTCAAATGAACCCCTTAACCGTGAGCGTGATACTGCCAATCGGCATTTCATTCTATACCTTCCAGGAACTCAGCTATACACTCGACGTGTATAAAAAGAGAATGGAACCGGTGCGCGACCTGGTGGGCTTTGCTGCCTTCATTACCTTCTTTCCCCAACTGGTAGCCGGGCCTATTGAAAAAGCTTCTGCATTTCTCCCGCAATTTTTAAAAAGCCGGCATTTTTCAGCGCAACAAGCCATAGTAGGTTGTCGCCTCATCTTATGGGGTCTTGTGAAAAAGATAGTCATTGCAGATAACCTGGCGGTATACGTCAATGATATTTATAAAAATTACGATGTCTTACCAGGTTCGGTGTTGTTGTTGGGTTCAGCGCTCTTTGCTTTCCAGATCTATGCTGATTTCAGCGGTTATTCTGATATAGCCCTGGGTTCAGCAAAACTATTGGGTTTCGATCTTGTGAAAAACTTCAACCGCCCCTATATCAGTAAAAGCATTACTGAATTCTGGACGCGGTGGCACATTTCTTTGAGTTCATGGTTTCGCGAATACCTCTATATTCCGTTGGGTGGTAACCGCGTTTCAATTCCGCGCTGGAGCCTGAACATCATGATCACATTTTTAGTCAGTGGTTTATGGCACGGCGCCAGCTTTACATTTGTTATCTGGGGCGCGCTTCATGGCCTCATGATCCTGCTTGAGAGATATTTTTCACTGAGCTTTAAATTTAAAGCGGCGTCCGGGAATTGGCTGTTGAATGCGGGCCTGGTGCTCAAGACTTTTACAATTACCACTTTTATCTGGATCTTTTTCAGGGCCACATCCATTGAACAGGCATTTGAAATTATACATAAGATCTTTACATCATTTACAGTGGGTTCCTGGAATTTAAACTACCTGCGCGCCATTTGGCTGATCGTTTTCTGCATCGTTATTGAATACCTCAGCCGCAAAAATGAATATGTCATTTTTGTTCCTACAAGGACCATGCCTTCCTATTTATTGTTTGCCATAGAAATAGTATTGGGTTTGCTCGTCATTGACTCATCAATTACTTTAGACCATGACCAATTCATTTATTTTCAATTTTAAATGCCGGTAAGCAGGCCCGAACAACATACATGAAAACATTTTTAAAAAAATTTACGATCCGGTTTTCTATTTTCCTGTCATGTTGCATTGGCTTTTTTTTTATTGATCATGGTCAAGGCTACTACCTTGGTTTAACAGAAGGTTCCCATTACAATAAAATCCCCTGGGTCTACAACAAAATAAATTCCGGTAGCATCGACTCAAATTCCGTGATTTTCATTGGCCCCTCAATGTGCGTGGATGGAATAAATGACAGCCTGCTCACCGCGAAAGGAAAATATGGTTACAACAACTTTGGCGTCAACCACCCCTGCAACGGACTGAGTTATATTATTCTAAAAAAAATACTGGCATCGCACAAACCAGGAAGAGTTTTTTTAGGCCTTAAATTCAACCATTATGAGAGTATTCAC
>JAZKFC010000007.1:3491-157367 GCA_040386615.1 Bacteroidota bacterium
CTACCCCATTCTGGCAGATGCCAATGAGATACTGGCCTCAGCAAAACAAGCTAATTTTACCCTGCTTTCGTGCGCCTATATAAAAACGGCATGGAATATAAATTATTTTACCGAGGCGTTTAAGTTTCCGGTGCGTACCAAAGAACCCCGCAGATCAAAATGGGGGCAGGATCCTAATAATGTGGTGAATGAGACAGAGGTCCGGGCACAATACGAAAACGAACGTGCCGCCCTGGAAAAACTATTTAACCAGCAGGCAGGTGAAATTGTCAGCGACCCCGGGATAAAAGGAAAAGTTAAAGGCATTTACCGGTACTTATACGGCCGCCAGGCATTGTATTTTAACAACGTGCAGTACCAGATCAACCTGCTTAAAAGCTGTACACAACTGCTTGATGAAAATAAAATTCCTTTTGATTTCATTTTATTTCCAACGCTTCACCAGCAGATTTCTGGCAACACAAAAATCAGTTTCGATTTTTATGCAAAAAATTATCCCGATATATTCAAAGGTCACAAAATCATTTACAAAGAATCTGAAGAGTTAAAATCGTTTAAAATGTGGGCCGACGCTGCCCATCTGAATAAACAGGGCGCTGATAAATTTTCGGAATTGCTGCTGCCAGACCTTGAATCGGAAAATTAGACGTTGGAAATAAACTATCATTGCGCTACTTTTATAAAAAATTTTATGAATTACTGGTTAATAAAATCCGAGCCCTCGGCATACAGCTGGGAACAACTTAAAAAAGATAAAAAAACCGACTGGACCGGCGTGCGCAATTACGCGGCGCGCAATAATTTAAGAGACATGAAAAAGGGAGACCTGGCTTTCTTTTATCACAGCAATGATGGCCAGGAAATTGTTGGAATTGCGAAAGTGGTAAAAGAAAATTACCAGGATCCAACCACCGAAGAAACTGCCTGGTTGTCGGTAGATTTCGCTCCGGTAAAGGATTTGAAAAAACCAGTGAGTCTTCAAATGCTCAAGAACGATGCATTTTTCAAAAACATGGATTTGGTGCGTTTGGGCCGATTGAGCGTTGGAAAGGTAACTGAAACTGAATTTTTTAAGATCTGCGACCTTGGTGGTGCAAAGCTTTAACGGGATCCTCATTCCAATCCCTTTAACAAACATATATTCAACCAATAAATTATGAAAAAACTGATTGCCTCCGTTGTATGCGCCGCTTTTTTAATGCAGAGTTGCGCCTTGGTGATCTTCGGACCGAAGGAGAAAATAAATATTCAACCTGGCATAGCCGGTGCAACCGTTAAGGTAAACGATAAAGTGGTTAAAGAAAATGCTGATACCACAGTGCAGATTTCCATGCCAAAAAAATATCGTAGTCCAAAAATCGAAGTGTCAAAGCCCGGGTTCGAAACTCAGTCGTTCGCGCTCCCAAGAACAGGCCGGTCTGGTGTAAAGACTCTTGACGTTATAGGTGTAGTTGCCGGGGGAGGATTATTATTTACAAGCCTGGGGCTTGCGCTCAGCGGTCTTCGATCTGACAATGACCTGGCGCTTCCTGCCTTTATTGTTGGTGCCGGCTTGTTTTTGCCGTCACTAACAGACCTGTTCACTAAGTCACCTAATACCTTTTTGCTGAAGCAGGTCCGTTTTGACATGATCCCACGTGTTGACCCGGTTGCAGAAAATACGGCGGCGACCATCATTTGTTCATCCGTGAATTTTAAAATTCAGCCGGGTACCGTAGTCGGCAAGCAATATTATGGGAAATACTCCAGCAATTATGCTTGGGAAGAAACGGCAAATATTTCGGTGGAGGAATTGACTGTTCTTGCCAACGACGAATTGTACAAGGTGGGCTACCCGGTACCTGGGCTGAAAGACCGTTTTCGTGAATCGGGAACATCAAAGTTTCAGATAAAAGCTGAAGTAAGATCTATTAACGCGGATTTCTATAAAACGAGTGTGTATTATGAATTTGCAGACGCTATCAATATTAAAAGTGATATCGTTTGGACCTTATATGACAATCGTAAAAACAAAGTTGTGTTTGAAAAACTTGTAAGCACTTCGGTACTGGGAAATAAGCAAACCATTAAACTTCTTCTGTTCCAGTCCGTTTCGGGTTCTATCAAAAAGCTAATGGCCGATAAAACTTTTGCTGATCTCTTAAAAACTAACGACGACAAAAAAAATACTGTTCCGGAATCAGCATCTGAAATTAAGATCCCGATTGTTGCCGCTCCTTTAAAAATAGCCGATGTAATCAATTCGGCTGTAACGGTGGATCTCGGCAATGGCCATGGCAGTGGTGTAATTATTTCCCCCGACGGATATCTGCTTACAAACGCCCATGTTGTTGGCAGTGAGAAAAGCGTTGGTATATTATTGAGTAACGGAATCTCGCTAACGGCAGAGGTTATCCGCGTAGATCACGAAACGGATATTGCACTTTTAAAAATGCCCGGAAAGGGCTTTAAACCAGCCGCGCTTCATTTAAACGAAGTGGCTTTAGGCACTGATATATTCGCAATTGGCACACCTGGCAGGATCGATCTTGGACAATCGATCACAAAAGGCATTGTCAGCGGCAAAAGAGAGATCGATGGGAACGTATTCCTACAGGCAGACATGAGCCTAAGTCCGGGCAACAGTGGCGGCCCGTTGGTGAATTTGCAGAATCAGGTGGTGGGAATCGTTAACGCTAAACTGATTGGAAAAGGTATTGAAGGTGTGGGGTTTGCGATACCCATTTCGGTCGCGTTAAATAAACTCGGAATTAAAATCACCCCATAAGATCCTGGTCCCCGAATAAACCCGTGAGAATGTCGATCGCCCTTTTTAAGCGTTGTTCTTCTCTGCCAGTTATTATAGTGTAAGGAACTCCGGTAAGAATGATTTCTTCCAGGTTCATTTTAAAAAGCAAATCGCGGCTGTGTTTGTTTTGCCTGAGCTCATCCTCCATCCATGGGATCGCATTGTCTGTGAGAAAATAATGGTCATATGTTACTTTGAGCAATTGATCCGCTATAAATGAAGGTGTTTGCTCAAACTCCAGTTCAGCCCAGATCTTCAGCGTAATGAGGGTGGTGTCGCAAAATAAAAACCTGCTCGCCCTTGAAATGTTCTCGTTCTCAAGTTCTATTTGTTTTTTGGCGATGACCACCAGGTCGTTAAGTGTGTAGTTGTAAATGCTGGAGTCATTAAAATACTCACGCGCGTATTCGGGTACAAACACGGTGTGGTAGTGTTTTGCAAGGGCTTCGCACAACCAGGTCTTGCCTGTGCTCTCGGCACCAACAACTGCTATTTTTCTTACACCGTTCTTCTCCATTTAAAATAACCATAGGCCGCCAGAATGGCCATAATAAAACTCAGTGCCGCAAAAAACCATAGTTCCTTAATGCAATACAACAAAATATAGGTCAGGTCAATCGCCACCCAGATCATCCAGTTTTCAACCCATTTTTTGGTCATCATATAGGTTACTGTTAAACTACTGGCGGTTAAAATCGCGTCCAATAAAGGCTGCTCGCCCTTAAAATGTAAAAGCAGGTAATAATAAGCAACGCTCTGCAGCACTGTGACCACAAGCAGCACCGGCACCTCTTTTAATCGGGCCCGTTTAACGACAAAGGCTTTATTTTTATTTGTATTCCAGTAAAACCAACCATAAAGCCCGGCAAAAAAATAAAACACCTGCAGGGCCATGTCGCCGTAAAGCTTTGAGTCAAAAAATATTATTATTGAAATAACCACCGCTACCAGTGAAACCGGCCAGCACCAGATGCTTTCCTTGATGGTTAGCCACACCCCCAGGGCGCCGAGTAAAAACACAACAATTCCGGTCCATTGACTGAAGATAAACCCGGCCAGATCAAATTCCATTATTCAAAACTAATGTTATTGGTTTTGAATTCGTTGATAATTTTTAAAAAATTTGCATAGGGAGAATCCCCGTTCCACACGTAAGAATTAAAGGCTATGCCATGAAAACCAAGTTTAGCGGCTTTGGTAATCACTTTTGGGGAGGTGCCACCGCGTGCGATCAGTGTTTTATCGCTGTTCTTGATGGCAGCTAAAATGCCGTCTTCGTAAAATCCACTGTAAAGTTCGCCGGTCATATTGTTAAACATGGTGCCTATCAGGTAATAGTCGAAGTTTTGATCCTCTTTTTTATATATTTGCTGTAGCCTTGAGTAGGAGCGGCTCTTGGAGGTTCTTCCAAATTTCAGTTTCAGTCGTATTCTCACAAAAACGTATCGCCATTTTTTTGACATGTGAGTGCTGCTTAGGTGAATGCCCTTCAGCTTAAATTTAAGCGCCAGTTTATGGTGCGAATGGATAACAATTCTATTATGAAAATGCGCGGGAATCTCTTTCAGATACTCCGACATCTGGTTGGTGGAATACTTGGGTTTCCGCAGATGGAGGGTGGTTAAGCCTGTTTCAAACATTTTGGTCACGAGTGACTGTTCGTTTGGAACATCCGCTGATGGTGTGATAATAAATAATTTCATTCGTGGGTAATGGTTACTATTAAGCCATACAGGCAAGATAGATTTTGTTTACGTAAAAACAACATTAAATTGACTCGTTTTTATTAAAAATTAAAAACATGCGCCGATTTCATTTAGTAAATACACGTTTTTTTCGAGGGCGTTTCCAATAACGATCATGTTTGCCCCGGTTTTAATTGCCTGAAGGGTCTTTTGTTTTGAGTCGATGCCTCCGCCAATTATGACCGGTATGCTCACCTGTTTTTTAACGCGTTTAACAAGCCCGGTAGGAATGTTTGTTTTTGCGCCGCTTCCGGCTTCGAGGTAAACTGCTTTAAAACCGAGTTGTTCCGCGGCAATCGCCGTATTAATGATATAGTTTTGGTTTTCCGGATCGAGCGGTTTTGTTTTGGTGATTTTTTGTGTAGTCGAAACACTTCCCCCGTCAATCAACAGGTAGGCTGTAGATAAATATTTAAGTTTCATTTTTTTTATTACCGGGGCAGCCCTGATGTGTTTTTCAATCAAATAGTCGGGATTACGCCCCGACAAAAGGCTCAGGAGCAGCAACCCGTCGGCCTTTTTTGAAAGCTGGCTCTCGTCGCCGGGGAAAAGAACTACCGGTACAGACGATATTTTTTTGATTTCGCTGATAGTCCTTGTGATGTCGCCATTGTATAATTTGCTGCCTCCTACCAGGAAGCAGGATACATGATGATTAGCGGCAAGCCTGATCAGTTCAGGATTGAACTTGTCGGGATCGATCAATACAGCCAGCAGGGGTTTGCCTTTATTGAGATCTTTTATCAGGTGCTTGAATTTCACAGTGTATAGTTATTAGGCGGGCTTTCTTTTAAGATATAAACCATTATATAATCTTCAATTTTTTCCCTGACCAGCTCAAATCTTTTAGTCGAATCCTTAGTTTCAATTTTACCTAAAATTAGCTCCCCGTCAAAATCTTCCACCGATAAATTTTCCTTAAAATCAAGACTTTTTAACCCGAAACACTTATACATGGCTTCTTTCGATGCCCATACTGCGATCAGTTTTTCAATATCCTGGCCTGCAAAAGCCGCTTCATTTGCATTTGTAAATTTGTGGCGGATTTTCAGCACCTTGTCCCTGATGAGTTCTATATCAATGCCGGTGTTTTGTTTATGATTAACAATAATTACCAGTTTATCGTGTGAGTGCGAGATGGAGATATGATCAGTTCGGCCGGCTAAAAAGGGCTTGTTTTCGGGGGTATAAAGCAATTCAAAGTCGGGAGTGCCCAGTAATTCCTCCAAAACAAAACGGGTGCCCGCTTTTTCCTGCTGCCGCTTAATTTGAAGGTTATTTTGAACAGAAAAGGCCTTTAAATTCAGTAAACCTATAGATATTTCAGCCGTTATTTCCCTTATCTCGATCACAAATAATTAGTTGAGAGTTACAAACTTATGACTTATCTTTGTAAACCTTAAAAATATATACATAATAAACCAAATAACATGTCAGCAACAGCAACAAAGTACACCTCGTACAAAGTAAAAGATATCTCATTGGCAGAATGGGGTCGCAAAGAAATTAAATTAGCAGAAGAAGAAATGCCGGGCTTAATGTCACTCCGCAAGGAATATGGCGCTTCAAAGCCTTTAAAAGGTGCCCGTATCGCAGGTTGCTTACACATGACCATTCAAACTGCGGTGTTGATTGAAACTTTAAAAGAGCTTGGCGCTGAAGTTACCTGGAGCTCATGTAATATCTTCTCTACCCAGGATCACGCGGCTGCAGCTATAGCGGCTGCAGGCATCCAGGTTTACGCCTGGAAAGGAATGACCGCTGAGGAATTCGACTGGTGTATTGAACAAACATTATGGTTTGGTGAAGAACGCAAACCTTTAAACATGATTTTGGACGACGGTGGCGATTTAACCAACATGGTATTTGACCAGTTCCCTGAACTGGCCGCTGGCATTAAAGGTTTATCTGAAGAAACCACTACCGGTGTTCACCGTTTATATGAGCGCATGAAAGCTGGTACTTTGATGTTACCTGCAATTAATGTAAATGATTCAGTTACCAAATCTAAATTCGACAATAAATACGGTTGCCGTGAGTCATTGGTGGACGCGATCCGCAGGGCTACAGACATTATGCTTGCTGGAAAAGTTGCTGTAGTTGCCGGATACGGTGACGTTGGAAAAGGTTCAGCACAGTCATTATCGTCACAAGGCGTTCGCGTAATTGTCACTGAAATTGATCCGATCTGCGCTTTACAGGCTGCCATGGATGGCTACCAGGTTCAGAAAATGGATAACGTAGTGAAAATCGCCGATATCATCGTTACCACTACCGGCAACAAAGACATCGTTGTTGGTCGTCATTTCGAATCTATGAAACACGGTGCCATCGTATGTAACATTGGTCACTTCGACACTGAAATTGACATGGCATGGTTAAACAAAACTTATGGCAATACCAAAGATGTGATCAAACCACAGGTTGATAAATACACCATCAAAGGAAAAGATATCATTGTATTGGCAGAAGGCCGTTTGGTGAACTTAGGTTGCGCTACAGGCCACCCAAGTTTCGTGATGAGTAATTCATTCACTAACCAGACTTTAGCGCAACTTGAATTATGGACAAACAGAGACGCTTATGAAAATAAGGTGTATGTGTTACCAAAAATTCTTGATGAAAAAGTAGCGCGTTTGCACCTTGCAAAAATTGGTGTTGACCTGGATGTTTTAAACAAGGAACAAGCTGACTACATTGGCGTTAAGGTTGAAGGTCCGTTTAAATCGGACGCTTACAGGTACTAATCAAAAGTAATTTAAAATTAAAACCCTCAACAGCCCCCATGCAATCGGGATGTTGGGGGTTTTTTTATTATTTATCTTTTTTCAGACTCCTGATCATCTCGCCAAAATCCTGCTTTTTATACATGGCATTAATGATGTTCACAATACGGCCCGCTTTGGTTGGGGCGCCTTTGGCACTATACACGTAGCGGTGAAAATAATTACGCTGCGATAACAACAAGGAGTCGAATTGTTTTTTAGCGATCCTGTCTTCATTTAAACAGTCTGTTAATTCCTGCGACTGCAGCGCCTCGCTCGTATCCAGTTCAATCTTTAAAGAGACCATAGCGCCTTCTTTTTTACCCAGTTGTTTCCTGAGTTCGGTGTTAAGGGCAATGATATACCTGCCGTGACCCACAGGATAGGTAGCCATGCGTTCGAATTTTACATCGTCGACCACACCTTTGATCCTGAATTCCTTTTTATCTTTTCTTTTCAGTTTTGCAAGAATATCGTCGGGAATATCAATATAGGTCCAGCCGGTTTTTTCGCCCTTGCTACTGAATTTCTGGATCATTCCTTTGAAAGCGAACATCGTTAATTTATTTTATATCCAGTTTGCGTTTACGGTTGAATTTTTGACAATTCCTGGAATCGCAGTCACTTTGAGCGGAGTCGAAAAGTGTCTCGACTTCGCTCGACATGGCCCGGTTTTAACCGTATACTCCACCATAACATTATTTTGTATCAAAAAATCAAAATCCCCAATTTTAAATAGACTGCCGGGCATAACAACAGCCTGCCATAAGCATATGACACGGTATTGCCACGAAGAAAATAATTGTGCTCAAAATTATTAAGAAGCTCATCGGACAAGGTTCCGTACTGACCCTGCATTGAAATTTTTCCATCCAAAGAAATAAAGTTGTTAAAGATCTTTTGGTAGCCAAAGCCTGGGGCTTCAAAATAAATGATCATCGCCGAACCGGATAATCCACTCACGGATTTTTTTGGGACAATGATCGTATTATTGCGTACTATCTTATAGTCGTAGGAAACATCATAGTTTTCGAACTTAGCTTGGCCAAAACCGAAGTCAAACTCCATGTACCAGCCATAGGGTGAAGGAACTATTTTATCAAAATAGAGCTTAAACCCCACGCTGCCAATCCACCCTTTAGTAATGCCGTTCTTTAGGATGCTGAATTCCTTGAATTGGTTTGGACCGCTGCCAGGCTTCAGTATTCCTGTTCGGACTCTCACACCCTTTGAATTTCTGCCATAAATAAAAAACTGCACACCTGCGTTTAAAGATAATCTCCGCTTTACCACATACTCAACGTCACAGCTATTAATTCCAAGCAGCCTTCCATTAACGACATTTGTTTTAACGATGAATTTCCTTCCAAGGTAACCCGTTACCTGTGCCTGAACAAAAGAGCAGAAGAATATAAATATCAATAGCCACGATGCTATTAGCTTACATTTTTTTTTGTTCATAGGCTCCCTTTTTAAATTATGCTTATAATTTTTTAAGCTCCATTGCCAGCATTGCGTAACTGTCGTAGATCATTTGCGAGATCACACTTCTTTTTACTTTTTTACTCACTGTTTTCAGCTCCCTGTATATGGTTTCGGCGCGATCAGTGTCAACCACCAGGTGGTACAACACAAGGTCACCGTTTACCACATATATGCCCATATAAGAAAAATAAGGAGTGCCGAAACTGCCGGACAAAGTATTAAATTCATGTGAAATTCTTGGTGGATAAACAAAGACTTTTTTCTGGATCACATTGGCCTCCCTGCTGTTGTTAAAATTAAGCGGGGTGTTCTGGTCAAAATTAACCGCAAGCATGTTGGTTTTTAATTTTAAAAGGACTTCGTAATAAGCAGCGTCTGCGTTGCTGTTCAAATCACGTACTTCGAGGTTGATGTCGTTTTTCCTGGAAAAGTTCTGTATGTCCTTTTTTATGCAACCGCTAATGCTTTTGCATTTTTCAAGGTCATAATTCATCGCGTCGTTATCGAAATAAAACCGCGGGTCGATGCAAATTAATTTTATGTTGCCCGTTGCTGCCAGGCTTTCGTTTCGCTCAATAAGCAATGTATTGCTGCTGCAACTTTGCAACAACAGGGCGATTATTATTATTCTAAAAACGCTCATTGTAATTTTGTTTTTACGTAATTAACATACCTGCCTTGCGGGAACTTCATTTGGTAGTCGCGGTAATAATTTCTTGCGGCAACCTTGCCCAGGTAGTTTTCGGTATTTACGGCCATGTAAAATAAAATATTTTCTTTGCCACTGTATTTCTCGTCCCGCACCCTGCTGTATTCAAAAGCCAGCTTTTTTGAATCTTTTAAACTGATATTACTGAAGAGGGCATAAAGTGTATAAAAATCTTCAGTGTTTTGACTTTTATCCCCCTCCAGGTCAAAATCGTCGGGATTGATCTCCTTATAATAACTTACCCAATACAGGGCGCGCGCTATCGAAAAGTGCAGGTAGAGATTGTCCGGATACTTTTCAAGCTGCCGCAAAGAATTGACCACGGTGTTGAGGTAGTCTTGTTGCTCGTAATTATTTTCTATGCGCTCAAATCTCGCTATCTCCCTGATCTGGTTAAAATTCCACCGTTCGGGGGCCGTTGTTTTTTTAATGTTCCTGGCCATGAGGTTAATAGCCTCTATCCTTTTGTCGAGGTCAGGATGGGTTTCGAAAATATCATCCAGCTTGCCTGTGGCGATAGTGCTGCTTTCATCCGATTCAAAATGTCTTTTTGCGTTTTTCCTGGCTTTTTGGGTGATCCAGGAAGTGTCGATCTTCAACTCGCTGGTGCTAAAAATTTTCACATAATCCAGTTCGGTTCCGGTTGGTTTTTCTTTTAGCTTCAGCAGTGCTGAGCCGGCCATTTTTACATCATACCCCGCCTGCGCCATTAATTGCAGGGCCCAGGCATCCGCGTCAAATTCCGATTCTCTTGAAAATCGCAGACTGCGATAAGTGTCTGAGTTTTTATTCTGGTAGTTGAGTTCTTTCTCCCTGATCAAAAATAATTTCTTCAGGTCTTTAATGTTGTGCTGCTCTGCATAATGTGCCATCTCGTGCGCGATGATAAAGGCCAGCTCCGACTCGTTGTCGACAACAGCTAACAAGCCTGAATTCATAAAAATGGAACCATCGGGAAAACAAAAGGCATTGGCATTGGTGTAACGGGTCAGGAAAATTTTTATTTCCGCTTTTAACTTAGGTTCCGGGGCCAGGAGGCGGTCTTTAATGGAGTCGATATAAACTGTGATATCGTTGGTGAGGTATAGCCTGCCGCTTTGAAACAACTGCGACTTAAAAAAATTCATCTGGGCATAATAGTCACGCGCCTGCTTTTCAGTAAGAACCTTATTCTCAGTAACGTTCTTTTTTGTACCTTCTTCAGGATCAGTCAAAAAAACTGAGGGGATGCCGCTTTTGGTTTGAATGGGTGTATAATCTTCGGCCATTTGTGCAACCGACACGAATGAAAAAAGAAAAATCGCTCCCAGGGAAAGGAATAATCGTTTGTTTGGTCGGTTAACTGTTCTTTTATTGTTTTTCATATTTCCAAAGGAAAAGTCGTTCTTGCTTTGAATTCCACGTATTTCTGCCACACAACATTATCGTACTCGTCCTTTATGAGCACTAAACAGGTTTTAACTTTCTCCTGTCCAAGATTGACACGCAACGTATTACCCGTCTGGACCTCATAACTACCCGGGGCATACGAGCGGCGATAGAAATCCAAACTCCTGTCACTTTCGCCATTAAACTCGCCGTCAACGTAATAAAATAATTTGGTGGCGCCATGTACACTTGCCATATCATGATACCAGATAATGGCCTTACTGCCGTAGTAACACGAACTATTCACCTTTGCCCTTGGTTCATAATTTTCGGCGACAGTATCCGTGCAACCCCGTCGTGAGCACGAGAACAAGAAAAAAATCGGGCCGATTGACAATAAAATTCTTAGTTTAAATTTCATACGATCATCTATTAAAACGGAGGCTGATATTATTTTTTCTCAAAAATCATAAAATTTGAAGCGCCCCCGGTTCCCACAAAACGATAGCCTTTTTCATGCAGTTCGTTTGCTATTTGTGTAGCTTTTAATTGTTGCTCCGCGTAACTTTCAAGGGTTAATTTCCATTTAAAGGGTATAATTTCATTGCTCCCATCGCCGTAGGCGACCAGAAAGCCTTCTCCGGCTTTACCGCTCACCAGGCTCATTGTGGCTACGTTTGATGATTCCTTTTCATTGAGAGCTTTAAAAGAAAAAAGACCTATAGCGCTGATAATAACGGCACATAAAGTAATGGTTTTTGCTTTCATCAGTTTTTATTTGGGTTGATAATAATAAACTAATGTAATTAAAAAATATGCACCAATCGCCCTGAATCACGAATAAAAATCACTGAAAATAATGGGCATTTTAAAACCGTATGCAAAGAATTGAAAGTCAGGCAAAGTTAAATTTCTACTTTGCGCGCCAACAAAGATCAACAGCTATGTGACCTCATGTTTTTAAAATATTTTTGAAAAAAGGTTTAAACTTTTTGCAATTCTATCACCGTAATCTCAGGCCAGATGCCTAAACGACCGGGATAACCCAGAAAACCAAGACCACGGTTTACATAAAGAAATTGTTCGCCTTGTTTGTACAAACCTGCCCAGTTCTTATAAAGGTATTTTACAGGGCTCCACTTAAATCCGGGAATTTCAATACCCAGCTGCATGCCATGGGTATGACCGCTCAGGGTAAGGTCAATGTCGGGATAATCGATCAGCACCTGTTTGTCCCAATGGCTGGGATCATGACTCATTAATATTTTATAGGCATAAATATCGGTGCCCGCGTGGGCATCCTTCATTTTACCATATTTTGGAAAACGCATGCTGCCACCCCAGTTCTCAATACCGAGCAGGGCTATCTTTTCATTGTTCTTTTCAATGGCCACGTGTTCATTCATCAATAATTTCCAGCCGAAATCCTGCTGGTGGTCTTTTAGTTTCTGGAGGTTCTTCGCTTTCTCGGCTTTTGTATCCCACTCCACGTAGTCGCCATAATCATGATTGCCCAGAACTGAAAAAACCCCGTGAGGTGCCTTTAATCTTTTAAAGAGGTGTTCATAACCTTCAACTTCCTTAGACTCGTTGTTCACCAGGTCACCGGTAAATAAAATAAGGTCGGCATTCTGCTGCATCACAATGTCAAAAGCTTTGGTCAGGGCACTGTCATTAATAAAAGAACCTGTATGAATATCTGATAATTGCACGATCTTAAAACCGTTAAAACTCTCAGGCAGGTTGGGTGCCGGAACTTTCACATGATGCACCCGATAGCGATAGGCACCCCTCACCATGCCGTAAATGAATCCAATTGCCGGAACAACGGTAAAGGTAACGGCGACCTGGCTCAAAAATTTAAGCCGGCTGATGCCGTGGCCGGCTTCGGTAACTCCATCGTTTTTGCCGCTAAACAAAGAAACGATCCACCTGATCAAACGAATCACATCGTCGATAATTAAAAAAACACAGCCCAGCAATTTACATAACATGAGAATGAGCAGCGCCGAAAATATAAATCTGAAAAAGTCGTTCCAGTTTGGCGGAGGCGAAAACAAAGCCACTGTGCCAAAGCCTATGCTGAGCGCCATGAAAAAATACGCGGTGTAAATAACGGCGTTTTTCCTGCTTTGCGAAAAGTCTTGTGTAAAGGTTTTAACAGCCTGGAGAAAATACAATTCAACAACAACAATTATTGTGAAAAAAATCAGGATCCTCAGAAACATAGCGGGTTAAAAGTGTCGAAATTACAAATAATTGCCGGGGCTGTATTTACATACCAATGTTAATTAATTCCAAAACTAAAAGTTTCTTCTGCCTGGGTTTCTTCTATTTTTGGATAATCAGCAACTTTGTAGCGTAAATTTAATGGCGAAAAAAATAAGGGTAGGAATCATTTTTGGAGGTCAAAGCAAGGAGCGTGAAATCTCATTTGCAGGTGGCCGTACGGTTTACGACAATTTAAACAAGTCACTGTTCGACGTAGTGCCCGTGTTCGTTGACAGTTTTGGCAATTTTATTGAACTCAACTGGGAGTTTATCTACAAAGGTACCATCCGTGACTTTTATCCACCGGTTGAATTTTTACCACCGCCTGACAACAACAGCGATCAGCACTTTCAACTGTATGCCGAAAATCTGGGCGCTTTAAACCAAAATGAGCAGGACGCCCTCATTCAAAGGATAGGCAAAAAGCTCAGCCTGCCCGAGCTGAAGAACAAAATTGATTTCGCTTTTTTATGCCTTCACGGTCCTTATGGCGAAGATGGCAGGATTCAGGGCTTATTTGAATTTAATCACATTCCCTATAGCGGCTCAGGCATACTCGCTTCATCCATAGGCATCAACAAAGCCGTTCAGAAAGAAATGATGATCACCCACGGCTTTAACAGCCCGGCTTACATCACTATCGACAGGGATGCCTGGATCAATGGCAGGGCCGGTAAAGTGTTCGAAACGGTAAAAGAAAAGATCGGTTTTCCTTGTGTTATAAAACCGGCCAACCAGGGGTCCAGCATTGGTATCAGCATTCTGAACCAGACAAATGATCCCGGGAAAGACCGCCTCGAACTGATGAGCGCCGTTGAAAAGGCGTTGTTTACGCGCTGGGTCGACGCCCGCGAATGGATGGGTTTATCGCCTGAACAGAAATTCAATTATATTAAAAGTCTTGCCGATATCCGCGAAGGCATTGGCATGCCACTGGTGATCAGTCACCCTGCAGAATTAAACAGGCCGGTGATCTATGATCCATCTGAACTCATCAAATTTCTTGACGCGCATTTAAAAACCGACGGCTTTGTTTTAGAAAGCCTCGACGGAGAAAGCACCGTGCTCGTGGAAGGCTTCATCGAAGGCAAGGAATTCAGCTGCATTGTGCTCGAAGACGAGCAGGGCAAAGCCATTGCCTTGCCTCCTACTGAAATAAAAAAAGGCAAGGAGCTGTTTGATTACCGCAGTAAGTACCTGCCCGGCCTGTCGCGCAAAATCACACCCATCGACCTGCCCGACGCACAAATTAACGACATCCGCAAAGCCTGCGAAAAATTATTTTACGATCTGCATTTCGACGTGTATGCCCGCATCGATGGGTTTTTAAGCACCGATGGCAGGATCTTTCTAAACGATCCCAATACCACGAGCGGTATGATGCCTTCGTCTTTCTTTTTTCACCAGGCAGCTGAGATCGGCTTAAACCCTTCGCAGTTTCTCACCTTCATTGTGCGCACGTCGCTCGCCAAGAGGATCATCCAGGCAAAGGGGAATATACAATACACTGCCTTGCTGAACCAGCTCGACCAGCAGATTTTAAACGATAAGAACGCCCTTGGAAATAAAAAGCGGGTCGCTGTTATTCTCGGCGGCTATTCCTCCGAACGTCACATCTCTGTTGAAAGCGGGCGAAACGTTTTTGAAAAACTGGCTTCTTCTGAAAAATACGCGCCCTTCCCGGTTTTTTTAACGGGCAACAATGTCGAACACCAGATGTATCACATCCCTGTGAACCTGCTGTTGAAGGACAACGCCGACGACATCAAAGAAAAGGCCGAACACTTTAAATTTCACCCGGTAATTAAAAAAATAATTGAAGAGTGCTCCGCTATCACCGATAAATACGCTTCTGCCAATCACACGGCAACACCCGAAAAACTGACCTACGCCGACCTGAAGAAAAAATCGGATGAAGTGTTCATTGCTTTGCATGGCAGGCCCGGTGAAGACGGAGCCATCCAGGATAAACTGGAGGCCGTTCATTTGCCTTATAATGGCTCCAACAAAGAAAGTTCTTCTATTACCATCGATAAATACAGGACTAACGAGATCCTGAAGCATAACGGTTTCCTCGTTGCCGAACACTTGCTAATCAGCAAAGAAGAGTGGAGCAGCGACAAAAATAAATTCGCAGACATTTTAAAAAACACCATCAAATATCCTTTTATTGCCAAGCCTGTTGACGACGGCTGCAGCAGCGCCGTAAAAAAAATTAAAACCTTCGAAGAGTTTGAAGCCTTTTGTAAATTAATTTTCAGGGCAGGCGAGGCCCTTGATCCACAGGCTTCAGACATGTTACACATTAAAGCGAAAGAAGAATTCCCGCAAAAACAGGTGGTGCTTGTTGAGGAATTGATCAGTAAAAAGGATGCGGCGCATTTTTTAGAGATTACCGGCGGCATGCTCACAAGATACAACAAGCAGGGCGAAGTGGAATACGAGGTGTTCGAAGCCTCGGAAGCACTGGCCGATGGGGAAATCTTAAGTCTCGAAGAAAAATTCCTTGCCGGACAGGGACAGAATATTACACCCGCCAGGTACGCTAAAAAATCTGAAGACCGTCAAAAAGTAAGCGAGCAGGTGAAAGCCACGCTTGGCGCGGCCGCTGAAGTGCTGGGCGTGACCGGTTATTGCAGGATCGACGCTTTTGTACGTGTTTATAAGGACTGTCGGGCGGAGATTATTTTTATAGAAGTAAATTCATTGCCCGGTATGACGCCGGCTACCTGTATCTTTCACCAGGCCGCCATCAATAACTACAAGCCCTACGAGTTCATCGACAGGATCCTTGATTTTGGAAAAGAACGGCTGGAAACTGTTTCCTGACGCATTCTTGTCTGCTGTGGTATCTAAATTTTCTTAATTTTACCCCATGGAGTTTGAGATCAAAGCGCAGGACAAAGTAGGCCTGAACCTTAAAGAACTATGGTTGTACCGCGAATTGTTCTGGTTTTTTACACTGCGTGACATCAAGGTAAAATACAAACAAACAATGCTGGGATTTTTGTGGGCTATTTTGCAGCCCCTGGTGATGGCCTTGTTATTCACGCTTTTTTTAGGTCCCGCTATTACCAGTTACACCAACCTTGATCTGCCTTACGATGTTTTTGCTTTAAGTGGATTGGTATTGTGGGGCATTTTTTCGGCCGGGCTCAATAACGCCGGCAACAGCATGGTGAATAACGCCAACATCATTAAAAAAATTTATTTTCCCCGCCTTATCATTCCTATTTCCGCGGTGCTCGTTGGTTTGTTTGACTTTTTAATGGCGTTCTCGGTTTTTATAGTGTATTGTTTTTTCAAAGACATCTCTATACACTGGAACGCGGTGTTGTATTTTCCCCTGGCCGCCTTACTGACCTGCGTGGCGACCTTTGGCGCAGGTACGCTGCTTGCGGCCCTCAACATCAAGTACCGCGACTTCCGATACATCATTCCTTTCCTGATCCAGTTTTTGTTGTTCGTCACACCGGTGATCTATCCTCCCAACATCACCAGCAACCGGTATTTTCAAAACCTTATTTATTTAAACCCTATGACCGCACCATTGGATCTTTTCAGGGCGGCCATTACCAACCATGAATTAAATCTTACCGCCGATGCGATGAGCATTTGCGCTTCGCTCATCCTGCTCATTGTTGGGCTGGTTTACTTTAAAAAAACGGAAGCTTATTTTGCGGATCTCGCCTGATCCCATTGATCAGAAATTTTCAGGAATTGTTTTTAATCCCTCACTGTTCTTTCGGAAACCACAAAGTCCTTCTTTTCAGGTCTGGTGAAGATCTTATGCCACCTTAACGTGAAAATGTGTTTGAGGATGGTTACGATATTTGTAAATGAAGTGGGTTTTGTTACGTATAGATTCGCCCCTGTTTTATAAGTATCATTGATGTCTTTTTCGCTGTTCGAAGTCGAATAAACAACACAAGGAATATCCTTTAACTCATCATCGGCCTTAATTTCTTCGAGACATTCTTTGCCATTTTTAACAGGCATATTGATGTCGAGGAAAATGATATCGGGGTTGGGTGTTGACGTATCGTGCAAATTATCCATTAACTCCTGGCCGTTGTCGGCAGTTGTTAGTTCGGTGGGCACATCGGTACGGTCAAGCGCCTCTTCAAAAAGATGCTGATCATCTTTATCGTCATCCGCGAGCATAACCTTAATAGGTTCTTTGCCTTCGGTTTTGTTGCCTGAATTTTCTTTGTTCTCCTGGTGACTCAATGGATAAGGTCTTTAGTGCTTTGACCATACAACAAAGATGGCAAAAGGTTTTAATTATCTGTGCATTTTAACAAAATGGGGAATTGTTGGGTAGTGTGGCCTAAAATTTAAACCATTATTAACCGACCTGTTGATAATTATGATGGGCTCATAATGTTAAATCGCTTTTAACTCACTGTATTATGACTTAACTTAGATATGCTCTTTTAAAAACCCAGGGAATTCACAGAATGGTAACTAACTAGACACATTTTTTGAAACTTTATCCCAGGGTTTTTAATAGAGACAATTTTCAAACTCCCCCTACCCAAGCATCTTCATCTTTATTGCATTAAACGCAACATGGCGTTATAATAACTTTCATATGCGCCATCGTGAGTATTGAGAAAAAGATAGGGTTCTATCAGTTCCAGTTCCATCAATTGAAAACTTCCTTCAATAAGCAATCCATCCACCCTGGCATAGAGACAACCGGCCGCAAACCCATCCACATACTTTTGCGCCTCGGCGATTTGTTGCGCGCCGGGTTCATACTTCCTGATGGTGCCGCCATGAAAGTGCTGCACCCTGAAGTCACCGGCCTTGGGCAGTTTGATCACCGCGTGGCTGTATATGCCGCCAAAAAAAATAAAGGATAACTCTCCTTGTACGATCTCATTCACAAAAGGCTGCACCATAAAACTCTCTTCATTCAAAAAAGCATTGAGTTGCGCCTGCCTTTCTGAAACGTTATCAGGGTTCACCACCATGGTATTTTTCGCACTGGCGCTCACACAGGGTTTAATGATTAACGTGGGTGTATTAAAAGTCTTAAAAAAGTCATTTAATACCGCCTTTGAGTTCCTTTCAAGAAAAAGCGAAGGAATTACTTTGAGACCCGACGCGGTTATTTCATCGAGGTAATGTTTATCGCTGTTCTGCCGGATAATAGAATATGGATTAAGAAGTTTGATCTTTAAGGCTTCCAGCTTATCCAGCCAGGCGTTGAAAGCCTCAAATTGTTCGTGGTAGTCCCAGGGCGATTTGAGTACGGCAGTTCCGTATTTTGTCCAGTCTACCAATGGATCGTTCCAGATCACATAGTCGATGTTAAGGCCTTTGTCCAGCAAAAATTTCAGCAGGTCCTGGTCTTCATCGGGTGCGCCGGTAGAATATTTCTCCTGCTTTTTATAACAAATGAGTGCGATTTTCATATGGAGGATAATGCAAAGGTTTAAAGATTGGAAGAAAAAGGGAGAAGATCAACCAATATTAAAGCGAAGCTGCACCGGACACTCAAATACAATATGGAAATTACCATTGTTTAGACAATTCTTTTTTTTACCTTTGCATCCTTCAAAAATGGTTTAAACAGGCCCTTTTAGAAGAAAATGGTCCCATAGCTCAGCTGGATAGAGCACCGGTTTTCTAAACCGGCGGCCCTTGGTTCGAATCCAAGTGGGGCTACCAGGAAGCAAAAAAAGCCTTTTCGCCCGCATAACTATCGGGATCGGAGAGGCTTTTTCGCTTCGGGGTTGTCGCGAAGCGACGAAGGAGTTTCAGCTTCGGGACTAAATTAAGGCCACTCGCAGAGTGGCTTTATGCATTTTTAATTTTTCCCACATGTTTCCGACTACATGGATGTTAGAATCAAAACAAGCACTGAAGTAAAAGCGGGATAATTAAACAATTATAATTATTTTAGTGCATTCGCCAAAGCCCTGCAATTATCCGTTATCATAGTCAATTACAACGTTAAACACTTCCTTGAACAGTGTCTTTTTTCGGTTTTTAAAGCCTTAAAAAATACCGAGTCAGAGGTTTTTGTTGTGGATAATAATTCCGTGGATGGCTCTATTTCCCTGATCCGGGAAAAATTCCCACGGGTACAGCTCATCCAGAACAAGGTGAATACGGGTTTTTCGGTAGCCAATAACCAGGCCATCAGGGTCTCACAGGGCAAATATGTGCTGCTGCTCAATCCCGATACCGTGGTTCAGGAAGATACATTTGAGAAAGTACTGGCTTTTATGGAAGCACACCCTGAAGCCGGGGCGCTGGGCATTAAAATGCTCGACGGCAAAGGAAATTTTTTACCTGAAAGCAAACGTGGCCTGCCAACACCGGCTGTGGCTTTTTATAAGATCTTCGGCCTGGCAAAATTGTTCCCGGGCTCTAAAAAATTCGGACAATACCACCTCACCTACCTTAACAAAAACGAAAACCACCAGGTTGACGTGCTGAGCGGCGCTTTTATGCTGCTACGTAAGGAAACCCTCGACAAAGTGGGGTTGCTCGACGAAACCTATTTTATGTACGGAGAAGACATCGACCTCTCGTACCGTATCACCCAGGGAGGCTACAAAAATTACTATTTTGCAGGCAGCAGCATTATTCATTACAAGGGAGAAAGCACAAAAAAAAGCAGCGTTAATTATGTGATCGTTTTTTACAAGGCTATGGCCATTTTTGCTAAAAAACACTTCAGCCAGGGCAATGCGCGCGCCTTCCACTTTCTGATTTACCTGGCCATTTATTTAAGGGCTGGCGTAGCGATCGTCTCCCGCTTTATCAAACAGGCCTTTTTCCCAATTATCGATTTTATCCTGATTCTTTCGGGACTTTACTTTTGTAAAAATATTTACGAGATCAATTTTAAATTATATCCTAATTTTTATTCGAAGGAGATCATTGATTTTTTCTTCCCCCTTTATTCAATAACCTGGATGTTCTTTGTTTATTTAAGCGGGGGCTACGATGTTCCTTTAAAGTTAACAAAGACCATCAGGGGCGTGTTCATTGGAACTGCGTTCATACTTGTTATCTACTCCCTCCTTTCAGAATATTACAGGTTCTCGCGGGCACTCATTCTCATTGGCTCCATTTACGCCATGCTGATGTACACCGTCACACGACTGGCCTACAACGCTCTTAAAATAAAACGTTTTAAGTTGGGCGGTCACAAAGACAACGCGCGCATCGCTATCATTGGCAGCGAAGCCGAGTTTAACCGGGTGAATGAGTTGTTGAAGGAAACAAATATCCACACAGAATTTATTGGTTTTATCAGCAATGAAAATAACGGTGTAAAAAACGAATGTTACATCGGCCATTTCCACCAGATCAATGATGCCATTGATGTACACCAGTTAAATGAGATCATTTTCTGCGCCAGAGACATTTCGTCGCGGGAGATCATTGACAAAATGATGACCCTTGTGACCAAAGGCGTGGAGTTTAAAATTGCGCCGCCCGAAAGTCTTTCTATCATTGGCAGCAATAGCATAGATACCGCGGGCGACCTGTACGTGATAGATGTGAACAATGTGGGCCGTCCTGAAAACCGCCGCGAAAAGCGTTTGCTGGATATCCTGGTGAGTTTATTTTTGCTGGTATTTTTCTGGATCTTTATCTGGCTGCAAAAAAACAAATTAAATTTTCTGGCAAATATTTTTAAGGTATTATTTGGCGTTTATTCGTGGGTGGGATATGGCAAAGGCATAAGAAAAGACTTACCTGAGATCAGACCTTCTGTATTAACGCCGGCCCATAGCCTTGCACCCGGTGCTCCGGAGGAGCGGGTTAATAAAGTGCTTTTAAATTATTCTAAAGATTATAAAATTGAGAACGACGTCAAAATTATTCTCAGGCAACTACATCAGCTCGGGAAATAGATACATTTTTAATTCAAATCATGAAAACAAATGAAAAACGTTTAGCTCTGTTGGTCATCTCCTTTTGCTTTTTTAATGTACTCAGGTCGCAGGAAGCGAGGTACCCCGAAACAGTCTCCATCAAGATTTACGAATCATTTATCGGTGCTCCTGCCAACCTTATGGATTCCAAAATGGTGATTGTTGACGCTGATAATGTGATTACGACAGTTCCATTAAAACCTTCGTTCAGACTCATCGATAACAACGAAGAGTTTGACCAAAACCAGGTGAAGGTGCGCATAGAGCTGCAAAAACTAAACAATAAAGGCTTTTTGGTAAAGGGATACTCTTCAGCAAGCCCCCTGCCCGGGTTTATGGTTACTTCAATTGTTATGCAGAAAGATTAGGGAACAATTGTTAAACTTTGTTTAGCGCTTTGCCAGGCCCGGAAAATATTTCCAACTTTAATCAAATTAATAGACCCGCAAATGAAAAAAATAATTACGTTGTTCCTCTGCCTTTTTGGTTTCTTTGCTGCAAACGCTCAGGAAAATCCCGTTACCTGGAGCGCCACCTACAAAGCGATCAGTGCCACAGAAGGTGAGATCATCATCAACGCCAAAATTGACAAGAACTGGCACATCTATTCCCAAACAGCGAGTAGCGCGGGGCCGGTACCCACCTCCTTTAATTTTGAGCCTGTTAAAAATTTTAAGTTGCTGGGCACCCCAACTGAAATTGGCGCCCATGAGATCTTCGACAAGACCTTCGACGCACAGATTTCATCGTTCTCAGATAAGGCGGAGTTCAGGCAGAAAATAAAAATTACGGGCAAACCAGGCTTTATGATTCCCTTTACAGTAGAGTATATGAGTTGTAACGACATGATGTGCCTTCCGCCAAAAACCGTTAATTTGAACGTAAAGACCCAGTAAAAAATTAATAGTATTTTTACTTTTTTAAACCCACTAATTTTGTAATCGTGAAGAGATTTTTAACTGCTTTATTTGCCACGCTTATCCTCGCTTTTTCTTTCGCGCAGCCTAAAGACTACGTGACCTGGACCTACAGCCAGAAAAAAATAAGCGCCAATGAAGCCGAGCTCTCTTTCGTTGCTAAGATAGAACCACAGTGGCACTTGTATTCGCAGGCAAAAACCGTTAAGCCCCCGTTAAAACCCACCAGCTTTAAGTTTGCCGAATCAAAGGATTATAAACTGCTGGGCAGAACTGTTGAACCAAAACCCATAGTGCGTGAAGAGCCGGTGTTTGGTAACCTCATTGTTCGTTTTTTTGAAAACACAGCTACTTTCAGGCAAAAAATAAAAGTACTCAACGAGCGCCCGGTTGAAGTGAAAGGCACAATAGATGGAATGGCCTGCAACGAAAAGGTATGCCAGAACTTTGCGCCAGAGGTTGATTTTTCTTTCAAAATTGATGGTTCAGCATCAGCTGTAAACACAAGCGCACCGGCGCTTGGCGATATTTTTAAATCGGGTTCGGGACAAAACAAACAATATGTATACTGGAGTTTTTCACAAAAGAAGATTAGCGCCGATGAATTTGAACTCACTTTTACCGCCAAAATAGAACCCACCTGGCACCTGTATTCACAAATAGAAACGCCGGATGGACCTTTGCCTACCTTATTTGAATTTGAAAAATCGAAGGATTATAAACTCATTGGAAAAACCATTGAACCAAAACCAATTGAACATGCTGAGCCGGTATTTGACAACCTGGTGGTGCGTTACTTTGAAAACAAAGCTGTTTTTAAGCAAAAGGTAAAGGTGCTGAGTAATAAACCTGTAGTTGTTAAGGGGCTTATCGACGGCATGGCTTGTAACGAAAGCCAGTGCCAGAAATTTTCACCGCCGGCTGAATTTGTTTTTACTTTAGAAGGCGCCCCGGCCAACGCTGTGCCCGAAACTGCTGAACCTGATTCAATAGCGTCGTCCCCTTTACAAAATACCGTTACACCACAAACGCCTTCTCTTCCCGAAACTGAGCCCGCAACGATTGTAGCCTCAAAAGTACCTCTGGTGAGTGGTGAAGAAGCAGAAGAACGGAGTTATTTAGGATTGTTTATTGCCGGCTTCCTGGGCGGCCTGCTTGCACTGCTCACTCCCTGTGTGTTCCCAATGATCCCCATGACAGTGAGTTTCTTTACCAAACAAAGTAAAACCAAAATCGCGGGCATTCGCAATGCGCTCATTTATTCTATTTCCATTATCGTTATTTATGTAGCGCTGGGTTTGGGGGTTACTTTAATTTTTGGCGCCGACGCACTGAATAACTTAGCCACCAATGTGTGGTTCAATCTTGCCTTCTTTGTGTTGCTGGTGGTATTTGCTATATCTTTCCTGGGTGCTTTTGAAATTACTCTGCCATCGGGCTTTGTCAATAAAATGGACGCTAAGTCAGACAAAGGTGGTTTAATTGGCATTTTCTTCATGGCCTTTACGCTGGGCCTGGTTTCCTTTTCATGTACTGGTCCTATTATAGGTAATTTGTTGGTGATCGCGGCCTCTACAGGCGCTTTGGCCGGTCCGTTTTTTGGCATGTTCGGCTTTTCACTGGCCCTGGCCCTGCCTTTTGGCTTGTTCGCGGCCTTCCCGGGCTGGTTAAATTCACTACCAAAATCTGGTGGTTGGTTAAACTCTGTAAAAGTTGTGTTGGGGTTTTTAGAACTGGCCCTTGCTCTTAAATTTTTATCTCAGGCAGACCTTGTAGTACAGGCAGGTTATATAACCAGGGAAGTGTTTATTGTCATCTGGATAGCAATCTTTGCCTTGCTTGGCGCATACTTAATGGGTTGGTTCAAATTGTCACACGACAGTGATCTGAAACATATTTCGGTGGGTCGTCTGCTGATGGCGATCGTCACTTTTTCTTTTACGATCTATCTGATACCTGGTTTATGGGGCGCGCCTTTAAAATTGATCAGCGCTTTTCCACCACCTGATTTTTACAGCGAATCTCCCGAAGGCTTCGGCGGCAAAAAGACCCAATCCACAGGTGGGGATGAGAAACACCGGGATATGCCTGAGCATGCGCACCGCGGACCAAATGGCATTCCGGCTTTCGACGATTATTACCTGGCACTGTCTTACGCTAAAACAGTGAATAAACCCCTCTTGCTGGATTTTACAGGTTGGGCCTGCGTAAATTGTCGCAAAATGGAATCTCTTGTGTGGAGCGATTCTGATGTGAAAAGAAAACTAACCGAGGATTTTGTGCTTGTATCGCTTTACGTTGATGATAAAAAACACCTGCCAGATGAACTAAAGGAACGGGTGAACTGGAATGGCTCTGAACGCACTCTAAGTACCGTGGGCAGCCGCTGGAGTTATCTTCAAAACAACAAATACCAGTCGAGCACTCAGCCCCAGTACTGGATTATCGACGCTAATGAAAAACGCCTGAGTGATTCTACAAGTTATGATCCTGATATCGCCAAGTATATTCAGTGGCTGGATGCAGGTCTGAAAAAATTCGGTGAGCGGAAAAATAATTAATATGCTGCCTCACAAACGCAGTATATAAAATAAGTATATTTGTAAAAAATTTAGTCTATGTTATCACCGGCAGTCAGCAAAGCTTTAAACAAGCAAATAGAATTAGAAGGTTTTTCTTCGCAATATTATTTATCAATGGCCAGCTGGGCAGAGACCCAGGGCTTGAACGGCGTTTCTGCTTTTTTATACCATCACTCTGATGAAGAACGCATGCACATGTTGAAGCTGGTGAAGTTTGTAAATGAGCGCGGCGGACATGGCGTTGTACCTGCATTAAAACAACCGCCCACTACTTTTAAATCAGTAAAATCGATCTTTGAAGAGATCTTAAAACACGAGATCACAGTGACCAGAGATATCAATGGCCTGGTTGACGCTACATTAAAAGAAAAAGATTACACTACCCATAATTTTTTACAATGGTATGTAAGCGAGCAGATCGAAGAAGAAGCGCTCGCAAGGCAAATCGTTGATAAATTAAAATTGATCGGCGACGATAAAGGTGGACTTTATTTCTTTGACCGTGATCTTGAAGCCATGGCCAAAACTATGGGCAACGTTGAAAACGAGGGTAAGCCTAAAAAATAGCACTGCGGCTAATTAACCACAAAGAACACAAAGATTTTACACGGAGTACGCAAAGAAAATTAAGGTCGTGCCTTTCTTTGTGGCCCTCTATGCACTCTGTTGTTAAAAAAGAAGTGGCATTAAACTCATCGCGCCACAAAAACAAAAACATCCTCGTTTTCTTTTTTCATCAGGTATTTTTCCCTTGAAAAAGTTTCCAGGCTTTTTTTATTGGTCTTTAAATCGTTGAGGTTGGCCTTGTTGGTTTCGATTTCTGCAAGATAATAGGCCTTTTCTTTGTTGAGCTTATTGCATTTCTGGATCAGTTCATACTGGGTAAACACATCGTTCTTATCAAAACAAAGCAACCACACAATGATTCCGGTTGTCGTTAAAAAATATTTATTCTTTAAGATGTTAAGTAAAAACATGGTAATTTAGTCATCTAAATTTAGCTGAATTAAAAAAGACTATTATCAGTGTTTCAAAAGATTATCAATAGTGGCCTGTTAACTTGTATTGCCCTGTTATTCTCTTTTTTTTCGGTTAAAGATACTTTTAAAACCTCGCAGCTTAAGAATCAAAGGGTAAAAACGGCTTACCAGAAAAAATGGCCTGCTTTACAGACCGATCTGAAAGCTAAAGGCATTGACGAAAACAACTACGACATTTATCTCCGGGCATTTAAACAGGAAAGCTTATTGGAAGTATTTGTTAAAAACAGTGGGAGCAAACAATTTCAGCTGCTTAAAACAATACCCATCTGCGCGAAAAGCGGGCGCTTAGGTCCAAAAAGGAAACAGGGCGACAACCAGGTGCCCGAAGGTTTTTACGAGATCACTGCATTTAATCCCGTCAGCAGTTATCACCTGAGCCTTAAAGTTGGTTACCCGAACAAAAGTGATCTGATAAAATCTGGCGGAGATCCTGGCGGGGATATCATGATCCACGGGTCCTGTGTAACCATTGGCTGTATTCCGCTTGAAAATGAGCCCATAGAAGAGTTGTATGTATTGTGTGTTGAAGCCAGGAACCGTGCGCGCTCCATACAGACCCATATTTTTCCTTACCGTTTCAATGAAAACAACCGCCCTGCCTTCGAAAAAAATTATGATGCCGAAACGATCGGTTTTTGGTCAACACTCGAAAAAGCCTTTAATTATTTTGAATTAAACCACAGCCTTCCGAAAATCACAACCGACACCAAAGGCAATTACCAGATCAACCCTGTTTAGATGATGAAAACATTCCTTAAAAAAACACTGATAGTATTGTCCCTTTTATGCGGCCTTATACGATGCGTCTCAAAGGAGGAGGAGGAAGTGACAGTGCCTTCAAATATTTTAAGTGACTCGCTTTTTACAAAGGTGCTGGTTGATTTCGCGCTTGCCGAAAGTGCCGCCAACCTCAACATTAAAAATACGCCTAACAACCGGTACGACACTGTGTATGCCTTTGATCCGCTAAAGGAAAATCATATCACCAGGTCGAAATACGATTCAACCCTGATGTTTTACGCGCACAATACCAAATTGTACAGAAAAATCTATGAGGGTGTTTTGGCCTCGCTGAGCGAAATGCAAACCCGCAGAGACAGCATCAGAACTGATTCGGTTTCCACCGTCAAAAAGCCGTAAATTTCTGCTGACTATTTATAGTTCAAAAAAGCGAAAGTTTCATACCGGTTGTTGTTCAGGTAAAAAACCACATCCTGCATCGCATCGCCCTGGTAACGTAAGGGCACCAGGTCGAAAGTTGCATTGGCGTAAAGTAATTTTTTGCTGAGGCCGCCTTTATTGTTAACCGTATACATTACAATATTTGCGCCCCATAAATTATTTTCCCTTTTGAATTTATGAAAGTTAAATTCCGCCGCGGCCTTTTTAAAATTAGAGGGCGCTTCAAGCACCAGCAGGCTTAATTCCTCTCCTTGCGCCACAAGCATTACTTCGCCAATACTTTTTAGTCGTGTCCTGCCCTTAAAGACAAGCACCTTCCTGGGAATAAGAAATTGTTGTGTTGTTTGTCCGGTGTTAGGATCGCTGTTAAAAACGAGCATTTCTTTGGTGTAATTTTCGTCGCGGCGCTCGCAAACTGTAAAAATATGATCCCGGGCCGCAAACTGTTTTACTAACTTGTATTCTTTATCAGCTGCCTGTTTTGAATCGGTGCCATCGTAAAAAGTTAATGCCCGCTTTAAACTGTCGCTGAGGGGTGTTGTAACGGTATAGAAGTTTTCACTGAGATCTGAACTAAGGCGCTGACTCAGAAAAAAAATGCTTTTATCACCTACTGCCGTGGCTTCGAGGGCGTAATGCGCCTGCACCAGTACCTGCCCATTGAGCGGTAGTATTTTAACGCTATTGAGATTGCTGATATTTGCAAGAATGGGCTTTTTATGGATGGTAACCGGGCCCTCGTTTAAATAACTTACCAGCGTGAGTGTATCGTAAAAAAACACCGGCACCTCTACCTGCTGGTGATTCATGTACCTGCGTTGGGTGCCAACCACTCTCGCTTTTGTTAATGCATAAAACAGGTCATTTGCCTGGTTGCACTCAAAAGCAAATGAATAACCTGTGTAGTCGTTTTCGAGCGGCAGTTTTTTAACCCAGTCTATCTTGCGGTGCTGAATGTTGAATAAAGACACTGTTTTTTTAACCGAGTTAAGATAGCTTTGTGATGCAACAATGAGGATATTATTATCGCCGGTGGTTTTAAATTCAAAACCAAAGTCAAACATTGTTTTTTCTTTCTCCAGTTTCGCGACCTCTATAAAACCTGATGATCTGTTTAAAGAATCGATGATCTTTAAATAGATGGTCTTTTTAGAGTTGAGGTCTTTTTCAAATAAAAAATACAGGGTTTTATGCTGCTCAAAAAACAGGTAGTCCAACTTTTCGTAGTCGAACCAGGTGGCATTTACACTATCGAGTTTTAAAGGGGTAAAGCCTATCATCTCCGCTGTGGGCTTGGCCCTGCGTTCGATAACAAGATCATGAACCAGCTTGTTGTAGCGCAGCACGCAGAAATAACCGGGCTGAGAATTAATAATGGCGAGCGGAACGTTTTTTTTTAAAGTCTCGAACTTCCTGCTGAAAATAAGTTCCTGCGAAAAACCGAAAGTGCAACAACAAACAAACAGGGTCAGTAGTGCATTTCTTTTCATCACGGTGAAATTTTATTCCACGGTAACGCTTTTCGCCAGGTTGCGTGGCTGATCGACGTTACAGCCTCTCATCACCGCGATATGGTACGATAATAATTGTAAGGGGATCACCGAGATCAGGGGCACCAGAAATTCATCTGTTTCAGGAATCTCGATCACGTAATCGGCTGAGGCTTTTACTTCTTTATCTCCTGAAGTAACAACAGCCGTGATTTTTCCTTTGCGCGCTTTTACTTCCTGGATATTGCTCACCACTTTTTCGTAGTTGGCGCCTTTGGTAGCGATCACAAAAACCGGCATTTCTTCATCTATCAGGGCAATAGGCCCGTGTTTCATTTCAGCCGCGGGGTAACCTTCGGCGTGGATGTATGAAATTTCTTTGAGTTTTAAAGCTCCTTCGAGTGCAACGGGGAAAGACACACCCCTGCCCAGGTAGAGGGCATTGCGACTGTCCTTGTTCAGGAAGGCGATCTCACGCAACTGGTCATTGAGTTTCAGCACCTCTTCAATTTTTGAAGGAATGGCTTCCATTTCATAAAGTAGTTGACGGTACCGGCTTTCAGACATCGTGCCGCGAATGTGAGCTGTTTGCAGTGCCATCAAGGTGAGCACGGTAACCTGCGCTGTAAATGCCTTGGTAGAGGCAACACCAATTTCGGGACCGGCGTGCGTGTAACAACCGCCGTGTGTGGCCCGCGCAATGGACGAACCCACCACGTTGCACACACCGATCACGGTAGCGCCCTTTGATTTGGCCAATTCAACCGCAGCCAGTGTATCTGCTGTTTCGCCGCTTTGCGAGATGGCAATCACAATGTCATCCTGGTAAATCACAGGATTGCGGTACCTGAACTCTGAAGCGTATTCCACTTCCACCGGCAGTCTTGCAAATTCCTCAAATAAATATTCACCCACCAGGCCCGCATGCCATGAAGTGCCACAGGCTATAAAAATAATACGTTTGGCTTTTTCAAATTTCTTTTCATGGTCGGCAATACCGCCCATTTTTATTTCACCTTCATGGGCGTTGAGCCTGCCGCGCATACTGTCGAGCACCGAGCGGGGCTGTTCATAGATCTCCTTTAACATAAAGTGATCGTATCCGCCTTTTTCTATGGATTCCAGTTCAAGGGTCAATTCCTGTACGTAAGGGGTGATCTCTTTATCTTTTAAGTTCCTGATCTTTAATTCCTGTCCGCGGCGAAGAATGGCTACCTGCTCGTCTTCAAGATAAACCACGTTCTTGGTGTATTCAATAATAGGGGAAGCGTCAGACGCGATGAAAAAATCGTCGGAGCCTATGCCTATCACCATTGGACTGCCTTTTTTAGCGGCCACAATGGTGTCAGGATCTTTTTTATCCATCACCACTATGGCATAAGCGCCAATTACCTGGTTTAAAGCGGCCTGTACTGCGTAACTGAGTTTCATGCCCTCGTGAAGCTGAATGTCTTCAATCAAGTGGGTTAATACCTCGGTGTCGGTCTGCGAAACAAATACGTGTCCGCGTTTTTTTAGTCCTTCTTTAATAGACGCGTAATTTTCGATGATGCCATTGTGTATGAGCACCAGGTCGCCGCTTTGCGAAAAATGAGGGTGAGAGTTAACGTCGTTGGGTTCTCCGTGGGTGGCCCAGCGTGTATGGCCTATACCAATATCGCCGGTGATATCTTTTTCCTTTACAAAGGCAACCAGGTCGCTGACCTTGCCCTTGCGTTTATACACATTCATTTTGCCCTGTTTGTTGATCATTGCTACGCCCGCGCTGTCGTAACCGCGATATTCCAAACGTTGCAAGCCTTTTAACAAAATAGGGTATGCTTCTCTTTTACCAATGTATGCTACAATTCCGCACATAATAGATGGTGATGGGTTTTATTGTTAATCTTTAAAATTACGAAAATTTAGCCGATCATCTGCAAAAAACTGATCTCTTTGGCGGTTAAAAACCGGTGTTTGCCCCTTGGCAGGTCTTTTTTGGTAAGGCCTGCAAAAACAACCCGGTCGAGCTTTAATACATCATAGCCCAGGTGTTCAAAGATCCTCCGTACAATGCGGTTGCGGCCGCTGTGGATCTCAATGCCGATTTCTTTCTTGCCCTCGCCTACAAAGGCCACGTCGTCGGCTTTTACAAGCCCGTCTTCCAACTCAATGCCTTCGGCAATGGCTTTAAAATCTTCGGGTTTGAGGCCTTTATTGAGGCTGACATGATATACTTTTTTTACCCCGAATTTCGGGTGCGTGAGCCTGGTGGTCATTTCACCATCGTTGGTGAACAACAACAGGCCTGTGGTGTTCCTGTCTAAGCGGCCAACGGGATAGATCCTTTCCTTGCAGGCCTTAGACACCAGTTCCATTACGGTTTTGCGTTCCTGGGGATCATCAACAGTAGTGATGTAGTCTTTGGGTTTATTTAACAGCAGGTACACCTTTCTTTCTCCTCTAACCGGGGCATCGCCGTAAGTGACCTTGTCACCGGGACTGATCTTGTAGCCCAGCTGATCCACCACCACGCCATTTACCTTAACCACACCGCTCTGGATGAGAGTATCGGCCTCGCGGCGTGAGGCTACACCAGCGTTGGCCAGGTATTTATTTAAACGGGTAAGGCCATCGCCGGTTTGGGGCTTGGGCTTTCCGGTTTGTTTTTTGTATTTAGTTTTGGTACTCCCTGCCGGCCTTTTTTTGTCGGCATTTGAAAACACTTTACCGTCTTCAAAATCGTCGAATTTAACCCGTTTTACTTCGTCGTTCTCGTCTTTTTTAGGTTTTCTTTCAAAAGGTTTATCGTCGCTGAACTTTGGCGCACCGTATTTGCGGGCGTTGCTGTCGAATTTAGCCCCTGGCGTACGGCGGCGTTCTGAGCTGTCAAAGCTCCCGCGGGGTTTTTTATCTTCGCGCGAAGGTCTTTCTTCACGGGTGTCTTTTTTATCAAAACCTCTGTCCTCAGTCTTTTCGAAACTTCTGCGCGGTTTGTCATCAAAGCCTTCAGGCTTGGTTCTTCTTTCCGAAAATTTATCCCTGCCAAATGATCCTTCTGCTTTATCGCCGCTGTAAGACCTGCGGGGTTTGTCGTCAAAATTCCTGGGTTTGGTTTTTCTTTGCGGCTTATCGCTGCCCGTGGTCTTGTCGTCACGCTTTTTAAATGCCGGGCGTTCGCCTGATTTTTCGAACTTCCTTGCCGGTTTATCATCAGTAGAAAACGGTTTGGGTTTTCTGCCGCCTGGCTTACGTTCGCTTGCAGAGGACCTTTCATCGCGTGAACCGCCCCTTGCAAAACCTCTTCCAGCCGATTCCTCTGGCTTCCTGCGTGGTTTCCTGTCCTCAAAGCCATTACTGCCCCTTTCGGGTCTGCTGTCTGAAGACCTGCGTTCGCGGGGTTTTTCAGAGCTTCTTTCTCCTTCTTTCTTTTTAAAAGGCCTTCCTTTACCGGAAGCACCACCTGTATAATTTGGTTTAGGCATGTTTAATTGTTAAGACAATGTTACAAATTGGGCTCAGGATGTGTTCCCCGGCGCAAGGGCAAATTTACGATATAATAATTTAAGGAAAACTAAAAATTTAGGAGCGTCTTTTGCCGTCATTGTGATTCCGCACTCGATAGGCTATCGGGATCACGGAATCGTAATGAGCAGACCTCCAGAACTTCAAGCCGTTGGGTAAAACGCCCCTTCCAACTGGTTGATCAGGCATTGCCCGTTTTTAAACAGCACCGAGATCACATCAAAGCGCGACTCTAAAGCGATGTTCCTTTCCGTGAGGTACTGATGCGCAGCGGCCACTAAAAACTTTTGCTTGGTCTTGGTTACAAAAATTTCAGGATCGCCAAACACATCGCTCGTACGGGTTTTTACTTCCACAAAAACGATCTGATCATTTCTTTTTGAAATAATATCTATTTCCAGCTTCTTAAAGCGCCAGTTGGTTTCAAGTATTTCATAACCATTTTTTAAAAGATATTTCCTTGCAATCTCCTCACCTTCAACTCCCAAGTTTTGTGAATTTTTTATCATTTGCTCTTCCTGTTATAAGTAAATTATATAAATTCGTGTTCTCAAATCTTTTTAATGAAAAAAGTCCTCTTTGTTGCCTTTCTTGTTGTTAGCCTGCTTAAAATAAATGCCCAGGGCTTCAGTGGCAGCATTGAATTTAAATATTTTAATTTAAAAGATACCAACTCCAACGTTTACTACGTAAAAGATAAAATGGTGAAATTAGAGCAGTACGTTAAAAAAACTACTGTTACCGAGGGGAGTTTTATTTTTGACCTGAAAGCCAACAGCATCAAAGCCGTGCATCACAAACGTAAAGTGTGGAGCGACCACAAAAGTGAAACCCCGCCCATTATTAAAGGCGTTTGCGAAGTGATCAAAGGCAGCAATACAAAAACGCTCAGTGGTTATAAATGCAAGGAGTACATTGTAAAAAACCCAAGTGAAAATACCATCATTACTTATTGGATAGCCGAAGGCAAATTTAATTTTTTTGTGCCCATGATGAAATTATGGAACCGCAAAGACAGGCAAAGCATTTATTTTAACCAGATCGCCAATCTGCCTGAGGGCAGCATGCCGCTATACAGCGAAGAGAAACAGATCAGTGATGGCAAAATCATTACCAGGCTGGAAGTAACAAAGATCAATAAAAAAGCGCCGGATAATTCAGCGTTTGAGATCCCTGCGACTTATAATAAATTTGAATAGAACGCGTTTCAAAAATTATTTTTAGAGTTTTTCCGGTTATTTCAATTGAGACAAGATGTTTTCCGAAAGCACCGGCTTTATAGGTGGTGCAGATTCGTTAACATGTTGTAGTGTGAGATTAATTCGATCCAGGCAATAAATAGGTAAAACCTATTCCTCCTTTTTATTTACACCAAAGAGCATATTTAAAATGCCGGTGCAAAGCGAAAGGATCAAACTGAACAACAGGGCCCAGCCAAAACTTTTTACATGAAAGCCCTCAACAAGGTTTTCGGCGAAGATAATGATGAGGGCATTGATGATCAGCAAAAATAATCCCAGGGTCATCACTGTTATTGGAATGGTTAAAATGGTGAGCACGGGTTTTACGATGGTGTTTAAAAAAGCCAGAACAACCGCCACCATTAAAGCGGAGAGGTAATCGTCTATCTCAACGCCCGGCAAAAAATTGGCGACAATAAAAACCGCCAGGGCAGAAATAATTATTTTAAGAATAAAATTGATAAAACGAAATTACGTTTTTTGTTTTTTCTTTTTAGCGGCAGGGAATAAAATATTATTCAGGATGAGCCTGTAGCCAGGTGAATTGGGATGTAATGCCAGATCGGTAGGTGGCTCCTCCACCCTGTGCTGGTAATCTTCGGGATCGTGCCCGCTGTAAAAGGTCCAGGTACCTTTGCCCACTTCGCCATGAATATACCTGGCTTCGCCGAAGGCTTTGGCCTCACCCATAATCAACACTCCTTTTTTAATGTATTGTTTGTTGTAAGCGGCTGTTTGTCCCCAAAAGCCCTGGATGGTGCTGGTGTGGTTCTGGCATAACATGGTGGGCACAGGATCCCATTTGGCCGAAAACTCAAACAGGGTGAACAGGTCGGTTCTTTGTGTAATACCATATTGCTGCTGACGGGTCTGGTAAGTATCAATGGTTGAATATTCGTATTCCATAGGATTCATGCTCAGCCTGTAATCCTCAAACGCGAAGCTTTTTGAAAAGTCTATTTTTGAATTCGCACTTTTGTCGGCGGGATCATGGTCGAACATGTTTTCGCAAATATCAATGCCCTCCGCCGCCAGGGCAATATCATAACTGTCGGAGGCGCTGCACATGGCAAACAAAAAGCCCCCGTTAAAAACAAAGTCCTTTATCTTTTTAGCGGTGTTCAATTTCATTAACGACACTTTTGTAAATCCCAGTTTCTTAGCCATGGCTTCATTGTCGCGCACTTCCTGCTGGTACCAGGCCGCGTGCTGGAACTGGCTGTAGAATTTCCCGTACTGGCCTGTAAAATCCTCGTGGTGTAAATGCAGCCAGTCGTACTCTTTTAATTTATCGAGAAAAACCTCTTCGTCATAGATCACATCGTAAGGAATTTCGGCATACTTCAAAACCAGCGTCACGGCGTCATCCCAGGGCTGCTTGCCTTTTGGTGAGTACACGGCGATGCGCGGCGCCTTTTCCAGCTTCACTGCATCCTGGTTCACTTCGGGATTGGAGATCTCAGAAAGAATGGAATTACCCTGCGCATCAGAAACAGTTTCAAAGCTGATACCCCTGATGGTGCATTCGCCGGAAACAGCTTTTGCATTGGGGATCATAAAACTGCCGCCCCTGTAATTGAGCAGCCAGTGGATTTCGAGTTCTCCTTTTAAAGCCCAGTAAGCAAGGCCATAAGCCTTTAAATGATTTTTCTGGGAATCATCCATAGGGATGAGTATATAAGCGGCGTTGACCTTAAGAAAAAAAGAAAAAAAGATATAAAATATGAAGATCTTTTTCATAGAAAGAATGAATCACTAAGTTAGCAATAAATGGGGCAATAAGGTAAATTGATTTTTGAAAAAAAGGTTAATTGCCGCCTTACATAGCGACAGGTTTAAACCCATCGCTATGTAAAGCGCATTACGCCCCCGTTGTCATTTTCCGCCTCAGGGAAGCGATCTCATTGTTGATAGGTTCCAGTGTCGCTTTATCATACACCTTTGTTCCTTCGGCCTGGTTAAACGCGTTGTACAACTGTTTAAGGTCTTTTACCATGAACTTTGACCTCTCATTTAAAGGAGAGGATTCAAGCATTACGATGAGGTGCTTCAATGATTCTTTTTGCTGAACAATGGTTTTGATGATTTTTTCATTGTCGTTGGCAAGCGCCATCTGGCACGACACATAGAGCCCTTCAATCCAGCAACCCGCCAGAATATAGGCAGAGGTGGCGGGACGGTTATTGTATTTCAGTGTTTCATCCACCTTTTTAAAAGCGTCGATAATGATACTAAGTATAGAATCTTTATTGTTGGATTGCTCCTGAACACGGTCAAACAACCTTTGGTCAAAAACGCTGTTTACACCCAGACTGCCGGCCAAAACATTCACACATTTTAAAAACACCATGCTTTCCTGCGTCTGGTCAAACGAACTGGCGATGTTAAGATCAGACCCATAAATGCCGAGGTTCACTGCTTTAAAGAATTCAACAGTGTATTTGTTTACCGAATTAGGATCGTTTAAAAAATCGGGATTGTATTCAATCTTGTTTTCGCTGATGAGATTCAAGACGAGTTTTCTTTCTGGCAGCGAGTTAAAAACGTGTTCGGCGTTAAATTTAGTTTCCCTTACCGCTTCAATGGTATTTTCATCCTCCTGCACAATCTCCTCAGATCTTTCAGTATTGCTGCAAGCCGTTAACACAAAAAAACCGGCCAGGGCAATAAATCTGTAAAAAACTTTTGTCATAAATTAATCTTATACAAATATATTAAATAATGCGTCATTTCTTGATACCATTTTGATAATTCATGCGGTTGACCTCCTTACCGTTTTTGTCGTAAAAAATCCACTCTCCGTCGGGCACACTCTGCACTTTACCCTTGCGCCTGTCGCTGATGATCGCATAATTGGACACACTTTGCAACTTAGAGTTTGAATAATAACTGTAGCTTTTGCCGCTTAACTTGCCGTTTTTAAAATTCTGGGTGCGGTTGATGCCACCGGTTTCATAATAATAGGTCCATTTACCATTCTGGTGCCCGCGCCTGTATTTACCCTCTGTGTCGATAAAACTTCCTCTTTCATACCACTGCACGTATTTACCGTTTTTGATGCCGTTCACATAGCTCACCAATTCACGGGGACTGCCGTTCTCGTAAAAATAGTTCCATGTGCCGTTCTTATTGCCTTTACTGTTGTAAGTGCCCAGGTAATTTTGTTTGCCATTAGCGTACCAGCCCTGCCATAAACCAACAAGCATGGCATCTTTAAAGGATCCTTCATCTTTTTTTGTGCCGTTGTCCCACCAGCTGATCCATAACCCGTTTTCTTTGCCGTTTACATAAGGCCCTTCCTGCAATTTTTTACCGTTCTCATACCAGGTGGTCCAGGTGCCGGTTTTAATACCATTACTGTAGTTTCCCTGTCTCCATTTTTCACCGCCCTTGTAAAAATAATCCCAGGTGGCATTTTGTTTATCGTTCTGGTAATAACCTTCGCTTTCAACTTTCCCGTTTGAGTAATAGTAGGTCCATTTGTCTTCGCGAATATTGTCCTTCAGGGTGCCCATCATTTCCATCTTTCCGGTGGGCGTGTAAAATTTCCAGACGCCATTTTTTTTGTTTCCCGAAAAATTGCCTTCACTTTTAATTTTGTGGTTGGGGTAATAAGAGGAGTAATACCCATTAAGAATCCCCGATTCATAATTCGCTTCGTAATCAAGTTCTCCGTTTGGATGAAAAAACCGCCATACGCCATCCTGCAATCCATCTTTGTAGGAACCAATGGCCCTGATGATCCCATTATCATAGTTCGCGGTCAGGCTCCCGTTGCCGCCGCTCACCAGCTGCCTTCCTTTTGTGTCCCAAAGATCGGTTAAGTACAGTGTGGTGTCTTTGTATTCTTTTATAAATTTTTTGTTGCCGTTTTCATAATACTCTTCCCATTCGCCACAGGGTTTGCCATTACAATAATTTTGCAGTGCCGACAGTTTTCCCGATTTAAAATAAGTTTCTACTTTACCAACGCGTTTGTCTTTCTCAAAAACGCCCTTACTCTCGAGTTGCCCGTTGTCAAAGAGGTAGATCCACTCGCCTTCTTTTTTACCTGACACAAAATTTTCCCTGCTTTTTATAGCGCCATTCTCATGAAAGGAGGTCCAGGTGCTGTCGGCCATGTCGTTGGTGTAACGGGTGATCTGTGCTGTTTTACCGCTCTTGTAATAATATACGTTGGTGCCCGACTTTTTGCCTCTAAAAAAATGTTCGATCGCTTTCTTGCCGCCGTCTTCATAATAAAATACCCACACGCTGTCTTCCTTGCCCATGGTGTAAAATCCCTTCCTGCTCACATTGCCCGATTTATAAAACTCGGTATGGGTGCCGTGTGGCATACCTTTGTAATAATCGGTCTCTGATTTTAACTGGGTTTGTTTAACGTCATGAAATTCCTGTTTTAACTGGGAATGCATGTGAAAAACAAAGGCAAAACATAAAAAAGAAAGGGCTGACCGCATCTGATAAAATTAAACAGCATAACGTTAGTAATGGCTTTTGGATACAGGTTTTGTGAACAATTTTTATTTGAAAACTGTGAGCTGTCTTTTGAGATTTTTAACAGCATTTTAGCCCTGCAACAAAGGCTTCCGGGGCAACCGGCCTTATTTGAACTGTTTTTGCATCCAGTTGCTCAGTTGGTCGGCGCCACGTTTGTTTAAATGGCCATAATCTGAAAAATTAAGCACGTTTTTAAGGATACTATCCGGTGGGATCAGGGTTTTGCCATAAGCATTGTAATCGCTCAACTGCAATGGTACGCCGCCAAGGTTACCATAGGAAGGCAGAAACAAAAAACTGAGCTCTATGTTTTTGTCATCGCACAGGGCCTTTAGTTTTTTGAAGTAATATTCGGTGTTAAGTTGAAGGTTTTGATGATGCAGTCCGGCTTTTTGCAAATCAAGGCTGTCTTTGTTCCGTTTTTGTATCAGGGGACCAGTGTCCGTTACCTTGTTCCCGTACCAGAATCCATGGCCGGTATTTACCAAACCCGGTTCCCCGGGCTTTTTGCCTAAGATCTGTCCCCTGGCGAATTTTAAATTGCACAACCATTTATTGTAAAGGTTCTTAAAAAGTGAAGGGTCCAGGTAAAGCGCGCCTTCGGCGATCCCGGAAACCGGCAGTAAAAAAGCGGTGAGCGGATGCGAAGCGCTGCCCTCCTCTTCTCTCACCTCCAAAACGATCTTATCAGGGTGATGTAGTCTGCAATACTCTTCTATAAAAAAATAATCGAGATTCCTCCCAAAACGACAATAACCCAGGTTGAGAAATCTCTTGTTTGCTGAAGCGTTCATTAAAGAATCGTTAACGTCGTTCATGGTGCGCGACGATCCAAAGAACACAATGTTCGCGTTGAGCGTGTCTTTATATAAGGCGTTGTACATAAAAATACTGCGGCCGCTGCAATCGCCTTTGGCGTTCTGAAATAAAAATGCCTCGTCTGGTTTTACAAAAAACACAGCCATCACCAATACCAGCAGCGTCAATAAAACAACAGTATATTTCTTTTTATCTTTCATTAAAACTGGAAATATATAAACCGAGGTGCGTTTTCAAAAACCGAAAATAAAATGATGCAAACAAGGATCAAAAGATTGGCCGGCAAATTGTATTTATAAACCGACATCCCTTTTTTATGGTATTTGCTCAGCTCCAGGAAAAGAAAAAGCAACAGCGGCAAAACAAAATAAACACCCCCTTCGATCAGATGACTGAAGCCTGTATCGACAATGCCCCGGGGGTCGACGAGGAACTTCACATAGTGAATAAAATGAGAGACCGATGCCGACCTGAAAAGTGTAAATAAAAAACTCACAACTAAAAAAACCGTTAATGTGCTAAGCCATTCGGGGCGCCTGATCTTCCCGAAGGTTTTTTCTACGATCAACAACAGGCCGTGAAAAAAGCCCCACAGAATGAAAGTAAAACTGGCGCCATGCCAGAAGCCGGAGATAACAAAGGTAAGCAGGTAATTAAAATTTCTCCTCCGTTTTGTTGTATGATTTCCGCCGAGGGAAATGTAGACGTAGTCTCTGAACCATGATGACAAAGAGATGTGCCAGCGCTTCCAGAATTGTTTTAAGCTGCTTGAAAAATACGGGAAATAAAAGTTTTTTGAGAGCCTGAAACCCAACATCTGTACGCAACCCCTGGCTATGTCGCTGTAACCGCTGAAGTCGGCATAAATTTGAATTGCAAAAGCAAAGACACCCAGGAGTAAAGTCCATGAACCAACCTGATCCATATTGTTGTGTACATCATCCACAATCAGAGCGAGATTGTCGGCAATCACTATTTTTTTAAAAAAGCCATACAACACCAGGTTGATGCCGCTTTCGAAATATGCAGTATTGAATTGTTTTTCTTTTTTGAACTGTGGCAAAAGCCATTTGGCCCTTTCGATAGGGCCTGCGACCATTTGAGGAAAAAAACAGATGAACGCGAAATAATAGAGCGCTGAAGTTTCGGGTCTGATCTTTTTCCTGTAAACATCGGTTACGTACGCAATGGATTGAAAGGTGTAAAAACTGATCCCGACCGGCAAAATTATTTTCAGGGTAACAAAAGAAGGATGGAAACCAAACAGACTAACCAGCTCTGAGAACGAGTCTGCAAAAAAATTATAGTACTTAAAAAATCCCAGCGTAAGCAGGTTAATCAACACTGAGGCTACCAACCATCTCTTTCCGGCACCCTCAGAAGCGCGTTTTGCTATTTGCCGCGCCGAAATAAAATCAACGCCGCTGGTGAAGAACAATAAAAAAAGGAAACGTAGATCCCAGCACCCATAAAAAATGCACCCCGACAACAACAAGACCCAAAGCCTGTGCTTTTTTAATACAAACCAGTAAAGGATGTACACACAAATAAAAAAAACCAAAAATATGCCGGAATTAAAAAGCAACGTTTTTAAGGGTCAGTTTGTAGATCTTTAATTTTTTACTGTATAGGGTTTCAAAATCAAATTCCTGATAATCGTTTAAATTTAGAGATAAATTTTCGGTTACAAGAAAACGCGCGCCTCTCTTGTACCTGTCTTTTAAAACTGCTGAATTTATTTCTTTGTCGAACAGGCTATAACCCTGCCGCTTTAAATAATACAAAGCAATAAAATGGGAATCGTCGGCATCAATGATGCACTTTTCGTTTTGCGGAATTATTGATTGCAGAGTGGCCTGATCGCTGAGGTAATCAGTCACAAAGCCCGGTGATTGAAGGTTCCAGCGCTGATCGATGCGTAACCAGGCCGTTATGGGAACAAGGCAGGCCACTACAAAAACAAATTTTCTAAACCTTGACTTGTAAAAATGTTTCACACCACAAGCCACCACCAAAAAAATTAGTGGAATAAAAGGCATGAGGTAATAGTCGTGTGCTTTTTCTATCATGTTAAGTTCAAATAAAAAATAGGTGGATGCGGCAAAAAACAAAACCACAAAATATCCATGCTTTCTTCTTAAATCTTGGTTCTTAAAAAACAACACCATCCCGGTGACCAGGAAAATACAGGACGCGTAATTGGTGATGAGCTCAGGCACTGACGAGATGAGGTTAAACTGGAAACAGTCCAGCAAATGCAACAATGATTTATTGTTGTGCGACATTCCAACCACAACCCCTTTATCACGCCAGGTCGGTATGGCCATGCCATACCAGGCTGCCACAGGAATTAAAAAAACAGCCGGCGCCAGCACATTTGTAAAAGCCTTTGACAGGCGCTGCGTTTTATATGATCTGTAAATGTATAAAGCAAAGGGGCTGGCAAAAAGTACAAATGGCAATTTCACCAGCGCAGCCAGCATCAGAAAAAAACTGAAGAGCAACAAATGAACCCGTTTTTCTGAAGAAACAAAAACCATGAAAAAATTCAAAGCCCATACCGCGCAGCAAAGCGCCAGTATGTCGGGCAGCGGGTTCACACAATAATAGTACAGGAGCGGTGAAAAACAGAGCAGCGTATTGGTGACCAGGGCGACCTCAACGGAAACAAATTTTATCAAAAGCCTGTAAAAACCGAAAAGAAGAAAAACAAAAATTAAAAAGGTAATCAAACGGGTGTGCATCACCGAATAACCCAAAACGTTGTTCACCTGCGCAATACACCATTGGTAGAGCGGGAACTCATATAACAATTCATTTGTACCGGTAGAAAGATCGAATTTCTGAGGGTGGAAAATAGAAGGGTCTGAAAACGTAAAATTGTAAATAACCGTTTGGGTCTGCGATTGACGCCAGGCATGGTAACCAATAACATCGAAAGTGAAAACACGGAAGTGAAGAATAAAACTGACAAGAACGGGCAATAAAAAAAAGAAAATGATTTTTTTATTTGTCATTCATGCCATGTTTAGTCATTTAATTTGAGCACCGCCATAAACGCGCTTTGCGGAATTTCTACGTTCCCCACCTGCTTCATGCGTTTTTTACCTTCTTTTTGTTTTTCGAGTAATTTTCTTTTCCTGCTGATGTCACCACCATAACATTTGGCTGTTACGTCTTTGCGTATGGCGCTGATGGTTTCCCTTGAAATGATCTTGGCGCCAATGGCGGCCTGGATGGGAATTTCAAACTGCTGTTTCGGGATCAGCTCTTTTAATTTCTCGCAGATCTTTTTTCCGAATTGATAAGAATTACTTCTATGGATCAAGCAGGATAAAGCATCCACCGGCTCTCCCTTCAAAAGAATATCCAGTTTCACCAGGTCTGATTCTCTCATGCCGATAGGGTGATAATCAAAAGAAGCATACCCTTTTGAAATGGATTTTAGCCTGTCGAAGAAATCAAAGACCACCTCGCCCAAAGGCATTTCAAAAACCAGTTCCACACGGTCGGCGGTAAGGTAGTTTTGTGTAACGATGGATCCTCTTTTCTCTATACAGAGGCTCATCACCGGACCAATGAAGTCGGACTTGGTGATAATGTTGGCTTTGATATAAGGTTCTTCTATATAATCGATGCGCGCCGGGTCGGGCAGATCGCTTGGGTTATTTACTGTTACCACGTCGCCGTTGGTTTGATATGCGATGTACGACACGTTGGGAACCGTTGTGATCACCGTCATGTTGAACTCCCGTTCCAAACGCTCCTGAACGATTTCCATGTGCAGCATTCCCAGAAAGCCGCAGCGGAAGCCGAAACCAAGGGCGAGGGAAGATTCAGGCTCCCAGGTAAGCGAAGCGTCATTCAACTGCAGTTTCTCCATGCTGTAGCGTAACTCTTCAAAATCTTCGGTATCAACAGGGTAAATACCCGCGAATACCATGGGCTTAACTTCTTCAAAGCCTTTAATGCCTTCCTCGCAGGGACGGTCGAAATGCGTGATGGTATCTCCCACTTTCACTTCCTTGGCGCTTTTGATGCCCGAAATAATATATCCTACGTCGCCTGTGCTGAGTTGGTTGCGGGGTTCAGGCTTTAAGCGCAATACACCGATCTCATCGGCATTGTAAACAGAGCCTGTATTAAAGAATTTTACTTTTTCTCCTTTTTTGATGGTGCCGTTGGTGATCTTGAAGTAGGCGATAATGCCCCTGAAGGAATTGAACACGCTATCGAAGATCATGGCCTGCAAAGGAGCGGCGGGATCTCCAACCGGCGATTTTACCCTTTCAATGATCGCTGCGAGGATCTCCTCAATGCCCATGCCGGTTTTTCCGCTGGCGGGAATGATCTCGTCCCTTTCGCAGCCAATGAGATCAACGATCTGGTCTTTTACCAATTCGGGCTCAGCACTGGGCAGGTCCATTTTATTGAGGATAGGAATTATAGTAAGGTTCTGTTCAAGCGCCAGGTAAAGGTTGGAGATGGTTTGCGCCTGGATGCCCTGGGCCGCGTCAACGATCAGCAGCGCGCCTTCACAGGCGGCAATGGAGCGCGACACTTCATAGCTAAAATCAACATGCCCCGGTGTATCAATTAAATTCAATACAAATTGTTCGCCTTTGTATTCATAATCCATCTGGATGGCGTGACTCTTGATGGTGATGCCGCGCTCTTTTTCAAGATCCATGTCGTCAAGCACCTGCGCCTGCATTTCGCGGGAAGTGATGGTTTTGGTAAATTCTAATAAACGGTCGGCCAGGGTGCTTTTACCATGATCGATATGGGCAATGATACAAAAGTTACGGATGTTCTTCATTTAGTTTCTACTCGGTTTTTAACCACTAAGACATTGAGATCACTCAGGATCACTAAGAATAAATACTTAGTGTAACTCTGTGTTCTTAGTGCCTAAGTGGTTTAAATTTAAGGGCACAAATATACTAAATTGCTGGAAATGACAGCATTTAGACCTCCAATCAGGGTATATTTTAAGTAATTTTGCGCAACAAGATTATTCTTTACCCTTTGTCTTTCGATCCCTTTAAAATAGATCTTCCCGTCACCGAAATTATTCCGCGCGTGCGTGAATTGTTGTCAGAACAAAACACGCTCATTGTGAATGCCCCACCCGGCGCCGGTAAAAGTACCTTGCTGCCATTGGCTTTGCTTGATGAACCCTGGCTGGACGGCAAAAAAATAATTATGCTTGAACCCCGGCGGCTGGCAGCAAAAACCATAGCCGCCCGCATGGCTTCTCTATTGGGCGACGAGATCGGACAAACCGTAGGCTACCGAATCCGCTTCGAAAACCGCGTCAGCAAAGCAACACGCATCGAGGTGGTAACAGAAGGCATTCTTACCCGCATGCTGCACCAGGATAACGCTCTTGAAGAGGTGGCTTTAGTGATCTTTGATGAATTCCACGAACGTAGCCTGCACGCCGATGTGGCCATGGCTCTTTGCCGCGAAACCCAAACGGTTTTAAGACCCGACCTGCGCATCATGGTGATGTCGGCCACACTCAACATGCCCCAGCTCACCGCGCTTTTAAAAGCACCGGTGGCAGAAAGCCAGGGAAGGCAGTACCCAGTTAAGGTCATATATACTTCTGACGCCGACGAAAAATTATTGCCTGAACTCACCGCGCGAACCGTAGTGAACGCGATAAAAGAAAACGAAGGTGATGTGTTGGTTTTTCTTCCCGGCGAAGGTGAAATTAAAAAGTGCGAAGAAATTCTCCGGAACCAGGGTTTGGATGTGCAGATCCATCCATTATACGGACAATTGCCTCCAAACGCACAGTTTGCAGCCATTATGCCCAACAAGTCGGGCAAACGAAAAATTGTTTTGGCCACCTCAATAGCCGAAACCAGTTTAACCATAGAAGGAATAAAAATTGTTGTTGACAGCGGTTTTGGCCGCACTTCAAAGTTCGACTCAGGGTCGGGTCTTTCAAGATTGGAAACCATCCGCATTTCTAAAGACTCTGCCGATCAGCGGGCCGGCCGCGCGGGACGTATGAGCAGCGGGGTCTGTTACAGAATGTGGACCAACGCGACCCAAGCCCGTCTGCATGAACACCGCGTTCCCGAGATCATGGAAGCCGACCTGGCCTCCCTGGTGCTTGACATGGCACAGTGGGGCATCAGCGACATCAACCAACTCACCTGGTTGACACCGCCACCTAAATCAGCCTTAACCCAGGCCAGTGAAACCTTGCAGCAACTGAATGCATTAGAGAACGGCAAAATAACAGCGCACGGCCGGCAGATTCACCGTTTGGCCTGTCATCCACGCATCGCCCATATGCTGCTGATGGCCAAAGAAAATTCAAATATCGCCCTGGCAACAGATCTTGCGGGTATTCTCGAAGAGCGTGACCCCCTGCCCAGAGATTCGGGCATCGACATTAACCTGCGCGTGGAGGCCCTGAGAAGGGCGAGAAAAAACTCAGATTCGGCCAATCGTTTTTCTCGTGTTGAAAAGGTCGCCGCTTCTTATCGCAAAATGCTGGACGTGGAACCAGACAACAGCCCCACTGATTCTTTTGAGACAGGCTTGTTACTGGCTTACGCCTACCCCGAACGCATTGCTTCTGCAAGACCTGGTAACAACGCGCAATTTCAACTGGCTAATGGAAAATACGCCACAGCCGGCCATAAAGACGACCTGGCACATGAGCCCTGGCTTGCTGTGGCGCATATGGACCTGCGTGAAGGTTTGGGAAAAATATTTTTAGCTTCTCCCTTAAACCCCAAAGACCTCTTGCCCATGGTAAAAGAAAAAGAGGTCATCACCTGGGACACAAGAAGAGGAGGCGTTATCGCCAGCAAAGACCTGAGAATTGGCAGCATAGTTTTACAGTCAAAGCCTTTGGCTAATCCCTCGGCGGAATTAATAAGCGGGGCCATCTCAGTTGCTATAAAAACCGAAGGTGAAAACCTGCTTGATTTTGATGAGGACATGACACAGCTTCAGAACAGAATCCTGAGCCTTGGCATTTGGAACCCTGAGGCAGGCTGGCCAGACGTTACCACAAAACAGTTGCTTGAAACCAACGCGCTCTGGCTGGCACCTTATCTCAAAGATTGTAAAAAACCCGATGACCTGAAAAAGATCAGGCTCAGCGATGCCTTGTTTCATTCGCTTGACTGGGAAAAACAACAGGCACTGAATAAACTGGCGCCTCAAAAAATAGAAGTGCCCAGCGGATCAAAGATCAATATCAACTACTTTTTTAATGGTGCAACGCCAGTACTGTCTGTAAGATTGCAGGAAGTTTTCGGTTTGAGTGACACACCAAAAGTTAATAACGGACAGACCGCGCTGGTCCTCCATCTTTTATCTCCAGGCTATAAACCCGTACAGGTAACTTCCGACCTTAAAAGTTTCTGGAACAACCTTTACCACGAAGTAAAAAAAGAGCTGCAAAGAAGATATCCGAAACATGCCTGGCCCGATGATCCATGGACCGCCGCGGCAGTAGCCAAGGGAAGAAGTCATAAATTCTGAGCGGCTATTTTCTTTCAAGATCGATTTTCTCGTCACCTTCACGATAAGGCACATAGGTAAAAATGAACTGGAACATTTCTTCAGTGGTTTTCATGCTCTCTACCCCGTTGCCCTGTGTAATGACCCGTGGCGGGTGATAAGGATTATTTGAATTGCCAGCCGTGTTGTCGTAAGTACCATAAACGTGAATCACCGTACCCGCGTCCAGTTTCACCGGATTTTTATAGGTGTAATAATATTGCCACCGAAAATCCCATTTTTTTATTTTTATCAGTGGAATCGTATCGCCGTTTGTTTTTAACGCGAAAGCATGAAAAGTTTTACCAACGAGATGCATGTGCGGATTAACGGATAAAAGTGAAATGGTTTTTTTCAGGCTTAATTTCGTGTGAAATGTTTTTATCTCATTGGGTGGAATAATAAATTCAGGCTCAATCTTCGAAATGCCAAAGGTGCCCATCTGCGTTTCCATTAGCGGCCTGCTGATGGGTGACTTCCTGTAAAACACGTTGATATAGCTGCTGTCCATAACATCGGCATTGCTGGGACCGTAATGAATATTATTCAACAGAAAAGCACCATTCTTTTTAAGATGATAGCCTCCTATTTCCTCAGGATAGGCGGGTGGAATAAATCCCGGCAAATAATAAACGGTGTTGGGTGTGAGCAGAGGAAACTGCGATTGCAATTTGTCGGTATAAGGCAGATGCATGTCCTGGTAAACGGCCATCAATTGAGCCCGGGTGTCGGATGAAACAGATTCACCAGTCAAATAATTCGTGCTCCTTTTTTCATCGTATGAGATCAGGTGGCCATTCACGTGATGAATGAGTTTGCGTTGATGGGGGACGAACTCAACAAAATCAATTAAGGTGTCTTTTTCGATTTGATAAGGGTATTTCATGATCAGGAAAACATCTGTACCGTTTCCTTTAATTGACACCGGTTTTTGCGCCTTAATGACCAGGTCTGGTTTGCCAAAATACGACCCCTTGTAAAACAGAGGCATTGCGGGTTCGTCTAAGCTGTCACCACGCGGACAGTTAGTGTCTACCCATAATTTAATTAAATTGATTTCTTTTTCCGAAAGCACCTTTTCACTAATAAAATGTGTGTAGTTGGCATCGGCCGGCCAGGGTGGCATATAGCCGGTTTGCGTGACGAACTTCACCAATTTAGCCTTTATTACGGCGTCGCTGTAACTACACAGGTTAAAAGCGCCGCTTTCTCCGGGCCGGTGGCAGGGCGTGCAGTTCTTGTAGATGATGGGAGCGATGTCGTGGCTCCAGGTAGGTTGATAGTTAGACCGCTCCACAATATCTTCATTTTTACAGGAGAAAAATAAAACGAACGCGGTACAGAAACTGAAATATTTTTGAAACCTTCTCAAAAAGGTCTCAGTAATTGTAATAAGGGGAGATCATTAAATAAACCACAACCCCAGTTACTGTCACATATAACCAGATGGGGTAGCTGAAACGGGTGAGTTTTTTATGTTTTTCGCGCTGATCTGTAAGCCCGTAATAAAACGACAAAAGGATCATAGGCAGTACAACAACCGCCAGAAATATGTGCGTTAATAAAATAACGACGTACAAAGGTTTTATACCCGATACCAGCGCGCTTTCAGCGGCACTCATCACATTGTCATGATCGAGGTCACCGTACTTTGTATCCGGAATAAAATAATGCGCCGTTACATAACTTATTAAAAACAAACTGCTGAATACAAAAGCGGTAAGGTTTAATCTCTTGTGAAGCTCAATATTACGGCGTTTGATGGCCAGCAGAGAAAAGATCAGCAATATGGTGCAGGTGCCGTTTAAAAAGGCGTTGAGCATAGGTAAGTGATAAATGAACGCCGGAAAAGTATCAGGATGCGGGATATATTTTTGATTTAAAGCCACTACCAGCAGACATACCGCTACTGTAGTAATATAAATCGTGCGTTTAACTCCTGTTTCACTGTATCTGGCGAGTAAGGTCATTTTTAAATTTTTGTCAAATGTAAAGCCTGGCGCTTACATATAAAAGAAAAAGGACAGAAATCTGTCCTTTGCACACAATAGTTTCGTTTGTTGTCTCCCGGGGAAAGCCCCTGAATAAATTTTTATTGCTCCAGTTGTTCGGTGCTCACACCTGTTGACGAGTAACCGCCATCGTGATAAAGATTCTGCATGGTCACCATTTTGGTGAGGTCGCTGAATAAGGTCACACAATAGTTAGCGCAGTCGTCGGCACTCGCGTTGCCCAACGGTGACTGTTTATCGGCAAAATCATAAAATTCTGTAAAGCCTTTAATGCCGCCACCGGCGGTGGTTTTGGTTGGCGACTGTGATACAGTGTTGATCCTAACTTTTTTGTGTTTGCCATAATGGTAACCGAATGTTCGCGCTATACTTTCCAGCATAGCTTTAATATCTGCCATATCGGTATAAAATGGATAGGTTTTCTGAGCGGCAATGTAACTCAATGCCACTACCGACGCGTGCTCGTTAAGCGCGTCGAGCTTATGCGCCACGGCCAGCATTTTATGAAAGGTTAAAGCCGACACGTCGATGCCTTTTTGAAAAAAATCGTAGTTTAATTGTGTATAGGGAATGTTTTTGCGGATGTTCACACTCATGCCTATGGAATGCAACACAAAATCTATTTTCCCGCCCAGGTGAGCCATTGATTCAGTGTACAGTTTTTCGAGGTCCTCAACGCTGGTAGCATCGGCTGGAATGATCTTTGAACCGGTTTTTTCGGCCAGTTTGTTTATTTCTCCCATGCGCATGGCAATCGGCGCATTGGTTAAGGTAAATGTAGCGCCTTCTTCATGCGCGCGCAAAGCCACTTTCCACGCGATCGAATTCTCATCTAAGGCGCCGGTAATAATGCCGCGTTTTCCTTTTAATAAATTATAAGCCATAATTTTGAAATTATTTTGCGTAAATGTACTAATTATTAGTAACTAAAATAATCGGTTCTTATAAAATACTCGGCGGCATCAAGCATATGCCTGGCGGCATTTTCAAGCGTGTCGGCCTTTGCTTTTTGACTTTCGTAATAGTCATTTTCATCGAGCTTTAAGTACTTTTTCAAACGTTTTGTTTTTTGTGTCATGAGTTCGTAATAAAAATACCCGTCATTACTGATCACGCCAATTTTATCGTCTGCAGTAAAATAAACAAAAGAGTGCTGTTCCTTTAAGATATTTGAACCAAAAGTAGTATTGGTAAATGATAAATTTAAAACTCCGGCAACGGTACTGGTGACGTCGGGCTGATACCCGAGATTATGAATAGTATCATGGCCTAACGTATTTGGTTTGTGCAGCACAAGCGGAATGTGATTATAACTCAGCGGCATTTCATAAGTGCCTCCAATACTGTAACCATGATCCCCAAGGAAAACGAACAACGTTTTATTGTACCAGGACTGGCCTTTCGCCTGTCGCATAAATTCACCAACTGCCCAATCGGCATATTGGGTGGCGCGCTTTTCTTCAGTATCTGCGTCAGGCTTATAAGATATGTCTCCCGGTATAACCCAGGGCCCATGATCGGAACCAGTCATAATAAAACCGAGAAATGGCTTGTCGGTTCCCCTCTTATTAATGGCGGAGAAAAATAAATTATAGATCTCATGGTCGGCCACTCCTGTAACGCTGATGGTCTTTTCTTTAGGAAGATCAAAAGCACTGTAAGTTTGCTTGTATCCGTTTTGAGTAAAGAATCCGCTCATATTGTCAAAATGCGGGTCATGGGTGCTGAAGAAGAATGTTTCGTAACCCTTATCCTGCAGCAAATTACCCAATGTCGTAAATGGTTTTTTGGTATATCGCCTGAGCGCGTGTTCGGTAAGCATACTGGGAAAGCCTGCACTGGTGGAAAACAAACCGTTGAAGGTGTGAATGCCGGATGAAAAAAAGTTGTCAAAATAAACCGACTCTTTGATCAGTTGATTAAAATTCGGCGTGAGATTTTCTCTTCCATGAAGACCCATTTTGTAAGAACTCATGCTTTCCATGCATACGATCACAACATTGTAGGGCGTAAAAGCCGAATCTGCTTTTTGCTCGCGGGCTACTGATCTTTGATAAGGACCTTTTATTTTAAAATATTTTCGTGCGTAGGCTATGCTCTCATCAATGTTAGCGGGAACTTTATAGTTTTTTACTTTCTGGAACAGCGCCGATCTGAAAAAAGTAAAATTTGGATTCAGCGCCACCTGGTTAATGAATAAATTATCACTCACAATGGCGAGGCCCTCGTGCGTGGTACTTTTACTTGATAGCCTTCCCCGGGCTCCTGCAATTATGAATGGGGTCAATAACAGCGTGGCTATCAATATTCTTAGCGGCCTAAAATCAAATGTATTTAAACGTCTCAAATGGGCGGCGTAAATACTTTTGACGAATTTAAAAATGAGGCTTGCGAATAATATAAAAAGGAACAAATATCCGTAGTAGGAAATGTTTCCAAATATTAATCTTAAAACAAAAGCCGGCGAAGCAGCCCACAAAAATGCCTGTTTGTTGAGGTGACTGTTGAACTGAGCGTAATAAGGAAAGTCGGCAGCCGAAATCAGGGCATATAGCCAGAAAATAAGCAATGTTACCACTAAAGCGACTTTATGGAAAACGAGACTTTTTTTATGAAACAATTCGTTAAGGAGCAGTAAAAATGCCGGTAGCAAAAGTGCATAAGTTGAAGCTACCATGTCAAACTCAAAACCCATTCTGAACGCTTTTAAGATAGTGAGAGTGCTCACGTCTGAACCATCAATGGTTTTAAAACCAAAATAAAAAATGAGGCGGCAAAATTCAAGAATAAAAAATTCGAGGAAAAATAATTTTACAAGGGTGATAATAAATGATGGTATAGCTTCAAGGGCTTTTTTGAACATGCTGAATAATTAACTTAAGATTGAATTTACCTTAAATTGACATTCAAATGTAGAAAAAATAAACAACCCAAAGCAAGCCTGGAGATCCCTGCCACGAAATACACCTTTCACAAAACAATTCGCAGATAACTTACCCCGATTCGTGCGCCTGAAGAGTAAATAACAATTCGTGTTAATTAGTGTAATTTGTGGCTAAAAATAGTGCCTGGTTTACCCAGGATAGAATACTTCTAATTCAGGTTCAGTAGTTCCTTGGCATTTACCAAAGCCGATTGTGTAGGGTTTCCGGTACTCAGCATTTTGGCTATCTCGGTCACACGTTCTTCCTTTTCGAGTTGTTTGATGTATGAAACAGTTTTGTCAGCATCGTCTTTTTTGTACACAAACAAATGATGTTCTCCCTTGCTGGCCATTTGCGGCAAATGAGTGATGGTGATCACCTGCATGGATTTACCCATGTTAAAAAGTATGGTGCCGATCTTATCAGCAACATCGCCGCTAACCCCTGTGTCTATCTCGTCGAAAATGATGGTTGGCAACTGTTTTTTGCCGGCTAACAGCGCTTTTAAAGTGAGCATCAATCGCGATAACTCACCGCCACTTGCTACTTTATGTAATTCGTTCAAACTGCCGCCCTTGTTGGCTGAAAAAAGATAAGTGACCTGGTCAAAGCCCGTGGCGCCTAATTCTCCCGATTGTTTGAGTTCAATTTTAAAGCCCGCATTTTCCATCGAAAGGCCAGCCAGCATTTCCTTTACCTGCTTTTCAATATTCGCGGTAGCTTTTGTTCTGAGTTCTGACAGGTGTTTGGCCTGTTTAGTGCAACTGGCGGTTAACTTCTCAATCTGATTGCGTGTTTTTTCTATCTCACTTTCAAGGCTGCCAAATTGCAGCAGTTTATTTTCAATTTCTGTTTTTATTTTCAGCAACTCTTCTTCGCTATTTACATTGTGTTTTTTGAGGAGGCGGTTCATCCTGTCGAGCCTGGTGTTGATTTCCTCCAGTCTTCCCTGGTCAACATTCACGGCTTCTTCGGCGTTCTCCAGTTCCATGGCGAGGTCTTTGAGCTCTATATGTACTGCGTTAAGCCGTTCAAAAAACAGGTTGTATTCTTTTCCATATTTTGAGATGCCCTGCAAAGCCTGTCTCACTATATTCAACTGGCTTAATATGTTTGTGTCTCCGCCATTGATGGTGTTTGCGCTATTGGCCAGGTTGTTTTTTATGGTCTCCGCGTTTTCCAGCGCGGCGCTGTCTTCCTCCAGTGTTTTAAGAGAGCCCTCCTTTATTTCAGCCTCCTCTAATTCGTTGAACAAAAACTGGTAATAGTCAAGCTCCTTCCTGGCCTGCGCCTCCTTCTCAGTAAGCGTTTTGAGCGTGTTCTTTAATTTGGTAAGTGCGGTGTATTCGCTTTTATAATCTTTAAAAATACCTATGGTTCCTGCGAATGCATCAAGAATTTCGAGTTGGAAATTTGCCTGGCCCAGCAGCAATACCTGGTGCTGCGAGTGAATATCAATTAATTTTTCAGACAGTACTTTCAGGGCGCCGAGGCTTACCACTGAATCATTCAGAAAGCTCCGCGATTTTCCGTCGGTACTGATCTCCCTCCTGAGAACAAGGCTGGTGTCAAAGTCCAGGTCGTTGTCTTCGAAGATACTGCCCAGGTCCAGTCCCGCAGTTTCGAATTCGGCTTCAATAATGCACTTTTTTGTTTTGTTCTGAAGGGTGGCCAGATCGGCACGTTTACCAAGGGCCAGGCCCAGTGCCTCCAGGAAAATCGACTTCCCCGCTCCCGTTTCTCCCGTAATTACTGTTAGTTTTCCTGGGAAAGAAACATCCATCTCATTGATCAGCGCAAAATTACTGATGTATAACCTTTTTAGCATGGCACAATTTCGGGTAATTTAAAGATTTAAAAAAACCGTTTTTTAAACCGGGGTTCTATATTTTCAACATTTCATGCCCTTTCTGAACGTTTCACTCAAACAAGAACGCAATTCACTCAGTAAATCACAACAAAATTTTTACTTATTAATTAAAAGTTAATTTCTTAAAAAAATTTGCCTGGTACCCAACGAAACGGCCGCCACAGGCGTATATGTATAAAAAGACAAGTCTATGAGACAGTTAAAAATAACCAAACAGATCACCAACCGTGAAACCGCTTCCCTTGATATGTACCTTCAGGATATCGGTCGCGTTGAGCTGATCACCGCGCAGGAAGAAGTTGTGCTGGCCGTTAAGATCAGAAGTGGAGATATGAGGGCATTGGATAAACTGGTTAAAGCCAATCTGCGTTTTGTGGTGTCGGTAAGTAAACAGTACCAGAACCAGGGTTTAAGTCTTCCTGACCTTATTAACGAAGGCAATTTAGGTCTTATAAAAGCCGCGCAGCGTTTTGATGAAACGCGTGGTTTCAAATTTATATCCTATGCTGTTTGGTGGATCCGCCAAAGCATTCTTCAGGCGCTTGCGGAGCAAAGCCGTATTGTGCGCCTGCCGCTGAACAAGATCGGTGCCATCAATAAGATAAACAAAACCCTTTCCAAGCTCGAACAGGATCTTGAGCGCGAGCCAAGCTACGATGAGCTCAGCCAGGTGATTGATATGCTTCCAAAAGATATTTACGAAACCATGCGTAATAATAACCGTCACCTGAGCATGGACGCGCCCCTAACCAGTAATGAAGACGGCGGTAACATGTACGATCTTTTAAGAAATGAAGCAGCGCAGGCTCCTGACAGGGAGCTGATTGGCGAAAGTCTTCAGATGGAGATCTTCAGGTCGCTGGCAACACTCACCGAGCGCGAAGCCGATGTGATCAAATTGTTTTTTGGCCTTGCCGGCAAACACCCACATTCTCTTGAAGAGATAGGTGAAAAATTTGACCTTACCCGCGAACGCGTAAGACAGATCAAGGAAAAAGCGGTAAGAAGGCTGAAACACGGGTCAAGAAGCAGGTTGCTGAAGAGTTACCTTGGATAATAATTTTATTTTTTACTTATTAAATCAGATTTTCGCGGCCGCTCCCAAAGCGGCCGCTTCATTGTTGGTTTCTCTACAAAAGCATCAGAATGCGTTGTAAACCTTTTAAGCCGTTTGCAGGTTTTGAAATGCAATTGTGATTTCTTCACAGTTAAAATATACCCCCGGTATTTATTATTATTCTTATTTTTGGGGTTAAACTCAATTGACTCATGACCAATCCTAAACCCAAAAAATCGTTGTTGCGCCGGACCTTAAAGTGGACCGGTATTACGCTGTTGCTCATCATCGTTCTTTTGATCGCCGCGCCGTTTTTATTTAAAGACAAGATCGTAGCCATTGTGAAGGAGCAGGCCAATGCCAACCTCAACGCCAAAGTTGATTTCGGTGATTTTGACCTCAGCATTTTTTCTTCCTTCCCCGATTTTAGATTTAAGATCAACGATGTGCGTGTAGTGGGCATCAACGAGTTTGAAGGTGATACGCTGGCATATATCCGTGAATTGAGCACAGACATTAATTTAAAGAGCGTGATCAGTGGTGACCAATACCAGATCAATTCGGTGGTGATCGACAGGGCCCGCATCCTTGGAAAAGTTCTGAAGGATGGTAAAGCCAACTGGGACATCGCCAAGCCAAGCGCTGATACAGCAGCGGCCGCGCCGGCAGACACCAGCGCTACAAAGTTCGCAATGAAACTCAAGGAATTTAAGATCAAAAACACCTATATAGTTTACGACGATATTCAGGGCGGCATGTACGCGAAACTTGAGGATTTTAATTATTCACTCAACGGTGATTTTACACAGGACAATTTTTTGATGAGTAATTTATTGGAGATCGCTAAAACCACGTTTAAAATGAGCGGCGTTAATTATTTAACCGAAGCGCGCACCAAATTAAAAATGGATGTAGACATGGACATGCCCAACATGAAATTTACCTTTAAAGAAAACGAATTCAGCCTCAACGATCTTACTTTGGGTTTCGATGGTTTTGTGGCCATGCCCGACACCAACATTAAAATGGATCTGAAGTTCAACACCAAACAAACGGAATTTAAATCTATTTTATCATTGATCCCCGCTGTATACGCCAAAGATTTTTCTTCGGTAAAAACATCCGGTAAACTGGCGCTCGACGGCTACGCCAAAGGCACTTATAACGCTTCGCAGCTACCCGCATTCGGCATTAACCTGGGCATTACCAACGCCATGTTCAAGTACCCAAGCCTGCCTAAGTCTGTAAACAACATTAACGTGGATATAAAAGTTCTGAATCCAAACGGGGTGTTAGACGCTACAACCATCGACGTAAACAAATTCCATGTTGAAATGGCGGGCAACCCGGTAGACATTACCGCGCACGTAAAAACGCCCATCTCCGATCCCGGTATCAAAGCCGGTCTGAAAGGCACCATCATCCTTGCGTCGGTTAAAGAATTTGTTCCTTTAGACAAGGGCGATGACCTCAGCGGTACTATTAAATCCGACATTAGCGTGGATGGGCACATGAGCGCGATAGATAAAAAAGAATACGAAAAATTCCAGGCCAGCGGTTCGCTTGCAATTGACAAAATGGACTACAAAACAGCCACATTGCCTTATGAGATTCATCTCAACACCATGCTCATGAACTTCACTACCCAGTTCGTTGAACTCGCTTCCTTTGACGCAAAATTGGGTAAAAGTGATATACAGGCAAAAGGAAAAATTGAAAACTTTATGCAGTATGTTTTTAAAGACGATCTCATCAAAGGTTCTTTCGCCATTACCAGCCAGCTCATGGATCTTAACGAGCTGATGGGTCCTTCATCCACTTCGGCGGCACCTACTCCAAGCGCTGCGCCAACAGAAACAGCCGCTGCCTCTGTAGCATTGGTTCCTGCCAACATCGACTTCAACCTGGATTGTAATATCGGCAAAGTGCTTTACACTAATATGGTGTTAGACAACCTCGCGGGTAACGTGGTGGTTCGCGGACAGAAAGTTGACATGACCAATTTAAAAATGAACACCATGGGCGGCGCCCTTGTGGTCAATGGCTATTACGAAACCACCAATCCAAAAAAACCAACAACGGGCTTAAATCTGAAGATTGACAATTTTGATATTCAGAACACTTTTAAAACATTTAATACAGTGCAAAAGCTGGCCCCAGCCGGGCAATACGCCAAGGGCGCCTTCAGCGCCACACTCGAGAATTTCAAAACTTCCCTCAACGAAAAAATGGAACCAGACCTGGGCAGCATCGACGCGCGCGGTGTTTTTAAAACCAGTAAAGTAAATGTGGGCGGCTTCCCTCCGTTTGTAAAGCTTGGCGACGCATTAAAGATCGAACAACTTAAAAATATGGAGGTGACCAACATCAACCTGAAATATTTTATCAAAAACGGACGTTTAAACATAGAGCCATTTGAAACCAAGATCAACGCGATAACAACTAATATCAGCGGCAGTACCGGCTTAGACCAGACCATTGACTACAAATGGAAACTCGAAATTCCGCGTGCCATGTTTGGCGGCGCGGCCAACTCTGCCCTCACAGGTTTAATGAGCCAGGCCAATGCAGCGGCAGGCACCAACGTGAACCTTGGAGAGAAAATAAACGTAACCGCGTTGTTTGGTGGAACCGTTACCAACCCAACCGTAAAGACCAGCCTGAAGGATGACACAAAAAGCGCCGTGGCTACCGTTACAACCCAGGCCTTAAACGCCGGTATTGATAAGGCCGCCGAAGAAGCGCAAAAAATACTCGACGACGCCAAAGCCCAGTGCGAAAGATCGAAAGCCGACGCGCAGGCCAATGCCGACAAAGCGAAACAGGAAGGTTACGCGCAGGCCGACCAACTTGTAGAACAGGCAGGCAATCCAATCGCTAAAATGGCAGCAAAAAAAGCAGCTGAAGTAGCCAAGAAAAAAGTGGACGAAAAAGTGCAGAAGATCGTTGCAGACGCTGAAACCAAATGCCAGCAATCTTTAGAGGAAGCAAAAACAAAGGCTGCCGCGAAGGCTGCTGAGAGCAAGAAATAAGAACGTGGTGGTTTGATTAACCACTAAGGCATCGCGCCTACGCTGAAGCTACGGCGCAAGCGTAGAGTTCACGCAGAAACACTAAGGATAATTCCTAGCGATACTTTGTGGTTTAAAAAAACACCACAAAGTGATCACAAAGAAGTATTAAGCTCTGAAATAGCAAAGGCAACTCGTTTTGAGTTGCCTTTTTAGTTTTTTTATATTAATGTTCGCTTGTAGATTGGAGAGTCGGGAAATGGTCCCAACCCCGCTCCTTCGGTCGCCATTGGCTTGCCGCGGGCGAATCGACCTGATATGCGTATCTAAACAATGATCTCATCCATGTCCTTGTTAAAGAACTTAAACTCCATAAAATGCTGGCTGGCCATGCTCTGCACCTTGATCCATTGTTTGTGCTCACGGTACCATTTCCATTGTTTGCTGCGGAACCATCCGCCTTTTTTAATATAAGCTTCAATGTATGGGTGTACGTTCAACGTAATATTTTTCTGATTTTGTTCCTTTACAATAAAACGCAGGGTGTTTTCGATCTGGTCAACAAATAAAATGCTGGGTTGTACTTTACCCGATCCGTTGCAACTTGGGCAGGTTTCAAGAACTTCAACATTTATTTCAGGGCGCATGCGCTGACGGGTGATCTGGATGAGGCCAAATTTACTCGGAGGTAAAATATTGTGCTTGGCACGATCACTTTTCATTTCCTCTTTCAGCTTGTCAAAAAGAAGCTTGCGGTTATCGGCATTGTGCATGTCGATAAAATCAACCACAATAATGCCGCCCATATCACGCAACCTTAGCTGGCGGGCCACTTCAACTGCGGCTTCCATGTTCACATCCAGCGCGTTTTGTTCTTGTGTGTGATCACTTTTCGAACGGTTCCCGCTGTTCACATCAAAAACGTGCAAGGCTTCTGTATGCTCAATCACGAGGTAAGCGCCGCTTTTCATATGAACGGTTTTTCCGAACAAACTTTTAATTTGTTTTTCAATGCCGTGCGCGTCAAACAGTGGCACCTTGCTGTTGTTATGCAGCTTTAGGATATCCACCTTATCGGGAGAAATGGTTTTTATATAGGATTTAAGGTCTTCATATACACCCGCGTCGTTTACATGGATGGCGTTAAACGAAGCGTTTAAAAAATCACGCAGAATGGCGTTAGACCTGTCAACCTCGCCCAGCAATCGCATTGGCGGTTGGGATGTTTTAAGCATCTGGAAACACTCGTCCCAGCGTTTTACCAAGTCATTCAGATCGGCTTCAAGATCGGCTACCGATTTATTTTCGGCTACCGTGCGAACGATCACCCCAAAGTTCTTTGGTTTGATAGACTGCATCAGTTCTTTTAATCTCGCTTTTTCTTCGAAGTTCCTGAGTTTGGATGAAACCGAGATTTTATCGGAAAAAGGCATTAATACCAGGTATCGGCCGGCAAGGCTTATTTCGGTTGTAATGCGGGGGCCTTTGGCGCTGATGGGTTCTTTTGCAACCTGAACCAGCATGTTTTGCCCCGATTTAACTATCTCATTGATCTTGCCGTCTTTTTTGATCTCATGCTCGTTTTTAAAATACATGAGGTTACTCACGGTTTGTTTACCGTTTTGTGTATTTTCAACAAATTTGAGAAGAGACTGGGCTTGTGGCCCCAGGTCAAGGTAATGCAAAAAAGCATCTTTTTCGTACCCAACGTCCACAAAGGCCGCATTAAGGCCGGTCATGACCTTTTTAGCTCTACCTAAGTAAATATCGCCTACCGAAAATTTTGAATTGTTCTTTTCGCGGTGCAGCTCTACAAGACGTTTGTCGTGTAACAGAGCTATGACAACTTCGTTAGGCGTGGAATTAATTATTAATTCTTGATTCACGCGCTTAATATTTTTAGTTTAATAAAATCAAATTGTAAACTAAGTTCCTTATGATAATGGCAAAAAGCCATCATCACCAAAAATGATTGTTACTTAGTAAACATTAAATATAACCTGGAAGAAGAGGACGAACCTCTCCTTCCAGGAATAGAAGAACATCAGCTTAGCCGATTATTTCTTTTTGTGACGGTTTTTTCTCAAACGTTTTTTGCGTTTGTGAGTTGCCATTTTATGTCTTTTTCTTTTCTTTCCGCTTGGCATAATGCTTGCTTTTAGTTGTTATTAATTTATTTATTTTTTATGTTTTATGAAGCGACGTTTACCGTCTCTTTACAATGTTTATTATTTTGTTTACTGTCCAACTAATTATTCTGTTACTGTAACTGTTTAAGTTGTTGAATATACTTGTCGATCTCCATTTTCTCTGTCGCGTCGCCGGTCATCGAAGCGTATTTTTCGAGAGAGGCAATGGTTTCTTTTGTTTTTCCCTGTCTTTCGTAAGCGTCGGCTAAATGCAGGTAAGCTTCAATGTAAGTGCTGTCAATTTCAAGTACTTTGTTAAACCGTTTTACCGCTTTATCAAGCTGCCCGCTTTTTACTGAAAAAAACGCGAAGGTCAATTGCAACTTCACATTATTGCTGTCTGTTTTTTCTATCTCTCTCAGCCTGCTCACCCCTTCCATCGGGTCCTGGGTTCCTTCAACATAACACGAGGCCTGCATGATCTTAGCATCGGTATCCGCAGGATCGAGTTTTAGTCCGTTATTAAAACATCTGAGCGCGCTCTGGTACAGAACAGGGATCTCGGTTTGATCACGCGAAAACTGAACAGCGTAATAATAACGGTTTCCCGCTTTGAACCAGGCCTTAGCTGTTTTGTCCTTTTTGGCGACTTCCTCGGTATAGTAGGCCGCAAGGTCAGGACGTTTCAACTGGTCCCAGAAAACAGCGATGCTGTCGTGCTTGTTAGCTTTCACGAGCCTGTCGAGCCCCTGTTTTTGGCCGGCTTCCAGGTTTTTATCTGCCAGGTCAAGGTAAACGTCAAGCGTAGCGTTGATCGACACCTCTGCTTTTCCGGCAGCCGGGCCCATTTGAACAGCTTCACCCTTAGGGGCCGCTATTTTAGGAGCAATAAATAAAAGAACGAATAAAATGATGGCGCCAACAACTAAAATTACTTTGGTTACCGGGGCGTTCATTTTTAATCAATGTTTTTAGACAGCGGTTCCGCGGTTTTCACGTTCCTTTTTACCCTGTCTGAAAAAGTTTTTGCCGCTTTAAAAGCGGGAATATAGTGCGCAGGAATAACAACTGTGGTATTCTTTGAGATGTTGCGCCCGATCTTCTCTGCGCGTTTTTTCACTACAAAAGTGCCAAACCCTCTGAGGTACACATTTTTACCTTCTACCATAGAATTACGAATTGTCTTCATAAACGCTTCAACGGTTGCCTGAACCGCCATTTTTTCTATGCCGGTTTTTTCTGAAATTTCATTTACAATATCTGCCTTGGTCATTTTACAAACTATTTAAAATCAATTAATTGTATTTTAAAATGGGCAGCAAAGATAGTATTAAAATTAAGAATTGAAAACTTTTTTTAGTTTTTGCCTTTTTGGGCCCAAATAGCCCTTAAATGGCTTAATTTTGGGCGATATGGAACCCTGGTTCAGCCAAAAATTGATTAAATGGTACAATCTTAATAAAAGAGACCTGCCCTGGAGGCATGAAACCGACCCCTATAAGATTTGGCTTTCGGAGATCATTTTACAACAAACCCAGGTAGCACAAGGCTTGTCTTATTACAACAATTTTACGCGTAAATACCCAAACGTTAAGTCCCTCGCAAAAGCGGCCGAAGACGATGTGCTTAAGCTCTGGCAAGGGCTGGGCTATTATTCACGGGCCCGCAACCTACATGCTACCGCCAAAATTATCTCAAATGAATTTAATGGTGCTTTTCCTCATTCATACCCCGACATACTCGCTTTAAAGGGTGTTGGCGACTACACCGCGGCGGCCATCACCAGTTTCGCTTTTAACCAGCCCTACGCGGTAGTTGACGGCAATGTTTACAGGGTTTTAAGCAGGATCTTTGGCATTGAAACGCCTATAGATAGTTCATCGGCAAAAAAAGAATTCCAGGCGCTGGCCTCCGGGCTTTTAAATAAAAAGATGCCCGCCCTGCACAACCAGGCCATCATGGAGTTTGGCTCTCAGTACTGCCGGCCGGTAAATCCCGATTGTGAGAACTGCGTTTTTAAAGACAAGTGTTATGCCATTCAAAACGGCAAAGTAGGTTCCTTACCCTTAAAAAGTAAAAAAATAAAAATAAAAAACAGGTTCTTCAATTACCTGGTGATCGCCGATAAAAACAACAAAATAAGGATCAACAGGCGCGAGGGAAATGACATCTGGCAGGGTTTGTACGAATTCTGTCTTTTAGAAACCCCGAAAGAGTTCCCGCAGAACGAACTCTTTGCTTTGCCGGGTTTTAAATCGCTTTGCGGCAGCGGTTTTACGCTGCTGCACGTATCGGGCAGTTACAAGCATGTGTTAACTCATCAGCACCTGTTCGCCAGGTTTTATGTGATCCGCGTCAACAAGGTTTTTGGCGCGAAGGTGCCCGCCGCAGATCTTAAAACCCTTGAAAAAATTGCTTTTTCGAGATTGACAGAAAAATTCAGGGAACATTGCGTTTTGAAAGAATTGTTTTAAATTTGAGATTATTAATAAACCCCTATGAAAAAAACACTCTTAATCCTGGGCCTTATTTTTTGTTTAAACAGTATTGATGCCCAGATATACAAAGCCAAGGATGGCACAACCGCTATCACCTTTTTCTCTGAAGCGCCAATGGAGAACATTGAAGCCCTGAATAAAGGCGCCATCATTGTCTTAAATACCAACAGCAACGACCTGCAGATAAGAGTAAGTATCTCTAACTTTAAGTTTAAGAACGCCCTCATGGAGGAGCATTTTAATGAGAATTACATGGAAACCGAAAAAAAGGGTCCAAAAGACGCTTCCGGCGCCGTAACTTATCCTAACAGGAACGCGATCTTTAAAGGCAGGATCAATGAAAAGATAGATTACAGCAAAGACGGCGAGAACAAGGTAACGATTACCGGTAAAATGGAAATTCATGGCACTCCCAAAGACGTTACCATAGACGGTATTCTTACAAAAGCCGGTAATGAGATCAACATCTCCAGCAAATTCAAAATTAAAGTGGCCGATTATAATATCAAGGTGCCTTCGATGTACGTAAAAAACATCGCTGAAGTTGTAGATGTTACCATTAACAGTACTTTAGAGCCTTTTCAAAAAAAATAATTTACAATGACTGTATTTAAAAAATCTGCCTTTTTTATAGCCCTTGTTTTACTTACAAGTGTTACGTTTGGCCAGGATGACCTGCTTAGCCTGATTGAGGATAAAAAGAACGAAGCGCCTAAAAAAGTATATGCTACTTTTAAAACGGTGAGGATCGGCAACGCGCAGACCATTGAAACCGTTAAGAAAAATCACCTTGATTTTCGGATTGCCCACCGATTTAACAACGTATACGACACCGACAATTCCAATCCCCTGAACATGATGGGTCAGACCTTCATTGGCTTTGAAGGCGCAAGGGATATACGTTTCAGCTTTGACTATGGGGTTACCGACAATATTACACTGGGAATAGGCAGGAGTAAAATGAACCATATTATTGACGGCAGCATTAAATGGAGGATCCTCGAACAAACCACTGATTTCAGCATGCCTGTTTCTCTGGCTTTTTTCTCAAGCACTGGTTATTCACATGATCCAACTTCGGTGATCTATGGTGGTATTGTGAAAGACTTTAATACCAATGAACTGCACCGGTTTAATTTTTTTAACCAGCTGATCATTGCCAGCAAACTCAACGACTGGATCTCTCTTGAACTGTTGCCAAGCGTGATGCACAGGAATTTTATTAAAGAAGCCATGAACACAAATAACAAGGCTTTTGATGAGAATACCTTTTTTACGCTTGGGTTTGGCGGCCGCCTTAAACTAACCAAGCGGGTGAGTTTTATCGGCGACTATTTCTATAATTTCTCCGGTTTTTACCAGAACAATCCAACAGCTTTTAATCCTTTGTCACTGGGCTTTGAAATTGAAACAGGTGGCCACGTTTTTAGTTTATTTGTAACAAACGCCGGCGGTTTGATAGAAAATAATTTTATTCCATACACCTATGATACATGGACAAAAGGCCAGGTAAAATTTGGTTTCTGTATTTCGAGAACATTCGCGCTGTAATGTGAGTACTGATTTTTATCATAACCTGTTTGCCGATCACCTGCTCCAGGCCAAAAATTTAATTCCCAGGCCAAGAACAGATTTTCAACAGGTCTGGCCCTCTGTATTACTGCTGCTTTGCCTGACCTTATTGGTATTGCTCAAGTTGAATTCCTTTTCAAAAGTCCTTAAGATCATACAGTCTTCTTTCAGTCTCCAGGCTTTACACCAGTTGGAGCGTGAAGAAATGAATCCTTTCAGGTTTTCAACCATTGGCCTCAATACGTTTTTTGTATTTAATGTCTCATTCCTTTTATACAAAATAAACAGCCTCAATAAATTCATTTTGGTTAACAGCGATGGGCTGAGTCAGTATTTGTTTTTTTTTCTGGTGGTGTTAGTTGTGTTTGGATTTAAAACCATAGTCAATGCCGCGCTGGGTTATTTTACCGGTGAACGAAAAATAATCTCTGAATATGTTACCAACTCTTTGTTCATCAATCAAACCTTTGGTTTGTTTTTATTTCCATGGGTAATTTTAATGGAGCTAAGCCCTTTTAACCCGGTGATTTTTGTATCGGCCGCGGTAATTATCATGGCTTCTTCTATACTTCTTAAATGGTACCGGGGTGTGATTATGGGACTGGTTGAAGAAAGAATAGGATTTTTACAAATATTTTCGTACTTTTGCAGTCTGGAAATTTTACCTGTTTTTGTTTTGGTAAAATATATTATTGAAACTTTTTAACACGGCAAATTAATGTCAGTCAAAAAAATCGCGAAAAAGAAACCCCTTAAAAAAGCTGTTAAAAAATCAAAGAAAGCCACTACCAAAGCGGCTTCTTTGCTTTTTAAAAATAAAAGGCCTGCTTCCTCTTCCCTCAAAAAAAGCAAGCCGGCTGCCAGGAAGGCGCCTCTCAAAAAAGCGCCAAAGCCGGTAGTAAAAGTTGCGAAAGAGAAAAAAGTTCTTGTTAATACAGAGGTTAAAGAGCAAATTGAAAAGGCCCAGGCCGTTAAAAGGATCAGGAAATCATCCAAAAAGCCGCTCATCACCTTACCCCCACCTCCCAAAATTGAGGTAAGCAATCACCCGAAGACCAGGGTAAAAAACATATTGGTATCACAGCCAAAACCCGTTGAGAACGAAAAAAACCCTTATCTCGAATTAGCGAAGAAACATAATATTGGATTAACTTTCAGGCAGTTTATCAAAGTGGAGGGTTTAACCTCGCAAGAGTTCAGGGCCCAGCGCATAGACATTTTAGAGCATGGCGCCGTTATTTTAACCAGTAAACTGGCCGTTGACCATTACTTCAGGATCTGCAATGAAATGCGTGTTACAGTGCCGGAAAGCATGAAATATTTCTGCATTAACGAACAAACCGCATATTATCTTCAAAAATACATTCAGTACCGCAAACGCAAGATATTCTTCGGGCACGGTACCATTATTGATCTTGTGGATGTGATCAGGAAAAATAAGGACGAAAAATTCTTACTCCCTGCCAGCGATGCCAATAAGGAGCAGATCATGGATTTTCTTGACGAAGTGAAGATCGCTTATACAAAAGGCGTTTTTTACAAAACCGTTGGCGCAGATCTTTCAGATATGAAATCACTGGCCGATTACGACATCATTGTGTTTTTCACTCCCGTTGGCATCAGGTCACTGAAACAGAACTTTCCCAATTTTAAGCAGGCCAACACACGTATTGCCGCCTTTGGGCATGCAACCGCCACCATGGTAAAAAACCTGGGCTTCAGGCTCGATATATTTGCGCCAAACCCTCAAAACCCAAGCATGACTGGCGCGCTCGACGCTTATATCAAAGAGGCCAATAAAAGGTAATTAATTTTTGTCACTTGATAATGCTGTTCAACGCCTTTAAAACCGCGCCTTCTATCACAGCGTAGTTCTCTTCTTTTTTTCCGGTATAAATAAAAGCCACGAGCAGTTTTTTGTTCTGCAGTTTTAGCTTGTCGTAAAAAGAGCTTTTACCAAGGCGGTAAGCTTCCCGCATTCTTCTCCTTATCGTATTCCTGTCGTGCGCTTTTTTAAAATTGCGCTTTGGTACCACAAACATCACCTGCGCCGGAAATAACAATTCGGTATCTGTTTCCATATGCACCGCTTTTAAGGGGAAAGCAACTGAACTTTTATTTTTTTGAAACAAGAGGTCAATCTGTTTCCTGCTGCACAACCTTTCCTGCTTATTGAATTTATTTCTGATTTTGTATTTATATTAATAAATGTTGATAGCTATGAATGATGGCGTGTATAAAAGTTTGATTCGTAAAGATAATTTTTTACTTTTACACAACTAAATAAAATAAAAAATGGGAAAAGGCGACAAAAAAACCAAACGTGGAAAAATACATATTGGATCTACAGGCGTAAAACGTCAAAAGAAAAAAGCTGTGAAGAAAACAGCAGCCAAAAAAGCTGCCCCGGCTAAAGCGGCAAAAAAAGCGGCGCCAAAAAAAGCGGCTAAAAAAGCAGAATAAATTAACGAGAGCCATCATAAAAGATGGCTCTTTTGTTTGAGGGATGGATCTCATTGATTTTAATAAAAAAACCCAGGCAGAAAAAAAGGAAAACCAGGCCTTTTTCAAAAAACTTGGCCGACGCGCGCCCAAAAATTTAGATAATCTCTTTCACGAAGCGCACGAGCGGGTTTTTGAAAAAACAGACTGCCTCAGCTGTGCCAATTGTTGCAAAACCACCTCGCCCATTTTTTATCAAAAAGACATTGAACGCGCGGCCAAAGCCCTCAAACAAAAACCAGGTGAGTTCTTACAAACATATCTTGAAATGGATGAGGAGGGTGATTTTGTTTTGAAAACATCGCCCTGCGCCTTTTTAGGCCAGGATAACCTCTGCGCGATCTATGAGAGCCGACCGGCCGCCTGCCGGGAATATCCGCACACGAACAGGAAAAATATGCGCCAGATCCTTGACCTCACGTATAGAAACACATTGGTTTGCCCAGCAGTACTTAAGATCACCGGTGAAATAAAGAAGAATATGGGTTTATAAGCGTTCTTGGAAACGTTTTTGTAGTGTATAGTCCCGAACTATTCCTTTCTAAGTTTGCTTTAGTGTTTTCAGGTACAAATTTAAACTGCACTCCCACAAAGCCAAACCCGCCACCGGTGAAACCGCACTCAGGATTCTCTGCCTTTTTTTATATTTACACCGTGACCTGCCTGAACATGAAAGTGCTTTCTTTATTAGTGGTAAGTTTAACTGCGCAGGCAAGTTATGTAAGCGCACAGGTTCCATCATCCGTCCCTAAAAAAGGTCTTCAGGCATACTGGCCGTTTACGGGTAACGCCGATGATGTGAGCGGAAAGAACAGGCATGGTAAAGTAAACCAGGCCAGCCTCACAACCGACCGTTTTGGTAATGCCAACGGCGCTTATAGTTTTAACGGGTTTTCTTCTTTTATCACAACCAACTACAAGGGAATTTCTGGTTCCAAACCGAGGGCGGTTTCCTTCTGGGTAAAAACAAGAGCCAGAAACGCCACGGCAGTCATTAGCTGGGGTGCCAACCATAGTTATCCCGATAACGGCCATCGCTTCGACTGTGGCTTTAATTACAAGGAATACGGCGCATGCATTGACATTGCCGATGCAAGTATTACCTACGAAGCCAACAACTATCCACACGACGGTGAATGGCATCACTATGTGTATCAATTCACTATTCCGGTTTTAAAAGACGTGGAAATTTACCAGGACGGTATGTTGCTCACGCACTCAGCCCACAAGTTCTATCCCAATGCTTTTATCAATACGAAGCTGCTCGACAAAGTGATCTTTGGCTGTCTCTATTTTCCCAATGAAGGATCATCGCTGGTAGACGAAAAAGACGCCGAAAAATTTGAAAAAGAATGGCGGGCGGCTTTTAAAATGCTGAAACTCCCTCCTGCTTCGTCTGCACCCTATTATCATAAGGACAAAAAACACGATTATTTCTTTGCCGGACAATTAGATGATATCGCAATTTACGACAGGGCCCTCTCCAAAAAAGAGATCATGGCGCTGTACAACGCGCCCAATCCAAGGCCAGATATTTTAAGGATCATCGTCAAATGGACGCTTGTTTTTACAGTCGTGATCATGATCATTTTGCTTGCAAAATTTTATACCAAATTCAGGATAAGAAAAGCGCTCAGGAAGGAAACAGAAAAAAACTTCCTGCGTAATAACGCATACGAACAGCAAAATAAAGTATTGAAGGCGCAAATGGACCCCCATTTTATTTTTAATTCGTTGAATACCATACAACAGTTCATTGTGACCAACAATAACGAGAAAGCACAACTGTATCTTTATAAATTCTCGCGCCTTATGCGCCAAATGATAGAAAGCAATTTAAAAGACAGCATCAGCCTGGAGGAAGAAATTGAATTGTGTGAACGATACCTGGAAATAGAAACTTTGCGTTTTGATAATATTTTTAATTACAGCATAACAGCTCCCGAAGGGAAAGATCCTTCCGAAATATTTATCCCTCACTTTTTGATACAACCTTTTATTGAAAATGCCATCTGGCATGGCCTGCTCCCGAAGAAAGGTGACAAACAGATTGAAATTGTTTTTAAGATCGTTGATGAAAATACCCTGAGCTGCACCATTGATGATAATGGGGTTGGGAGAAAAACATTTGAGCAAACAACAAGCGCCACCCGCAAAAAATCACTGGCCATTAATTTTATCAGGCAACGACTGGAACTAATGAGCAAAATACGGAACACGCTGTACCAAATGACAATCATTGATAAAGTGAGCGATACGGGAGAAAGCGAAGGAACCAGGGTAGTGATCACCATGCCAATCATGTAATAAACAAAATATGCTGAGAGCAATCATAATAGACGACGAACCCGGAGGCATTAATGCCCTGGTTGCAATGATTGAAAAATACACAACGGGTTTAAACGTGGTGGCCAAAAGTACAGATCCTGAGGAGGGCATTGTTTTAATTGAAGACCTGAAGCCAAATGTTGTTTTTCTCGACGTGAACATGCCACTGATGGATGGCTTTGACCTGCTTGCCAAATTGCGGTACAAAGACTTTAAGCTGGTTTTCACAACAGCCTACCAGGAATACGCCATTAAAGCCATAAAGAATAAAGCCCATGATTATTTATTAAAACCCATTGGCATAGAAGAACTGAAACTCTGCATTAACAGCATTGCCTGGGAAGTTTCGAAAACCAACAACACGCCAAATCCCTTTTTGAATCATTTTATTGAGTTGCCTGTTAAAGATGGTATCATTTTTATAAAACCTCACGACATCATCAGGCTGGAGGCCTCAGGCAGCTATACCGTTTTTTATCTTGTTAACCAGGTAAAGCATATTGCTTCAAGAAATTTAAAGCAATGCGAATCCATGTTGCACTGGCCGTATTTTTTCAGAAGCCATCCTTCGCATATCATTAATCTCGAAAAAGTAGAAAAAATGGTGATGAAAGACGGACTGTTTGTGCAGATGTGCGACAACTCTATGCCCGAAATGAGCCGGAAAAATAAGGAACTTTTCCTTGAGAAACTAAAGAGCATTTAGAGTCGCAAAGAAATTTTTTCAGGCATTTTACTTTTTCCCGTAACAATTCACAAACATCTCCGCGGAAATTTAGAAACTTATTTTGCAAATTTAGAAACGCATTTCGCAAATTAGCGCGAAAAATCATTTTTTGTTTTCATTGCTTTGATCCGTATTAACCAATTAAAAAACAAAGTCATGAAAACACAATTAATTTTAGCTGGCCTTTTAGCTTTAAGTGGGATTGCCAATGCACAGTGGGCCGGCTCTACTACCCCGTCAGGATTTATTTATCGCGACGGTCAAACCGCAGTTAATAACAATGCCACTACCCCGGGGTTTGACGATTTGTTCGAAGTAAATCGCAAAGTGATTGATCCTGCCAACAATACGACATACTATGGCCAACGAAGCGACATCTGGAGCAACTGGCCAACATTTAATTTCGGCAACGGCACTGAAATTCTGATTTCCAACTATAGCCGGGCCGCTGCAGGAGCTCCGGGAATGGGTGCATTATTCGGCGTTCAGGGGGAAGCCGCTGACGGAAAAGATAACTATGGTGGCAGATTCAATGGAAATAGTTCACAGGGGGGTACCGATTTCAATGTCGGTGTTCTTTGTTCCGGAAACGGTCCTTCATCACAGAACTTTGGAATATACTCTTCGGCGTCCGGAAGTTCTTCAAATGGAAACATCGGTGGATACTTCCAGAGCTATACTTCGCAAAACTCAGCAAACGATTGGGGGACGTGGTGTCAGGGAAATGCAAAAGTCACAGGCTTTCTATTGGTGAATACTACCACTTATACCAGTGATAAGAAACTCAAAAGAGACATCAAGCCGATGGTAAACGGTCTTGAAAAAATAAAGCTTCTTAAGCCAAGCACTTACAATTTTAAAACAGACGAAGAATTCAAAAACATGAATCTGCCAAAGGAAAAACAATTGGGCCTGATTGCCCAGGAATTAGAAGAAATTTTTCCTGAACTGGTAACGACCAACGCGGCCTTTACACATAAAGATATGGATGGAAAAACAACTACATCTATCCCGGAGTACAAAAGCGTAAATTATGTTGGTTTGATACCCGTATTAATTTCCGGTATCCAGGAGCAACAAAAACAAATTGAAAATCTGGAAGCACGTTTGTACGCCTCTGAAAACAAAACCGGCAATGCCAAAGGCATCAACCTGCTCAACTCCGCTGCCGATGGATTTGCTTTGGATCAAAACATCCCAAATCCTTTCAGCAATGAAACTGTGGTCAATTACGTTTTACCTCAGCAAATAAAAAATGCTTCGCTGATCGTATATGACCTTTCAGGAAAACAGTTAACCGCCTTTCCTTTAGACAGCAACAGCAAATCCATCACAATTACTTCCGAAAAACTATCTGCCGGTATTTACATCTACTCCGTAATGGCCGATGGCAAGATCATGGATTCAAAACGCATGGTGGTGGCTGATAAACAATAATTAAATTTTAATTCACACAAAAAGGCCGTCCTCAAACATTTTGGGGGCGGCTTCTTACTTTTATACAGATAAACCAGAAGTGTAGTTCCACAAACCAAAACAGGCCCCGGGCAAATTCCTGCTTTAATACCGGCTTTATTTTATTATATTTAAATAACCAAAACCCACGCGCAAAATGAAAACAAAAACAATTCTTGTAATTGCAGCTTTGTGCTTTACCTCTGTTTTCTTTTCTCAGATCCCAAATTATGTTCCTCTTAACGGTCTGCAGGGATACTGGCCCTTTACGGGCAACGCCAACGATTTAAGCGGAAATAACTATAACGGCACGGTGAATGGCGCATCATTAACGATGGACCGCTTTGGAAGTGCCGGCAAAGCTTATAGTTTTAATGGTTCTACCAATTACATCCTGACCAATTACGCAGGCATTTTAGGCGCTAACCCCCGCGCGGTGTCGTTTTGGGCAAAAAATACGCAACTTACTTCTCCTCTCTATCTGGTTACCTGGGGAAGCAATCAAACGGGTTCGAGATTCGGCGTAGGATTTTCTTCAAGCCCTGCCGGTATAGGTGTGGGAGGCGCTTCCAGTGAAATCGTGTATTCAACGCCAACGCCTGTTTCTAACGGCGTGTGGCACCATTACGTTGTTCAGTTTAGCGGCACTAAACTGAGTGATGTGAAAATATACCAGGACGCGGCCTTATTAACCCAGACCATTATCGCGAATACAGCCAATACCCTTATCAACACCTTGTCTGCTTTTAATGTGCAATTCGGCAGGGTAGACTATACACCGCAGCCGCAGTATTATGCCGGCGACCTGGATGAATTCGGGATCTGGAACCGTACTTTGACTATTTGTGAAATAGAACAATTGTATCGTTCGGCTTTGAACACGGTAACTGTGGCAAGTTCAAATTCGACCATTTGCCCGGGGCAAAGCACATCACTCAATGCCACTGGCTCAAATACATACACATGGAACACACTTTCGAATAACGCGAACATTGTTGTGACACCGGCCATAACTACTACATACACCGCTTCCGGAACCTCTTCCTTAGGTTGTGTGACAACTTCAACCATTATTGTCAATGTGGTTTCCTGCACTGGCATTGAAGCAGCAGTTTCATTGAACACCCATATAGGTGTTTCTCCTAATCCCACCAACGGACCGTTTAGTATTTCTGGTATTGATCCATTCAGTCGGTTGGAGATCTATGATGCGCTTGGAAACCTGGTTTATAAAACACTGGCAAAAACCGAAAAGACCGAGATCAATTTATCTGAGCAGGCAAAAGGAATTTACTTTATCAAAATAATTAATGGAACTGGTTTAGTCACCCGAAAAATAGTCAGGGATTAACATAAATTAAACCTGTTAATTGCTAATTTTAAAATAACAAAATCCCACATGAAAATAAAGTACGCAATTATTATTGCCTTATTTATATCTGCGTTTGGCATTCGGGCCCAGATCCCTAATTATGTGCCATTAAATGGTCTCCAGGGTTACTGGCCTTTTACGGGAAATGCCAATGATCTTAGCGGAAATAATTACAACGGTACGGTTAATGGCGCAACACTTTCTAATGATCGCTTTAACAGCGCCAATTGCGCCTATAGTTTTAACGGCACCAGCAATTTCATTTCCACTAATTATTCGGGGATCCTCGGCTCAAGTCCCCGCGCCCTCTCTTTTTGGGCCAGAACTTCGTCTACGGCTGGAATGCATGCCGTTGCGTGGGGCGGTAACCTGCAAGGCACAAGGTATTCGGGCGCAGTCAGCAACGGCTCATGCTTTGATTCTTCATACGGGTACGTAACATACACCACTGCCGCAACAAACAATTGCGATAACAACTGGCATCATTATGTCTATCAATTTAATGCCACATTTATTAACCAGGTGGAAGTTTACCTGGATGCGGTGCTGTTAACGCAGGTCGCCGCATCATACAATCCAACAAATATTTTAAATACTGTGTCTACTTTCAGTGTTCATTTCGGGAAAGCAGCATATGTACCGGCTCCGGCTCACTTTAATGGCCAAATCGATGACGTAGGCATATGGAACAGAAAATTAACGCTGTGCGAAATTCAACAATTATACACTGGCTCATATCCACTCACCATGAATCTCACTGGCAATACCGTCATTTGTAATGGGCAAACTTCGGTGTTAACGGCAAACGGCGCCACAAATTGTAACTGGAGTAACTTATCCAGCGGAAGTAGCATTACCGTTTCACCAAATGTGACTACAACTTATTCTGTTTCGGGGTTGGTATCAGGATGCCAGGCTCAAAACACAATCACGGTAACAGTAAACGCCAGTCCCACAATCAACCTCATCGCCACTCCAGGTATCATTTGTGTTGGTGGAACCGTTTCATTAATTGCCGCAGGCGCGAATACCTATACATGGAGCTCACAGGCCGGCAACGCCAATAGTATTATGGTTTCACCAACTATCACCACCACGTATTCTGTTTCCGCGTCAGCATCAGGCTGTCAGACTCAAAACACCGTCACTGTAATTGTTGATCCCGGCCCAACAATTAGCCTCATCTCTACTCCCGGTATTATTTGCCCCGGCGGAACCGCTACCCTTACCGCCAGTGGCGCAAATACCTACACCTGGAGCTCACAACCGGGCAATTTACCGGCTATTGTAATTTCTCCTACCATCAATACTATTTACACACTAAGCGGCACCAATGCCAATGGTTGCACTGCCTCTTCAGGTATCACACAATCTGTTGCTGTTTGCGAGGGCCTAACGGCAATTAATGGCAACCAACAGCAAATAATTTTATACCCGAATCCAGCCAATGGTACGTTCTCGTGCATGGGTATTATAAACGGCAGCCGGATTGAAGTTTACGATGCCCTGGGAAACCAGGTCTATCAAACAATTTCAACTGAAAAAAGAACCGAGATAGATTTAACTAAAGCATCAAAAGGAATTTATTTTGTAAAAGTGAGTTTCAACAACCGAACGATCACCGAAAAAATAATTCGCGAATAAAAATAACTACCTGAGCTTTGCGGCCAGGCATGTTTCATACCCATTCTCAGAATGCAACAATACCTTGCCCGCCTCTTACTTTTTCTTTTTAAGCCTTGTTGCAGGTAAAACGTGAAAGGTGTGGGTGGTTTTAACCAGGAAATAGTCGTCCGAAACACCCAACACTGTTCCCTCTTCATATTCGGTTAAATTGTTGGCGTCAATAATTTCAGCCACAACTTTGTCACCACCTTTATAGCCACCCATCTCAATATTTTTGATAAAAAAAGGATGCTTTAACGAGGTCAGGGTGTTTTTGGTATTGGCGTTTGTGGCCAGCAACATAATGGTTTCTGCATTCATGTCCGACACAACATAAAGCTGGTAGTCCTTTGCGTTGGCAGAATAATAAACACTGTCGCCTTTCATAACCATGCTGCCATTGGCCCTTGCCTCTGACCTTATTTTTTCGGAAGTGGCATTGCTCTGCTTATCTTTTTCAGGATGAATTTTCCCTGTGAACGTGCTGCCGAACCTGCCTTTAACTGTATCCTTCGCCGCCAGAACCTCAGCACTGACAGTCACTTTTGTAATATGAATAAATAATAATATGTATTTGCTGGCAATACTTGTCGCGAAATTGGAATAATACTCATCGTTTTTTAATGGGCGCTGTAAATACAGATTCTCCTTCGCTTTCTGTACCAGGTCATCATTCATTAAATTACTAAAACCAAAAACCGCTACGTCGCGCGACTTACCTCTCGCGATGTCAATGTATTTATCCTGCCTGTTAAATACAGGTCCGCCGCTCACAGACCCTGAATGCACCACCAGGCAGCCGCTCAAAAACAAACCGCTTACTAAAAACAAACATATTCTATACGCTTTCATTTTTTATAGTGTAAATCTATTTACCGAGGATCTTTGCCACGTACTTTCCGATGACATCAAACTCCAGGTTGACTTCGCTTCCTCTTTTTATCGTCCCGAAGTTGGTATGCTCAATGGTATAGGGAATAATATGCACCGAAAACAATGTCTCTTCTGACCTTACAACTGTTAAACTTACGCCGTTGATGGTGATGCTGCCCTTTTCTACGGTAAAGTTGTTTTTGCTTTTCGCGTGTTCAAAAACAAACTCCCAGCTCCCGTCCAGGTCATTTACCTGAGAACATACAGCTACAGCGTCAACATGGCCCTGTACAATATGTCCGTCAAAACGACCATTTGCCGGCATACAACGCTCCAGGTTCACATAATTTCCAACCTTTAAATGTTTCAGATTGGTTCTTTTTAAAGTTTCGTCAATTGCTGTAACGGTATAGTTGTCGCCATTAATTTTTACAACTGTCAAACAAACACCGTTGTGCGCGACGCTCTGGTCAACCTTTAACTCTTTTGTAATGGCACTCGAAAATGTAAAATGAAGGTTTGAATTTTGAGCTTCAATGCTATCGAGTTTTGCCAGTGTTTCTATGATTCCTGTGAACATCTATATTTCTGATTAGTCTTTTAATAAATTTTTTATCAGTGCTTCCGTTTGTTCTTTATAGGTCTCGTAATCTTTTCCTGTAGCAGGCCCGCTAAACCCGGTGTATATTTTAACAACGCGGTGTTCTCTGTTTAAAAAGATGGTAGTGGGGAAGGCCGATATTTTATTCAACGCCGGAAATGTTTCGCTGGCCTGCACGCTGCCGTTTTGCAGGGTAACCAATACATCATACTCCATTTTCAGCCTTGTTTTCATCCGAAGCAAAAGCGCGCGTGCTTTCTCAAAATCAGTTGTTTTTTCAAACGCAAGAGCAACAACTTCCAGGCCCTGGTCTTTGAATTGCCTGTACACCGACGATAAATAAACGCTCTCGTCCATACAATTCGGACACCAACTACCCATCACCTGGATAATAACGGCTTTGTTCTCAAATTTTTTATCGTTCAGACTAACAATTTTTTTATCAAGGTTTGGGAAAGAAAAATTAATTTTTTCGTCCTTGTTTTTCAAATAGGTAATTCTTTCGGGATCGTTTAATTTAAACCCTTCATTGCGCCTCGCCCTCCAATCTTCTTTCCATGTGGTTCCCGAATAAAATTTTCCTGAAAGGCTCTCATCAGCACCAAGCGCCGCCACAAATAAATAAGCGTGTTTACCGTCAAAAGATGACAAAAATATCTGGCTGCCGTGTTTCATGCCTTCAAGATAACGGTAATCACCGGTTTCGGTTAAAAATGTTCCCGATAAGTAATCGGTTTGCTCCAGGTGATGAAAAACGCCTATGGCTTTGCTGCTGTCTTTAACCCCGGGAGAAAACGTGGTCTCCCAGCGTCCTTCAAAACAGGGATCAGGCTTTCCGGGCACAAATAAAAATCGTTTGCCTTCGTTAAATTCGGCCCTGAATTTCATGATGTTGTCGGAAGTCTTGTAATGATTGATCCATACGCCTTCCAATTGATTGCCTTTCAATGCTGTTCTGAATTCTGTATCAAAAACAGGCATTTTAAAATTGACAGAATCGCCCCTGATCGTTATTTCATCAACAAAAATTCTCTCGTCCGCATTTTTAATAATGATCTGGGGTTTCTTCCCCTTATACTTTATTTCAAAATTAAACGGGACCTCCAGTTTTTCATCAGCATTAATGACTAACACACCCCTGTATACTCCCGACGGTGGCTTCGTCGAAAACAACGGCAAAGCCGCCAAAAAAAATAAAAATAATATTATTTTTGTTTTGAACATACCTTATCGCGAATGACTCATTGCCGTTAGGTTCGCGATCCTGAACAAAAGTCTGGCCGCTACATTGGCGTCCCATTCACTGCCATCGGCCCCTGGTGTTACTTCATTGATGTCGAAGGCGATGATCTTCTTGCCACGACTTACAATTTTCTCGAGTAAAAACAGCACCTGTTCTGTTTCGAAACCCCCGGCAACCGGGGTGCCCGTATTGGGGCACAGTTTCGGATCAAGTCCGTCGATATCAAAACTCAGATAGATGTGTTCAGGCAGTTCGTCAACGATCCTGTTGCAGATTCTGTCCCAGCTGTCGCCATTGTATTGGGCGTATTTGATGTCACGGTCGAAAAACGTTTTGATCCTGCCTTTGCTGTTATTGATCCTGTCGAGTTCTTCTTCGCAATAATCGCGAATGCCCACCTGCACCAGTTTTTCAACCTGCCTGATCTTTAAAGCATTAAACATGATGGAGGCGTGTGAAAACTCAAACCCTTCATAGGCGTCGCGCAGATCTGCGTGCGCGTCTATCTGTAAAACCGCGAACTTCTCAAATTTCTCAGAAAGGGCCTGCATCATCCCCAGGGGTGTAGAATGATCGCCCCCCACAAGGCCAACAATTTTTCCCTTGTTTAAAAAATGTAATACTCTGCTTTTCACCTGGTCATTCAACCAGAGGCACTCTTTACTGATGTCGTTTGAAATTTTTTTCAGGCTGGCGTCGTCTTTGTCTTTTCCATTGGCCAGAGACTCTATATAACGTTCTGCTGATTGACGCAACTGGCCGCTCCTGATTTTTATCTCATCACTGATAGTGTCAAGCCAGATCCCTTTTTTCCAGCCATCCTTAACAAATGGATCATAGAGGTCGACCTGGTAGCTGGCATTTAAAATAGCTTCAGGGCCTTCAGCGGTTCCGCCGCCATAACTTACTGTTACTTCCCAGGGCACGGGAATCAAAACGGTTTCGCATTCCTCCTCAGTAAATGGCAGGCCAAACAAACCATCGTTCAATTGGCCGATGCCATTGGAATCAAAAATTTTTATTTTTTCTTCTTTGGTCATAATTTCTTAGGGTGCTATTCTTGAGATCACCCAGGATCCATTTTCCTGGCTGTAAACAATTCTGTCGTGAAGGCGATTTTTGCGGCCCTGCCAGAATTCATAATAGTTTGCCTTTACCGAGTAACCTCCCCAAAACTCAGGTCTCATGATGGTTTCGGGGCTAAACATCATTTTAAAGTTGTTTATTTTTCGCTCCAGTTCTTCCCGTGATTCCAGGCGGGCGCTTTGCCTGCTGGCCCAGGCTCCGATCTTTGATTCAAAAGGTCTTATATTAAAATAGGCGTCACTTTGCGCGGCACTTAACTTTTCAACCTGTCCTTCAATTCGGATCTGCCTTTCGAGTTCGGGCCAGAAAAAAGTAAGTGCGGCATTGGGATTCGCATTCAATTGCTGTGCTTTCCCTGAATTATAATTGGTGAAAAAACTAAAATTATTATTTTCGAACTCTCTCAGGTAAACGATTCTTGAAGCGGGTTTTAAGTCAGCCGAAACAGTGGCTAGATTCATGGCCTGCACCTCGGGAACACCTGCATCAACGGCTTGTTGCAGCCAGAGCTCAAATTGGCGGAATGGGTCTTTATTAACTTCGGTTTCAGTTAAGCTGCCCTTCATAAAATCCTCCCGCAACTGCCCGATATGGTTTTTTAAATTATCCATGAGGCAAAGGTAAGTTAGAAATTTGACTTCACAGGCTAAAAAATTAAATTTCTCCTGCTCGGCAGATCATTCGCTTCTATGGTCTGCACCTGTATGATCTCAGGAATAGTCTTTAGTTTTTCCATCACTTTAAACTGGTAGTAATGCAGATCTTCGCCTTTTACTATTAAAAAATAATCTGTTTTGGGTAACTCTTTTACCAGCTTTACACTTTCATCAATTTCAACACCCGAGAAAAGACCATCAGAAGCCGACGTATTAATATTGGGTTCTTCGAAGTTGCTGGTGTTGGGCACCAGAAAATATTCAAGACCCAGCTCTTCATCTGAAAAATGGTATAAAGAAAATTTAAAAAGATTATTGTCTTTTAAACTGAAGGGAACGTAAGCGTTGAGTTGAAGATTTATTTTAAGCGCGTTGTTGATAAGGCTTAATATCACATACTGATTTTCCATGCAAACAATACCCAGTAGGGCAAAATCAAAATCTTTTTCGCTGGTATTTAAAACATACTTAGCCAAGTTCTTTTTTTAATTCCTCAAGGGTTAATTGCGCGGCTTTTTGCTCTGCAATACGTTTGCTGTAGTTTTCGAACCTTGTATAGGGTTTGCCTTCAATAAAAACCTGCACCACATAATGTTTATTTGTGTCTACGCGGTTCTCGCTGATGAGCCTGTATTCAAGTGTAAACTTATTCTTCTGGCAAAAGATCTGCAACTGGCTTTTATAATCTTCGTTGGTATTTACCAGGCCTTCAACATCGAGGTGGATCTTTACAATTTTTGAGATCACAAATTTTTTTGTGGTGTTGTAGCCCATGTCCAGGTACACCGCGCCGATAAAGGCTTCGAAAGCGTCGCCGTATGCGCTTGATTTTGTTTTCTCATCTTTTGTAAGACTGGCCTTTAAAAAATAGTTGAAGCCGAACTTTAATGCGAGTTCTTTCAGGCTCTGACCATTTACGATTTTGCTTCTTAGCTGGGTTAAAAAACCTTCATCCTTGTAAGGAAACATTTTAAAAAGGTATTCCGCGATGATAGCTCCAAGTACAGCGTCGCCAAGGAACTCGAGGCGTTCGTTGCTCACGGTTGTGCCGCTTCTTTTCACCGAAATGCTGCTGTGAAAAAAAGCCTGCTGGTAGAGAGAAATGTTTTTAGGGGTAAATCCGGTGGTGAGTTTGATCCAATTCTTAAAATTCTTATCGCTCTTTGTCTCTTTAGCATTGAACAGCGATAATAATTTTTTTATTGCCAAAATTCTTAGGGATTAAATTTTTTGATGACTACGGCGGCGTTATGTCCGCCAAACCCAAAGGTATTGCTTATCGCCACATTAACAACACGCTCCTGCATTTTGTTTAATGTAAGGTTCAATCCCGGATCTACTTCTTCGTCGGAAGTAAAATGGTTGATCGTTGGTGGAACGATATTGTTTTTAACTGCCAGGATCGAAGCGATGCCTTCAATGGCGCCGGCCGCGCCAAGCAGGTGCCCGGTCATGCTCTTGGTGGAACTGATGTTTAAATTATATGCCTGTGAACCAAAAACGTTGACGATAGCTTTTAATTCAGCTGTATCGCCAAGGGGGGTGCTGGTTCCGTGGGTATTGATGTAGTTAACTTCAGATGGGTCTATGCCTGCATCTTTTAAGGCCCGGGTCATTACCAGGGTAGCGCCAAGGCCATCAGGATGTGGGGCAGTGATGTGGTGGGCGTCGGCGCTCATGCCGCCACCGATAATTTCGGCGTAAATTTTAGCGCCACGGGCCAGTGCGTGATCCAGTTCTTCGAGTATGATAGCGCCGCTGCCTTCTCCCAGAACAAAACCGTCGCGGTGTTTGTCGTAGGGCCTTGAAGCTGTTTTAGGATCGTCGTTGCGGGTGCTCATGGCCTGGCATGCGTTAAAGCCGCCAATACCGCTTTCGTTGATGGCTGCTTCACTTCCGCCGGTTACAATGGCGTTGGCCTTGCCCAAACGGATATAGTTAAAAGCATCGATCAACGCGTTGGTTGATGAGGCGCAGGCCGAAACAGTTGTAAAGTTGGGGCCCCTGAAGCCAAAACGCATTGAAATATGACCGCTGCAAATGTCGGCGATCATTTTTGGAATAAAAAAAGGATTGAATCTTGGTGTACCGTCGCCTTTTGCAAAAGCAAAAGTCTCGGCCTGAAAAGTATCTAAACCGCCAATACCGCTTCCCCAGATCACACCGATTTCGTTTCTGTCGATTCCTTCTGCGTCAAGTCCGCTGTCGGCAACAGCCTGTGCGCTGGCAGCAATTCCGTACCAGGAATAAGCGTCCAGTTTGCGGGCTTCTTTTTTATCAAAATAGTCTTCAGGATTAAACCCTTTTACCTCGCAGGCAAAGCGGGTTTTGAATTTAGATGCATCAAAACGTGTAATAAGCGCGGCTCCGCTAACGCCATTTATCAAGTTATTCCAATAGTCGTTAACACTATTGCCTAATGGAGTTACAGCGCCAAGGCCTGTGACTACTACACGTTTTAATTGCATAAGTAAAATTAGTTTTTAGCGTTAGCTTCTATGTAAGAGATAGCATCGCCTACAGTGCCAATTTTTTCAGCTTGTTCATCAGGAATAGCAATATTAAATTCTTTTTCAAATTCCATGATCAACTCAACTGTATCCAGCGAATCAGCTCCTAAATCATTGGTAAAACTAGCGGTTGGAGTTACTTCTTTTTCATCAACGCCCAATTTATCCACGATGATCGATTTTACTTTGTTTGCAATGTCAGACATTATATTTTGATTTAAAAATTTGGCACAAAAATAAAAATATCGCTGCTAAAACAAAATTTAAACTTTAAAAATTGTTGTCCTTTCTTAACAATTTCTTAAATTTTAACTAAAAAAAAGATTTAACCCTTTAAGAATGAGGGTATTCGCTGAGTTCAGCATTTTTCAGGATCTGGGCGATTTTTTTGATCCTTTTTCTTTTGTGCTGGTAGGTGTGTGTGTTGTAGTTCTGGAAATAAACCGAGCCCCCGGCAAAATTGCCCTTGTCCTTGAAGGCCGGCATAAAAATAATATATCCCAGCACACTCAGCGACAACAGGCCGAAACTCACGTACATGAGCTGGAAATCTGACAATTCGTGATTGATGAATACCTTGAACTTATGTGTAATTCCGGCATGCGCCGCCTCTATGTTTAGTACCAGTAGTCCAACCAGGATAACGATTACTCTTACTGTTTTGTTTTTCATGTCCGATCCTTATTGATGACTAACACGAAATTTCTTACTGATAGGTTGGCTGATCGGGGATATTTTAACGTATTTATTGTTTTTTTGGTTTAAATAATTTGTTTATATTTGTACCCTGAAATAATTTTTTAAACAAGATGGGGGACAAAAGTCCCCCATTTTATTGGACTAAAAGTTTTGATCTCAAAAGAACATATTCTTGGCATCGCCAATGATCATCTGAAAAACAGCCAGGTGTTTGTTACCGGCATCAGAATCGGTTCCGATAACCAGATCAATTTGTTTATTGACGGTGATAACGGGGTAACGATAAAAGACTGTGTTGAACTCAGCAGGCTGATTGAAGGAACACTTGACAGGAATAAAGTTGATTTTGCCCTCGATGTAAGTTCCCACGGAGCCGCCACACCGCTCATTTTGCCCCGCCAGTACACAAAACACATTGGTCGTAATTTTGAGATTAAGTTAAAAGACGACACAAAGCTTGAAGGAATCCTCGTGAGCTGCGACAATGATGAAATTAAAATTGAATTCAGCACCAGGGAAAATAAACCCCTTGGAAAAGGAAAAATAACGGTGGTTAAAAACGAAATTATTAAATACAGTCAAATAAAAGAATCAAAAGTTAAACTTAAATACTAACCCGTGAGGCAGGCCCGGTGGTTACCGGTGCACTTCACTATCAAAACAAAAAGAAAGCCATGGAAAGCGTAAACCTGATTGAATCGTTTTCAGAATTTAAAGACATTAAGAACATTGATCGTGCCACGTTGATGAGCATTATTGAAGACGTTTTTAGAAGTATGCTGATTAAAAAGTACGGAAGCGATAAAAATTATGATATTATCGTAAACCCTGATAAAGGCGACGTTGAAATTTATAAGAACCGTAAGATAGTAGACGATGAGTTTGCAGAGGATTCATTTGATTATGATGAAAACAAACACATCAGCTTTTCCGACGCACAGAAAATTGAACCTGATTTTGAAATCGGAGAAGACGTTTCAGAAAAGGTAAAACTTGAAGATTTCGGCCGGCGCGCCGTACTGTCGGTTCGCCAGAACCTCGTACAGAAAATTCTTGAGCTTGAGAAAAGTGAAATTTACAACAAGTACAAAGAAAAAGTTGGTGATGTGGTAACCGCTGAAGTTTACCAGGTTTGGAAAAAAGAAATCATGCTGATGGATGATGAGGGGAATGAATTATTACTTCCAAAAACTGAACAGATCCCTTCTGATTTTTTCAAAAAAGGCGACACCGTGAAAGCTGTTGTCTCTAAAGTTGATTTAAAGAACGGAACCCCTTCCATTATTGTTTCGCGTACTTCACCGGTATTTTTGGAGCGTTTGTTTGAAACCGAAGTTCCTGAAATTTTTGACGGCCTTATCACCATTAAAAAAATTGTTCGTGAACCGGGAGAAAGAGCAAAGGTTGCAGTTGAAAGTTACGATGACAGGATTGACCCGGTTGGGGCCTGCGTGGGTATGAAAGGTTCCAGAATTCACGGTATTGTGCGTGAATTAAAAAATGAGAATATCGACGTGATCAATTTCACTAACAATTCAAACCTTTTAATTCAGCGTTCACTAAGCCCTGCCAAGATCACTTCCATTAAAATTGATGAAGAGACCAAGCGTGCCGAAGTGTTTTTAAAACCCGACCAGATCAGCCTTGCCATTGGTAAAGGTGGCTTCAACATTAAACTGGCAGGAAAATTAACAGGTTACGAAATCGATGTGTTCCGCGATACGGATATTGATGTTGAAACCGAAGACGTTGATTTGGAAGAGTTTTCAGATGAGATTGAAGAGCAGATCATTGAAGCTTTAAAAGCCATTGGATGCGATACAGCCAAATCGGTGCTTGAATTGAATGAAGACGAATTGATCCGCCGCACAGGCATGGATGAAGATACTGTTAAACACGTGCGCAATGTGTTGAGCGCAGAGTTTGAAGATTAATGCCTTTGGCGGTCACCATTAAATGTGGGGCAGCAGGGCGGGATTGAGGCTTACCATAACAAGCCTGCATAAACAAACTTAGAGTTAAAATAAAATATGTCAGAAGAAGGAGCTAAAACACTTCGATTAAGCAAAGTGGCCAAAGAATTTAACCTTTCCCTGGGGAAAATAGTTGAATTTCTTGCCTCCAAAGGCCACCCGGTGGATAGTAACCCCAATGCCAAAATTGGCGATGAGGAGCATACGCTTTTGCTTAAAGAATTTTCGAGCGACAAAAGCGCTAAGGAAGAGGCCCTCAATGTTGCACAGAACAGTAATAAAATTAAACGCGAAACCATTATCCTTGATGATTTTAAAGGAAAAAAGAACAAGGACGAAGAGTTTGACGAAGTTGTAATTAAAGATCTGACTACATCCAAAACGCACGCGGCACCCGAAAAACTTGAAATTAAAAAAGAGGCGCCCGTGACTATCAATCCTGTAGTTACCCGGCCCGAAGCAGAAGTGAACGATGGACCAAAGGTTTTAGGAAAACTTGACCTGGATGCCATGAACCTGAAAACCAAACCTGACAAAAAAACCAAAAAGGAAAAAGAAACCAGCAAACCTGCAGCGAAAGCTGAAACCGAAATCCCGGCCACAAAAGAAGTAAAGGCCGAGGAAATCGAAAAACAGGCACCAGAAGTTGCGCCTGAAATTCCAGCCGCTAAAGAAGAAGTAAAAGAAGAGTTTTTAAACACCAAATACGAAAAATTAGAGGGGCCTAAGATCCTTGGAAGAATAGAGCTGCCGGTTGTGAAGGAAACGCCTAAAAAGACGGCCAGCAATAACGCCTCGGCAACCGACAAGAAAAAACGCAAGCGTATTCGCAAAGGAGGCCTTTCACAGGAAGAAATCAAAAAGGTAGGCAAAGAACAGTCTGCCATTGCCCGCGAAAAAGCAAAGGAAAAATACGGTGATCCCCGCGCGAAAAAACCGGCGGTGCATACTCCGGGAAAACCACGTCACGAGCTCACCGAAGAAGAGATCCAGGCGCAGATCAAGGAAACCCTCGCGCGCCTGAGTGAAAAAGGTAACAAGTCAAAGACCTCAAAATACCGCCGCGAAAAGCGTGGTGAGATCCGCGACAGGATGGCTGAAAAAGCCGTGATCGATGAGGCAGACAGGAAATTATTAAAGGTAGCCGAATTCGTAAGTGCCAACCAATTGGCTCAAATGATGAGTGTTCCGGTTACCCAGATTATTTCAACCTGTATGTCGCTCGGTTTGTTTGTATCCATCAATCAACGTTTAGACGCCGAAACCATTTCAATCGTTGCCGAAGAGTTCGGTTATAAAGTTGAATTTGGTACAGCGGAAGAACTCGAAACATTTAAAGAAGAAGACAAGGATCTGCCGGAAGACCTGATCAGCCGCCCGCCAATTGTAACGGTGATGGGTCACGTCGATCACGGTAAAACATCTTTGCTGGATTTTATACGTAAAGCCAATGTGGTTGCCGGTGAAGCCGGAGGTATTACTCAACATATCGGCGCTTACAACATCAATTTGCCAACCGGTCGCAGTATCACTTTTCTCGATACGCCGGGCCACGAAGCCTTTACGGCCATGCGTGCCCGCGGTGCCAAGCTTACCGATATCGCTATTATTGTGATAGCGGCCGACGACAGCATTATGCCTCAGACCAAGGAAGCGATTAATCACGCCCAGGCTGCCGGTGTTCAAATGATCTTTGCGATCAATAAAATTGACAAGCCGGGCGCTAATCCCGATAAAATACGTGAAGCCCTTTCGGCCATGAACATATTGGTTGAAGAATGGGGCGGTAAATACCAGTGCCAGGAAGTATCAGCCAAGCTTGGAAAAAACATTGACCTGCTCCTGGAGAAAGTTTTGCTGGAAGCCGACATGATGGACCTGAAAGCCAATCCTAAAAAGAATGCGACAGGAAGCGTTATTGAAGCAAGTATGGAAGAAGGACGCGGTTACGTGGCCACCATTCTTGTTCAGTCAGGTACTTTAAAAGTGGGCGACATTATGCTTGCCGGAAGTTACAGCGGTCGTGTAAGAGCTATGTTTAACGAACGCGGGCTGAAAGTTGACGCTGCAGGCCCGTCACATCCGGTAAAAGTTCTCGGCTTAAGCGGCGCACCGACTGCCGGCGATAAATTCAACGTGATGGATGATGAACGCGAAGCGCGTGAAATTGCCAACAAACGCCTGGTGCTGCAACGCGAACAAGGTATCAGAACCCATAAACACATTACCCTCGATGAGATCGGCAGACGATTGGCCATTGGTGACTTTAAAGAATTGAACGTGATCGTTAAAGGTGACGTGGACGGTTCAATAGAGGCCCTTGCCGATTCGTTGCTGAAACTGTCTACCGAAAAAGTAGCCGTAAATATTATTCACAAATCTGTGGGAGCCATCAGCGAAAGTGATGTATTGCTGGCCTCTGCCTCTAACGCCATTATTATTGGCTTCCAGGTAAGGCCAAGCACCAGCGCGCGCAAACTGGCCGAGGTGGAGGAAATTGATATCCGTCTTTATTCGATCATCTACGATGCCATCAACGAAATTAAAGCGGCCATGGAAGGTATGCTCGCGCCTGAATTTGAAGAGAAGATCGTTTGTAACATCGAAGTGCGTGAAGTATTTAAGATCACCAAGGTTGGTACCATTGCGGGCTGTTATGTGCTCGATGGTAAGGTAACACGCAACACTAAAGTACGTGTAATAAGAGATGGCATTGTAGTGCATACAGGCTCACTGGGCTCTTTAAAACGCTTTAAAGACGATGTTAAGGAAGTTAACTTTGGTTATGAGTGCGGATTGGACATTGAAGGCTTTAACGACATCGTTGTAGGCGATATTATTGAAGGCTACGACATGATTGAGATAAAAGCCAAATTGTAAAATAGTTTCGAATTGATAAAAGAGCTGTCTTGAAAAAGACGGCTTTTTTTATGTCTCGCTGAAACTTGTTTTGGGCACGGTGTTGCAGGCGCCCCTTCGTGATGGTATAAAAAAGGTAGCAGAAAGAAGATTGCTACGATAAGATCTTTTGAATGAGTTTTGTAGTTGAATAACCGGTCAAAAAAGGAATTGTAATGATCTCGCCCCCGTTTGACTTTACAATATCATAACCCACAATATTCTCAACTTTGTAATCGTCGCCCTTCACCAATACATCGGGCTTTAAAAAGTCAATGAGGTTAAAAGGCGTTTCTTCGTCGAAGAAGATGATGGCATCTACGCTCGCAAGGCCCGCCAATACAAGCGCGCGCGTTTGTTCGTTATTTACGGGTCTGTTTGGCGCCTTGTTAAGCAATTTTACCGACTGGTCGGTATTGAGTCCCAAAACAAGAAAATCACCCGCGTCTCTCGCCTGGCTCAGGTAATCAACATGGCCCGGGTGCAGGATATCGAAACACCCGTTTGTAAAAACAATTTTTTTACCTGATTGTCGCAACGAAATGATACGTCCCAGCGCAACTTCCCTGGTAATAATTTTATACTTGAGTTGTTTGTGAAACGACATTTTTTTTACGGTTGTATAAAGGTAAAATAATCAGGCTCAAAACGCCAAGTACTACAATGAGCAGGAACTGGCTGGTCCATCCCAACCACGGCAGGGCAAAAGCCGACACTTCATCAACGTGGTAGGTGTTTACTAAAATTCCATATAGGATCAGTGGATAAGCTCCCAGTCCTCCCGGTGAAAAAATTACACCAAAAGTGCCCAACAAGAGCAGGGTAAGGCATTCCTTCATGCCCAGGTGTGATGTTCCCTCAATGGCAAAAAAGCCAACGTAGAGCGCGTAAAAATAGCATGCCCAGATCGCCAGGCTAAGAACAACAAAACGAACAGGACTTTCCATTTTTCTCACCGAACCTATCCCCTCGCCCATACCTTTGAGAATGCTGCCGAATTTACCTTTTAAAAGGGATGAGAATTTTTTTCTTAAAAACATAAATGCAGCGACCAATGCCAGCAAAATCACAACGAGCATGAACAGTTTAACCGGGTCATCACCTATACCTGAAAATTTTGCCCTCGCCTTGTCAAAAACATATTCGTTGGCAAGACCAATTAACTCATTGAATTGTACCAAAAGCGTGAGCGCAAAAATGATCAGGAAGAGTAAAAAATCAATGATGCGCTCCGTGATCACCGTTCCGAACCCGACCTCAAAAGGCACATTGTCGTACTTGGCAGCCAGCGTACACCTGGTGACTTCGCCCATGCGAGGAATGCCGTAATTGGCCAGGTAGCCCACCAGCACTTCACAGGTCGCGTTCAGTAAATTTGTTTTCTGGCCAACAGGCCTCAACAGGTAGTTCCAGCGGTAGGCCCGTAAAAAATGGCTCAGCACCGAAATGAGCATACTCACGGCAATCCAAAAATAATTGGCGTTTTTAAAAGCGTTAATAATATTGTCTTTTTGTGGCGCAACCTGCCGTAATGAAAGCCAAACCAGTAAGATGCCGATGCTTAAAAGAACAACAAACTGCATCAACGATTTTTTGTTCTTTCCGGTCATTTTAATTTACCTGCTGCTTAAGTTTATTAGTTGCCGTATCGGGAAACACCACCCAGGGACTGAATGATTTTGCCTTTTCAAAATCCATTGAAGCGTAAGAAAGTACTATGACGATATCTCCCAGTTTTACCCTCAGTGCCGCGGGTCCGTTTAAGCAGATTACACCACTTCCCCGGTCGCCTTTTATTACATAAGTGATAAACCGTTCGCCATTGTTTTTATTTAAAATATGCACCTGCTCATTCTCGATTAAATTAGCCGCATCCATTAAATCTTCGTCAATTGTAATACTTCCAATATAATCCAACTCTGCCTGTGTAACCGTTACACAGTGCAACTTAGATTTCAAAACCTGAATTTCCATACCGCTGCAAATTTAGGCTTTTTTATTAGTTTATAGGCATTATTAAACCCGCCAAAATCAATAACTTTACACAATTTTTAACCTTAAAAAACGTTATTCTACCTCTGAAAAGAACTGCCTTAATACTTATTGTTTTTTTAATTGCGGCAAGTGGTTTTTCACAGGAAAGTGACGGGTATGGCGTTAACCTTGCCAAGTTTTATAAAAGGAACTGGATCTTCGGATTTGTTATCGCGGGCAATAGCACCGACTTCAGGCTCAACCCAAAACCCAATTCAAAGTTACCCGACACCCTCATCAATAATGTGCGTTATCGTGTGAACACTGTTTATTCTGAATCGGCTCCGGGCTTCGCGATCGGACCGGTAATAGACACCAGGCTGCAACAGTATGTACGCCTGCGGCTCACACCCACCATTAGTTTTGCCACGCGTAAAATAAATTACGGACTGTCAAACGCGGCAAGAGACAGTTTTAAAGTGTTTCAAAAAACGGTTGAATCTGTGTTTCTTATCTTTCCACTCGAAGTGAAAGTTCAATCAAAAAGGCTGGGTAATTTCAGTGCGTACGTTATCGGTGGTGGTGGTTATTCACTTGACCTTGCGGCCAGAAAAAAATCTGCCGGTGTCTCTTCAGGCGGCGCCAACCAGTTAGATGAAAATGTAAAATTAAAGCGTGACGATATTTTTTACAGTGCCGGTGCCGGCACAGACTTTTTTTTGCAATACTTTAAGCTTGGTCTCGAATTAAAATTACTCATTGGCACCAAGAATCTGCTCAGGCCTGAAAACAGCATTTTCACCAATAGTCTCGATAAGGTGCGTTCGCGAATGGTTGTTTTTTCTATTACCTTTGAAGGATAGTGAAATAAAATTATCACTGCAAAACCCTGAAGAATAAAAATCTTCCATGCAAACAAAACTACAATTACAGGTTAGCCCGCAAACGGCGCTCGATGAGGCGCAGTTAAAAGAAGAGGTTAAACAACAACTTTCGTTACAGGAAAACACGGCGCTTCACATCAAAATTCTCAAACGAAGCATCGACGCCCGTGGCCGTGCCATTAAAATTAATTTAACTGTACTGGCAGCAGTTGATGAACCCATCCCTGAACAAACGATTGAACTGAGTTACCCGGATGTTTCCACCTCTGCAAAAAACTGCCACATTATAGGAGCCGGGCCCGCCGGTTTGTTCGCCGCGCTGCGTTGCATTGAAAAGGGTGTAAAACCGATTATCATCGAACGCGGCAAAGATGTAAAAGCCAGAAGAAGAGACCTTGCCGCTATTAATAAAGAACAACTCGTTAATCCTGAAAGCAATTATTGTTTTGGTGAAGGTGGCGCCGGAACATACAGCGACGGCAAACTTTATACACGTTCAAACAAACGTGGCGACATCGACAAAATTCTAAAAACACTGGTGTATCATGGCGCCACTGAAGAGATTCTGGTGGACGCGCACCCACATATCGGCACCAACAAACTGCCTCAGCTCATTCAGAATATACGTGAAACCATCTTAAAATCGGGTGGCGAAATTCACTTCAACAGCAAGCTGGTTGAGTTTGAAACCGGCAGCGATAAAGTTGTGTCGGTTAAAATCATGAATGAAAATGGCGGGCTCGATCTCCCGGTGCAACAACTCGTTTTGGCTACAGGCCATTCTGCCCGCGACATTTACGAGTTGCTTGCAAAAAAAAATATTTTAATCGAAGCCAAACCCTTCGCGCTTGGTGTAAGGGTTGAGCATCCACAGGAATTAATTGACAGCATACAATACCATTGCGGCAGCTTAGAGGAAGTATTATCGCGGCGCGAATACCTGCCGGCTGCCAGTTACAGCATGGTTCACCAGGTAAAAGGACGGGGCGTCTATTCTTTTTGTATGTGCCCTGGTGGCATTATTGCTCCCTGCGCCACCAGCCAGGAAGAGGTGGTTACCAACGGCTGGAGTCCGAGCAAACGCAACAACCCATACGCCAATAGCGGCATTGTAGTAGGCCTTGAAATAAAAGATTTTGAAGCATTTAAAGAACACGGCGCTTTGGCCGGGCTCGAATTTCAGAAAAGAGCTGAGAAGGCCGCCTGGCAAGCGGGGGGAAAAACCCAAACCGCACCAGCGCAGCGTCTGCTCGATTTTACCAAGGGAAAATTGAGTGCCAATCTGCCGGGCTGCAGCTACCAGCCGGGATTAAAAAGCAGCGATATGCAACAGGTATTGGGCAGCCTTATTGGTAACGCGCTTAAAGAAGGTTTTAAAGCTTTTGGCGGAAAGATGCGCGGCTATTTAACGAACGAGGCGGTAATTGTTGGCGTTGAATCGCGCACCTCCACCCCTGTAAGAATTCCCCGTGATAAAGAACTGCTGCATCACCCGCAGTTTAAGAATCTGTTTCCCTGCGGCGAAGGGGCCGGGTACGCGGGGGGCATTGTGAGCGCGGCAATGGACGGTGAAAGATGCGCCGATAGTTTGAGTTATTAAAATATTACATTTGTATTTTTAAATTATGTCAAGAATTTTAACAGGGATACAAAGTACCAACGTTCCCCACCTGGGTAATATCTTAGGAGCCATAATCCCGGCCATTGAATTAAGCAGGAAAGCAGAAAATAACAGCCTTTTTTTCATAGCCGATTTGCATACCCTTACCAGTAAAAAAGACGCTGGATTTATCAGGCAAAGCACCAACGCCACAGCGGCCACCTGGCTGGCTTTTGGTTTAGATCCGCAAAGAACTGTTTTTTACCGCCAGAGCAGGGTGCCACAGGTAACCGAACTCACCTGGTACCTCAACTGTTTTACGCCTTTTCCAATGCTTGCCAATGCCCATTCTTTTAAGGACAAGAGTGAGCGACTGAGTGACGTTAACGCCGGTTTATTCACTTATCCCGTGTTGATGGCCGCCGATATTTTGTTGTATGATGCCAATTTTGTTCCTGTTGGAAAAGATCAGTTGCAACACCTCGAAATTACCGCCGACATTGCAAGGACCTTTAACCACAAAATTGGGTCAGACGTACTTGTTGTGCCTGCCCCACTCATTGACGAAAGGGTGATGATAGTACCGGGCATCGACGGACAAAAAATGAGCAAGTCCTACAATAATTTCATTAATATTTTTCTTCCTGAAAAAGAACTGAAAAAAATTGTGATGAGCATTGTGAGCGACAGTAAAAGCCTCGAAGATCCCAAAGATCCTTCAACAGATAACACCTTTAAACTATTCGCGCTTTTGGCAAACGATCAGGATGTTGAAGATATGCGCCTGAACTATTTAATGGGGGGCTTTGGTTATGGTCATGCAAAAACCGCGCTTTTTGAACTGATCCTTGAAAAATTTAAAGAGCCCCGTAAAGTATACGATCACCTCATGGCCAACACCAGCCTGCTTGAAAAAGAACTGGCCATTGGAGAAAGCAAAGCAATGAAACTCGCTAACGAAAAACTTAAACAACTCAGGGAGATTCTAGGTTACTGAAAGACCGGTTAAATTTGCTTAACTCTTAATCAAATCGTTTTTTTAGGCAGCATCCCAATAAACTTCAGAAGTTTATGTTATAACTATGATTTAACGCCTCAGGCATTAGGTTATTAGCAAATATTTTGTATTTTTGATTATACTAAAATTTTTATGAAGCGTATAGCGGGAGTTTTTTTATTTGTTTTTGTAGCGACATTTGTTCGCGCACAGGATAGTTCTAAAGTAATTACGCATGAAATAGGCTTTAATTCTGTTTCTCTCATCAAACAACTGATCAGTAATAATCCAACATCTACGCTTCCTCAGCTCCCCTATGATGTCTTTTATAATCTTTATTTTAATGATCTCATTGGCGCCAGGATCGGGCTTGGCATTACTAACCTGCACAGCGAAACCCAAATCCAGGGACAATCTCTGCCCCGCACTTTCGACCAAAAGTCGCTGAATTTACGGGCGGGGGTGTCTTATAACTTCGTTAAATCAAAGAGAGTGACTCTCAATGGCTTTGCCGATGTGATTTTTGAAAAGTTCAGTTCAGAATCGGTAAACACATCAACCACACAGACTTTTCCAAACCCCGTTCAGACATTTACCGATAAAAGTTACAACAAAATAAATGGTATTGGCGGTGAAGCCGGTGTTGGGGTTAAATTCAACCTGGTGAAGCACCTGAGTATTTACGCGGAAGTACCCATCGTATTTCTTACCGAGAAGTCCACATCAGGCATTGCAACCAACCGGCCAGGCGTTATTCCTCAGCCAGACAACAAATCAACAACTTCACTCACAAGTATCATACTACCTACAACAATCTATCTCGTCCTCAGGTTTTAATTTAAAAAATTGAAAAGATGAAAACAAAACTAAGCCTCACTGCAATCTTATTTGTAATAGTGATTGCAATCATTTCGTGTAAAAAATACAAGTTAGACAGCGACGATGCCGCTCAAAACTACTCTTCGGTGCCGGTACTGCCTGAGCAACCCTACAATTATGCCAACTCCAACAACGATCATCTGGCCTCATTGGGACGGGTGTTATTCTACGACAAAAACATGTCGCTCAACAACAGCGTTTCCTGCGCCAGCTGCCACCAGCAGTCAAGAGCATTTTGCGACAACCTGCAATTCAGCGTTGGCCTTGAAGACGGAAAAACCTCAAGAAATTCACCTTCTATTTTCGCTAAATCCGGAAGGATGTTCTGGGATGGAAGGGCTAATGGCATGCAGGACCTGGTGTTAAGGCCGATAAAAAATCACATTGAAATGAAATTCGAGAACTTAACCGCCCTGGCCAAAAAGATCTCATCAGTGGATTACTACGCGCCATTGTTTGTAAAGGCTTTCGGTTCGTCAACCATCGACAGCAACAGGATCAAAATTGCGCTGGCAGAGTTCCTCAACAACTTTAATTTCTCAGACAATAAATTCAGTAAGAGCCTGAAAAACCTTGCGGCGCTCAACGCTTCTGAAGCCGTTGGAAAGGCCATCTTTTTTGGAAAAGGACGCTGCTCGAGCTGCCATCACATCGAAAACCAGTTTGCTGTTCCTTCCAATACCTTCTCTTCGGGATATGGTTTCACCAACTTAGACTTTAACATCGGCCTTGATAATAAATACGCTGATAATGGTAAAGGCGAAATTACAGGCGATGAATTCGACAATGGAAAATTTATGGTGCCGGTATTATTAAATGTTGAATACACAGCACCTTATATGCACGACGGCCGTTTCAAAACACTTGAAGAAGTGGTTGAACACTACAGCACAGGTATTCAAAATCACCCGAATCTGGATTTTGAATTAAGGGACGTTGACTTTAATAACATGACCGAATTTCAGCTGCTTCAGAAACTGGACCTGAATCATGACGGCGACATTGACGGATTTGAAATGTCAAACATTCCTCCTGTGAAATTTAATTTTAGCCTCGGCGAAAAACGCGCCCTGGTTGATTTTCTGAAAGCCCTCAGCGATCCTTCAATTTTAACAGAACCAAAGTTTAACAACCCATTTGCCCTTAAATAATTTAAGCGAAGGCTCACAGCGCATCAGCTGGTGGTGAAGTTGGTTTACGGAACAACCTGCGTATTGACCTGCAGTTTGTTTGAGAGCTCGAAGAGGTAGTTTATGTTCTCTACCATTTTAGTTGAATAATTATAAGCGTAAATGGTCAGCAGCCCTGAATAATAATTTGTGAAAATTGACAATTCACTACTGCTGAAAAATACAGAAGCCGCGCCCGCGGTTAATCTTTTTTTGACCATTTTCCCTGAAAAAGTTAAGGCTACAACTAACGAATCATAGTTTGAAACATTGTTTCCCAGCTCAACCTGGTAACCATTGCTGATACTAACTGTATAGCTTTGAAACGTATTTGTATAAGTATTGACCAGCACCGGAAATCCGCGGGAGATAGTCAGATTTAAGGCTTTGAACGAACCGTTTCCATCGGTCTTCCACACCGCCGAACCTGGCGTGCTCGCATAGTTGCCGGCCTGTGAATAACTCATTGCGTTTCCAAAATTGCTGGTTTTTAAAGAAACATCATTAAACGACACGTTTCCTACCGCAACATTGCCGGCACCGCCATTAAACAGAATATTGTCGTTAAAGTGCTCATACGTGCCCAGCAGATTTTTGGCCGGATCATTTAAAACACAATAAGTGCGAGTGTCAACATTGCCGGGGTTGCTGTGATATTTTTTTACCGACGCAAAAAAATAACCATTGATCAAATTTGCATTATCAGGAAAACCGTTCCTCAGTTCTGTTGTTACCAATTCGGGCTCAGCGGGGGGTTTGGTCTCTGACTTTTTACACGAAAAGAAAACCAGGCCGGCGCAAAGCGCAATTATTATTGAAAATTTCATGGCAAGACGATTTGGTTGAGAACTGTATACGAAATACTAAAATAGTAAAATAACGGAAACGGTCAACGCATTCCTTTTGTGAACGAAAAAAAACGGAATCTATTGTGAAAGGCACCCGGGCTTTTTATTCAAGCCAGCTTTTGTAATACTTACCATCATCGATACCCATGGCATCCTCGGTTACCATTAAAGGCCTGAAAGTGTCTATCATCACTGCAAGCTCCTGCGTTTCTTTATGGCCAATGCTGCGCTCCATAGCGCCGGGCGCCGGACCATGCGGAATTCCTTTTGGGTGTAAAGTAATATGGCCCTGTTCGATGTTATTGCGGCTCATGAAATCTCCGTCAACATAATACAAAACCTCATCACTATCAATATTGCTGTGGTTGTATGGTGCAGGGATAGAAAGGGGATGATAGTCGTACAGGCGGGGGCAAAAACTGCATACTACAAAACTTGTGGTCTCAAAGGTCTGGTGCACCGGCGGCGGCTGGTGCAGGCGGCCGGTAATGGGTTCAAAGTTATGGATCGAAAAGCCCCAGGGAAAATTATAACCATCCCAGCCTACAACATCAAAAGGGTGTGTTGCATAAACGAACTCATGCATCATGCCTTCCTTTTTAATTTTGACGATAAAGTCTCCCTTTTCATCATGCGTTTCAAGATCTCCGGGTAACTTGTAATCACGTTCACAAAACGGTGAGTGCTCAAGCAACTGCCCCTGTGAGTTTTTGTAACGCTTTGGGGTGTAGTAGGGCGAATGGCTTTCACAAAATAACAAACGGTTGTCGGCAGTGTCAAAATGCATCTGGTAGATCATGCCGCGCGGAATAATCAGGTAGTCACCATATTCAAACCTGATATTTCCCATAAAGGTTTTTAAAACACCGCTGCCTTTGTGAATAAAAAGTAATTCATCAGCATCGGCATTTTTATAAAAATACGCTGTTTGACTTTTGGATGGCGCTGCCAGCCCAATGGCACAATCGCTATTGATCAGCAGTGTTTTCCTGCTTTCTAAAAAATCTTCAACGGGTTTTATTTCAAAGCCTTTTAACAGCAGTGATTTGATGTTTTTTGAAATGGCAATTTTAGGCGCCACCGAATAACTTTTCAATATCTCCTTCACCTGGGTAGGTCGGTGGGTATGGTACAGAAGTGAATCCATCCCGCTGAATCCCTCGGTTCCAAATAACTGTTCATAATAGTGTCCGCCATTTTTATTTTTAAAAATGGTGTGTCGTTTTGGTGGAATCTCCCCGAGTCGATGATAGATAGGCATCCGTTGTTGTTTTAAATTATTTAAGCAGCTTGGCTTTCACATGCAGGGTCTGGTCCATCTTTATCTGCTGTTCAGGTGTTGGGCCGCCGCTCATCGTTAAAGTTACCCTGAATTGAATTTTATCCTTTGCGATATAGTCTTTTAGATTGGGATATTGCGGGTCGAGCGCCACCGAAGTGGACCCAGCCGGAATAGAGGTTTTGGTTGCGATCAGCACTTCGGTCAAACCCGCTGACTTCAAATAAATAGAAACCGATTTAAAAGCGTCGAGGTTGCCGGTAACCGCCGAGATATTGAACTTGTTCAGTTTAATTTCATCAATGTGGTCTTTGGCTGTGTTTTCGGCCTTGAACTTGGTCGACGACTCGGTTGGGATCTCCGGAGAATCGAAATCAACCGGCACGCTGGGCGTATACGACGACGAAGGAACAGAAACATTGCTCGAATAGTTAATATCAAACTCTGTTAATTTTTCAACCGTCTTTTTACAGGAGAGATTAAATCCTGTTATCGCGGCGACAATACAAAAACAAAAAATTTTCTTCATGGGGTTTTTTTTAAATGTGGTTTAAAGATATGTTATTTTTTATAATCTCCTTTAAATTGGGCCTTAACCTGCTTTTGTAAACCGAAAGGCATTCGGGCCCGTTTTTAACCCGTCCTTTCCTGAGTTGCCTTTGCTCCTCGATCGGTAAGGCCGCTATGTGCACGCATTCGGCAGTACAACAGCCCTTCATAGTAACCGCGCATTCGCCGCATTGTATAAATAATAAATGGCAATCGTCGTTTTTGCAGTTCACGTGGGTATCGCAGGGCTTGCCACACTGGTGACATTCGCTCAGCACGTCTGCTGTGATGCGTTCGCCTACCCTTTCATCAAAAACAAAATTAACACCTTTAAACCTGCTTTCAATCCCCTGCTCCTTCACTTCCTGGGCGTACTGTATGATGCCCCCCTGCAAATGGTGCACGTCGTCAAAACCCTTGTGTTTAAGGTAAGCGCTTGCTTTTTCACAACGGATGCCGCCGGTGCAGTACATGATTATCTTCTTGTCTTCCTTCCCTTTCAGGTGATCCACCACCATGGGCATTTCTTCCCTGAAGGTATCGGCGTTGGGGCAGAATGCCTTATCGAAGCGTCCCACCTCACTTTCATAATGGTTTCTCATGTCCACCACGATGGTATCGGGATCTTCTATCGCTTTGTTAAATTCGAGGGCGTTTAAATACTTCCCGGTTCGTGAAGGATCAAAAGATGGGTCATTGATCCCATCGGCCACGATCTTGTCCTTAACTTTTAAAATCAGTTTGTAAAAGGATTTGCCGTTCCCGTCTACGGCGTGTTTCACCGGGATGTCTTTAAATGGGAGCCTGTTTTTTAGGTCGGTTATAAATTCGTCCCAGGAATGCTCAGGTACGCTCATTTGCGCGTTGATGCCCTCGTGAGCCAGGTAAACCCGGCCAAAACAACCCCAGCCGCTCCAGGCCTTGTAAAGCGCATCACGCAGCTCCAGGGGCTTTTCTATTTGCACATAGCGGTAAAACGAAATGGTTTTTCGCGGAAGATTTTCCTCCTTTAAACGTTGTTTTAGAACGTTTTTATCGATTCTATTGACTAATAAAGACATAACGATAAAAATAATTGCAGGTTATATTATCATTCAAAAAATAAAAGTTTAAAAAAAACTTTTAAATACTTAGGTTTGCAAAGATATAAAATGTTTTTTAAAGCATAAATGATAAATATCATGGGGGACACGAAGGAAAAAATTCTGATCATAGGTGCTGGTGGGCAAATCGGCATTGAATTAACAACTGAACTGTCAAAAATTTATGGTGCCGGGAACGTGGTAAGTTCTGATCTTAAAAAATCATCGGCGGCCAGTGAAAACCCATTTGAAATACTCGATGCCCTCGATGGCAAAGCCCTGTTTGAGATTGTAAAAAAACACGGTATCACACAGGTCTATCACCTGGCTGCCATGCTGTCGGCCACCGGCGAGCAAAACCCAATGTTTGCCTGGAAATTAAATATGGAAAGCCTGTTTCATGTGTTGGATCTTGCGAAAGAAAAACACATCAGGCAGATCTACTGGCCAAGTTCCATCGCCGTTTTCGGACCTACCACACCGGCCATTAACACACCGCAACTCACCGCCATGGAACCGTCGACCATTTACGGCATCAGTAAACAGGCTGGTGAGCGCTGGTGCGAATGGTATTTTAACAAACACGCTGTAGATGTGAGAAGTTTAAGATACCCGGGCCTGATAGGCTGGAAGAGCGCGCCAGGTGGAGGCACAACAGATTACGCTGTTCATATTTTTCACGAGGCACTTAAAAAAGGCAGTTATACCTCTTTTTTAAGCGAGAATACCACGTTGCCCATGATGCACATGGAAGACGCCATCCGCGCTACCATAGAGATCATGCATGCACCTGCCGAAAAGATCAGGATCAGGGGCGCCTACAATTTATCAGGCATCAGTTTCAGCCCAAAAGACATTGCCGCTGAAATAAAAAAACACATTCCGGATTTTGCTATTTCCTATAAACCCGATTTCCGCCAGGCTATTGCCGATAGCTGGCCCAAAAGCATTAACGACCAGGAGGCCAGGAAAGACTGGGGCTGGAAAGAAAAATACGACCTGCCAAAACTGGTTGAGAACATGCTGGTGAATCTAAAACAGCACAACCTGGTTAAATAATAAGCGCGGCTATAAAAAGAGCCTTTCTGTTTTCGTTCCTTTAAAACTATTTTTTATGCCTGGGATCATTAAAATTTCAATCGCACTTTTAATTATCCAGTTGCTTTTCAGCGGCTGTAAAAAAGGCGAAGATGATCCGCTTATTTCCTTCAGAACAAGAAAGGCCAGGGTGGTTGGCAACTGGACCATGAAAGAAGGAAAAATATACAGCTCAAATACCCTCGGCGATATTACAACAATAAGCAATACACAAATTCACGAAAACACCTATGACGGTGAGACCGAACAATTTAATGCCGGCGTGAGCGTTGGCACCAGCACCTTTACAGGTACAAGGCACACTACTTTTAAATTCGAAAGAAACGGGAATTTTAAATCTGAGCAAACTTTTGGAACCGGAACCACGATTTTAACAGGCACATGGAATTTTACAAACGGCGTGGGTAAACATAAAAATAAAGAGCAGATCGTGATCACTAAATTATCTGTAAACTATAACGGCAGCTCGAGCGCATCGGCTGGTAATAAACCCTACTACACGTATAACATCAAAGAGCTGCGCAATAAAAAAATAGTGCTCGTCGCCGAAAGTTCAGAAAACCAAAATGCTTACCAGGAAAGGATCTACAACGAAGAATACTCTTTTGAGCAATAATACCGATTCCAAAAACAATATCGTCCAAACCATAAATGGAGTTTGTACCATTTGTTTTTTATGGATCGGCATTTACCAAATACTCACACACTATCTTCACACCCAAATATAATTTGCCTATGGGCGAAATTTTATTTGGATTTGGTATAAGCGCTAAAATAAAAGACCGCTCCGTGTAAGAAGCGGTCTTTAAAATTTCTTAATCAAGTGCCTTGAGCGATGCCTTAAAATTCTCTGTTGTGTTTTCATTCAGCTCTACACTTATTGATTGATTTGCCGCTATGGTAACGGGTGTGATAGAGGTGTGCAGTTTTCCATTGTTCACATCAACTACAATCACTGAGCATTGATACCCGGTGGGCGCGTAACTATAAAGAAAATTTTGTCTCGGGTTGGAGCCCGTTCCCCATACCGAGATCATGGTTTTGGCGCTTTTAAAAACCATGTATACTTTGGGACTATTCACCACGTTGCTGATACTGATTTTAAAAGGGGTTTGTGGTGTTGAGGGCGGAAAATGCGGGTGATCGCAGTTGGTCCAGGTGCCATTGTTAAGCGGACTTGAAAAATCACTCATGGTCAGGCTGTAATAATTTGCTCCTGAGTTAGTGGCAATCGGCTGGGTTTGAACGGTGGTCACTGTTTGCGTTTGACTCGGTGTCCAGACATTGCTTTTTGCTACAGTGTCTTTAACTGCCACAAACGCGGTCATTGTAGCGGTTGACTGGCTTTTCATGGGCAAGCGCATTTCTATGGTTTTTCCTGGGGCGATCTTAACCGGAGTACCATTGCTCAACGCTTTGATAAACATTTCGCCCCCGGAGGTTAAAGCAGTGCCGTCATACAGGTTAGTAGGCATGTCTGAAAGCAACATATCACTTTTTTGGTAAATGTCTTTAAATTCCAGGGTAATTTTCCCGCTTGCCTGAAAGGCATTGGGCGGAATGTTAATAGTTGTTGATTGTGGCGTTGTAAAACTTCCGCCTGTGGCTGCATCAAAAGTGAATGTTTGTTTCTGCGCGCCGTTCTTTTCAAAGAATTCGGTAAGAGAACTGTAATTATCAACAGCTGCAGGATTTGGTTCAGGCTCCGGCTCGTTTTTTTTATCCTTTTTACAGGCTACTGCGAACAGCAAAAAAGGCAATGCGGCAATGATGATGGATTTTTTCATATTCAGGGGTTTGAATTTGCTGAACATTTATCATGCCAAATTATACTAAAACCAAATATGAAAAATGATAGGGCTTAAACCAACACCTGATGATTGGCGTTTCTTATAGCCACCTGCTGCGCTACATTCTGTGCCAGTTCGATGAATGCAAGTGCCTGTGGTGTATTGTCCTGTAAAACGGCCGGTCTGCCTGCGTCTGCGGCTTCGCGGGTGCTTTGTACCAATGGCAGCTGAGCCAGTAAAGGCAGGTTCAATTCTTCGGCCAGATGTTTAACGCCGTCCTTACCAAAAATATAATATTTATTATCAGGTAGTTCCTGTGGTGTGAACCAGGCCATGTTTTCAACCAGGCCAAGAATGGGCACATTTAATTGTGGGAGTTCAAACAAAGCGATCCCCTTGCGGGCATCAGAAAGCGCAATGGCCTGAGGTGTGCAAACAATCACGGCCCCCGTTAAAGGCACCTGGCTGCAAAGGCTGATGTGAATATCGCCGGTTCCCGGAGGAAGGTCAACGATGAGGTAATCGAGTTCGCCCCAAACTGTATCATAAAATAATTGAGAAAGGGCCTTGGAAGCCATAGGGCCGCGTAAAGCAACTACCTGGTTAGGACCGGCTAAAAATCCAATGGAATTTATCTTAACACCATAACTTTCTACCGGTGCCATTTTTTTCTGACCGTTAAATTCACCCGGACCCGGCGCATCGCGCTCAACTCCAAACATGATGTGAAGAGATGGCCCGTAAATATCAGCGTCAACCAATCCTACTTTTGCTCCCTGGCGGGCCAGTCCCAATGCGAGGTTCGCAGCCACAGTGCTTTTGCCTACGCCGCCTTTTCCGCTGGCCACGGCAATAATGTTTTTTACATCCCTGAGGGTAGTTTCGTCTTTTTCCTTTTTGCTGGTAACGGTGGCGGTCATGTTAATTTTAACCTTGGCCTCTTTATCCACGTAGTGCAGAATGGCGTTCATGCAGGCGTTGTGGATCATGTCTTTCATCGGGCAGGCGGGCGTTGTTAACACCACGGTAAAAGAAATGTTTTTTCCGTTTACCTCAATGTCTTTGATCATGTTAAGGGTCACCAGATCTTTTTTAAGATCAGGATCATCAACATACTTTAAGGCATCCAATACCTTTTGAACAGTAATTTCACTCATAGGTGCAAAGATACGCTATAAAAAAACGATAATTGACTTGATTATTTTGTGGCTGCAGCACTCGTTGTAGGAGCGGCTGTAGGCGTGGGAGCCACTTGCTGTCCAGGACCGGGAGCAGCTGCTTCATCCATTGATGTTTTTATGATCAGGGCGATGGAATCCTGGAAAGCTTTTGCCCTAACGTGCATGGCTTCGCGGTTTTCGGCGGCAGGACCGCATGAATTAAATACAAGAAGGCAGAACAGGCTTAATACTAGGGTATTTTTTTTCATATGTAGGTTTTACTGTTTTTTTTATACCATATGATATAGCCAGCCGGCCATTTCATAACAATAAATAATACGCAAATCTAAATAAAAAACAGAAAAGCCCCAAAGCAAAGCTTTGAGGCTAATCAGCTAACTAACTAAACACAAATTCTTAGTGATGAGCTTCTTCTGCAGGTGCAGTAGTTGCAGTTGCAGCAGCAGTTGAATCAGTCATTGGCTCAACAGTAGCTTCAGTCATTGAAGCGCTGATAGCGTTTGCAATTGAATCAGCAGTACGTTTTGCATTTTCTTCCATTTTAGCTTTTTCTTCAGCTGAAGGACCACAAGCTACGAATGAAGCAGCTACGAAAGCTACTGCGATAATTGAGAATACTTTTTTCATTTTGGATAGTTTTAAAATTTTGTTTGATTTTACATTGATACCGTTTTCGCTAAATGGTAACCCGAAAAAATTAAAAAAATTTGAAAATAATCATATATTACTGATAATCAACAATATAAATTTAGTAATATTTTCTTTTTTTGAATTTTGGTACCCTTCCTGCACAATTTTACTCTTGTTAAGGTTACCTTTATCGAAAACCAGTATTAATCTTAACACGGCTTTTATGTCTAAGACCAGGGTGCAATTTACAGATGATGAGTTTATCGCTGGTTTGCGCACTGGGAGTAACGAGATTTTAAACGTGTTGTACAAAAAATATTATAACATCGTTCTTAAATTTATTGTAAACAACAGTGGCACTGAAGAGGCGGCCCGCGACATTTACCAGGAAACGGTGATCGTTCTTTATGAGAACGCCCAGAAACCCGGTTTTGAGCTCAACTGCCAGTTGCAGACCTACATCTATTCTGTTGCCAAACGCCTTTGGCTGAAGCAACTTAAAAAAAACGGCAAAACCTTTTTGTTTAAAGACGATGCCGAAAATGAAGTGGTAGATGTAAGCAACGATATGAACGAGTACCTGGACAAGGAAACCGACATTGAAAAAATGAACCAGAGCCTCACCGAACTGGGAGAGCCCTGCGCCACGCTGATAAAGGATTTTTACGTGCACCGCCTGAGCATGGATGACATTGCCGACAAATTCGGCTACACGAACTCCGACAACGCAAAAAATCAGAAATACAAATGTTTACAACGATTAAAGAAATATTTTTTTGACAACCAAAACAGAACTATAGAAACTGAGAAAGAAAAAAATGAGAGCGACCGATTTATTTGATAATTATCTGAGCAATTCCCTGAGCCGGGAAGAAAGAGCGGATTTTGAGCAGAGACTGGCTACTGACACTTCCTTTGGGCAGGCTTTCAAAGAGCACCAGGTTTTACTGGATACCTTAAACCTTTCGGATAAAAGATCGGCTCTGAAAAACAAACTTAAAGCCATTCATGAAAACGAATACGGCAAAAGTTCAAGGATCATTCCACTTAATGATAATTTCGCGCGCAGTTTCGGAAAAACCGCCGCTGTGGCCGCTACTACTGCGTTAGTCGCCGTTTTAAGCACTATCGCCATTTTAAGCACCGGCGGTTATTTGTTGAAACAACAAAACACGCAGCTTTCAGAGTTGAATCGCAAGGTATTGCAACTCGAAGCTTCGAGCGACGCCATTGTTTCAGGAATCACCAAACCAAAAATCGTATACGCGCCGGCAAACCTCGAGGGCAGTGCTTTCGCGCTCAACAATAAAGGTTACATCATCACAAGCTACCACATGGTAAGCGGCGCCGACAGCATCTTTATAATGAATACCAGCACCGAAAGAACACTTGCGCACATCATCCTGGGCGATCCTACACTGGACCTTGCCATTTTAAAGATCAACGACAGCAGTCTTATTAGGAACTGGCAGGTACCTTTTGTGCTAAAAGAAAAAACAACCGATGTTGGCGAAAAGGTCTTCACCCTTGGTTATCCGCGCAAAGACATGGTATACGGCGAAGGCTCGCTGAGCTCGTTAAGCGGTTATTTTAACGACACGGCCATGTACCAGATCTCTATCCCGGTAAACCCGGGTAACAGCGGTGGCCCGTTGCTTGATGATAACGGCAATGTGATCGGGGTAATCAGAGGTAAGCTCACCAGTTCAGAAGCCACCGGCTTTGCTGTAAAAGCCAACGAGATCATCCGATCAATTAACGCTATGGCTAACGACAGCAGCAAAAAAGATCTGCTCGCCCAGGGTAAAAAGTCGTCATTAAAGAATATGAAAAGGTCTGAGCAGATTAAAAAGATCAATCCTTACGTGTTTAATGTGTTGGTTTATAAAAAGGATTAATCAAAAAACGGCCTTCAAAAATTTCGCCGCCTTTTACAATTTATTCCAGGTTTTAACACTATTCCACACATAAACTTATACAGCGAAAAATCACTTTGATTTTCAATAAGTTAACCTCTTATGAACCGGGTATAAACAGGTTCATAACAAGCTTCAAACATTAAAAAAACCTAAGAAAAATTAATTCGTCTAAAAAATAAAGTTATTAACACATTAATAGTTAACTTTGTAGACTAATCCTCTCAATCATGTTCGAAATACTAAAACACTTTGAAAACAAGTACGGAATTTTAAAGAAAAAGGGTTTACGTATCGAAGGTCTCTCTATGATTGATCCTAAACGTAAAAAACACGTGATCATGGTGAGCAAACCTTTTATTTTTGATAACAGGCAGCTCCCGAAAACATACGAGGGTCTTGATATTAAATCGAAAATCGAGGGTGTTTTGCCCAAAGAATTCGCTTTTAAGAAAGACGCTGTAAAAAAAGAATACGTTTGGGCACCCGTAAAATTTGAAAAGTACGTTGACCGTTGTTCTGAGGAGATCCGCAAACAATTCGGAAATCCTGAAATGAGCCGCAACGAAATGTTAGACGCCCTCGCGTTTGGCAATTTTGAAGAGCATAAAAAGAAAAGCCTGCAAATGATGAAAGACGGAAAAATACCGCCTTTCAAAATGAATTAATTCAGGCTCACAGATAGATCGTAAGTAGCAAAATTGTCATAATTAAGGGTTAAACAATTAGTTACTTTTGTAGAATGCCGGTTGGTTACCGGCATTTTTTATTGGGGCTAACTGATGGCCACTGGTCTCGACTACGCTCCTTCGGTCGCCATGCGCCTGGGCTGACCGCGTGCACTACGCTTACGCCGCAGCTACAACGTAGGAGCAAAAGTTAAGGCGGTGGCGCAAGCTTCAGCGCAAGCATGAGGCTTGCCGAAGGCGAAGCGACCTGACATTCCCAACTACGCTCGACTTTATACCAACATCACTTCGACACCCGTCACTTCGAGCGCAGTCGAGAAGGGCTCCTTAGTATGTTCCCGGGGCTAGCGTAGTCGAGCAGTCAATCCACTATCTGTAAAACCGTTCTGAACGCTACTGTTTTATCAGCAAACAGTGCTTTATGCTCTGCCTGCAAAGCCGGTGCGAACTCCCGCTGGTACTTCTCAATATCTGGCATTTCAAGAAACTTATACTGGGCCGAATAGGTGTGCCCTTCATCATCAACATACAGAACTTTAAGCAGCTGGCTATCTATAAAACATCCTGTTTTCATTACATCAGGAATATGCACTTCCTTCATCCATTTAACCCAGGCCTCATGTGATTCGGCCGCTACATTCACCGTTACGTTATAAATATACATAAAGCGAATATAAAAAAAATCGGCTTAGCTTCATCCTAAAATGACCGTGGCTGTTTAATGCCATTAAAAGGAAAACGTTGGTATAATATTTGTAATTTTGTGTCGTTATGAAAACAGATTTTGTTGAAGAATTGCGTTGGCGTGGACTGCTGCAGGATATTATGCCCGGTACCGAGGAATTATTAAAAAAAGAAGTTGTTACAGGTTATATTGGATTTGATCCAACCGCCGATTCATTGCATATTGGTCACCTCACCCAGATCTTCACCCTGCTGCGTTTTCAGAAAGCCGGTCACAAACCCATTGCCCTGATTGGCGGCGCCACCGGCATGGTGGGAGACCCCAGCGGCAAATCCGCCGAAAGGAACTTACTGGATGAAGCCGCGCTTTTTAAAAATGTGGAAGGGGTAAAAAGAGAATTACAAAAATTTCTGAATTTTGAAGGCGGCGACAATAAAGCCGAACTGGTAAATAATTACGACTGGATGAAGGATTATTCCTTTCTCACTTTCATCAGGGATATCGGCAAGCATTTAACCGTTAGTTACATGATGGCCAAAGACTCAGTAAAAAACCGTCTTGAAACAGGCATGAGTTTTACCGAATTCAGTTACCAGTTGCTGCAGGCTTTTGATTTTTATAAGTTATACGAACAAAAAAACTGCAAGCTGCAAATGGGTGGCTCCGACCAGTGGGGTAACATTACCAGCGGCACCGAGCTCATCAGGCGCAAAGCCGGCGGTGAAGCCTATGCACTTACCACTCAGTTGATCAAAAAAGCCGATGGCACCAAATTCGGAAAAACCGAAAGCGGAAGCGTATGGCTCAACCGCGATAAAACCACGCCTTACAGGTTCTACCAGTTCTGGATCAACGTAACGGATGTTGACGCTAAAAACTACATCAAAGTGTTTACCTTTATCGAAAAGGCTGAAATTGAAGAGCTGATCGCGGAACACGACCAGGACCCGGGAAAACGTGTCCTGCAAAAAAGACTGGCCAAAGAACTCACCACCATTGTTCACGGCGAAAAAGATTACGAGGCCGCGGTTGAAACAAGTTCCGTTTTATTTAACGGTTCACTGGAAGACCTGGCCAAATTAAACGAAGAAACCTTTTTGGATGTGTTTGACGGCGTGCCACAATTTTCGCTGGTAAAGAGCGATCTTGAGAACAACCTCAACGTGATAGACTTCCTGGCCGAAAAAACCAAGGTGTTTCCCAGCAAAAGCGAAGCCCGCAAAATGATCCAGGGCGGGGGTATCAGCATCAACAAAGAAAAAGTGAGCAGTCCCGACCTGTTGATCAGTGCCGCGCACCTCATCAACTCCAGGTACATCATTATACAGAAAGGTAAAAAGAACTACTATCTCTGCAACATTAATTAATTATGGCCTTAAAGCACTCGCAATATCTTAAACTTTCGCAGAAGTTATTGCCGCAGCAGATCTTATTGATGAAGTTACTGCAGTTGCCAACGCTTGCTCTTGAAGAAAGAATCAAGGAAGAGCTGGAGACCAATCCCGCACTTGAAGAAGACGGCGATCTTGCTGATGACGAATTGTACAGCAACGAAGACACCGATGAGAACGAAAGCCCTGACATTGAGTTCGACGATAATGGCGAGGCCAAGGAAGAAGAAATGAAAACTTCTGCCAGCGACGTGGAGATGGAAGATTACATGGACGCTGAAGAACTGGACTCCTATAAATACGACGTGGTGAATAAAGGCCCCGACGAAGAATCCAGGAGCTTCGTACAGGCCGAAGGCATCGGCTTCCAGGAATTGCTGGAACAGCAGCTGGGCATGAGAGACATTTCAGAAACAGAGTACACTATTGGCATTTACCTTATCGGCTCGCTGGATGAAGACGGTTATGTGAGGCGTGAACTGGAACTTATTGTTGATGACCTGGCTTTTAATTATAATATTTCAACTACCATAGCTGAGGTGGAGAAGGTGTTGAAGATCATCCAGGGATTTGATCCCGCCGGCGTGGGCGCCAGGAACCTGCAGGAGTGCCTGCTGATACAGCTGGAGCGCAAACCCGAAAAAACCAGGGACGTAGTGCTGGCCATGGAAGTGATCAGGAACCAGATGGAAGAATTCTCTAAAAAACACTACGATAAGATCCTCAAGCGCCTTGATATCGACAACGAAGAACTAAAGGACGTTATTGATGAAATAAAACACTTGAATCCCCGTCCGGGTAACAGCGACAACAAAGACGGCACTTACAGCGCGGTGATTCCCGATTTTATCATTAGTGTTAACGATGGCATTCCTGAGCTGAGCATCAATGGCAGGAATATGCCAGACCTGAAGATCAGTAAAGATTACACGGAGATGCTCAGGGAATATACCAAGAGCAAAGACAAAGCCAGCAAAGAGGCCTCGGGCTTTATAAAAAGCAAGATAGAAAGCGCGGGCTGGTTCATTGAAGCTTTGCAGCAGCGTTACGCCACCCTGTCTATTTGCATGAAATGCATCCTGGAGTACCAGCACGAATATTTTGCCACCGGCGACGAGAACAAACTCAGGCCCATGATCCTGAAAGACATTGCCAACAGGGTGAACATGGACCTTTCGACCATTTCGCGTATGGCCAACAGCAAATATGTGCAAACCCCTTACGGCACCTTTTTACTAAAGACCTTTTTTAGCGAAAGCATGAGCACCGACAGCGGCGAAGAAGTGAGCAGCCGCGAAATAAAAAATATCCTGAAAGGGCTCATTGATACCGAAGACAAACAAAGGCCGCTCACCGATGATGAGATCTGCGCCAAGCTCAACGAAAAAGGTTATAATATCGCGAGGCGCACGGTGGCCAAATACAGGGAGCAGCTGGATATCCCGGTGGGCAGGATGAGGAAAGAGGTTTAGTAAATAACAGAACCTTTAAAATATGAGAAAAGTAATTGCAGCAATAAACATGACACTTGACGGGATCTGTGACCATACGGCAGGTGTCCCCGATGAGGATCTACATCAACATTACGCCGGGCTTTTAGACAATGCGGGTGTTGTATTGTATGGAAGGACAACTTACCAATTGATGCAATTTTGGCAAACACTGCTAAAAAAACCCTCAGGTAAAAAAACGATGGACGACTTTGCTTTGGCGATTGACAAAATTCCAAAAATTGTTTTTTCGAAGACACTCGAAAATACCGGGTGGGACAGCGCGACACTTGCAACAAAGGAACTTGAAAATGAAGTTTTAGAACTAAAACAAGCAAGCAATGGCGGGAGCAAAGATATTTTAGTTGGCAGCCGGAGTTTAATCATTCAGCTCATCAACCTTAATTTGATCGATGAGTTTCAGATTTGTATTCATCCCATGTTAGAAGGCAAAGGCCTGCAGTTGTTTGACAAAATAAAAGACACAACGATTTTCAGACTTTTAAAGACAAAAATATTTTCATCAGGCGCAATCGTCCTCTATTACGAGCCGACGCGACAGTAAAACAACAAACCTTTACCAGAGGCTTTACACAAAGCTTAATGTTCAATTAATAGATTATCATAAATTTAGGTGACAAAAACGCTCTATATAATTTTGCTAACATTCTGCTGGACAATTTTTTCCGGACAGACTATTGATTTTAATCAACTAACCGGCACATGGTACTGTTATAAGGCAACCCAGGGTGCAACCGACATGACTGAAATTTACCGGGACCACTATTCAACCTTTAATCCAGACCTCACTTATATTGAGGAAAGGCGTTACTATTATAATACATATACCTGCACCTATAAGCTTGATAAAAAAACAAAAACAATCGCTTTCCAGGGTGGGGTAAGCACGACAAAATATCCAAACGCAAGAGTTCCAATGCAAGACCTGGTGCAATATTTCGGCATACAAAATGAAATTATAGTTTCTCTTGACAAAGACAATTTAGTGGTACTGCTAAAAAAAGGCGGTGAATTGCAAGGCGACACAAAACTGTTTTATCGTCGCGGCAAATGAGAAGTCTATACTTAAGCAAAATTTAAGCTATGCGCTCGGTGGCATTAAAAAATATATAGAAATGGATAATTTACCGGTATACATTAGCATCGTTTTCGGACTTACAACAATTCTAACGCTCGGACTTTTTTATAAAGCCACCAATAACTCGAAAACGACCTTAATAATATTACTAACCTGGCTGGCACTTCAGACTCTTATTGGACTTTCTGAATTTTATACCGTGACGGATACAATCCCGCCAAGATTTCCGCTTTTAGTTTTGCCACCGGCTCTTTTGATCATTGGACTTTTTGCAACTTCAAAAGGCCGACGATTTATTGATAGTTTAGACCTAAAAGTTCTGACGATATTACACACCATTCGAATTCCGGTTGAAATTGTTCTCTTCTGGCTGTTCGTTAACAAGACCGTTCCTGAATTGATGACCTTTGAAGGGAGAAACTTTGATATTATATCCGGGCTAACCGCTCCGATTATATTTTACTTTGGTTTTATAAAGAAACGGTCAGGCAGAAGAATAATCCTGATCTGGAATTTTATTTGTTTGGGACTTTTAGCAAATATTGTTGTAAATGCTGTTCTGTCAGCACCATTCCCGTTTCAAAAGTTTGCGTTTGACCAACCCAATATCGCTGTATTATATTTTCCTTTTAACTGGTTGCCATCTTGTGTAGTTCCCATAGTCTTATTCTCGCATTTGGTGGCAATCAGACAATTAATTAATGAGGGAAAGAAAAACAACGGCTAATTTCCTTTTGCATTCGAACCTGGCAGTAATGGGCCGATACATGATAAGCAAAAAACACATTTTCGACGGTTTTTGAAAAGTTAAAATCCATCATTAGTTCAGTAAATTATTTAAATTTGATCAATAGGTTTACCCATCTTTAAAATTTACAAAATGAAAAAAATTATTTTCTTTCTGTCCTTAGTCCTTTTAATATCATCATGCAAAAAGAAAAAAGACGAGACGCCGGCACCGCAACCTACCGTTAATCAATTCTCTATTAGCTATAATGGTAATGGAAATACAGGGGGCTCAGTACCGGTAGACGGAAATAAATATGATAATGGTGCTTCTGCAGTTATTCTGGGAAACTCTGGCAATCTTGTAAAAACGAATTATTCATTTGTTGGGTGGAATACCGCCGCCGACGGTAGCGGTACAGATTATGTACCAGCGGCATCAATCACCATTAATTCAAACATAACTTTGTATGCCAAATGGCTGTCAGGTACGTTTTATAAAGTTACATACAATGGTAACGGCAATACATCGGGAAGTGTGCCAAACGATAATACATCATACTTTCCTATGTCATACTTTAAGGTTAAAAGTAATACAGGTAACTTAAATAAGAATGGATATTCCTTTGTCAATTGGAACACATCGTCTGGCGGTACTGGCCCATCTTACACTGCAGGTGACTCTTTGGCTATATTTAATAATGTTACTCTCTATGCCGTCTATAGTGCGCCAAGTTCTGGTGGAAGTTATTATGGATTCAACGCAAGTGGGCAGCTTAAGTCCAAATCCTCCCTAAGTTCATTCTGGTCGTCAGAAGATCTTAATAATACCTTCGGTACTTCTAATTTAGTGACGGCTGTTTGGGATGGATCAAAGTTTATTGGGTTTAATGCAAGTGGACAGACAAAAAGCAAATCTTCTTCAACTTCCTCCTGGTCGTCAGAAGACCTTAGTAATACTTTTGGTTCTTCAAACATAGTGACCGCTGTTTGGAATGGATCAAAGTATATCGGGTTTAATGCCAGTGGGCAGGCAAAAAGCAAATCTTCTTTATCTTCATCATGGTCATCAGAAGACCTTAATAATACTTTTGGTTCTTCTAATGTGGTGGCGGTGGTTTGGAATGGATCAAAATATATTGGCTTTAATGCAAGTGGGCAGGCAAAAAGTAAATCTTCTTTAACTTCATCATGGTCGTCAGAAGACCTTAATAATACTTTTGGCTCCTCTAGCGTGGTAGCAGTTGTCTGGAATGGTTCAAAATATATTGGCTTTAATGCAAGTGGACAGGCAAAAAGCAAATCTTCTTTAACTTCATCATGGTCATCAGAAGACCTTAATAATACTTTTGGTTCTTCCAATGTGGTCACAGTTGTCTACCGTTAATAAAGACCCTGGTTCCCAACAATATGTCAGATGGCCGGGGCAGGAATTTATTATATATACTTATATTTGAGCAATATTTAAAAAAAATACGTTATGAAAAAGCTTAACCTGATTACAATTTCTTTTTTTCTATTTTCATTTAGTTCTTATAGCCAGTGTAAAACTAAAACAGACGCCATTACCAACGAAAAAATTGTTTCATACGCAACGGACTTCAGAGAAAATACCTTGCTTAATACCATGAAAATGGAAATTAAAAAGCCGGAAATAACCTTAGATTTTTCTATAACCTATAAAGGCGCTTTTGAAAGTTCAGTGCCAAACGGCACCGAAATAGTTGTGAAACTCTCCAATAACGAGATCTTAAAATTAAAAACTTCCGGTGACGCCAAACCCCGGGTTATTGCTGACTATAGCGGTGTATTTACCAGCTTTTCATATGTTTTTGTTCTAACAAAAGAAATGGTTACGAAAATCGCAAGTGTTGGATGCGAACTGGTAAGATTTCCTGATCTGAAATCAGGTAACCTTGATTCAGACAAAGCCGCTAAACATCTTGGAAAAGGGGCAAAATGTCTTTCTGAAAGTCCGGAGTTTAAATTAAATTAATAGACAGCGTTCCCTGGGTCCTTCCTTCACTATCTGAATTTAATCCTGGGATCCGACAAAATGAAACACTTACTCCTACCAGTATTTTTGTCTTTCTTTTTTATTCCGAAGGCCCAGAACAAAATTGAATGGACCGACAATTATCAATTGCGGCTTTCAGACTTTCAGTCACCGGCTACACAAGTAGGGCAAACAACAATTTATAGTTTACACCCCGGGTCGGGAATGGACTTTTCTTTTTACATGAGTAAAGCTGAGTTTATGTTCACTAAAAATTTTAATTCGAAAGTTAACTGTTCGTTTAATAGGAGCGCGGCCTCTATTATAGCGCCAGATAGCGCTATAGCCACCGACTTGTTGAATTTTGGCCGTTATGATTTTGATTTGTCGGAATTGTACGCGAGAAAATTCAGAAAAAAACTGTATGAAGAAAAAGGAGCGTTTTCTGACATCAGCTTTTTTAAACCTATCTACGACCAGGTGCAGTCTGAGTTCGCTGAAAGGCACGTCATTGCCGCAAAAACAAGCGATCTCGGAAGAAACAATGAAAAGCTAAGGGAGTTGCACGGCGACGTGCTGAAAGAGATAGAACAGTTTTCAGACTTCTGTAAGGAGTGCAAGCCAGTTAAAAAGAAAAAATAACACCAGGCGCGAATCCGGTAGTGGGCAAGTAATGGTGTCGCGGCCTCATAAAATTTTGCCGGGAATCTTTGTGTCTGGTGCGGAAGGCTTTTTATACCGCCTGATTTTCAAAAAACATTATATATTTGTAGTACCCATGAAATTCCTCTTTTTTTGTCATGGCGCTAGTTTTTCTCCCACCTTAACCATTACAAAAAAACACTTATGAAAAAATCTATCATTATTCTGTTCATCGCATTTATTTTTGGAGGTTGTGCTGTGCACAGCGGATATGTTACTAATTCCGCCGCGCTTAGTACAAATAACTTCGCCTATGTGAAAAAATCTGTTCAGGGAACCGCAAAAGCCACGTACTTTTTAGGCTTTGGTGGTTTATCCAGTCAAGCCCTCGTTGAGGACGCCCGCAAAGACCTTTTAGTTAATTTCCCGCTACAGGATAACCAGGCCCTGGTTAATATTACTGTTAGTTTTAAAACTACTGGTTTTCTAGTCCTTTTTAAGGAACACAAATGCACGGTGTCCGCTTCTGTGGTTCAGTTCAACCCTGTGGTGGACAAATAGTTTTCCTGGAAATGTACAGATTCGGCGAAAATGAACTATAACTCTATAAAACGTTCAACGCAGGGATTAATCGCGCTAACACTGTTATGCGTAGCATTCGTAATTGTAAGAATCGTTTTAGAATCAAATCTGAAGTTCTCTTTTTTACTGTGGAATCTCTTTTTAGCGTGGGTTCCCTTTTTTCTGTCCAACTTATTATTAAAATTTCACTCTGCGAATAAAGGCAAAATTGCTTTCATAATAATATTCTTTGTATGGATACTGTTTTTGCCAAACTCGTTATACATCATAACCGACTTGTTACATTTAAAATACTATGAACAGAAAATTTTATGGTTTGATAGTTTGCTGATTTTTGTTTTCGGTATGACGGGACTGCTTATTGGATTGTTTTCAATAGAAAATATCTTTGTGTTCATAAGAAAGTACTTAAAAAAAGGAGCCAGCTGGTTCGCAATATTTATACTTTATTTGCTGGCTGGCTTTGGTATATTTTTAGGAAGATATTGTAGATTAAACAGCTGGGACCTATTTCACAAACCATTGTGGTTTTTTGAAAGAGTGTTTCACCAATTTATAAATCCTCTAACTTATGAAGTAACTATTTTGTATGCACTTGTTCTATTTGTTATTTTTTTTATTTTTCATAATTACTATTTACCAGCTGAAAAAAATAACGGGAAAATGTGAGCTGCTATCGTCCTTGAAATAAAGTTTCCCTAAAATCACTCCAGCACCACTTTCCTGCTTTCTACTTTTCCAGACACTTTCACGGTCACCAGGTAAATGCCTTTTGCCAGATGCACCAGGTTCAGTTCTTCATTTGGTTTTACAGCGCTCTTCTCAAACACCTTTTTTCCTTCAGTGTTATACACCGATACTTCGGCGGCAGAACTGTTATTATAGTTAATCCTGAACTTTCCAATTGCCGGATTCGGCCAGACCTGTAATTCAGTTTCAGAAGAAAACTCCGGCAGACCCACTTCCTGTATTGTGATAGTTTGGTAAGAGGTATCGCTGGCGCAGGGATTCGAAGCGATGAGCATGATAGGATAGGTGCCGTTGGCGGTATAGGTAACCGTTTGAGTAGCGCCGCTGCCCGTGTTACCATTGCCAAAATCCCATAAATAAGTAGTAGCATTGGTTGAAGTATTGGTGACGTTTAAACTATTACCCGAAACCATACTTGTAAAAGACGCCACGACCTCAACGCCGGAAGAGTTGTAGGCCGTATCGGCAACGCCCTCACTCATATTATAATAAGAGCCGCTGGGAGTGGTCTCTAATTTTAGCGCGCGTACCATGTATTTATAAGTGCCCGGGTACAACAAACAATAATCGGTATAAGTGGTGGCTGTCACGGGTAAATTGTTAATGCGCGTGTACGTGCTGTTGGTGTCGTTCTTCATGTAAATATTGTAGCCGGCAATATTGGTCTCCGTAGAGGCCGACCAGTTGATCAAACAGTTGTATCCTGACTTTGTGGCCACCACATTGGATACAGGGCCCACAACGTTGTTTCTCAAAGTCGGATCACCCATTAAAGCAATGTCAACATAGGTTGCCGCGTAATTATAAAAATAAGTGTTCGTGTTGTTCTGTGTCACAAAGGCGCTGTAACCGATGTTCTCACCCATGCCCATGTGGTGAAAAGCCCAGTGCGGTCTTCCGGCCCAAACGCTGGTGAGCGTCTTCCCCTGGCACAAAGGCGCCCTTAAAAAGTTATTTGGCACGTCCCAGTCACCAAAATAACTACCAAACAACATGGTGAAAATACCCTGGAGATTTGCACTGGCAAAATTTGAAGTTTGTCCTATTCCGCTGGCGCTGGTAAATGATCCGCCCCCACAGCCATACGACCACTGGTAACCCGTACCACCTGTCATAGAAGTAAAATAATCGGAAGACACAACATTGGTGGGTGTAACCAGCGGACCAAAGGTTTTAAACCCGTTCGCCGCGAAAGCCTCCCCTGAAAAATATCCGAAGTTGTCGTCAATGATGCCGGCATTAGCCACCGTGATCACTTTTTTCCTGTAATCGTGGTCTTTATCGAGATAGTTTTTTAATAACTGCGTTTCCGTTAAGCTGAATGAAGTCATACCCCATAGGTCAACGCGGCCCACCTGCAGTTCCATAGCACCAGGCAACACCGATTGATCGAACTTTCCATCACCCGGAACATTCTGTGTCCTTGCCGGTGAAGCGGTGGTTGACGTTACATTGCCGTCCGTCCATAAACCGGTAAGTTCTCCATAATAAGTATCTGCCGGCCAGGCACCCAAATGATCGGGATGTCCGTCGGGGTTAATATTGCCGCTATAAGGTACCGGGACATGGCCCAGCAAAAACAGGGCTTTGGTATTTAGTGGGTCGAGATTATAGGTAGCCAGGATCTGCGCCTTCACCTGGGTAACCGCGAGGCTGGGACTTACATAGCTGGTCAGCACGATCCAGCCGTCTCCTTCAAGATCTTCCTCAAGGCGTTTGATTTCAGCCGCTAATGTAAGGCTATGGTTATTGGCAATTAATAAGATCAGCTTGCCCCTTTGATCCACTTCGGGAATCTCGATGCCAGAACTGATATAACCAAAGCCGTTATAGTTGCTGCCCGCCCTGATAATTCTGTAATCATAAAGTGTGGCCGCGGCAACTGTATTGTCAACATATTGTGTGGTAGTACCCGGAAGCGATGCCGCAAGCAACGTCCACATGTTGCTGCTCTTTGGTTTCCTGGCAACCGAATAGTTTGTTGTTGTGGCATTACCCAGCCAGTTTAAAGTAATGGAAGGGGGATTGGCCTGTACATTGGCCCATAGTTCAACCGAGCAATCTTTGGGTGTTTGTGATAAAGCGACAAAATAGTAAAAGCAGAAACCCGCAAAAAATAAAATATGCCTCATGTGATCTTGATTTTACATAAATGTAAAAATCAAAATCGACATATAAAACAATTTAACGTTAGACGAGGGAAGCAGTAATAGTTACCAGCTATAACGAAGGCCCAGCGCGGAGTTCATAATGGTACCGCTGTTGGTGCCGGAAAATTTGTTGTTGCTGTAATAGAAGCCGGGAGAAATAGAAGCCGACAGGCTCATGTGTTTTAAAAAGTTGATTCTTTTTGCTAGCCTTAAGTTTACAGACAAAGGCAAAGTAACGAAACCCGCAAACCCGACCCCGTCAAATTTTGTTTCCGCTGATTCCCATTTGCCCTGGGATTGGTTGGTTCGGGTATAACTGGTTATATCGCTATACCTCGAGTTGCTATAGAGTATCAATTCAGAAGTATACAATCCCTTGCGCGCTGAAAAAACATTGGCGAAGGAGATGCCTGGCGAGAGTTCAAGACCCGCTGAAACCCAGATCCTCCTTTTTTTGTTGGTCACCAGGTTGATACCAACCGGCAGCAACAATTGTTGGGAACGAACCTCGTATAAATAGCTGCTGTTATTTTCGTTCACAGTGTAAAGCACTTCATTCTTTACACTGTTGTAATAGCTGCCCGTGGTATCATAATCTTTTCTTGTGTATGAAGCGGATGACAAAATACTTTGGCCATAGTTTAACCCTAAAACGAGTTCAAGCCGTGGAAACTTTTTTCTGGTGCGTATGTCCGCCACCGCGCCCAGAGCGATGTAGCTGCTGTAATTGTGGGTTCCCGAATTTGGACTATGGGAATAGCCAGCTACATCCTGGTTCAGGATCTCGTTGGTTTTTATGAACGACTGGTAATTCTCGCGTGCAGACTCGTCATACCTTGATCCAACCAGGTTGAATTTTAGTTGCAAGCCCGAAAAACGGATCTTCTTCAAACTGTCGGATTGAGCGTTTAAATGAAGCGATACAATAGCTGAGAAAAATACCAGGATGATTTTCATACTCCAATAACGTTGGAAAACAAAAATTATTGCCGGTACCACATCAATGCGCTTCAAGCCAGTTGGTGCCAACGCCCATCCCAACTTCCACAGGCACATCCAGGGGAAGCGCCTCACGCATGTGCTTTTCGATGATGGGCTTTACAATATCCAGTTCGGGTTTATAAACGTCAAACACCAATTCGTCATGCACCTGCAGCAACATCTTTGTTTTGAAATTCCCTTTTTTAAGTTCTTCGTGAATCCTGATCATGGCTACCTTGATCATGTCGGCGGCGCTTCCCTGTATAGGGGCGTTAATGGCGTTACGTTCCGCGTAACTGCGCACCGTTGCGTTGGCTGAGTTGATATCGCGCAACCAGCGTTTTCTGCCGAGGAGTGTTTTTACAAAGCCGTTTTGTTTCGCGAATTCTTTGGTGTCGCTCATGTAATGCTGTATTCCCGGGTACTCCCTGAAATAATTCGCGATGAGGTCCTGGGCTTCCCTGCGTGGAATATTTAAATTTTCCGCAAGGCCGAAAGCGCCCTGTCCGTATATAATTCCAAAATTAACGCTCTTGCTTTTATACCGCATTTCCTTGGTAACCTCATTTTCAGCAACACCAAAAACCTTTGCGGCTGTTGCCGTGTGGATGTCCTTGCCTGAATTAAATGCTTCAATCATGTTTTTATCGCCACTGATGCTGGCCACAATACGAAGTTCTATTTGCGAATAATCAGCGCTTAATAAGATGTGATCGGCATCCCTGGGAATAAAGGCTTTGCGGATCTGCCTGCCCCTTTCGGTCCTGATCGGAATGTTCTGTAAATTGGGATTATCGCTGCTTAGCCGGCCGGTAACGGCTACCACCTGGTTAAACGAGGTGTGAATACGCCCTGTGCCTTTATGAACGAGGAGGGGCAACGAATCCACGTAGGTTGATTTTAATTTAACCAGTTCGCGGTAATCCAGGATTTTTGAAACTATAGGATGCGCGTTTTCCAGCTTCGCGAGGATGTCTTCTCCGGTAGCGTATTGCCCGGTTTTAGTTTTTTTGGGTTTGTCGACGATCTTCAAATACTCAAATAAAATTTCTCCCACCTGTTTTGGCGAGGACACGTTGAATTTAGTGCCTGCGAAATCCTGGATCTCTTTTTCAACGGTGATAATGTCTGACTGCAGCTGCGCCGAAAACTCTTTTAACGCGTTTACGTCGAGGTTGATGCCTTCGCGTTCAATATCTGCCAACACAGTGATCAGCGGCACTTCCACTTCATTAAACAATTTTTCAACGTCATTTGAAACAAGCAGGGGGGCGAATTGTGTCTTCAGCTGGTAAGTAACGTCGGCGTCTTCAGCCGCGTAGTCTTTGATCAGAGCAACGTCTACGTCCCGCATGCTTATTTGTTCCTTGCCTTTCTTCCCGATCAGGGTCTGGATGCTCACCGGCGAATACTTCAGATAGGTTTGCGCCAGCACATCCATGTTATGGCGCATGTCGGGCATGATTAAAAAATGCGCCACCATGGTATCAAACATTCTGTTCTTAATATGGATGTCGTAATTTTTTAATACCTGGTAGTCATACTTAATGTTCTGCCCTATCATTATTTTAGAAACGTCTTCAAATAAAGGCCTGAACCATTTTAACTGTTCAATGGCTTCGTTCCTGTTCGCCGAAATTGGTACATAAAACGCGTGATGCGCTTTTACCGAAAAAGAAAGTCCCACCAGCTCCGCATCCAGAGTGTTGAGGGATGTGGTTTCAGAATCAAAACAGTATTCGGTGTTTTGTTCCAGTAGTGACACCAGGCTTTTGATCTTTTCAGTTGTATCTACCAGTTCATAATTGTGCTCAACGTCGTGAATGGTTTTGAAATTAATTTCCACGGGGGCCGCGTCTTCAGTGGCGGCTGGGAAAGAAGGGCTTTCGGCAGCTTCACTGAAAAGATCAGTTTGTGACTGGTTGGCTTTTGGTTTTTCTGCGGGTAGCCTTTCGCTACCACCGATGTCTTCATTGAGGATCTTCTGAGCAATGGCCCTGAATTCGAGTTCACGAAAAATTTCGAGCAACGCAGGTTTATTTGGTTCTGCAAGTGCAAGTTTGGCTTCATCGAGTTCAATGGGACTATCGAGAATAATTGTTGCAAGCCATTTCGATTGTATGGCCATGTCTTTATTGTTCTCCACCTTTTCCCGCAACTTTCCTTTGAGCTTGTCAGTATTCTCAAGTAAATTCTCGATGCTTCCGAAATCCTTTATCAACTGTATGGCCGTTTTTTCGCCTACGCCGGGAATGCCGGGAATATTGTCAACTTTGTCGCCCATGAGCCCTAGTATGTCGATGAGTTGCGACACGTTGTTGATCTCCCACTTTTTACAGATCTCTTCGGGTCCCAAAATCTCGGCGCCATTCCCTAAACGTGCCGGTTTATAAATGAAAGTATTTGCGTCAACCAGCTGACCGTAGTCCTTATCGGGAGTCATCATGTAGGTAGTGAACCCTGCCTTTTCGGCCTTGATCGCCAGTGTGCCAATGAGGTCATCAGCTTCGTAACCCTCAACTCCCAATACCTGGATATTGAAAGCCTTTACCAGGTCAACAATAATGGGGATAGATTTTTGAAGGTCTTCGGGCATTTCCTCGCGGTTGGCTTTATAGGACTCCACCTCAACATGACGTTGTGTAGGGCCTTCCATATCGAATACCACAGCTATGTGGGTTGGTTTTTCTTTATTTAATATCTCGAGCAGGGTGTTTGTAAACCCAAAAATGGCGGAAGTATTAAAGCCTTTGGAATTAATGCGCGGACTGTTGCTAAAAGCGAAGTACGCACGGTATATTAAAGCGAAGGCGTCTAATAAAAATAATTTCTTTTCAGTGTTTTTTGTGATCATTCTTGATTTTTATTTACCCGCTTTCCAGGCGTTATATTTTTTAATGACCTCAGCGGCGTTCGCTTCGTTAAACGTTTTTTCGTCTTCGTAGTTATTGATAAACTCTGTGTTGTCTTTCATTAACTCCGTCATTTGTTTTTTGAATTTTCCTTCTTTTACAGCTGTCCTCTTTTTGTCATCGGCCTTGTGACTGACAAAATATTCTCCCGCCACAACCTCCTTGTTCATGCTGATATCTTCAAACATCATTTTGTACAAATTAATTTCGCCTTCGGCCAGCACTCTTAAAAATTTTGGCTCCCCCTCAAATTCCATGGCAACGTAACGCTGGTCGTTAAACCCATAGGCTTTTGCCTTGTTGGGCTTGTAGTTTTTAAGGGCGCCGCTTTCATCTTTAAAAACAACCTTGCTGTAACAGTCCTGTTCCTTTTTAGGGTTGAATTTTATCTCTCCCCTTAAGGTATCGCCTTTGTCGTTTACAACATAACCTTTCTCGAAGGTCACTTTCTGAGCCGTGGCATAAAAGGCGTTAAGGCTCATGAACAGCGCTAATAACCGGTACTTCATTTTAATATTTTTTATAAAGAAAATTAAATTTTGTCTGCAAAGAAAGTGTTGTTAGAACTGTGTGAATAATTTTAATCAGTGCTGAAACTTAACTTCATAAATTTTCGGCCATGCCTTACCGGTAACGTAGATCTTGTCATTGGTTGCGTCGTAGGCGATGCCGTTCATCTCAAGACTACGCGGGTTGAAGTTCTTTACCTCGTAGCTGAGTGGGTTAAGATTGATCCTCGCGACAACGTTCCCTGTTGCAGGGTCTATCTTTACTATATCGCCGGTCATCCACACGTTGGCATATATAAAGCCATTGATAAACTCAAGCTCATTCAAATCTTCTTTTGCGTAGCCGTTCTCTTTTACCGAAATAGTTTTAACGGGCCTGAAATCTGCGTCAAAATACGAAAGCACCTCGGTGCCGTCGCTCATGATAATGGAGGCGCCGTCGGTGGTCATGCCCCAACCCTCTTTGTTCGGATAATTAAACTGCCCTGCCTTTTTAAATGTTTTAGCATCGTAAATAAACCCGGTTTGATTCTGCCAGGTGACCTGGTAAATTTTATTTTTTAAAACCACTATGCCTTCCCCGAAAACATGTTCGTTTACATTTTTAAGAGGATTGTACATCTCTTTGTCAAGCTCGGCCTTTACATTTATTTTCCCGGTATTCAAATCAACAATGCCAAAGCCCGATTTAAAACTGCTGCCTTCAGGTGAACCAGTACTTTCGAGCAGCACGTTGTTGTGAAACAATAAACCTTCGGTAAAAGATGTTGTGTCGTGCGGCAGGGTAGCGCCCAGCGTATACTCCAGTTCAGGAATTGCCACTTTTTCTTCAGGCCTGTTGGTCGTTACCGGAACCTCCTCTTTTTTCTCCGGCCCGCAGGCGATTAAAAAAACTGAAAGCGCTAAAAAGGTTTTGTATTTTTTCATTGGCCGGCCATTAAACTTTCCAGGTACTTCCTTCTTTAGTGTCTTTAACCTGTATGCCTGCTTCAACCAGTTTATCCCTGATCTCGTCGCTTAGTTTAAAATCGCGGCCTGTTTTTGCTTTGGCGCGTATGTCCAGCACCAGCTGAATCACCTTATCAAGCGAAGCATTCATCTTATCGTTTGTTTCTTCTTCTTTTAAGCCAAGAACATCAAAAACAAAGTCGCTGAATATTTTCTTCAACAAATCAATGTCGCTTTGCGTTAAATTCAGCTTTTTGTCATTGGCAGAATTAATGATGCGCACAGCGTCGAATAAATGAGCGATTAACACCGAAGTATTAAAATCATCGTTCATGGCTTCGTAACATTTGTTTTGAAGCGTCTGGATATCTTCGCCCGAACTTGCTGAAGGCTGGAGCGACTGCAGGGTTTTGTAACTTTCCATCAGGCGTTCGTATCCCTTTTCGCTGGCCTGCAAGGCTTCATTGCTAAAGTCAAGTGTGCTGCGGTAATGGGTTTGCAGCATAAAAAATTTAACCGGCATTGGCTTGTAGCCCCTTTCAAGCAGTGGATGATTGCCGGTAAACAACTCTCCCGGCAAAAAACCGTTGCCCGCGCTTTTCGACATGCGAACACCGTTCACCGTAAGCATATTGGTATGCATCCAGTAATTAACAGGCGTTTTATGATAGCAGGCTTGCGACTGCGCTATTTCATTGGTGTGATGTGTTGCCTGCAGATCCATGCCTCCACCGTGAATATCAAAAGTGTCGCCAAGATATTTTCGGCTCATGGCCGAACATTCTATGTGCCAGCCCGGAAAACCCCAGCCCCAAGGAGAAGGCCAACGCATTAATGTTTCGGGTTTCGCTTTTATCCATAAGGCAAAATCAAGTCTTCCCTTTTTTTCATCCTGGCCACTTAGTTCTCTTGTGCCTTCAAGCAACTCTTCCAGTTTCCTGTTTGTGAGCTGCCCGTAATTAAATTCCTTGCTGTATTTTTCTACGTCAAAATAAACGGTGCCGTCTTTTTCGTAAGCCAGGCCGTTATTCATAATTTCCCCGATCATTTCAATCTGCTCGCAGATATGACCTGTAGCTGTTGGCTCAATGCTTGGCGGCAACGTGTTAAACGCCTGCATGATTTGCCTGAAACCAACGGTATATTTCTGAACGATCTCCATGGGTTCCAACTGTTCGAGCTTGGCTTTTTTCGCGAACTTGTCGTCACCTTCATCCCTGTCACCTTCAAGGTGACCCGCGTCTGTAATGTTTCGCACGTACCGCACTTTATATCCCAAATGCAAAAGGTAACGGTTTATTAAATCGAATGAAATAAATGTACGGCAATTGCCGAGATGTACATCGCTGTATACTGTGGGACCGCAAACATAAAGGCCCACAAAGGGTGGGCTGAGCGGTTTAAATTCCTCTTTTTTTCTTGTTAACGTATTGTATAGATACAGGGCCTGCATAGTCATCTAAATTACGGCAAAAAAAGAGATTGGAAAAAATTTTCACACGGAAAATGGCGCATAAATTTTTGTAAATCATTATTTGGATGCTCTGGCGCTTCGCTTTTATTCCCGGGTTCTTGCCTGAATATTTGCTGAAAAAAAAGCCCCCATCTGTTAAGATGAGGGCTTCAATGATTTTATTTGCCTTTTGGTGCAGGTGGTTTGTTTCCGCCTCCCTGTGCGCCTTTGATTCCACCTGTGTTCGCAGGAGTAACGCCAGGGATTACCGCGGCAGGCATAGCGTCTAATTTCTTTTTAACGGCCGCTAAAATATCGTCAGCCGGTTCGCTGTATAATACAGTTGGGTTTTGTGAACTTGTGTCGAGTACATATTTATAACCGCCTTCTTTGGCAACGGTTTCAATGGCTTTTTTCGCTTTGTCCATAATGGGTGCAGTGAGTTCAGCTGTTTTACGCTGGTAATCCTGGGTGGCCTGATTCCTGAAATCTTCTATACGCCTTTGTAACTGCTGAAGATCTTCGTTCTTGGTCTTTTTCAAAAGGTCGCTCATGCCAGCTTCTTTCTCCATGTAATCCTTGTACTTGTTTTCAAGTTCGGTTTGCATGGCGATGCTTTCCTGCTCAAGACCCTTAAAATAGGTTTGCGCGGCATCTGAGGCGATTTTTGTCTCAGGCATTCCGCTCACCAGCGAGTCCAGGTTAACGTGGGCGATTTTTTGGGCGCTGGCAAAGGTTAAACATCCTGTTGCGGCAATGATTAAAGCTACTTTTTTGATTGTTGTCTTCATTTTTGTTTTTTAGTCGTATGTGATTTTCTTTATTTTTTATAGCCAAGGTAAACAAGAACATCTTCGCTGATATCGTATTTACTGTTCGCGTACAAGATAGAAACCTGTCCGCTCTTATCCAAAATAAAACCCATTGCTTTTTTCTCGGCAACAACTTTTATAGCGTTATACACTTTATCCTGTATGGGTTTTACCAGTTCCTGGCGTTTTTTAAAAAGCTCGCCGTCAACGCCAAATCTTTGTTTCTGGAGTTCTTTTGCTTCAGTTTCGCGGTTAATGATCTCATTTTCGCGTTTTTTCTTCATGTCATCGGTCAGCAAAATAGCGTCAGCCTGGTACGCCTTATATAATTTATCAATGTCAGCAAACTTTGCTTCCATTTCTTTCTGCCACTGAACGCTGGTTTTATCTAACTCGCTTTGCGCAGCCTTAAATTCGGGGATCTGCCCCAGAATATAGTCCGTATCCACATATCCGAATTTGGCAGCCCCCTGGCCCAAAGCAACACCTGATGCCATCAACAGGACCGCGAAACAAATTATTATCTTCTTGATCATTTTATTAAGGTTTTAAAATTAATCATAAAACGCAGTATTCTGCAATTTGTCATACAATTAACAATTTTTCTATAACTCACCAAGTGTGCCGCCAATGGTAAAGTGAAACTGGCCTTTACCATTACCAATACCCGGCTGGCCCGGAACATTGTCAAAGCCCCAGCCGTAATCAACTCCTAACAAGCCAAACATCGGTAAAAACACCCTTAATCCGAAGCCTGCACTGCGCTTAACCTGGAAAGGGTTGAATTTTTTATAATCTGACCATGTGTTGCCTGCCTCTGCGAAACCCAGCACAAAGATCGTGGCCTGTGGGTTCAGGCTGATCGGGTAACGCAATTCCATAGTGTACCTGGCACAGATAGGGTCGCCGTTTGCTGATGAAAGCGTGTTGTCAGGATACCCGCGGAGAGCGATGATCTCGCGCGCCACAAAATTCTGAAAACCACTGATGCCGCTTCCGCCCATATAGAAGCGCTCAAAAGGTGAAACGCCAACCGCTTTATTATAGGTGGCTAAAAAGCCATAACCTACCTTGGTGCGCAGCACCAGGTTGCGGGCTTCCTTGCCTTCAGCGGCTTTTTTATTGGTCAGCTGGGTAAACCACTCCCCTGTTATTTTATACTTTTGGTATTCGATGAATTTATAACGTTCCTGGCTGGTTAAAGCCGGGTCTGAGTAATTCTTATCATTGAACAGTGAGTAGGGCGGAGTAAACTGTCCGTGTAACACAAAGTTTGACCCTGATTTTGGATAGATGGGCTGATCAACCGAGTTTCTCGAAATATTGATTCCCAGGTTCAGGTCATTAGCAAACCCGGTTGGAAACACAAATGCTGTTCCGTAATTCCTGAGGTCGTAATAATTATAACTTAAACTGGTGTACATATTGAAAAAGTTATCGGGCCATTTCAACCTTCTTCCCAATCCAAGAGAACCGCCAATAATGCTCATACTCTGGCGTGCAGGATTATACAATTGTCCGCCAACCACATCGATGTATTTTTTAGCACCGTTGCTGAACAATGAGTGGAAAGCCGAAACAGTGAGTGCATTTGGTTTCTTGCCGCCCAGCCAGGGTTCGGTAAATGAAAAGTTGTACGACTGGTAATAAATACCGTTTGTTTGCGCCCTTACACTTAACCTTTGCCCGTCGCCGCTTGGCAATGGCCGCCAGGCATCCTTCTTAAAAAAGTTCCTGGCCGAAAAGTTATTGAAAGTAACGCCGAGCGTGCCAATTATCCCTATTCCACCTTGTCCCGAAGTGCCGTTCAGGGAGTTCTGTCCACCCCATCCCCCGCTCAGCTCTATCTGGTCGCTTGGTTTTTCTTCAACGGTGTATTCTATGTCAACAGTTCCGTCGGCCTGGTTCGGAATAGGCACCGGCGTTATTTTTTCAGGATTAAAATAACCGAGCTGCGAAAGTTCGCGAATGGTCCTGATAATATCCCTGCGCCTGAACAGCTGTCCGGGCCGCGTTACAATCTCCCTGTAAATTACATGGTCGTTGGTTTTGTCGTTGCCCTTCACGGTCACCTTGTTGATAATGGCCTGTTTGCCTTCAAACATCAGGATATCAAAATCTATGGTGTCGTTGTGAATATTGCTTTCCTGCGGGTTCACCTGGAAAAATAAATAGCCGTCGTCGAGATAAAGACTTGAAATATCAAACCCATTGGGATTCATCATGAGCCTTTGGTCGAGTTTACTCTGGTCGTAAGTGTCGCCTTCCTTAATAGCCAGTATGGTGTCTAACTGGCCACTGCGGTATTTGCTGTTACCAAACCATTTAAATTTACCGAAGTAATATTTGTGCCCCTCGTCAACTGTGATATCAATCACCACACGTTTATCACTTACAAAATATACGGTATCCTTCACCACGCGGGCGTCCCTGTACCCTTTGGCGTTATATTTTTCAGCAATGGCCGGAAGGTCCTTCTGCAGGTTTTCTTCCAGATATTTTCCTGAATTAAAAGGGTTATACCAGCGAAAGGCCTTGCTATCGCTTAGTTTCCTGCGAAGCTTACCGTCAGAAAGTATGGTATTGCCATGGATGTTTACCTGCTGGATCCTTACTTTTTTTCCTTTGGTAACTTTAATGGTAACAATGGTATGCGGTAATTTGGCGGCAGGGTCTTTAATCTGGGTGATCTCAACCTTGTTGAAATAATATCCTTTTTCGGCATAAAAATCACCTACTGTGTTTTTGATGGTACCAAGCATGTAGTCGGTAACTACTCTTTCTTTTAAAAGGCGGATCTTATTCCTGATGTCATCAGCATCGCTTTTTTTTACATCGCCCGCAAATTTGAAATAAGAAAGCCGTGGCCTCTCTACAACTTTAATAATAAGGAAGATGTCGTTGCCAATTATTTTATCCTGTACAATCTGAATGTCTTCAAAAATACCCTGTTTCCACAAAGCTTTGACGGCATCTGTAATTTTATCTCCGGGCACCGAAATCTCTTCACCGTCGACGAAACCGGATAACAATTTGATCACCGATTTGTCTGTGAAGTCAACGCCCTGAACGTCAACATTGGCGAGGCGGTATTTTCTTGTTGATTTAAAAGATTCCAGCAGCAGGGTGTCTTTCAACTGCGCAAAAGCAGGCATGGCAATAATTAAAAGAAAAACTATCGGGCTTACTCTTTTAATCATATTTAGTGGTTGGTTAGTTGCTCGCTTGTTTTGCCAAAGCGGCGCTCGCGGTTCTGGTAAGAAATAATTGCCTGGAAAAATTCGTTTTTTCTGAAATCAGGCCATAAAACGTCGGTAAAATAAAACTCCGCGTAAGCTAGCTGCCACAGTAAAAAATTACTGATGCGGTGTTCGCCGCTGGTTCTGATCATTAATTCAGGATCAGGCCATTGGCTGGTATTCAAATGTTTTTCAACCAACTCAGGTGTAATGTCTTTTGATTGGATTTGCCCCCTTTCAATTTGTTCGGATATTTGTCTTACAGAGTTTGTGATTTCCCACTTGCTTGAATAACTTAGTGCGAGAATCAGCGTTACCGTTGTGTTACCGGCGGTGAGGTCTATCGACTCCTGCAATTCGTTCTGACACGACAGGGGCAGGCTCAAAATATCGCCTATCACCTGCAACCTTACACCTTTTTTATGAAGATTGGGGGTTTCCATGCTGATAGTCGAAACCAGCAGTTCCATTAACCCGTCCACTTCTTCTTTGGGCCTGTTCCAGTTCTCGGTGCTGAAAGCGTAAAGCGTTAAATACTTAACTCCTATCTCGCCACAAGCCTCAACAATTTCCCTTACCGAATTCACCCCTTCATGGTGACCAAAAATACGGTCTTCTCCATGTTGTTTTGCCCAACGCCCGTTTCCATCCATAATAATTGCTACGTGGCTGGGGATGTTGTTTTTATTGATAGATTGTTTTAAATCCATTGTGAGTGGGGTGGGCAAAGATAGTAAAATAGTCAAAATCAGGTAATTAATTTACCTGCTTTTTAGTTTTTTAACAAGGCCTTTACGCAACAAAAGCAACCGTTCAAAAAATAAATTTAGTATAGATTTTTTAAAAGCAAACAGTGATCACACATTTTCCCCAGCCGTGATCTACACCGTTTTTAAACTCAGGCGTTATGTATGCCTTACTGTATTCAAGACTTACACGTTTGTAGGCGATAACAATACCACCGAGGCACTCTGCAACAAGCCTGGTAACATCGCTTGCCGGCAAAGTGTAAACGCTCGATTGATTGATCAGACCTCCCTGCAGCGTAGCGTTGTATACTACTGCGCGTGCGCCCGCTTTCGCGAAGCCGTAAATTTTAAATTTATTTTTTCTTTTTGCAGGATCATTTTCAAGACCCAGGTTATTAAAATAGGGGCTGAAGATGCCCAGCCGCGCGTTCAAACAAACGCCCAGGTCGGTATAAAGTGTTCCAACACGGCCAACGCCTGCGCCCATCAATTCAAAATTATTTTTCATGATAAGACCTTTTTCAAGACTGGCCCGGTAATTAACCACAATGTCCTGCGCCAGTTGATTTTCCCAACCCAAAGGCTCTATATTGTCCAGTGCCTTATGAATGCCTTTCTGCTCCTCTTCGCCCTTCGCGTTTGGCCCCATGATGCCCAGGTCCAGCTGCGTTTCGAGCCGTGTTTTTTTCGCGGTATGAATGGATACCAAAGAATGGGAAACAAAAAAAACGGCTGTAAATGGTCGCTCTCCGTAAAAAATTCCTTCGTGGCGGATGCTAACGGGTGTAAAAACATCCTGCTGAAGTTGCAGTCCATAGTAGTTGAGCGCCTGTCTGCTCAGGCGGATGAGCGCGTACGAAAATGGAGAATACCTTACAACCGGGTGAATCAGGTTAACTTGGATTCCTTGTGTGTAGTAGCGGTCGGTGGCGCTAAAAAAATCGTTATCGTACCTGAAACTGAAATAATTTTCGGTTTTGGGTGTTGAGGTTGTGCTATCTGCCAGCTGCGGAAATACTTTTAACCCGGATAATAAAAAGAAAATAAAAATCAGCCTCATGTCTACATCAATGTACGTATTGGAGCCCTTGATGGATTGTGCCTGATCAGAGTTTATGAAAGCGGCTGGTTTCTTTTCCATCTACCAGTAATTTTTCTGTAAACATTTTCAGTGGTCGCACCCAGAGGTTGTCTCGCTCCGTTTCAGAACTGCGCCTGTAAACAACAAGTTCTTCAAGCGTTTCACTGTGGCGCGCCGTACCCAGCACTTCATAAATATTGCCCTTGTAATGCCTGTATAAACCTGATTCTAAAGCCATGCTTTTCGATTGTTAACTCGTATGATCCGATACTATCACCCACCTGCCCCACTTTTTCTTCCAGAGCAAAGTAAAATGGCCGCCTGCAGGTTTTTCCTTTTTTAAATCCCAGCGGCCAACTATGTAAATTACTTCATCCGAAAGCGCTGTGGCCTCTATGATAGTAAAACTCAACTGGCCCATTATTTCTTTTGAAGGATAAGCCCTGATGTAATTGTCGAGCGTTTTTTGCCAACCGTATGTAATGCCTTTACTGCCAATAAATTTAAGACTGTCGCTATTCCAGTAATGATGCATAAACCCTTTGATGTCGCCATTATTCCATGATACCTCCTGTGCTTTCATGAGGTCAATGACCTGGTCGGTCAGTGCGGCCTTTTGCTGGGCAGCTGCATACAAACCACAAAACATGCAAAAAATAAAAATAAATTGTTTCATCTTCGTAAAATTAAACAAAATGTTATACCTTTGATCTTCGTTCTTTTAAAACACTTATTAAGAAAAGCAGAGGGACACGCCCTATGAAGCTTTACCAACCCTTACGAAGTGAGAAGTCGGAAGTCGGAAGTCAGATTTAATAAATCTTATTTTCTAACTCTTATTTCTTAAATCTGAAAGAAGGTGGGAATTCGTCTCGCTCCGATAAAACGGAAACGGGAAAAATAAGTCGGAAACAAATTAGTATAAAATAATATAAATAAATATAAACTAATCCCTTCCGAATAAAACGGAGGGGATTTTTATTTTACGTATGAGCACAATACAACAAGAACTTGAAAAACGCGTACTGGTAATTGATGGCGCGATGGGCAGCATGATTCAACAATACAAACTAACCGAAAAGGATTTTCGGGGCAAACGGTTTGCAGATTGGCATAAAGACCTGCAGGGTAATAACGACCTGTTATCGATTACCCAGCCACACATCATTAAAACCATTCACAAAGAATACCTGAAGGCTGGCGCCGATATCATCGAAACCAATACCTTCAGCGGCAACAGTGTGGCTATGGCCGACTACGAAATGCAGGAATTTATTTACGAACTGAATTTTGAATCGGCTAAGATCGCGAAAGAAGCCATAGCAGAATTTAAAAAGGAGTTTCCCGAATTCGCGCACATTCAAAAATTTGTAGCGGGCGCTGCCGGGCCAACCACCAAACTCGCGTCAATGTCTCCCGATGTCAACAACCCCGGGTATAGAGCGGTAACCTTTGATGAACTGGTGGCCGCCTATACTGAACAGATCCGTGGTTTGATTGACGGCGGTGCCGACCTGCTTTTATTTGAAACCATCACCGACACACTGAACGCAAAAGCGGCCTTATTCGCCACGCAAAACTACTGCGAAAAAATAAACCGCAAAATGCCGGTAATGATCTCGGGTACCATCACCGATGCCAGCGGCCGCACCTTATCCGGACAAACAACCGAGGCCTTTTTAAATTCGGTGTCGCACGTCGACCTCCTCAGTATAGGCCTCAACTGCGCTATGGGAGCAAAAGATATGCGCCCTTACCTTGAAGAGCTCTCTGATAAAGCGCCGTTTTATGTGAGTGCTTACCCCAACGCAGGTTTGCCAAACCAGTTTGGTGAATACGACCAGGATGCGCACGAAATGGGCCACCAGATAGAGGATTTTTTGAAATCAGGCTTTATAAATATTGTCGGCGGTTGCTGCGGCACCACGCCTTCGCACATCAGGCGCATTGCCGAACTGGCCAAACTGTCGAAACCAAGAAAAAAACCTGCCGCCGATACACTCATGCATTTAAGCGGGCTTGAACCATTGACACTGAGGCCCGAAAGTAACTTTTTAAATGTCGGCGAAAGAACCAATGTTACCGGCTCAAAAAAATTCCTGCGATTGGTGAAGGAGGGAAATTACGAAGAGGCCTTATCGATAGCCAAAGACCAGGTAGATGGCGGTGCCCAGGTAATTGATGTGAACATGGATGAGGGAATGCTCGATAGCGAATCGGCCATGACCACCTTTTTGAACCTGATTGCCGCCGAACCGGATATTTCAAGAGTGCCCATCATGATCGATTCATCGAAGTGGACAGTGATAGAAGCCGGATTAAAATGTGTTCAGGGCAAGGCCATTGTTAACTCCATCTCGTTAAAAGAAGGTGAAGAAAAATTCATTGAACAGGCTCATAAAATTAAACAATATGGCGCTGCCGTTATTGTAATGGCTTTTGACGAAGTTGGGCAGGCAGATACTTTGGAACGAAGGAAGGAAATTTGTAAACGTGCATACGATGTATTGGTGAATAAAGTACATTTTCCGGCACCGGATATTATTTTTGACCCTAACATTTTTCCTGTAGCTACGGGCATGGAAGAACACCGCCTCAACGCACTTGATTTTTTTAACGCCACAAAATGGATCAAAGAGAATCTTCCTTACGCCAAAGTAAGCGGGGGCGTAAGTAACGTCTCCTTCTCTTTCCGCGGTAACGATCATGTTCGTGAAGCCATACACTCTGCGTTTTTATATCACGCTGTAAAGGCGGGAATGGACATGGGAATTGTAAACCCGGCCCAGCTGGTAATTTACGATGACATCGATAAAACGCTGCTGGAACTGGTGGAAGATGTTTTGCTGAACCGCAGGGATGACGCCACCGAACGACTGGTTGATCACGCCGAATCATTAAAAGGCATTACCAAGGAAAAAACAGAAAAAGACGAAGAGTGGCGCAAAGGCAGTGTTGAAGAACGCCTGAGTCATTCACTGGTGAAGGGTTTGGTTGAGCACATCGATGCCGACACCGAAGAAGCCCGTTTAAAACTCGGCCGTCCACTGCATGTGATTGAAGGCCCGTTAATGGCTGGCATGAACGTGGTAGGTGACCTGTTCGGAAGCGGAAAAATGTTTCTTCCACAGGTGGTTAAAAGTGCGCGCGTGATGAAAAAAGCGGTTGCTTATTTAGAACCATTTCTGCAGGCCGAAAAAGAGGCGAACCGCCTCGCCGGTATTGTTGGCGATGGCCGTCAAAACGCAGGCAAAATTTTAATGGCTACTGTAAAAGGAGATGTCCACGATATTGGAAAGAACATCGTTGGCGTCGTGCTGGCGTGCAATAACTACGAAATTGTTGACCTGGGTGTGATGGTTTCGTGCGACAAGATCCTTGAGGAAGCCAAAAAACACAATGTAGATGTGATAGGGCTGAGTGGCCTCATCACGCCTTCGCTTGATGAAATGGTGCATGTGGCCAAAGAAATGGAACGTTTGGGCTTTAAAACTCCTTTACTGATCGGGGGTGCCACCACATCAAAAGTACATACCGCGGTTAAGATCGCGCAAAATTATTCAGGGCCAGTCGTACACGTGAACGACGCCAGCAAATCGGTTCCGGTTGCAAGCAGCCTGATCTCTGATGAGCTCCGCGACGCCTTTATGGTTGACGTTAGAAAAGATTACGACCGGGTGCGCGAACAGAATAAGAACGCACAGTCCCAAAATAAATTTATAAGCCTGCAGGAAGCAAGAGCCAACAAATTCCCAATCGACTGGAATAAAACTGAAATTGTAAAACCGGCCTTCATTGGAAGTAAAGTGTTTAACGATTATGATCTTCGCGAAATCTCTGAATACATCGATTGGACGCCCTTCTTCCACAGCTGGGAGATGAAAGGTTCTTACCCTAAAATATTAAAAGATCCTGAACGCGGAGCCGAAGCGCAGAAGTTATTTAACGAAGCGCAAAATATGCTGAATAAGATCATCGATGAAAAATGGCTGCAGGCAAACGCCATTGTGGGCATTTATCCTGCCAACACCATTAACGACGATGATACTGAGGTTTACGATGAAAGCGGAAATAAAACAGTCATCTTTCACTCCATCCGTCAGCAGACAAAAAAACCGGCGGGTCAGCACAATGTTGCGCTTGCAGATTTTATCAAACCAAAAACAAACACCGCTGAGGGCACTGATTACATAGGCGCTTTTGCGCTCACCACCGGCATAGGTATTGATGAACATGTTAAACGCTTTGAAGCCGATCATGATGACTACAGTGCGATCATGGTGAAAGCCCTTGCCGACAGGTTAGCCGAAGGCTTTGCCGAACTCATGCATAAAAAGGTGCGTAAAGAATTCTGGGCTTATGCGAAAGACGAAGATTTAAAAACCGAAGAGCTGATTAAGGAGGAATATGCCGGTATCCGGCCCGCACCGGGTTATCCTGCACAGCCCGATCATACAGAAAAACTCACGATCTGGAAATTACTGGACGTTGAAAAAAATACCGGTATTTCCTTAACTGAGAGTTTAGCCATGGTGCCCACCGCTGCAGTAAGCGGCCTGTATTTTTCGCATCCACAATCTCATTATTTTGGTATCGGTAAAATAACCAAAGAACAAGTTGAAAATTACGCCGTTAGAAAAAACATGCCTTTTGATGTGATTGAAAAATGGCTGGGGCCGGCGCTGGGATACTAACCTGCCTTAAACAAAAACAAAAGCCACTTGAAATACAAGTGGCTTTTTTTTAATTAAATTTTTGACGAATAATTGTTCTGATCTTATTCGGATAAATTATAAGTTGTTTTGATCTCTTCGTAATCTTTAGGATTCGGGTTTGCCGCTCTTGCTGAAGCTGACATGGCAACTATTTTGAATTTAAGTGTGCTCTGAGGAACAAGACTGTTATCAAGATCTGAGTTTGTAAAAGTGATCTTCACGTTTCCTACCGAATACTCGAAATCAAAAAACACGATGGTGGCGAGATCATATACCGAACTGTTTGGCAATTGTATTGAGGAGTTTCCGGTCTGCAGGTAAACAAGTACGGCTCCTTTATCAACAATGTCCTGAGTGATTTGCACGTCACTGATGTTGGTTTCGTAGGCTTTCGTTGCCGAGTTAAATGTCCAGGTAAGGTTGGTAGAAGTCTGTGATTTTACATTCGCGTTACCATTTGTGCCATTGGCTCCCGCGGGTCCTTGTGGTCCGGTATCTCCTTTTTTGCAATTTGTTAGCATCGCTCCCATAAGCAAACATATTGCATATGTTTTAATAAGTGTTGTTTTCATGGTTTTTTAGTTTTAGAATTAGTGGTATAAAGCTATAAAATATTTTACTTTTCCGGCTAAAAATTACGGTTCTGTTTACTATGGTGCTTTTCAACTTTTTTAAACATTAACCCGCTTTTTGATTTCTTAGTCTATCTTTGCGCTTTATTTAAAAATAATGAGCCAGGCAACAACCATTAAAAGTGCTTTAATATCTGTTTATCATAAAGATAATTTAGAGCCCATCATTAAAAAATTACACAACCTCAACGTAAAATTATACAGTACCGGCGGCACGCTATCATTTATCGAAAAATTAAACATTCCGGTTACAGCCGTTGATACAGTTACGGGTTATCCCGAAATTTTCGGGGGACGTGTAAAAACCCTGCACCCGGCCATCTTTGGGGGCATACTTAACAGGAGAGACAACACTTCTGACCAAAACGAAAAACAGGAGCATAAAATTCCCGACATTGATTTGGTGATCGTAGACCTTTATCCTTTTGAAGAAACTGTTGCGGCTAAGGCTTCGGAAGAAGACACAATAGAAAAAATAGATATTGGAGGAATTTCCCTGATTCGCGCGGCAGCAAAAAATTTTAATGATGTGCTCATTATTTCCTCAAGAAATGATTACTCAGAGTTGTTGCATTTGCTTGAAACGAAGAACGGCTCAACTGGTATTGGCGACCGCAGGAAATTTGCAGCCAAAGCCTTTGCTAATTCTTCGCATTACGACACCGCTATCTTTAACTATTTTAATCAAAACGAAAATATTGCACGGTTTAAACAAAGTGTTCAACACGGACAGGAATTGCGTTACGGCGAGAATCCGCATCAGAAAGGCACTTTCTATGGTGATCTCGACGCCATGTTCACCAAATTAAATGGTAAAGAGTTATCTTATAACAATCTTCTTGATGTTGACGCGGCGGTGAATTTGATCGCTGACTTCAACGAGCCAACCTTTGCCATCTTAAAACACAACAACGCTTGCGGGGTGGCTTCTCGCGACACCATTGCTCAGGCATACACCGACGCGCTGGCAGGAGATCCTGTGTCGGCTTTCGGCGGCATTTTAATTGCCAACCGTGAGCTTGATCTTGCAACCGCTGCTGAGGTAAATAAACTGTTTTGTGAAGTTGTGATCGCTCCCGCTTATGCCGGTGATGCGTTGGCGCTTTTAAAATCAAAAGCCAACCGTATCATCCTGGTTCAGAATAAAGTTGAATTGGGGAAAAAATCGTTCCGCAACCTGCTCAATGGCATCATCGAACAGGACAAGGATCTTAAAACGGAAACAGAAGCTGATTTTAAACAGGCGACCGTGGCGGCTCCCGCTAAAAATGAAATTAAAGATCTTTTATTCGCCAACAAGTTGGTGAAACACACCAAGTCCAACACCATTGTGCTGGCAAAAAACGGGCAATTGCTGGCAAGCGGTACCGGGCAAACCTCCCGGGTTGACGCATTGAAACAAGCCATCAATAAAGCCCTGGCTTTTGGTTTTGATCTCAAAGGAGCGGTAATGGCAAGCGATGCCTTTTTCCCTTTTCCCGACTGTGTTGAAATTGCGCACAACGCTGGAATTACCGCTGTGATTCAGCCCGGTGGCTCGATAAAAGACAAAGAAAGTATTGATTATTGTAACGCCAATGGCATGAGTATGGTAATGACCGGCGTACGGCATTTTAAACATTAAATCAGGATAATAAATTACTCAATCCTTTTCAGCGCCAGGTCTTTTGGCGGGCTGATGACCATCGGAAATTTTTCGATCTTTACGGAACTGCTGTCAAGCCCAAAGGCCCTGGCCTCACTTAAACTGAAGCGTTTTAACACAAAGTAAATATCGAGGATGATCTTTTCAAACAAAGGCAGGTCGTTTTCGTATGACAGGAATTTCTCAAGCACCACAAATTTAAAATCACCGATCACATTATTTTTATTGAGCGACTCGTAACGGCTGGTAATGTCAACCTCTTTGTTTTTCACCATGTCGGCAACCACTTTCCTGAACATGAGGTTAACGCGTGGTGCTATCCTGAACCCGATTCTGAAATCTACACGCACAATATCTTCGTCGGCAATGTGAGTTACTTTATATTCCATCCTGTATGGCTCGTCGAGCACATCAACGTGCAAAAACCAGTAGATATCCGCTTTTTTTGGTCGCTTTTGCAGAATGGAGTAAACGATCTTTGATTCAATAAGAGCTGGATTGCTGGCGCTGGTCATATAAACCAGGTGCGTGGCGTATTTTTGTATGGAAGCGTCGGTGCTCAGGTCAACAAGCATCTGCTTGTAATTATCGAGGGGAACAAGGTCGATGTAACGTTGCCTGATCACTTTGGCAATATACCATGACCCCATGATCAGTGCCAGGAGCAACGCGATAATCAGCGTAATATAACCGCCTTTTGGAAATTTTTCGAGATTGGCGATCAGGAAAGCGCCTTCAACAACAATGTAAACAGTGACAAAAATATTCAAAAACCAGATTGGATATTTTTTAAGACGCATGAAAAACGCAAGCAGGCGTGAAGACATGATCATGCCTAAAATAATTGTCAAACCATAGGCCGCTTCCATTTCAGAAGATTCTTTAAAGAACAGCACAATAAAAATACATCCTACATACAATAACCAGTTAATGGATGAAATATACATCTGGCCTTTGAGGTCGGTAGGGTATTTTATTTTTACTTTTGGCCAGAAGTTCAGTCGCATTGCTTCGTTGATGAGAGTAAATGAGCCGCTGATGAGGGCCTGGGAAGCCACAACAGTTGCTATCGTTGCAATTCCGATTCCAACCGGTAAAAACCAACCTGGCATAATCGCATAAAAAGGATTGGTGCCGTCGAGTTTCTTTCCATCCATTGAAATCAGCCAGGCTGTTTGTCCCATATAGTTTAGAACCAGCATTAATTTTACAAAAACCCAGCTTCTCCTGATATTGGTGCGACCGCAATGGCCCATATCTGAATAAAGCGCTTCAGCCCCGGTGGTACATAGAAAAACAGCGCCCAGTAACCAGAAGCCACCCGGGTGTTTTATCAACATGTGAATGCCATAGTAGGGATTCAAAGCTTTTAAGACAGTATAATCGTTGAGCAGGCTAACAAACCCCAAAGCACCGAGCATAAGAAACCACACAAGCATTACCGGCCCGAAAAACCTGCCTATAAATTTTGTGCCAAATTGCTGGATAAAAAACAGGCCCGTGATGATAGCGATCACGATAGGGATAGTATGAATATGGCTGAAGCGCGGCATCAGCTTTAACCCTTCAATGGCCGACGAAACCGAGATGGGAGGTGTGATGATGCCTTCTCCCAGGATACAGCAGCCGCCAATGATAGCGGGAAAAATAAGCCATTTTCTTTTTGCCTTTTTAATTAAGGCGTAAAGGGAAAAAATGCCGCCCTCACCTTTGTTATCTGCCCTCAGCGTAAAAATCACATATTTAATAGTGGTTTGCAGGGTTAATGTCCAGAAAACAAGCGACATGCCTCCTAAAATCACAGAAGCGTCAACAGCTTCCTCCCCCACAATGGCCTTCATCACATAAAGCGGGGAAGTCCCGATATCCCCGTAAATAATGCCAAGAGTTACAAGTAAGCTGCCTAATGTGATTTTATGAATGGGGTGTCCATTCTGAGAGTGTCCCATAGGGTGAGTTAAAAGAAACAACAAAATTACTATAAAAAATACTACGCCCTGCGTTAAAGCCATATTTATTTTACCCGCAAATACAAGCTTTTATGGCTAAACAATATTTAACGATTGCGCTCGTTTTAACGTTTATGGCTGTAAATGTGCTTGATAATGCGTAAGCGGGCCATTTCTGGCTCAAAAATTGCAGCTTATGTTTTCCCTAAATCTCCCCCAAAGCCTTTGGCTTTCTGATTTAAATGAATTAATTTTATAAGAGTATAAGTTTGTGAAAAAAATATTATTAACATTATTGCTGTTTATTTCTGTGTATGGGTTCGCCACGCACAACAGGGCGGGCGAAATTCTATATAAACGCATCGCTCCGTACACCGATGTTGTAGGCGGAGTTACAGTTCCTGTATTCAATTATTCCATTACCATCATCACTTACACCGATGACGGAGCTGGTATTGCCGACCGTTGTGAAGACACAGTTTATTTTGGCGACGGGCAAAGAGGCATCGCTCTTCGCACAAATGGTAACGGGGGTTGTGGCGGCTGCGCGCGTTGCGGGGTTGTTATAGTGAGCGACGCCAACTACAAGGTGAAAATCAACACGTACACCATTACTCATCAATACGCGGGGGCCGGATCCTATATCATACAGATGTTTGACCCCAACCGCAACCAGGGCGTGCACAACATTCCAAATTCTGATCAGCAGCCGTTTTATCTTGAATCGGTACTTATCATTAATAATTTTTCCGGCGCCAACTCCTCTCCCGAATTTCACAACCCACCTATAGACAGGGCTTGCAAGGACAAGTGTTTTTTTCACAACCCCGCGGCTTATGATATAGACGGCGACAGCCTCAGTTTTGAAATAACAACCTCCCGTGGTCAGGGCGGACAAACTGTTCCCGGTTATTTTTTTCCCGACTCGGGTACCGGCGGTACGTTCGCCATTAATGCAGTCACAGGCCTGCTCTCATGGTGTAACCCGCAGGAAAGTGACCAGTATAATATCGCGTTTATTGTAAAAGAATGGAGAAAGAACACAAGCGGTGTTTACAAAATGATCGGGTATGTGTTAAGAGACATGCAGGTAATTGTTGTACAATGTCCGCTTAACAATCCGCCTGTTGTTATTGTTCCTCCCGACACCTGCGTGGAGGCCGGAACACTTCTTCACAAGAATATTAAAGTCACTGATGTAGTGCTGCCGTTTGATAATGGATTGAACAAAGTCACCTTAACCGGTGCCGGTGGCGCGTTTTCTTCATTAGGACCAAACGCTACCCTGATGAACACCTTTACCAATACCCCATACACCGCTGTTTTCACTTGGCAAACCACCTGTGATCATATCAGGCAACAGCCTTACCAGACCGTTTTTAAGGCTGAAGACCAGGGTAACGCGGGCATCACCTCGTCTCCGTTGGTAAGTTTTTCAACCTATAATATCAGGGTCGTGCCGCCCTCCGTAAAAAATGTCACTGCTACTCCGGCCGGATCTACCATTAAAATCAGTTGGGCCCCTACTTCCTGCAACCCTTCGGGCAATCCCCTGAAATCCTACAAGGTTTACAGGAAAAACGATTGTACCACTTTTACATTTAATCCCTGCTCAACCGGCATCGATCCAGCCTCAGGTTTCGTTCTCATAGGTCAGACCTCAACTACCACCCATAGCTTAACAGATAACAATAACGGCAACGGACTTGTGGTTGGTCAGAATTACAGTTATCTTGTTGTTGCAGTTTATGCCGACGGAACGCAAAGTTACGGTGGCAGCCAGGTCTGTGCCAAACTGAAGCGTGACATTCCTGTTATTCTGAATGTTGATGTTCGTACAACGTCTTCCACCGCCGGTGATGTTTTTGTACGCTGGTCGAAACCACTTACCAATACCGGTAACCTCGACACCAACCTATCACCGGGTCCTTATCAATATGTACTTAAATACCGGTCTGGTTTGGGTGGTACTTTCAACACGGTGCAAACAATCAACGGTTCGTACTTTTTAGGCCTCGATACTTCCTTTTTGCATTCAGGCATTAATACCTCCGACAGCACCGCATACTACATCGTTGAATTCAGGGCCGGAAATAACTCCATTGGCTCTTCTCCCCTGGCATCCTCAATATTTTTACAGGCCACGTCGGGCGACCGCCAAATTATGCTCTCCTGGAAATCAAATACACCCTGGAATAATTATAAATACACCATTCAGCGCCGCGCTCCCTTAACCACTGTATTTACAACCATTGCCACAACCACGCTTACAAATTATACCGATACCAACCATGTAGTGAACAGAAATACTTATTGTTACAAAATTCTGGGAGAGGGCCAGTATTCAGATCCTTCGGTTTACAAGCCGCTACTTAACTTTTCACAGGAAGTATGCGCGCTTGCAAAAGATCTGACCGTGCCGTGTACGCCTACGCTGTCGTTAGACGCCGACTGCCCGGTGGGCAGTGTAACCGTAAAATGGACCAACGTGAGGAACCTATGCAGCGACGATGTGCTGCACTATGTGCTGTTCTATAAAGCGCTTGTTGCCGATGCTTATCAAAGGGTAGATTCTTTTCATTTTACAAAAACTTCCCTGCTGGTCGATGACCCTGATCTCATCCCGGGATGTTACGCGATACAATCTGTTGACTCCAGTGGAAACGCAAGTACGTTAAGCCCCGATTTTTGTATTGATAACTGTCCTGAATTTGAACTGCCCAATATCTTTTCGCCAAACGGAGACAAATCAAACGATTTTTATAAAGCCATTAAAGTACGAAGGATTAAAGAAATTAACCTGACCATTTTCGACAGGTGGGGCAACCTGGTTTATAAGACCAACGACCCGTATTTTCAATGGGATGGAACCAGCCAGCAAAGCAAAAACGCCGTCAGTGAAGGCACTTTCTTTTACATCTGCGAGGTATACGAACCACGGCTCACCGGTATTAGAACACGAACGCTCAAGGGATACCTTGAAGTGGTGCGTTAGCACCCTTGAAAAGCTAATTTGCAGGTAGCGGTGTAATTCTGTTAATTTGCCGCTAATTCCAAAAATCCAACTATGAAGCTCTATAAAAACCTGGTTAATTCCGTTGCACTAACCCTCCAGGAAATTTTTATAAAAAACAGGTATGCCGACAAGGCGCTTGAAAAAGTGTTTAAGGAGCATGTACAGTGGGGAAGCAGAGACAGACGCTTTGTAGCCGAAGCCGTTTATGACATCGTTCGGAATTACCGGTTGTACGCGCAATTGGCCGAGTCCGAAAAAAATTTCTGGTTCATTACAGCCGTTTGGCTGGTGATCAAAAATAACGAGATTCCCGACTGGCAGGAATTTAAACACGTTGACGCCAATTTTATTTTAAGCCAGAAAGAAATTTTAAAATCAAATCCCGCGGTTTACGAGTCCTATCCCGACTGGTTATGGGAGCTGGGAACAAAAGAGCTGGGAGCCGAACGCTGGAGTAAAGAGGCCATCTCTATGAACCAGCAGGCGCCGGTATTTCTGAGGGCCAACACGCTTAAGACCACTATCACAAAGTTAAGCGAAGCCCTCAAAAAAGAAAACATAGAAACAACTGCGGTTGAACAGGTAAGCAATGCCCTGCAATTAAAAAAACGCGAAAATGTTTTTCAGAGCAAGCTATTTAAAGAAGGCTGGTTTGAAGTGCAGGATGCTGGTTCGCAAATGATCGCTGAATTTCTTGCGCCCAAACCCAACGAGTTTGTTATCGACGCTTGCGCGGGAGCAGGGGGAAAAAGCCTGCACATGGCTGCCCTGATGAATAATAAAGGCAAAATTTTAGGTCTCGACGTTGAAGCATTTAAACTGGAAGAACTAAAGAAGCGCGCAAAACGTGCCGGCGCTTTTAATATCGAAACCCGGACCATAGAAGCAGGCAAAACAATAAAGTCATTGGAAAAAAGAGCGGACAAACTATTGCTCGACGTGCCCTGCAGTGGCCTTGGGGTGTTAAAGAGAAATCCCGACGCCAAATGGAAACTGAGTGCTGAGGTGGTTGAACGTACCAGGCTGTTGCAGCAGACCATTCTGAATGAATATTCGACCATGCTCAAAATAAACGGCACACTGGTATACAGCACCTGCAGTATTCTTCCTTCAGAAAACAAACAACAGGTAGATCTCTTTTTAGAACACCATCCAAACTTTGTATTGCTTGCTGAAAAAACACTTTTTCCAGGCGAAGGCTTCGATGGGTTTTACATGGCGCTTCTAAAACGAAATTCATAAACCGTGCATTTCACCAGCTCCAAAAGCCTTTCTGATTCGCGAAGGCCAATAGGCCGGCGCATAAACGTTTAAAAAATGATAATTCTTTCCTTTATATTTATTGAAGCACTAAATTTGTATTAAACGCCCGCATGAAAAATATATTCTTTTGCCTTTTTATCTTCGCTGCTTCATGTTGTTTTGGCCAGAACGTCAAACATGTTGATGCAGTCACATTTAAAAAGCTGATAGACGAAAAAAAGTCTGTACTTATCGACCTTCGAACAACGGCAGAAATACAAAAAAAAGGAATGATCAGGGATGCGATACAGATTGATTATTTTGCGAAAGATGCCGGCGAATCAATTGCGAAACTCGACAGGAACAAAACTTATTTGATATACTGCGCCGGTGGCGGCAGAAGCGGCGAATGCGGCGACCTGATGCAAAAACTGGGATTTAACCAGGTAGTAAATCTTGAAAAAGGATTTGATGACTGGAAAACCAAAGGTTATGAAGTGATAAAGAACTGATTTTGGAAATTATTTATGCAATACCGGGTTTGGGAACCACTAAGGATTTGTACAGCAATATCTCGGTTGCAAATCATGAAATAAAGGTATTGGATTGGCCGGTTCCAGAAAAAGATCTTTCTCTTGAAAGTTACGCTTTGAAGTTTCTGGACCAGATAGATCAGACAAAACCAGTTAATCTTATTGGTGTTTCATTTGGCGGAATGATCTGCAGTGAGCTCGCCGAAAAAATTAAAGTCAATAAACTTGTTCTCATTTCTTCCTGCAAAAACAGAACAGAATTTCCTTTACTGTTGAAACTGGTCCGGGTTATTCCTCTGTACAGGGCTTTCTCCGACAGCCTGATCCGTGCCATAGCAAAAACAAAAAGGCAGTTCATTGGTTTTGAAAAATCCTTCGAGCCCACCTTTGTTGCTATGATCGATCAAATGCCTCAAAATTATTTTTCCAATTGCATCGCTTATATACTCAACTGGGAACGAAGAACAAATAATTCGACCCCTGTTCATATACATGGTACAGCCGACCGGCTCTTGATTCACAGCAAAATTAAAAATTATCATCCGGTAAAGGGTGGTTCACACGCGATGGTATTATCAGATGCCAGCGAAATTAATGTGATACTTAATAAGGTGATGAATGGATGACAGCGCTCTTTTAAAAATGGCCATTGTGGCTGCCCTCAAGGGTGGAGAAGAGATTCTGAAGATCTATGAGACCGATTTTTACATAGAAACCAAGTCAGACAATACCCCGGTAACGCTTGCCGACAAAGGGTCAAGCAAAAGAATCCTGACCGAGCTGTCCGGCTCCGGATTCCCGGTGATCAGCGAAGAAGAAGAAATAGGAAGCTACGAGGTAAGAAAGAACTGGCACTACTTCTGGCTGGTAGACCCGCTCGACGGCACAAAAGAATTTATCAAACGCAACGGTGAATTTGCGGTAAATGTGGCATTGATAAAAAATGAAACGCCTGTAATTGGGGTTATTTATGCCCCTGTGATAAAAGATCTTTATTTTTCGAGAACGGCATACGGAAGTTTCAAACTGCCCAACGCGCCGGCCTTCGTTAACAGCAATCCTGTCGATTGGTTCGATAAACTTCTGCCGGCTTCCCGGAAACTACCCCTGCAAAAACCACAAAAAAATTATACCGTCGTCGCCAGCCGGTCGCACCTCAGCAGGGAGGTCAATGCCCGCATCGAAAAATTAAAAACCCTTTACGGCGTTGTTGATGTCATTAATGTTGGCAGCAGCATCAAACAATGCTGGGTGGCCGAAGGAAAAGCGCATGAGTATCCCCGATTCGGAACCACCATGGAATGGGATACGGCTGCGGGTCAGGTGATCCTTGAGGAATCCGGGAAAAAGCTGGTAGACATCGAAACAACTCTTCCTTTACGCTACAACAAGGAAAGAATGGAAAACAATTTTTTTATTGCAAAGTAACGCTCACTTTACCACAAGTTTCGATAGAACATAATTCCCGTCGATTACGAGCTGCTTAAAGTTCTTCCCCGATTTAATGATCAATTGGTTAGTGGTGTATTTGGTAACAGGATAGTCATACTCGGTGGCTTCGCGCCCTTTGTTCTCAAGCGAAACCAGCACTTTCAGATCCTGGTTGCTCAGATCAAATGTTTTTTCTTCTTTAAATTCCCAGTAGGCTTTTTCCCTTATTTTTAATCCTGAAAAACGCCGGTTTGGAAAAAGCGTAAGCGAGGATGAAAAATACTGAACAGAATAGTTTCCCTCCTTTTTCTTCAGCACGTACTTTTCTGTAATGGTATATTTCTGTGGTTTTCCGGTAAGTGTCTGCCCCGAGGCTGTTGATAATTGCTGGATGCCTTCTTCAACGTGACACTGATAATAGATAACAGAATCGCCCGCTTTCAGCTCCTTTAAAAATTCAGAGCCCTGGGTCACAGCCGGTTCATTTGCCTGGGAGAAACAGAATAAAGCGCTGGCGGAAAACGCAACAAAAATAATGAACCTCATTGATGCACAACTTCTATTTGTTTGGAAAAACGAATGGCATTTTCTTTTACCGAATTTACATCTGTTGCCAGGTTGCCGTTGCACAATACCACGGCCATACGCCGGTAGGGTCTGGTGGTGGGTTTATTAAAGATCTTAATATCGGTATTGTCGTTTTTGAGCACATCGGCCACACCTTTATATTCAGCACGCCCGCCTTCCTTAGCCGCTAGTATCACTGCTGAAGCGCCAACCTTTAAAAGCTCGATCGCGGGAATGGGCAGCCCCAGGATGGCCCTGGCGTGTAGTTCAAACTCATTGTAGTTCTGCGTATTGGCCAACGTCACCATGCCTGTGTCATGAGGCCGTGGCGAAAGTTCACTGAAATAAACACCCTTTGCGGTTAAGAAAAATTCTATACCCCAGATGCCGTACCCGGTAAGAGCCGCGGTTACTTTTTTGGCCATTTGTTGTGCCTCCTTCAGATCAGTTTCACTGATCGCGCAGGGCTGCCAGCTTTCCTGGTAGTCGCCGCGTTCCTGCCTGTGACCAATAGGCGGACAAAAAAGTGTTTCTCCGCTTTTTTGTGTCACCGTTAACAGTGTTATCTCCGAATCAAATTTGATGAATTCTTCTATGATCACTTCTTTATAATCTCCGCGCGATCCTTCTATAGCGTATTTCCACGATTTTTCTATGTCTTCCGCTGTTTTGATAATACTCTGTCCTTTGCCGCTGCTGCTCATCAATGGCTTCACTACGCAGGGAATGCCTATTTCGGAAACCGCCGCTTTAAACGTTTCAAGACTGGTGGCATATAAATATTTTGCCGTGCGCAGTCCGAGTTCTTTCGCCGCCAGATCGCGGATGGCCTTACGGTTCATAGTAAAATTAGCGGCTTTGGCGCTGGGCACTACAGTTATGCCTTGCTTTTCATAGTCATAGAATCTTTCTGTTCTGATCGCTTCAATTTCAGGCACAATTAAATCGGGCCGGTGTTTGTCAACGATCCGGTCAAGCGCCTCGCCGTCGAGCATATTAATCACTTCCCGCGCGTGTGCCACCTGCATGGCCGGCGCATCATCGTAACTGTCAACCGCTATAACCAACTGACCCAAACGCTGCAACGCGATCACGACTTCTTTTCCCAATTCCCCACTGCCCAAAAGCATTATTTTTTTCTGCATGATTACCTGTTATCCTGTTTTAAAAATTTTGTATTGTAAAGCGTTCTCCCGTCCTGCTTCATTTGAACAAAATAGACACCGTTCTTTAACTCCTTTGTATCGATCATCATTGTATTTTTTCCATCCTTTACCTGGTTCACACGCTGCGACAAACACAGTTTTCCAAGAACGTCAACAACTTCCACTTCTATGCTATTTTTACTTGCCGGTGTAAAACTCAGGTTCACCATTTCACTGGCGGGATTCGGGTATAGCATGATTTCATTATCCCCCGATTCACTTTTGATACCAAGACTTAAATCACCCTGCAAATTAATGTCATCAATAAAAATATTGTTCCCGCCACCGCTGGTAAACGAGAATTTTATCCGTACCGGCGCGCTGCCCCAAACATTTGGTAAAACAATACTTTCTTTATGCCATTCGGTTGTGCCCGGCTGCGGAAAATAGGGCCCGGTAAATACCCCGGAAACTGTCTTTAGCGTGTTCCCGCTTTTTTGGTAGATCTGGAACCATTGTGAGCCACAATCACCCGACATGTATATCCTTAGCCTGTCGGCGCTGTTCGTTGTGGTCTGAGCAGAATGAAGCCAGAAACTTAATGTAGCCGAACTGATGGCTGCAAAATTATACGGCGGAGAGATCATTTCGTCGGTTGAAGGTGCAGTACCATTATGGTTGTTGATGCCGGCGCAGCCAAAACCAGTATAACTGGTAGTATTCACCTGTTGCCATTTGCGGCTGTCATTATTATTATTGATGACTACCCACTCATTCGCAAATTTATTATTGTCCTCAAGGCTATCAATAAATGGTATTACATAATTTGTATCGGCTGTGTTCGAAAGTACATGCACCTTGTTCACATAGTTTGCAGTTGCGCTGCCGCTTAAATAATTTTTAGTCAGCGACAGTGAATAAACACCCGCAGCGTTATATTTTACTTTTACAATGCTGTCGCTAAGGCTTGTTGCCGGCTGACCTGAAAAATTCCAGGCCCGCGAGGTGGAAAGTCCCCCATAAGAATAATCGGTAAATTTTACAGAGTCGCCCTGGCAGATTACTACTGGTCCAAAAGGCAGGATTTCCGGAACAGCGTTACAATTAGCGGGGTAAGTATATGGATCATTTGTTCCCGTTAAATTGAGATTGGCGTTGGTCCATAAATTACTTCTGCTTGCATTTAACGATACCGCGGCCGTCATGCGCGCCACCTGGCCTGTGGTAAACATGTTTAAGCAAGTGCCAACAGAATAGTCCATATAGTTGTTGTACATCTCACCGTTAGCGTTGCTGCCGCAGGCATTGTTGGGATTATGCGGAAAGGTCGCGCAGCCACCGTTATCAGTAACAGCGGGAGGCGTATCGTTAACAAGATCATTACCGCAATTGGCGTCGCCCCAGATGTGGATCAGGTTAAACCAATGACCCAATTCATGAATAAGGTAACGTCCCTTAAAATTTCCCCACGAAGAATTGGAAGCCGATGTGCCAATGTTGCTGATGAGGTCGCCTCTTATGACGATGCCGTCTTTGTTGGCTGGTCCACCGGGAAAGGCGGAATATCCTCCTCCTCCGCAGCCCGCCATGCCGGGATAATGCATGGACTCTATGATCCAGAGATTAAGATACCTGTTGCTTGGCCAGTAAGAAAGCGCTTTCACATCGTCCCATCCGTAAGAACAGGTAGCCAGCGAATTATAGATCCGGTTGATGCCATTAGTACAATTGCCGGCCGGGTCAAGTGTTGCCAGGCGAAACTCAACGTTAAATGGTGCCGCCAGTGGTTTAAACGCCGGCGGAGTAAGAGCAGTGTCAGCCTGCTGCCGGTTAAATTCTTTATTTAAAATTGTGATCTGGTCCATCACCTGCGCAGCAGAAATGTTGCCTGATCCGCCAATGTGAATAATATGAAAAACAACCGGAATGATGTATGTGGCCGAAGTGGTTTTATTCGCCGACTGGTTATTGATAAATTTTTCCGTCTCCAGTTGAAGCTGCTCCTGATTTTTTTTAAAAACCGGATCGTTTTTCATCTGATCCTTATATAACTCGTGGCTTAAGCAATTAAATTTATTTTGCGAAACCAGGCCGCCAAAATAAAACGACAGGGCGATTGATAAAACTATTTTAATATTCATTTTATTTACTTTTTAAAACCGAAGTCAATGTTTTCCGGATAATACTGGTGACACAGCGCATACACGCTATACCCGATAACCAGGCCTATTGCCCCTCCAAAAATGGACCTGATTTTTCTTTTTTGCCTCGCTACTCTTTCATAACCCAGTATGTAGGCATCACTTTCAACGTAGGCAGGGTGACTAATGGTTTCGGCCCTTATCCTTACTTTAGGAATGCCACTTAATGCCATATATCCATAGGGTGCTACAGGTGCGAAAAAACTCCCCGTGAGGCCTCCCAGCAAACCAGCAATTCCGGCGCCAATCAATGATCCCCTCGCCTTGAAACCTCTGTGGGCGTCATTCTCCCCTTTCATGTACATCCACATTTCATCGCGCGTAAACCAGTTATTCATGAGCGTGTCCTGTACGTAATAATACCTTTTGAATCCGTCTGCAAACCGAACCATGTATAGCTGTTCGAGCTCGTAGTGGATTTTTTTTGTTGGCTTTTTTGGATCTGCTATAGTTACCGCGCCCAAAACAGTGTCGATTATTTTTTCACCAACAACGGAGCCGTTCATCAGATAAATGGTATCCTGAGCGTGGTTTTGAGAAAAAGAACTGCGGGCATTAATACAAAGAAATAAAAAGCAGATAAGCCTGTAATACATCTTTCAAAGATAAATTATTAATTAGATTATTCTCAGCAAAAAATTAACAGCGCGGCCCGGAAGTAGCGGCTGTCAGTATTTTATCACCTGCTCTTCGATACTTGAAGGAATTTCACGCTCTTCGTATTGTTGGTTGCGGAGCTGCGGTATAAACCCGGCTTCCTTAATGGCGTCCTGTATTGTTTTGTAGGTAAAACGGTGAGGGGCGCCGGCTGCGCTCACTACATTTTCTTCTATCATTATGCTTCCGAAATCGTTAGCACCAGCGTGTAAACAAAGTTGTGCCGTGGCTTTACCAACCGTGAGCCAGCTTGCCTGTATGTTAATGATATTTGGCAGCATAATCCTGCTCATCGCCAGCATCCTGATATACTCATCAGAACTTACATTGTTCTTTATCCCTTTCAGGCGGTTCAATAAGGTACCATCGTCCTGGAATGGCCATGGAATAAAGGCAAGGAAACCTTTGCTACTTTCGGGCTTTTGTTCCTGCACTTCGCGCAACCACACCAGGTGTTCGAAACGTTCGTAGATCGTTTCAACGTGTCCGAACATCATTGTGGCGCTGGTGGTTATGTTTAGCTGGTGTGCGGCTTTCATCACGTCAAGCCATTCGCGGCCCGTACATTTTCCCTTGCTGATGAGCCTGCGTACCCGGTCGTTTAAAATCTCGGCGCCTGCGCCCGGCAAGCTGTCCAGCCCGGCATCAACCAGCGCTTTCAATACTTCTGTATGCGTGCTTTTTTCAAGCTTGGTGATGTGTGCGATCTCAGGCGGGCCCAGCGAGTGCAGTTTAATGTGAGGGAAATGCGATTTAATTTCTTTAAATAATTTCACGTAAAAAGAAAGGCCCAGATCGGGATGATGTCCGCCCTGCAACAACAATTGATCTCCGCCATACCTGATGGTTTCTTCTATCTTTTTAATATAGGTGGGCATATCGGTAATATATGCCTCCTTGTGCCCGGGAATTCTGTAAAAATTACAGAACTTACAGTTGGCTATACATACGTTGGTCGTGTTTAAATTCCTGTCGATCTGCCAGGTGACTTTTTCTGAATTTTTTTTCCTGATCTTTCTAAGCTCATTGGCTACAAAGACCAGTTCTGCACTCGGAGCATTTTCAAAAAGAAAAACACCTTCCTCTATGCTTAAAAAATCGTCTCGGTGGCTTTTTGGAGCCAGGGCCCGGTTTAAAAGTGAATCTACAGTCATTTTATTTTATAGCATACAAAGTTACCAATACAATTGTTTAAATAAAGGTAATCAACAAAAAACCCGGAAAGTTCGTTTCCGGGTTTTTTTAATCCATTTTAAATTTAGTTTTTAATGAGTTTGGCCGTACCCGCTGGCTTGTCATGTTCTGAGTAAGCCTTCAGGATGTATACCCCTTTACTGAGTTCGGTAGTATTCACGGTAGTCGTATTATTAATCATCTCTTTTGAAACCAGTTGCCCAAGGGCATTGTATATTTCGATCCTGCCGTTAACTCCGGCAACCTTTATCTCGCTGTTAAACGGGTTAGGATATACCGAAATTCTATTATCGGTCTCTACGGTTTCTATTCCTGTACAAAGATCGATGGTCCTTGAGATGGTGGTTGAAGTGCTGCACCCATTTGTACCTGTACCAACAACAACATAATTTACAATGCTGCTTGCCGAAGGGGTAACCACAGTTAAAATCGAACTGATAGAGTTGTTTCCGACCCAGCTGTACGTAGATGCGCCTGAAGCTGTAAAGGTGATACTGGTGTTCACACAAACGATCTGATTGTTGTTTGAGGCGGCTACCGTAAGGGCTGGTGATGCATTTACGTTGATCACAATCGTATTGGTGCCCATACAACTGCCGGATGAACCATCGATCGTATAAACTGTAGTCACCGTTGGGCTCACCGAAACACTTGAAGTATGAATATTTGAACTGAATGTGCCTGCACTATAACTGTAAGTGGAAGCGCCGCTTGCCATGATGATGGCCGGTTTGCCGCTGCAGATGGTGTTCTGGGAAGTTGTGGCGTTAATTGACAGCGAAGAGCCCAGTGCTACCGAAACAACATTGCTTGAAGAACAAACGCCATTATAACCGGTAACGGTGTATGTCGTGTTCATAGTGGGTGTATCAACGATAGTTGCCGAAGTGGATCCCGTGCTCCAGGAATAACTTGAAGCCCCGCTTGCCGCTAAAGTAGCGGCAGTACCTGCGCAGGTAGTCACATTCAGAACAGAAAGGTTCGGTGTTAAAGTAACGGTGATGGCTACCGTTCCTGTACTGTTACAGTTTGGCGTGCTTGAAGCTATAACAGTATAAACGGTGGTGGCGGTAGGGCTTAAAGTAACCGATGGGGTATTTTGCCCTGAACTCCAGGTATAAGTATTGGCACCGCTTGCGCCGGCGCTGAATGTGTTGCCGGAGCAAATGGCGTTGGTAGATGAAGAAATAGTCAATGTAGGATTCGGGCAAGGCAACTCATAGTGCACATTGTCTATGCCAATATAACTGCTGTTGGTGCCTGTAGGGCCTGCAGAGGTAACAAAGTACCTGAATCCAAAGCGACCGGTAACGGTGCCGGTAATGCCAGCTAAAGTAGCGGTATAAACGGTCCAAACGGTAGGGTACACATTTGTGGCAAGGTTGGGATTAACATTTACCAGCTGCGTGGTGAAAGTGCCCAGGGAAGTTGCCGTGGTGCCAACGTCTGATCCGGTACCAGCAGTGCTCATATAAACCTGCAGCCTGTCGGGGGCGATGGACTGTGGCGCTGCGGTGTTTGTTCTTGTTGCAAATTGCAGTACGCCGCCGTTATTCAATGTAACGGTTGGGGTGATCAGCCAGTTGCTGATGGTACCGCTACCGCCTGTTGTATTGTTGTAATTGGCCGCAATGTAACTTGAGTCAGGACTGCTGAAGGCAGGAAAAACGCCGGGGTTACCGGTGAACCAGGTAGTAATCCCCTGGGGGTTAGACTTGTTGTCTTTTATCCAGCCGGTTAATGCATTCGGGTTGTTAAAGTTTTCTGAGATGATCACCTGGGCGTTCATTCTAAAAACACAACATGCCGCAAGTACCAATAGAGTAAATTTAATTTTCATTCGCTTTAAAGTTTACACGAATTTAAATAATTTATTTTATTCAGGTCCTTTTTTTTAAAATTATCGGGGTGTTTTTTATTCACCTTTTCGCGCCGGACCCTGTGTAGCTTGCCTAAGGGCCCTTCAAAACCGTTTCTTTTATTTTTTTCGGAAGGGAATTCAGCACCAGGTTGTACGAATCGTCGATCCAGTTCAATATGGTTTTTTTTACCACCGAACCATCGCACACAATAGTGTTCCAGTGCGCCTTGTTCATGTGATAGCCAGGTAAAACACTGCTGTGTTTCTCTCTGAGCTCGATCGCTTTTAAAGGCTCGCACTTGGCGTTGAACTGCAGTGGCGCGGCATCGAGGCTGGCCAGCAAAAATATTTTTCCGCCCACTTTAAAAACAAGTGTATCCTCTCCAAAAGGAAAGCTCTCTTCGGCAGAAGCTTTGCCCAAACAGTATTCCCTGAGCTCTTCGATGTTCATTGATAACAATTTCTTAATGCATTTTACCAAATATGGCCAAAAATAAGCCAGATGTAAAACAGCGCTCGTTTTAGTTTAATTTCTTTATCAGATTTGTGCTTAAATAGCGTTAAATACTTAAAATAGCGGCTGATTTGATTTTTTCTTCAAAACTATTTTATTAAGTTTGGCGTTCTAAAATTTAAACTAAATATAACAAAATAAACAAACATGAGCACAAAAAAAACATCGGGAGGTTTCCCATTAATTGTATCGGCCCTGGCCATTGTAATTTGCATTTTGATAGGTGTTTTCATCTATAAATTTATTTTAGGTGCTCCTTCTAATTTCGAAGGTGGTGATTCCGAAAACGGGCATCCACACGGTCTCCTCGGCACCATGTACAAAGGCGGATTCATTGTGCCTATTTTGATTGGTTTTTTATTGACCGTGCTTACTTTTGCCATCGAGCGTTTCATCACTATTATGAAAGCCAGTGGTAAAGGTCAAACAGATAAATTTGTGACTAAAATTAAAGCTTTAATCGCCAACCACGATTTCGAAGGCGCTATCGCAGAATGCGACAGACAAGGCGGCTCACTGGCCAATGTTGTTCACGAAGGCATCAAAAAATATGAGTTCGTTCAAAATGATACACACATGGACAAAGAAGGAAAGGTACACGCGATTCAGAAATCCATTGAAGAAGCAACCGCTCTTGAGTTACCTATGCTTTCTAAAAACATGGTTGTTATTTCAACAATGGCCTCCATTGGAACTTTGGGTGGTTTGATCGGAACCGTTGTGGGGATGATCAGCGCCTTTGCCGCTTTATCTGCAGCGGGCGCGCCTGACACTGGTAAACTGGCAACAGGTATCTCCGAGGCCCTTGTAAATACTTTGGTTGGGATCTTAACCTCAGCGCTTGCGATTATTTTTTATAATTATTTCAGCAACCGCATCGATCAGATTACTTACGCCATGGATGAAGCGGGATTCTCGATCATCCAGGAATTCCAGGCTACAGGAAAATAATGCCTGCTTAGCTAAAGGTTTTAAAAAACTTTATGGAAATTAAACAGAGTATTCATCTTTAATTAAAACAATTAGTAATGTCAAAAAAACCATCAAAAGGAGCAGCCCCCGCACTGGACATGACGCCCATGGTGGATCTTGCGTTCCTGCTGGTAACATTTTTTATGTTAACGGCTTCCTTCCGCATGGCAGAACCGGTTGCTGTTGATCCGCCTTCCTCTATCGGCAAGGTGGATTTACCGGAAAACCACATCATGGTGACCATCGACGACAAGGGACGCGCTTTTTTCGGGATCAGTAATACCACGGCAAAAAGAGAAGCTTTACAGGAAATGGCCGCCAAGTATAAAGTTGGATTTACCGAAGAACAGATCACTAAATTTACGGGACTACCAAGCTTTGGCGTGGATCTTAAAGACCTTCCCCGTTATATAGACGCCAAAGACGAAGATCGCAAGAATTTTCAACCGCAGAGAGGTGTTCCTCTGGATACGATCATTCCGAACAACCAGTTGAAAGACTGGATTGCGATTGGTGGAAAAAAAGCGGTAGAGACTTACAATGCCGCTAAAGCGCGCGCGCAGGAACTCAATCAGGAATTTAAGGCTGAGAAGCCGCGTTATGCGATTAAAAGCGCTGCCACAACCAAATACATTTATGTAAAGGATGTGATCAAGACTTTTACAGATCTTAAGATCTACCAGTTCAATTTGATCACCTCTTTAGAAGGCGGTGGTACTGTAATAGAACCGAGTAAATAATTATTAATTGATAGTGATGGGTTAATCCCCGGGCACTTTAACTAAACTTTAAACAATGGCAGAAATAGCAGAAGGCGGTGGCGGTGGCCACAAGGGCGGCAAGAAGCGCGCCAAGAAACAGAGCACGCGAATCGACATGACCCCCATGGTTGACTTGGCGTTTTTGTTGTTAACGTTCTTCGTTCTCACAGCAACGTTCAGCAAACCAAAAACAATGGAATTGACTTTCCCTGCGCCTCCACCTCCCGATCAAAAAGTGGATGAGGTAAAAAACGGGATCACCTTTTTATTATCCAAAGACGATCGCATTTTTTATTACGAGGGTGAATTCAGGACTGAACCTAACGAAAAAGGCCCTAAAACAGTACTCACCGAGTTAAATTTTTCCCAAAACAGTCTTCACAAGTACTTACTTGGCAAAAACAAAGAGATGCAGGATCAGATCAGGGCGCTGAGTGTAAAACACGCCAACAAGCAGCTTGAAGACACTACTTACAAGCGAATGGTGAGAAACATTAAAGCTGATAAATCATCTTACACTTATCTCATTAAAACAGATGACAAGGCCACGTACAAAAACGTGATCGACATCATT
>JAZKFC010000007.1:157377-162271 GCA_040386615.1 Bacteroidota bacterium
ATCATTGACGAACTAAATATTAATGTAGTTGGCAAATACGTAATGGTGGATATTCTGAAACCTGAAATGGATTTGGTTACTGAAAAAGTTGGTACAAACTAAGGAGGTACAAAATGCTAAAAAACTGGAATAATTTAACCCTTGACGAACGTAACGATCTGGTTTTTGAAGGACGAAATCAAAACTATGGCGCTTACCAGTTAAGGACAACCTACAACAAGCGTGTATCGATGATTGTTGGCGGCATGATCGTATTTTCTATCGCGCTGTTTGGCGTGAAAAAATTTATCGACAGGCCACATGAAGAAGAGGTGCTGGAAACTTTAAAGGTTGAGCAGATAGACTTAACGCCGCCGCCCCCTATTGAAGAAACACCGCCACCACCACCACCGCCACCACCACCCCCAATGGTTGAAATGGTAAAATTTACACCACCGGTGATCAAAGACGATGCTGTTGAAGAAGAGCCTCAGAAATTACAGGAAGAAGTGAAAGAAACACAGGTGGGTGAAAAAGACCAGGAAGGCGATAAAGACATCATTGCGCCCCCGGCCGAAAATACCGGTCCTGGCGAGCCTACTGCTCCTGAAATTTTTGCGGTGGTAGAAGAAATGCCTGAGCCTCCGGGCGGCATTAACGCCTTTTACAAATATGTGAGTTCGCACATTGTGTATCCGCAGATGGAAAAAGAAGCCGGTATTCAGGGAAAAGCGTTTTTAAAGTTTGTGGTTGAAATGGATGGTTCACTATCCGATGTGCAGGTTTTAAAGGGCGTTTCGGGTTGTTCTGCCTGTGATAAGGAAGCCGTTCGTGTGCTCAAAACCTTCCCTGAAAAATGGAAGCCGGGAAGACAGAACGGTCACACGGCCAGGGTATATTACACACTGCCAATTGTATTTAAAGTTCAGTAATAAAAATAATTTTCAAAGAAAAGCCATAACATTGTTTATGGCTTTTTTTCTTATGATAATATAAAGATATGAAGTCTGCATTAAAAGCTGTTTCGCTCTGGTTTGGTTTGTTCATGGTAATAACAGTATTTGCCGGCGCCATCGCTTTTACATTTACCGATTTTATGAACGACCGGCTGTTCGGTACCCAGCGCAACGTTTTTATAATTATACTTTTGCTCTATGGTTTTTACCGGGGGTTCAGAGTTTACAGGCTTTTCAGGGAATCGGGCGAGGCGTGAAACATATTTTCAAAATAACACTCTGCGCTGCATCTGCTTTATTCTTCACATGGCTGACTTCATGCGACAGCGCTTTAAAAACCGACTACGCCGAAAGAAATTCACCTACTACCGGCCAGCTCAAGATATACTACGATGAGGGCCTGGAGCTGCATGTAAAAAATCAGGCTCTCACTTTTGAATCGCATTACGCCGACGCGCACCTCAGTCTTTTTTCATGCGCCGAAAGCGAAGCTGTGCAGGCGCTTTATGACGACAGCTGTGAGGTCATCGTTATTTCAAGGCCTCTATCCGTATCCGAAAAAAAAGCATTTGAAACCAAAGATTACTTTCCGAAATTTTCGGCTGTGGCAAAAAGCGGCGTGGCCCTGATCACCAATACCGGTACCGAAATACGGAAGCTCACGTATAATGATGTGATCACCCTGCTTACAAAACCCTTTGAGATCAAAGATTCCGTCGGAAACACCATACAACTTACTGTGATCTTCGATAAAAACAATTCATCCGTTATTCATTATCTTAAAGACAGCCTGCTCAGAGGAAAAGACTTTTCGTCGAGCTGCAATATTTTAAACTCAAGCCTCGAAAGCATTAATTATGTGGCACAAAATAAAAATACGGTAGCCTTTGTTGACTACGCCTGGCTGAGCGATGCAGATGATTCTATATCCAAAGCAAACAAAAATAAAATAAAATTTATTGCAGTGAGCCACAACGACAAGGTTTTCGCTTATCCCGACCAGAGTAGTTTTAAACTCGGCGCCTATCCTTTCACGCGTACGGTATACGTGTACAGGAAAACAGGTGATTTTACACTGGCGAAGGGATTTGAAAGTTTTGTGGCGGGACCAAAAGGACAGCTCACCTTTTTAAAACAAGGCTTGCTTCCCAACAGGCAAAGCGAAAGGAAAATAGAGATCAATACAAAACCCTTAAACAGCGAATAGTTTTGATCGCTTCCCGGGCTACCGCACATCCCAAAATATGCTAAAAGCCCGGGTAAATAATTTATTGGTACTTAACTTGCAAAGTGAATAATTGTATTAATTTTACGCATTGAATTATCAAATGAGAAAAACCATTATTGCGTGTGCATTAGGCCTTAGCGGCTTTTTAAACGCACAAACACTCCAGGAAATTATTAAAAAAACAGAGAACGAAAATTTCGACGCCGCGGCTTCCAATTTTCGCGCTTTAATTCTAAGGGAACCAACAAAAGGAGAAAACTACTTTTATTTTGGAGAGAATTTTTTCAAAAGTGGTGATCCTGATAGCGCCAATATGTTTTATCAAAAGGGAGTGGATGTGAATGCTACCAATCCGCTCAATTATGTTGGGCTCGGTAAAGTGATGCTTTCGAAGGGCAATGTTGCTGAGGCCAAAACGCAATTTTACAAAGCCGCTACCCTGGGTGCAAAAAACACAGAGGTCATGCGCAAAACAGCCGAGGCCTGGCTGGTAACCGATAATAAAAATGCCGATGAGGCTTTGTTGCTCGCGAATGCTGCCGTAAAAGCCGAAGGAAAAAACCCCGAGAACTATATTTTATTGGGTGATGCACAGCTTGAAAAAAACCCAACCGACGGAAGCCTTCCCATTAAAAGCTATAAAACCGCCACAACTTTAAATCCAAAAAGTTCGAAGGGTATTTTGCGCGAAGGAAAATTGTACCAGAGAGGCCGCAATTATCAACTGGCGCTTGAAAAGTACAAGGAGGCCCTCGCCATTGACGCTAACTTTGCGCCAGCATACAGGGAGATCGCCGAGTTGTATTACCTTGCTGCGCAACCAGCAAAATCAATTGAAAACTGGAAAAAATACCTGGAGTTAAACAACAGCGAGCAGGCCCGTTACAGGTTTATGACCGCCTTGTTTGCCAATAAACAATATCCGGAAGCTATCGCCGAATACGAGTCTTTGAAAAAATCGGGCTTTAATAACATTTACCTGGAGCGCATCGCCGCTTATAGTTACGCTGAAAATGGTAATAAAACCGACACTTCAGCTTATACCAAAGGCTTACGCGCTATCAATGTTTTCTTTGATAAAGCTGGTCCGGCCTTTAAGTATAAGGCGGCCGATTATAAATACAAGGGCTTATTGTTATTGAGAAGCGGTAAGGATTCACTTGCAAAGATGGAAATGGACAAAGCTATTGCTCTGGAACCCGCTTCTGCTGGCGACATTAATTCAGAGCTCGCGGCCAACGCCATGAAAATTAAAAAATACGACGAGGCCATTTCTTATTATAACCGTAAAATGAACGGAGACCCTAAAAATTTAAATAACAACGATTATTATAATTTAGGACGCGCCTACTATTACGCTGGCGGAAAAATTCAAAACGAAGCCATCGCCATTAAAGATGCTAAACTGAGGCAGAAAAAAACAGCCGAAGCGCTTCCGTATTTTAACAAAGCCGATTCGGCATTCTTAAAATTAACAGAGTTGAATCCAACCTGGCCGGTTGGCTTTTTCTGGAGAGGAAAAGCGAATTTACAATTGGATCCGGAGAACGAAAAATGGCTTGCCAAACCGCATTTCGACCAGGCATTGCTTTTATTGAAACCTGAAGAGCGCAGCCTTCCGGCCAATAAAAATAACGTGATTGAAGCCAACGAGTATCTTGGCGATTATTATGTGAGCAGTAAGGACGGGAAGGACAAGGCAAAGTCCGATGAAGCCTGGGGCATAGTAAGAGAGCTTGATCCCGCCAACGTAAAAGCTAAAAATTATTTTGCGCCTCCAAAACCGGCTAAAGCGCCTGCACCAAAAAATAAGTAAGATCAGGTATTTATGTTTGATTTTTCTGGCATAAACCGGTCTTAATGAGGCTTTAATTCTTTCATGATCTGTTAATAATGGCACCTCGGCTGCCGTTAAGTGTTATTTTTTAGTCCTTATTTCCATTAAATCACTGGGCTTGCCCAACCTTTTGGGTTTGTGGCGTGTAAATATATATGGAGTATGCCGAAAATCCCTGAAAAGAGTACGCACAATAAAAAAACTAATCATGAAAACAATCACACACTTTAGATTATTGGCTGTTTTTTGCCTTTTGTTGGGCGCTAAGACAGGGTTTTCGCAATGTGCGTCAACCATTACCGCTTATTCGCAGAGCTGTGGTAACGCAAATTTTAACGCTGTCACCGCGGGTTACAGCAGTGTTACCGCCAATAGTTTTGCCTGGGACTTCGGCGATGGTATAACCACCGGCGGAACCAACATGCCTTATGCATCGCACGTTTACACCGCCACAGGCGTGTACACCGTAGTTGTAAGTTATACCAACGCGGCGAATACCTGTACGTCTACCTCTTCGCAAACCGTTTCGGTATTTGTGTTGCCGATAGCTTTCACTGCCACACAGGCTGGCAATGGGCTGGTTAACTTTGCAAATACCACCAGTACTATTCCTCCGGGAACAACCTTCCTGTGGAACTTTGGCGACCAGTCCACAAGCACGGCAAGCAGCACGGCGCACACTTATACCAACAACGGTATCTATTATGTGACTTTAACCGGCTACGGCGCGGCGGGTGGTTACTGCGGCACCAGCAGTTCGGTGAGCGTGAATTCCGGCACATCCTGCGCCGCATCTATGATTATTAACCCTGGCGTTAGCGGAAATGTTAACTTTTCGGGCAGCGCTGCCAATAACACATCACTTACGCCCTATGGTACCTTTAGCTGGAACTT
>JAZKFC010000007.1:162281-261029 GCA_040386615.1 Bacteroidota bacterium
CTTTGCAAATGGCACTACTTCTGTTGTAAATGGGCCCAATTATTCTCAGGCAAACACTACGTATACCACAAACGGCATTTATACTGTAACGCTTAGTTTTGTGAATGGCGCCAACACCTGTTCCTCGGTGGCCACGCAAACCATTTCAATCACCAACGCGGGGGTCTGCAATTTAACCGCGAACTTCTTCTGGCAACCGGTTAACTCTTCAGGCTCAGTATATTTTAGCAATGGCAACTCTTCAGGCGTAATTCCGGGTGCTACCAGTACCTGGGCTTTCGGTGACGGTTCCCCTAACGGTAGTGGCAGTACCGTAACTCACGTATATTCTACTCCGGGAAATTATGTTGCTACCCTTACCATCAATAACAACATCACCCCTGCCTGTATCTCTACTAAAACCGCCATAGTCACTTCCTGCCTCATGTCGGCTACTGTCAGCGCAAATACCAATACCAACGGCATAGCGTCGTTTACTTTAGCCTCTCCCGGCAGTACAACCGGCACAAATTATTTCTGGAACTTTGGCGATGGCGGAACATACAATGCCACAGGAAGCGCCGGCGTTAACGCCACCCATACATACGTGGCAACTGGTTTCTATAACGTAACCGTAATGATGATCAACCCGAACACCTGCTCTACTACGGTTCAATACTCTGTCAATATCAGTTCAGTTGCTACCTGCTCTGCCAACTCCAACTTCAGCATGGTGCCCACTGCTACCGCACAGGTGTGGTATGTTGCACCGGCCGCGCCGGGAAGCATTGTCTCGGCCGTTTGGAACTGGGGTGATAATTCAAGCAGCAACACGCTTTACACCAATCATACTTATTCCGCCGCCGCTACCTATGACATTTGCCTTTCGGTGACGGTTACCTGTGGGGCAAGTTCCACTACCTGCGCGTCATACGCTATTTACAAACCACAACAAGACTTGAATATTATACAAGTAACAGTAGTAGATCCCGAAACTATTACTGGCATAAAAAACAATTTTGCCAGTGATTTACGCAGCACCGTTTCTCCAAATCCAAGTAATGGCGCATTCAACGTGAGCCTTAACGGGTCCGACCTAAAGGGCGCCAGGATTACGGTGATTGACCTGGTTGGAAAAACTATTTTTGAAACCCGTGCCGAAGCGGTCGACGGCAAAGTGTCTAAAGACATACAGCTGAATGCCGCTAACGGTGTCTATTTTATTAAAATGGAGTCTGGTGGTAAATCGTTGACACAAAAACTGATACTAACGAATTAAAATTGTTTTTCGCTTATTATAAAAAGGACGGAACAAAGATCTCCGTCCTTTTTTCCTTCCACCCAACCACATCGTCTTTTGATGTGTTTTTAATATAAAGAGAAGACGAAGAAAGTTCTTCTGAAACATAGCAAACAAAAAAATCCAAAAAAATGAAAACAATAAAATGCATAAAACTTGTGGGTGTTTTTTGCCTGCTGTTATTCGCAAAAATAAGCATAGCACAGGTTTGTGCTGTCTCTTTTACAGCTACCCCGGGAATCAGCGGAAGCTATAACTTTATCACTTCTGTATCAGGCAATACCATGGCCGCGGGAGGATATTTCTGGACCTTTGGCAACGGCTCTACTGCCACTTACAGTTTTAACAGCACCGCGGCAACAACCTACACTGCCAACGGTATTTACACTGTAACGCTTGTGTTTATGAATTCCGCTGTAAATTGCACTACTACGGCCACTCAAACCATTTCGGTCAACAATGCGGGAACTTGCAGTTTAAATGCTGGTTTAACCTGGAGCCAGGGTCCCATTGGCTACATTGTTCTTAACGCTGGCGCTTCCGGAGGTGTGGTGCCCGGTGCCTCTTATACCTGGATCTATGGCGATGGCTCCCCGAACGGAAGCGGCAGCAATAATACCATCGCTCATACCTATACTGCATTAGGCAGCTATAACGCAAAAGTCATCATCAACAATAACTTATTACCGGCCTGCATTGATTCGGCAACAGCGGTTATCACCACAACCAGCGTGCCTTGCAACGCCAATTCAAACTTCACTGTGGTTCCCACTGCCACAGCGCAGGTGTGGAATGTTATTCCGGCATCACCTTCAAACATCATTAACGCCTATTGGAGCTGGGGCGACAACACAACGAGCAATACCCTTTATACAAGCCACAATTACGCAGCCGCAGGAAACTATTCGATCTGTTTATCTGTGACCGTAAGCTGTGGCAACCAGGTTGGCACTTCTACCAGCTGCTCGCTGTACAATATTTTCCGTTCAAACCGTGACATGAGCATGATCCAGGTGAACGTTGTTAATCCGGCAACGGGGTTGCTTAACTCATCAATTGAGCAGCCAGTTTACATTATTTCTCCGAACCCGAGTAACGGGTCTTTTAAAATACAGGCAAGCGGCCTTGGTACTAAAAATGTGAAAATAGTGATGTATGACCTGGTCGGAAAAGTAATTTATGAAGCGCCGGGTGAAACTACAGATGGCGTGCTGGTAAAAGAGATGCAACTGCATGGGGTGGCTAATGGTGTCTATTTTATTGAAATAGGTTCAGGTGAAAAAACTTTCACGCAGAAAATGATACTAAAAGACTGATTTAAACGATCAACTGCTTATTTAAACGGCCGGGAAATCAACTCCCGGCTTTTTTCATTGTTTCACTAGTCAAAACCCTTGTTTCACCCCCCTAAACGTATGTTTTACTAAATCAGGTGCTTTTTTTCAATTTTCACGGCCTATCTTAGCCAACGCTTTTACCCCCCCTGGTGTATGGTTATTGTAAGGAAAAAGCTGAAAATCCCAAAAAAAGAGTAGGCATTAAAAAAACAAAACAAAATGAAAAAAATTACATTATTTAGCACTGCGCTTCTTTTTATCTGCCTGTTTATGGGCTTTAAAAATTTGAAGGCACAAACCTGTTCTGTAAGCATTAATTACACGCAGGGCGCAAACGGCCTGATCAACTTTACTGGTCTTGGCTCACCTTCTACCTTCACTACCCAATACTACTGGTATATGCCAGGAAGCAGCAACCAAACTTTCCAGGGTAGTGGTTCAGGCTTCCTGAATCCATCGGTGACTTATTCGGTAAATGGTACTTACACTGTAACGTTTGGAATGTACAGCGCAGCGCCTGCCTGTTCTGTAAACATCACACAAACTATTTCGGTAACAAGTGTGTCAACAACACCTCCTTGTACTTTACAGGTAAACTATACTGCGCCAAGCACTCCTACTAACTGTAATGGCACAGCTACTGTTGTAAATACAGGAAATATGTGCGGCGCAACTACTTATACCTGGTCAACCGGCGCTACCGGAGCCTGGATCGGCGGTTTATGCGCAAATAGTTCTTATACCGTTATGGCTTCGTCTCCGGCAGGTGTTAATTGCTGCTCAGTAGCCATCGGGGTTGTTAATATCCCAACCGTTGGAACCGCCTGTAACCTGAACGCAAACTTTAACTGGACGCAAAGCGCCAATGGTAACGTTAACTTTAACAACACCTCCACCAACACTAATGGAGGCAGTACATATGCGTGGGCCTTTGGCGACGGCGGCACATCAACAAGCGCGTCTCCTGCTCACAACTACGCCACAAACGGTGTTTATACAGTAACACTTACTGTTAACAACAATACCAGCCCAACCTGTGTGGATGTACAGATTTATACAATTAATGTGAGCTCATACTGCAACATTAACGCAAGCTTCAGTTATGTGGCCGGCTCAAATGGTTTCGTTAGCTTTAACAACACAACTACCGGCACAAGCGGCCCCACAGGCTACTCATGGGCTTTCGGTGATAATACCAGCAGCTCATCAATGTCACCAGGCCATACTTACGCTATGAATGGTACTTATACTGTTATTCTTACCGTTACAGGTTTCAGTACTAACCCAACCTGTACTGACACAGCAAAACAAATTATTACTATTTCAAACACCAATACCTGTACTGCTAATGCCAGCTTCTCATGCGCACCTACCGGTACCGCACAATACTGGAATGCTTTCCCTACCGTGCCTTCAAACATTACAGCAGCTTCATGGTCATGGGGTGATGGAAACACCAGCAATACTTTGTACACATCACACAGTTATTCAGCTGCTGGTACTTATAGTATCTGCCTGAGCGTTACTGTTTCCTGTGGCGCTACAGCTACTTTCTGCCAGGGTGTTGCCATCTTCCGTTCGTCGCAGGACCTGAGCATGTATCATATCAACGTGGTTGATCCGAACGCGCCTACAGCAATTAAAAACAACAGTGCCGAAACGCTTCACTACAATGTTTATCCGAATCCAAACAACGGTTCGTTTAACCTTAAAGGACTGAACAACGGCCCTGTGAGCATCAGCATCTACAATGTGGTTGGCAAACTGGTGTACCAGGCCGAAACCACAAGCATCAACGGCAGCCTTGCAAAAGATGTAGAATTTGATGGTGTTTCAAACGGTGTTTATTTCCTAAAAATTAACTCCGACAATAAAGTTGTTACTACAAAAATGATCCTCGAAAAATAATAAGGTTTCTTTTTTAAAAAAGGCCGTCCCCAACTCTTTGGGGACGGCCTTTTTATTTTACATCATTTGACAAAAAAGTTCTTCGGTAAAGATCGGCTTATTTTATCTGAACAATTCCTGCAGTTGCGGGTTATCAAGCGACTTGCTCTGTTTTGGTATTTTGAAATCGCTCAGCATAGATGTTTTTAAGTTAAGGGTGAACATGTAGCTTTTATTGAAACCAAAGGGCACCCAGCTTATCCTTGCCTCCCAGCATTTCAGATCGCGCGTGATATTAAAACTTGTGTAACTCAGTTTTTGATTGGTGCAATCAAAACCCGTTGTTACCCCCAGTTTCCAGAATTTGGTTGGCATAATATCTGCGGTGGTGTTGATGGTTTGCACAGTTTGAATTTTTGTAAAATCCTCGTTGGTTAACGAGAGGTTATAAGTAAGGTTGATGTTCCAGGGCAATGACTCGTTTGGGTTAAGGTCGTTTGTTGCGCCCTTCTCGGCACCGTTGGTCATGTCTGGCGGCTTTCTCAATTTCCTGGCGGCCTGTAATTTGTCGCTGCTAAAAGTCGTTCCTACAGTAAAATACGCATTGGTGAACCTCAGTGGCACATCGTTGTATTGGTAGGCAAATGCGGCCATTCTTTTACCCCTGATTCTGCTGTAACCGTAAGGGTCAAAAGTGGAAGCCGCGCTGATATCAAAATTCTTAAAAAGCACTGTACGCGCTGTAACGCCAATGAGGCTCATTTTAAAGCTGTCTGCAGCAAAATTATAAGCAGTACTTAAACTGATATTCTGCAGCAAGGCAATCTTGTTATAAACAAGCCCTGTATCGGTTTTTTGTTTGACCTTGGCGTCAAAAGTGTTGTTTAAATTGATCGCGAGCGAGTTTTGTTCTCCGATACCCGGACCACCGTAAATGTTATTTTCAAAAATAGAATAACGGGCAGTGCGCCCTGTAATGTCGGTCTGCACCTGTTTCCAGAATCCATATTGTTCTTTGCCAAAGTCAGGCCTGTAAACATAGGTCAGCGTTGGGATCAGCAAGTGCCTGATCTGTTTCACTTTTCCTTTTCTGAAAACATAGTCAAAATATACCTTGGTGCTGAATGCCGTTGAAAAGTTAGCGTCGTAACCACCTACAAATCCTTTTTTTATACTGTTCCTTACATAAGAACTGTCTTTTCCGGGCAGGGTATCTCTTGGCGGCACAAAATAGTTCACAAATTCCTTATGCGTGCTCCTGGTATACATAAAAGCAGAAAGATTCAGCCCGGGTGTCACTGTAACGTACTTGAGCACATTAAAGTTGGTTGAGATGGGAACCGAATGTTTTATTCCATATCTCATTTTATTTTCGAGGCTGCTCAGCAAATTATTGTTTAGTTCGGGATTAACTTTAAACAACGAGTCCTCGTGACCACTCAGTGTATTTTGGGCCGTTAGCAGGTAACTCACGCCTATTTTATCAAATACGTTGGGTCGCACAGCATTGGCCCTTTTAAACGGAAAAAAACGATTCACGTTAAAGGTCAATGAAGGAAATGTGATGTCGACCTGTTTGGTGTTTGTATTCTGGCTGTGCGTAGCGTTGAGGCTGAGTGAACTTAACTTATATGCTTTTGTAAAATTTACATTGGATTGAAAGGTATTGGTAAGATACTGCCCCGAATTAACAGCGTTTAAACGGTTGTAGGTTTGATTGTTTTTAATATTCACATTGGCGCCGAACTGTATGCTTGGGTTACTTTTATTGTCCTGCTGATGCACCCAACCGACCTCGTAGGCCCTTTCTTTGCTGAACTGGGCGGGAATGTCCTTATCGCCGATGTTAAACTGGCTGAAACCAAGATTGACAGAGCCCCTTGCCTTATACAGCACATTGTAATTATTACTGGTATTCAGTGCCCAGCTGCCGTTGGCGTATATGTCTCCCCTGATGATCATGTCGGTTTTGTCGTTAATACCCCAGTAAAACCCGCCCTGCCGCAGGTTGAAACCGCGCTCAGCCGAGTTACCAAAGGTGGGGATTAAAATACCGCTGTGTTGGCGGTTGGTGTTCGGAAAATATCCGAATGGCAAACCGAGGGGCGTTGGCACCCCACCAATTTCAAGGTACATGGGCCCTGTAACGATCTTGTCGTCGGGAATGATCTTTGCCTTGGTTGCCCTGAAAATGGTTCTGGCATCTGCTTCCTGACAGGGAATGCATTGCATGTCCTTCATGTAAATAACATTGGAGCTGTCTTTCTTTATTTCTTTTCCTATCACCAGGAGCTCGCCCTGCTTGGTGAGTGCGTTAAAGATCTTGCCCTTTTTGGTTTTGAGGTTGTACATGATCTTCTCGGCATTCATCTCCTCTGCGCCTTCCTTAAATACCGGTGTACCTACGTTTTTTCCAAGGCTGTCTTTTTTACCGTAGGCGATAATCAGGTTTTTTGTATAGTCAATTTCGATGAATTCCGCGTCAATCCTCATTTCCCCATAGGTAACCCATGCCTTGCCATATAAAATCGCTTTACCGGTTGAGGGTTCTGAAACGATGCTGTCCTGGGCCGAGTACTTTACCTGCTCTTCCAGCTCATCCTCACTCTCTGCGGGCCTGGAAATGCTGTCGTTACCCGATTTTTTTAATGTGTCTCCCTGCGGCGTTTGTCCCCACAGGGTGTTGACACCGAAAGATATTAACAAACCAAAGAAGAGAACTACTTTATTATGTGGGGTTAATGTCAAATGGAATCGAATAATTTTATTCAATTGATCACAGCACACAAAGCTACAATACTTTATCTCATTGAGCGGTATTTTACCAATACGGATGGTTAAAAAATTAAAATATTTTGTCCTCATATTTTGTTCTGCGGCGGTAGTTGCCGCATTCACAGGAATTAAAAAAGTTGCGCCCAATGGCATCAAGGTAATTGTGATAGACCCCGGTCACGGAGGCAAAGACCCTGGCTGCAGTGGCGCCGCTCACAACGAAAAAGAGGTGGCGCTTGCGGTGGCGCTTAAGCTAGGCAAACTTCTTGAAGAAAATCTTAAAGACGTAAAAGTTATATACACACGCACCACCGATGTTTTTGTTGAGCTGGAAGACAGGGCACAGATCGCCAACAAAGCAAAGGCAGATCTTTTTATCTCCATTCATTGCAACGCAGCCGGGAAACCGGTAATTATTAAAGATCCAAAAACAGGTAAAAAAAGGGTAAAGACCTATAAAAATAAAAAAGGAAAATTGGTGGTGGTTGAGAAACCAAACCCTGTGCCTTTTGGTACAGAAACCTACGTGATGGGTTTAAAAAATGAAGAAGGAAAAATGAAGGTGGCTACACGCGAAAACTCCGCGATCTTTTATGAAGAAGACTATGAAAAAAAATATGGCGGCTTTGACCCTGAAAGCGAAGAGAGTTATATTATCATGAGTAATTATACATCCGCCTACGTGATCCAGAGTGCCAGCCTGGCCATGAAAATACAGGATGAATACACGAAAAAGGCAGGTAGAATTGATAAAGGTGTTCACCGCCAAAGTATCTGGGTGCTGTGGCGCACCTCCATGCCAAGCATCCTTACCGAGTTAGGCTATCTCACCAATCCACTGGAAGAAACTTTTTTGGCGAGCGGAAAAGGCCAGGATTACCTCGCTAAGTCTATTTTCAGGGGCTTACGAAGGTACAAAGACGAAGTAGAAGGAAAAAAAAAGGAATACAATGACGAATTCGAAAACCAGGAAGCGCTCGAAAATGAGAACATAAAAGCAGGTAACATTCCTGGTCAGAAAAGTGTGGCCGAAGATGAGGATGAAGAAGAACCTAAAGTTGCTGAAAAAGAAAAGGCCGAACCCGAAATAAGGAAAGAAACAATTAAAAAAGACACCAAGGAAAAAGTGGAGGACGGGGCCTATGCGCAGATCGAAGTAATTACTAAAGACTCTGTGATAAGCAAGCCTCCCACAGAAGACACGGCGCTCTCGGCCACCGAAATAGCCCTGAAGTTTAAAAAAGAAAAAGAGAAAAAGAGTTCTGAGAAAAAGGAGGTTGCGGATGTAAAGCCCGAAGCCCCGATAAATAATACAAAACCAGAAGGCGTTGTTTTTAAGGTACAGTTTGCCAGCAGCGAAATCCCTCTGGATTTAAAACAGGAAAAATTTTCTTCAATTACCAGCGGGAGTTTTTACAAAATGAAAACTACACTGAAATATACTTCGGGAAATTTTACGCAGTTAAAAGACGCTGTCGCGCACCAGGCCACCCTGCGTGAAAAAGGCTTTAAGGATTGTTTTGTTGTAGCGTTTAAAAATGGCGCGCGCATTGATATGGCAGAAGCCAAAAAACTATCCGGTCAATAGTTTCACCCGAACAATTTACTGAACACCTCTTCAATTTTTGAAACCGGTACAATTTCTATTTTGAAGTTTTTTGTGTCGAGTCCCTTTAAGTTATGTGATGACACAAACACTTTTTCAAAGCCCAGTTTATCGGCCTCCGAAATGCGCTGCTCTATCCTGCTCACCGGCCTTATTTCGCCGGTTAAGCCCACCTCGGCCGCAAAACAAATATTCTGAGGGATGGGCATGTCTTCGTTACTTGATAAAATGCCACACACCAGGGCCAGGTCAATACCCGGATCTTCAACCTTTATGCCGCCCGCGATGTTGATGAACACGTCTTTGATGCTTAATTTAAAGCCGCAGCGTTTTTCAAGAACAGCCAGCAACATAGAGAGCCGCCTCAGGTCAAAACCCGTGGAAGAGCGTTGCGGTGTGCCATACGCGGCCGTGCTGCACAGGGCCTGTGTTTCAATAAGCATGGGCCGGTTGCCTTCAAGCGTAGCAGCGATGGCCACACCACTTGTGGCCTCTGTTCTGTTGGTGATTAATATTTCCGAGGGATTAATCACTTCTTTTAAGCCCGAACCGTTCATTTCGTAAATGCCCATTTCATTGGTGCTGCCAAAGCGGTTCTTCGTAGCCCTCAATAACCTGTAAATATGGTTCCTGTCGCCTTCAAACTGCAGAACGGTGTCAACCATGTGTTCCAGTATTTTCGGCCCGGCAAGGCTGCCTTCCTTGGTAATGTGGCCTATCATAAAAACCGGCACATTGGTTTCTTTCGCGAACCGTAGAAATTCAGCGGCGCATTCCCTTACCTGGCTTACGCTGCCGGGACTGCTATCGATATAACTGGTGTACAGTGTTTGAATAGAATCAATGATCACCAACTGTGGCTGAATGTGACTGATCTGCGAGAAGATGTTCTGCGTATTGGTTTCCTGGAGTATAAAACAATTGTCTGTGGTAATGCCTATCCGTTCAGCCCGCATCTTCAGCTGTTGCTCACTTTCCTCACCACTCACATACAAAATTTTAAGGTTTTTGAGTCGCAGGGCCAGTTGTAACATGAGCGTAGATTTGCCAATGCCGGGCTCCCCTCCAAACAGTACCAGGCTTCCGGGAACTATGCCGCCGCCAAGCACCCTTGTTAATTCCTGACCCGGCACGGCGATACGTGGGAAATCTGAAAGGCCAATATCCTGCAGCAAAACAGATTGATTGGGCTGGCTGGCGGTATTTTTGTTTATGGAAAATAACTGAAGACGGTCATTTTTAGTTTCCTTGTGGATGACCTCTTCAACCAGGGTGTTCCACTCGCCACAGCTGTTGCACTTGCCCGCCCACTTGGCGGCCTGTGCACCGCAATGCTGACAGAAAAAAGTTGTTTTTGTTTTTGACATGTATAAAATAATAACAAAGCTACGTTAAAACGTGGCAAAGGCTTGCTATTATTTGTAGTACTTTAAATGATTAGGAACCCGGGGCTAAAGCATGTTGAGCTTCTGCATGAGTTCTTCGCGGTAAGATCCGCCAACCGGGATCACTTTTTTGTCATTCTCAAGAATTACATTTTGTGAATCAATGCTCTGGATCTTGTCGAGCCTGGCTATAAAAGAACGGTGTATCCTGGCAAACTCAGTAGTTCCCAGCTTTTTGTCGATCTCCTTCATGGTGCTGTGCACTGTGTACCTGGTATTCTGAGTGTTAATGATCACATAGTCCTTAAGCGCCTCAATAAAATAAATATCCTTTAAATGTACTTTTACAAGACGGCTGTTGGCTTTCACAAATAGAATATCCTTGCTGCTGTCGTCTTTGTTTTCCACCATCGAATACAAAAGATCTCTTTCCTTTAAAACGGCAGAATCTTTCTGGTGTTTGTAAACCGCCATTTCTATCGTAGAGTGCAAGTCTATTTCCTTAAAGGGTTTTAAAATGTAACCGTAAGGCTCGGTGATCTTGGCCTTAGCAAGGGTTCCTTCATCAGCATAGGCCGTTAAAAAAATAACAGGCACATTTATTTTCTCTTTAATTTTTTCACTAACATCAATGCCGGTCAGGTCACCCTTGATCATGATATCCATCAACACCAGGTCGGGCGACAATTCCATAATTCTTTCGATTGCGTCATTGCCGTTGTTGGCTATACCTACAACTGTGTATCCCAATTTGGTAAGGCTGTTCTGAATATCCTTAGCCACAATACTCTCGTCTTCAACAATGAATATATTTAACTTTTCCATATAATAGTTACATCTTAAATGTGATCAAAACTTCTGCTCCTGCGTCTTTTGAGGATCTGAAAATAAATCTCCCATCTATTTGTTCAATAAGGGTATTAACCAATTGTAATCCCAACGAATGACTGTTTTCAAAGTCAATGTCGGAAGCAAAGCCTACCCCGTCATCTTTCAACTCTAAAAATACAAAATTATTTTCGCATTTTAGATTAAGCGTTATTTTACCGCGTCTGGAGCCCGGGAAACCGTGTTTAATCGAGTTGGTCACCAGCTCATTGATGATCAATCCCACCGGGATGGAGCTGTCGAGCGACAGGGTAATTTTTTCAACATTCACCTCCAGGATTATTTTTTCTTTTGAAGACGAATACGACTGAATAATGTTGTTTACCAGCGTTTGAACATATTCCGAAAAATTAACCGACGTAAAGGACTTGTTCTGGTAAAGGCTTTCGTGGATGTATGCCATCGTTTTTATCCTGTTCTGGCTCTCCTTTAAAAGGGTTAAGGCGTATTCGTCGGATACATAAGAAGATTGCAGGTTTAAAATGCTGCTCACCACCTGCATGTTGTTTTTTACCCTGTGGTGCACTTCCTTTAACAGGATCTCTTTCTCCTTTAACGACTGCTCCATGCGCTGCTGAACATACTTTTTATCGGTAATGTTGTGCGCAATGCCGCTCACTTCGCCAACTGTTTCGTTCTCATAAATAGGGTTGAGAAAGATCTCCAGATAGATCTTTTTGTAATTCTTGTCGAGTGTTTCTATTTCAAAATTGGTGGCCTGCCCGCTAAAAGCGATTTTATAGTGATGGTTCAGCACCTCGGTGTATTCCTTATCGTTGGAAAGCACACCCCTGTTTAAAACCAGGCCAAGATAAGGCTCAGTATTGTAAAGTGAGGTAATGAGGTCGTAATAATTTTTATTAAAAGAGGTTAATTTTCCTTCATGGCTGATGGTCCAGATGTAGTGATGGCTGCTGTCGAAAATGGCAACCAGCTTGCCTGTTTGATTCAGTAATTTTTGTTCGTAGATCTTCGAGTCGGTAACATCATGGGCAATACAGTTGATTTCGGTAACCTCATTTTTTTCATTGAAAATCGGATTAAGAAAAACCTTCCTGTACACCCTTCTTTGGTTCATGTCTTCTTTTTCAAACTCCAGTTTCTTCCCTTCAAAAGTTTCGGCGTACCTGGGATACCAGAAATCGATGTACTGATCGCGGTTTCGCTTTAAGTGCTCATCTATCTTGTAGCCGGGCTTGATGTTGATGTTGTGCTGGATCTTAACAACGTCGGCAAAGTTCTGGTTAAACGAGGTGACTTCGTACTTCCTGTTCACCGTCCAGATAAGGTGCGTAGAACTTTCAAAAATAGAGGAGAGGTGCGCGGTTTTTTCAATAAGGTTTTTCTCAACCTCCCTGCGTTCCTTGATCTCGTTCTGTAATTTTTTATTGGTAGATTCTGTAATCTCTGTTTTTAATTTATCAAGCCGGCGTTGCCTTTTATCACTTAAATTGTTGATCAGCGCCAGTACACAGTCAACGTTATTAAACTTGATCAGCAGCGATTTTATCTCAACCTCTATGGCATTTCCTTCGCTGTCGTTAACGTGGTAATTGTAAAATTTACTCAGGTTTTTGTGCTTGTAAATATCGCCAAGCCTTTCAATAGCCCTTTTACGGTCGTCCTCATGAAAAAAATCAACAGTAAATTTGCCCAGGATCTCGTTTTTGTTTTTAAGCTTCAATAGCTTTAAAAGCGCGTTATTGCAATACAAACACACACCGTGTTGGTGAATAATATAAGCCACGGGCGAGTTATCGAGTAAATTCTGATAGTTGATGTATTGGTTCTGGATCTCGATCTGTTTTTCCCTTTGTTCGGTCACGTCGCGCAGAATGTTGAGGAAAAAACTCACTTTGCCCTTGGCGTTGGTGATTGGGAAATAATTGCACTCCAGCCAGATCTCTTCTTTGTTATTTTTAAGGATCCTGAAAATATAATAACAGTTTTTTACCAGGTTCTTCTTCTGGATATTAATGAGTTGTTTATCGGTATTTAGAAAATAGTCTTTTGTACCAATTACCCGCTTGTTAAAGAACATGTTATCGTCAAGCAACTCCTGAGGACTGTAACCCAATATTTTTTTAATGTTGGGGCTTACGTAAAGGTATTTTTCTTCCGGCAAAAAAGTATAAAACGCAATAATATCATTTCCGTTATTGGTAATGAGGTCAAACTTTTCCTTGGTCGCAATCAGCAGTTTCTGCGTCTCAACCTGTTCGGTGGCGTCTCTCAGGCTGCCCACGACGCCGGTAAGCACTTTTTTAGAATCGTACACCGGGTTAAGCGAAACCTCAAGATGCCTGATCTGTCCTGATTCTACCCTATAACCGATCAAAGACTTTCTTTCTTTACGGTCTTTAAGGAGTCCAGGAAATTCTTTTCCCGGGTGCATTAAATATTTCTGGTTTTCTTTGTGAAGGTGAGCCTTCAAAATGAGAGGGTTTTTATATAACTCCTCCGGCGTATATTCTAACAGCGATTGTGCCGCTTCGCTAATAAAATTGATCCTGGAATTGGGATAAAAGCCCCAGTCGAAGATAACCTCTTTTGAATTGGCACTGATCTTTTTTAGCAGGTTTTTAGCGGCTTCAAGCTCTACGCTCCGGTCGTGCCTTTCTGAAATCTCAAAAAAGGTGGATTGCACCACATTTTTGTTTTTAAACCGCGTAAGGTTGCCTCTGGTTTCTATCCAAAGAGTTTTTCCTTTGCAGTTTCTTACCTGGATTTCAATTGCCGGCACTTCTTCTCCTTTTAGTATGAGAGCGATGCGTTTTTTTATTTTCGCAAAATTTTCTTTTTCTATAAAATCAAATACCGTGACTTTTTTAGATTCGATTAGCTTTTTTTGCGATATACCTAATATAGCAGCGGCTCTTTTATTAAGAAAGTAAATTCCCTTGTCGTCAAACAACATCACAGCAACCGGAAGCTGGTTGAGAAATACCTCATCAACCTCTGTTTGCTTTTTTTGTTTTACCCCCATTTTTTATTTATTTTCTTATGGTCTGCGTTTTATTCTCTCCTATTTTGATATTGTATGACCTGAGGCTTTCTTCATAAGTAGGACGAATTTTTTCTCCCTGCCACTTGATCTCTATGTCATTTTTATAGGTAATGGTTAAATAGTTATATCCTGTTTCGTCGTAATACTTCCAGTCTCCATCCTTCATGCCGCTAACATAGGTGCCCACGTACATTTTTTCTCCGGTAGGGTGGTAGGCTGTGTGTAATCCCACTGGGTCACCAGCCTGGAATCTTCCTTCAAAGTGTTTTATTTTACCTGGCATGTAATAACTTTTCCATACGCTGTCCGGCTCGTCGTTGTTATAACTGCCAATTTCCTTATAGTCCGACGATTCATAATTCCAGGTACCTTCTTTTTTATTATCAGCAAAATTTCCCTGCAAAATTATTTTTCCTTCTTCATTATAGTCAGTTAATAAACCTTCTCTTTTTCCATTCACGTAAATCTCTTCCCGCCACAGTTGTCCGCCTTCATAAAACCATTTCCAGCTTCCCTGCATTCTCCCCTTTTTGTCATACTTGCCTTTTTGTTCTATTTTGCCAGAAGCATAAAAAAACTCCCAATCCCCTACCCTGTTACCTTCCTTATAAGCTCCTTTTCCTTTAAACTCACCGGTGTGATGGTACTCGCTCCATATACCTATTCTGTTCCTTAAGCTGTCTACCGCCCCTTTTGCCACCAACACCCCGTCGAAATACTCAATAGCACTATCTGGTACGGGTACATTGCGGCATACTAATTTACTAATATAAACAGAAACAGTGCTGGTAGAATCTTCCTTTAAAAACAGGCTGCTGTCGCACTTCATTTTCTGAACGTATTTATAATGTGTACCTATAGCCACACCGTCACTGTACACACCTTCATATTTCAGCGTATTGTCATCATAAACCTCCCTGTAAACTTCAACGTTGGCTATTTCAGGAGCATTTAATATTCTCTTGCCGTTATTGTATTTTTTTGTTGATAGCAGATTTCCTTTCTTATCATATTCCTTTACATAGCCGTCTAAAGAATCGTCATTAAATTTCTGTTCTTTTTTTATTTCAAGATTGTTATGAAACTCTTTCCATATGCCCTGTTTTCTGTTTTCCTGGTCGCGCTGATTTATTTTCTCATAACCTTGCAGGATACCGCCCTTATAAACGCTCATGGCTGTAATTAATGAGTCCTGGCTGTACTCGTAAGCTGTGCCTTCTATTTTGCCTTTTATATAAGGAAAGGTGCTTTTTATTCTACCTGATTTGTAAAAATTATTTAAAGGACCGTGTTTTACATCATCAATGTAATTTTCAGTAGTAATTAGCGTTAAAGTTGTATCATAAATATTGGTTGGCCCGTTCTTTTTTCCTTCCCTGTAATAAATTGTTTTAGTCACTCTTCCCCTGTCATCATAAAACTTCCATAAACTATCCAAAAGAAAGTTCTTCCTATTGCCTTCTATTTTAAGCCGGCCATTTTTATTATAGTTTTTCCAATATCCGTCGGGTTTCCCGTTTTTCATCATTCCCTCGCTGCTTATCTTCCCATTATCGTACATAAATTTATTATATCCGTTGGGATCGGTGGTTTGTGAATAAACAAACGAGAAATTCACAAAAAGTAAAAACGTTATAAATATTTTCTGCCTCAGTTTTTCCATTGCTTAGAAGATTAAATGTAATAATTATAATCCAAAACCGGCCGACAAATCGAGCATTCTTAAAATTGGCTTTTTTGCTTTTTCAATTAATTCACTACTCATTAATAGTTCCGGTTGTTCGTATTTTAGTGCTGTATAAATTTTTTCGAGTGTATTTAATTTCATGTATGGACAGTCATTACAAGCGCATGCATTATCAGGTGGTGCTGGTATAAAACTCTTTCCGGGATTATCCTTTTCCATTTGATGTAATATGCCTGATTCTGTAACCACTATAAATTCTCTATCCTGAGATTTTTTTGAATAAGATAATAACGCGCTTGTACTACCTATGAAGTCTGCCTGCTCAAGTACCGCCGTTTCACATTCGGGATGAGCAATCACTTTTGCCTGCGGATGCTGTATTTTGAGTTTTATGAGTTTTTCTAGGCTAAACATTTCATGAACCATACAGCTACCTTCCCATAAAATCATATTCCTACCTGTTTTTTTATTAATATAAGCTCCCAGGTTTTTGTCTGGAGCAAATATTATTTTCTGGTTCATAGGTAAACTTTCTACAATCTGAACGGCATTACTACTGGTACAAATAATATCTGAAAGGGCTTTAATTTCGGCAGTACAATTAATGTAGGTAATAACAATATGATCGGGATGTTGTTTTACAAATTTCTCAAATTCATGTGGCGGACAAGAGTCTGCTAATGAACAACCCGCCTTTAAATCGGGGATCAATACTTTTTTACCAGGATTCAGAATTTTTGCCGTTTCTGCCATAAAATGAACACCTGCAAATAAAATGATATCAGCCTGTGTTTTTTGTGCCTGTTGAGCCAGCCCTAATGAATCCCCAATATAGTCGGCAATGTCTTGTATATCAGCGTTTTGGTAATAGTGGGCAAGTATGATTGCCTTCTTTTCCTTCTTAAGATAATTTATTTCTTTAAATAAATCAAGGTCCGGAGAAATCTCTTTGTCCAGCCATCCTTTATTTAATAATACATTTTTCATTTTAAAAATTTAAATTATTTATATCTATTATAGGATGTTAGTGATGTTAATTAAAAAAGTAATTTATGTTGTTTTTTTGGTTTATAAATATTAGCTAACAGGTCATAAACAAATTTAACTATTTAATACCTTGATTATCATAGGGTGTAACTAGTATTAACAATAGTTAGTACTTATGAGTCTTAGTAACTATCTGCGTTTTTATTTGTTAGAAAGTGAAAATGGGTACTGATAAATACTAAAGGAAATTGATAACTTTGCTAGGATTTAAAGAATGCTTTTATATGCCGGCTTTGAATTGATAAAGGTAAAAAATGTTACCTATAGTTATGAACGAAAAATAAAGTAGTTAACACTATTTTTGTTAGTTCTTTAGGTAAACACAGCTTGATTACCAGTGTGATTTTTTACGAGTGTTAACCAACGTTGATTAATATTTTTGAAGGAATACCTTATAAAGCACAAATAGCCCAGTTATTATGAGTATAAAAATAGCAATAGGATCAGATCACGCTGGTTTTGAACTTAAGGAACAATTAAAAAGCTACCTGACGGGTAAAGGATTTATTGTAGACGATAAAGGGTGTTATAGTTCCGAAAGGGCCGATTACCCTGATTATGGACACGCCGTTGCTCTGGCTGTTTTAAACAAAGAGGTTGTATTTGGAGTATTAATGTGCGGTAGTGGAAACGGCATTAATATAAGCGCTAATAAACATAAGGGAATAAGGGCCGCCTTATGCTGGAACTCTGAAATAGCGGCGCTTGCAAGACAACATAACGACGCCAATATTCTGGTTTTACCCGCCAGGTATATGAGCGCACAAGAAGCTTATGGCTGCGCGGATGTTTTTCTTTCCGAAAAATTTGAAGGCGGAAGGCACCAGGCCAGGATAGATAAAATAGACATTTAAATACATATTATAATTATTAAAACCCACCCCATGAAAAAAGCCGCGATAGTATTATCAATATGCCTGTGCTTTAACATAAAAGCACAGGTAGGAAAGATGTTTCCTATTATGAATGGAACTTCATTAGATGACAAGATCATTAACATGCCCATGAAGAACAACAAGTTTACTATCGTGGCCATTGCCTATCACCGTGGTGCCGAAGAAGATCTAAAAAAATGGCTTAACCCTTTATATAATATGTTTATCGTTAAAAATAAAGATGGATCTAATTTTGATATGGCCGAGATCTATGACGTGAATTTTGTATTCGTGCCAATGATCAGCGGGTTTAAAATGATAGCCAAAGATTTTAAGGCAAGTACAGATAAGGAGTTCTGGCCATATATCATGGATACCGAAAAAACAGACATAAAAGAAATTCAAAAGGAATTAGGCGCTACCGATAATAAGATTCCGTATTTTTATGTATTGGATAAAAGCGGCAAAATTGTGCACGCAGAAAAAGGTAGCTTCAGCGAAGACAAAATGGACGCCATCCAGGAGGCCGTAAATTAAATTGAGTCTTTAACGCAGCGCACACTTTTACCATCATTCCATTGGGCGGCAGCGTTGTAAAGATAATCAGGACTGAGATTATATGCCATAGCAACAGAGGAAGAAGAGCTGGTACTGCTCCAGAAAACAGCCGACGATAATAAAGATATATAATTACCGCTGTTTCGGGCGCCTGCAGGTATAGCAGAAAATCCACTTTGATTGTTGCAGGACGAATTTGTTGGCCAGTACTGCGGGGTTGTAATTCTCATTTTGGGGCCCGCAACGTTTATACCTCCAAGCGTGATGAGCATATCTTCCCAATCGGCCTGTGTGGCTATGTGCCAGCCGGCTGGCGCCAGTTTTCGGCTGTCGTTAACGGAATACCAGTTATAAAGAGCGCCGTAGGTGGTCATATTGGTAATATTGTTGTCATAATAACAATAAGCGCCCGAAAAGGCCTGGGTCCAGTCTGTGGAGTTGGTTAGTTTAGTGATCTGGTCGCCGTTGTTATAATGCGTTACTCTCAGGTTTTCCTGGGTCCATTCACGTGAACCTATGTTGGTGGTATGATATATGTTGCCATCATAATCTGTAATTTGTTTTACCTCAGACGCTGCGCTGGTAAAGGTTTCAGGGTCGGCATACACCGTGCCGGCTTCGTTTGCCGCATACGCCCAAACATAATATTTTACATTGGGTGCCAGGCCGGTAAGCATGCTGTCAAAACGATCGGAGCCTGCGCCCTCGTTTGTTTTGCCGCTTGCATTGTGAGGGTTTGCATCCTCGCCCCAGCAAAGGCCCTTTGCAATTACATCCTCGCCGGTAATAATGCCGCCACTCATAGCGTTGGAACCCTGAATAAAACTAACCGGGAGTGTTGTTACATAAAGTGGTTTGCTCTTTTTTTTGCAGGAGGCAATTAGGGCAACAAAAAGAATCAGCGTAAAGTTTTTAAAGAAGGTCATGAACGTAAATATAATGAGTTTTTGTTTTAGTGAATTGATTCGGACGACACAGGGTTGTCAATTCGTTCGTTGCTTATGGTAAACCTTTATGAATTGTCAGTCTTTAACACAGCGCACGCTTCTACCGTCTGATCTGGAGTATGACCCGCTATTAAGGGAAGTGCCGTTCATGGTGTATGCCCATGAGAGGGAAGAAGGCGCGCTTGTATTGGTCCAAAACGAAGTGGCGGTGCCTCCTGAAGAGAAGCTGCCGTTAACCCTATAGCCCGCGGGAAGAGCAGTGAAACCACTTTCGTTTGTGTTGGAGGATGTTGTTGGCCAATACTGGGGAGTTACGATCCGCATTTTGGGAGCCGCCGCGCCGGTCCCACCAAGAGTATTCAGCAGGTCGTCCCAATCGGCCTGGGTGGCAACGTGCCAACCAACAGGCGCAATGTTCCTGGCGTCGTTCACAGCAAACCAGTTATAAAGACCACCATAATAGGAAATAACAAGATTGGGCTGAACACAATACGCACCCGACTGCGTTTGGGTCCAACTATTGTCCGACGGCAACAGCGCGATTGGGTCTCCATTGCGGTAACGCGTTACCTGTAGATTTTTTTGCATCCATTGTTTTGATCCAATTCTTACTGTTGGATAGTTATTGTTATCTATATCAAAAACAGAACCGGTAACGAGAGCGGCGCTTGTAAATTTAACCGGGTCAGCGTACGTAACACCCGACTCATTTGCAGCGTAGGCCCAAACGTAATATGTTTTTAAAGGACTTAATCCCGTGAGCCGGCTTTGATAACTGTCTGATCCCACCCCTTCATTTGTAATGCCGGTCGACAGCTCCGGGCTTGGTTCGGTGCCCCAACAAACTCCTTTTGCTGTTACTCCTTCGCCAGTGATGAGTCCTCCGCTCAGCGCCGTGATATCCTCTATTTCGGCAACGCCTAGCGTAGTGACATAAAGAGGCCTTGGTTTTTTTTTGCACGAAAAAGCCAGGGCAAGCAGAATAATTAGCGTGAGGTTTTTGGGCGCGGGCATGATTGTAAATATAACTAGTTTTGATTTTGAAAGGTGATTTAACAGGGTTTAAGGCTGTTACCGGACAATCTTGCAATAATTCTTTATCTTTGCATTTTATTTGAAAAATTCTTACGATATTATAGTAGTAGGTGCCGGCCACGCGGGATGCGAGGCTGCAGCGGCCGCTGCCAATATGGGCTCCAGCGTTTTGCTGGTAACCATGAACATGCAAACCATAGCGCAGATGAGCTGCAACCCAGCCATGGGCGGTATTGCCAAAGGACAGATTGTTCGCGAGATTGACGCCATGGGCGGTTATAGTGGTATTATTTCCGATAAATCGGCGATCCAGTTCAGGATGCTGAACCGGAGCAAAGGCCCCGCCATGTGGAGCCCCCGAACACAAAACGATCGTATGTTGTTCGCTACGCTATGGCGTGAAATGCTTGAACAAACACCCAATGTTGATTTCTGGCAGGATATGGTGCGCGACCTGATTATCTCAAAAGACGGCAAAAGAGTAGAAGGCGTAATTACAGGGATGGGCATTGAATTTAAGGCTAAGGCTGTGGTGTTGACCAACGGTACGTTTTTAAATGGGATTATCCATATAGGTGAGAAACAATTAGGAGGTGGAAGAACCGGTGAATCGGCAAGCCATGGAATAACGGAACGATTAGTCCAAATGGGATTTGAAAGCGGCAGAATGAAAACCGGCACACCTCCCAGAATCGATGGTCGCTCATTGGATTATACGAAGATGGAGTTACAGGAGGGCGACGAGGTGGTAGATAAGTTTTCGTTTTTAGACAACACTTCACCTTTTGTGAATGGCGAAAAAAAGCAAAGGCCCTGTCACGTTACCTACACTAACCAGCAGGTGCATGATATTCTAAAAACGGGTTTTGAAAAGTCGCCCATGTTTCAGGGTAGAATTCAGGGACTGGGACCCAGGTATTGTCCGAGTATTGAAGACAAGATCACCAGGTTTAGTGAAAGGGAACGACACCAGTTGTTTGTGGAGCCGGAAGGCTGGAATACCGTTGAAATTTATGTAAATGGATTTTCGACGTCTCTCCCAATAGAAGTACAACAAAAAGCACTTGGCTTAATTCCGGGTTTTGAGAACGCGCGTATGTTCAGGCCTGGGTATGCCATTGAGTATGACTACTTCCCCCCTACTCAGTTAAAATTGACGCTTGAAACAAAGCTGATAGAGCATCTCTATTTCGCCGGACAAATTAATGGAACAACAGGTTATGAAGAGGCAGCCTGCCAGGGTTTAATGGCCGGCATGAACGCCCACCTTAAAATTAATGAATCAAAGCCGGTTATACTTAACCGTCACGAGGCATATATAGGCGTTTTAATAGACGATCTGGTGACTAAAGGTACAGACGAGCCGTACAGGATGTTTACGTCGCGCGCTGAATACCGTTTGCTTTTGAGGCAGGATAATGCGGACGCGCGTTTAACACCATTATCGAATGCGCTCGGCTTGGCCTCCCAGGAAAGGGTTGATAAAGTAAATCAGAAGATAACAGGATATAACCGGATTATAGATTATTTTAAAAACACCAGCGCCGATCCTGCGGTATTAAATGGGTTTTTACAGAGTATTAACTCTAGCGAGCTTTCGCAAAAAACCAGGTACTTTAATGTGTTATCGCGACCTAATATTTCTATTAGGTCAATTTCTGAAAACGATGAGGGTCTTGCCGATTTTCTTTCTCCTTATTCAAGGGAGACTGTAGAACAAGCAGAGATCCTTATGAAGTATGAAGGGTATATTGAGAGGGAAAAGGAGAACGCAGATAAAGTTAAACGCCTTGATGATCTTGTTATCAATCCGGATTTTAACTATGACTCAATTGTGAGTCTCGGGGCTGAGGCGATAGAGAAATTCAAGAAGTTTAAACCACACACCATTGGTCAGGCCAGTCGCCTTTCAGGTATAAATCCATCCGACATTTCGGTACTTTTGGTGTACCTCGGCCGATAGGTTGCACGTGGAACAATTAATATGCTAAAACTAAATACCTGCCCCGCTTGTAGTTCCGGGAAATTTAAAGAAGAACTAATCTGCAAGGACCATACAGTAAGCTCAGAGAATTTCACCCTGGTTATTTGCCAGGACTGTGGATTTAAATTTACTAATCCGAGACCAGCGGATGATGTTATAGGCGACTATTATAAATCTGAAAACTATATTTCCCATACTAATACTAAAAAAGGTTTGGTATCTAAGTTATACCATCTCGTAAGAAACTACACCTTAAAGAAGAAAATAGATCTTATAGACCAATATGTTTCACGTGGAACCATTTTGGATTATGGCTGTGGCACTGGTATGTTTTTAGACGCTTGTTCAGGAGCCGGATGGAAGGCCTACGGAATAGAGCCCGATAAAGGCGCAAGGGACATCGCTTCAACAAGGTCAAAGGTATACGCGGATAAAACTTTAATTGAACTCAACCATCCAGGCGCTCCATTTGACGCAATAACGCTTTGGCACGTTTTGGAGCACGTTACGGATCTAAAGGAAACCCTGGCTTTTTTAAAGTTAAAACTGAAACCTGCAGGGGTACTAATTGTTGCGGTTCCTAATCATAAGAGTTATGACGCCGGATATTATAAGGAGTTTTGGGCTGCCTATGATGTACCCAGACACCTGTATCATTTTCATGAAAGCACCATTAAACAGTTAATGACCGGAGCGGGTTTTGATCTTATTGCTGCCCATCCGATGAAATTCGACAGCTTTTATGTAAGCATGTTGAGTGAGAAATATAAGCATGGTTCTGTTCGTTATATAAGCGCCTTTTTTACGGGCCTGAGATCGAACCTAAAGGCAGTTTCCAGCCAGGAGTATTCGAGCCGGATTTACGTGTTTAAACACAAATAGGCCCATCAGTAATTTCCCAAATCAGTATTGTTTTATTGAAATCGTTTCAGACTACCGTTTTAGAATCGGTAGCCTGGCCGCATCTTGTATTATCAGTTTGTTAGCCAAAAGAACATGGCCACATAAAGGAGCAGGATTTTGTCGACCAAACCGAAGGGCAAGCTACGATAAGACTCCATTTATAGAATGTATCCCGACGTCGAATAAAGTCATAGATTTTTTTGGCGGGTATTTGAACAAACAATGTTTTGGATACGCATCGGCTTCAATTGAAGACCCGGCATCTTATGATTATGATTGTAAGTGAATAATCCCCCTGGGATTCACTTCTTTAAACACAACGGTATAGGTTGTAGTTTGCGGTTGAATTTTGGCCTTTTTCAATGCCCATGTCACTTCGAGCGCAGTCGAGAATTGGTCTCGACCTAACGCATTTCCAACCGTAAACTACAACAGGATAGAAACATATATTCCATCAAATTGTAGAATTGTTTCACGTGGAACCTGAAATTTCAGGCTCGTTTTCAAACATGCCCCCCGCCTTCTAGCCCTTATTCCTGAACACAATTGTTTCTCATTGGCACATATGTTCCTGAAGCGCATTGGACACTTTAAGAATGGCGATTGTGTTTTGCATAAACACAACTATCGAAAGATTAAAGAATACCTTCAATAGAAGGAGGGATTTACTCCATATAAATTCGAATGAAAGGTCCGCGCGTTGCCGTATAGAATTCGCTAAGAAAGATTGTTTCTTTAGGTCGCGATGAATTCCCATTCAAAAATACAGAGTTGCCGACGGCTAGGTAGAATGGAATAAAATGGGGGAGGTTTGATCGTATTAAATTATAAGAGGCCGGAGGAAAAATTTGCAGCAGTATCTACAATAGAATGATCCCCCGATTAAGACAAATGTAAAGAATCATATCACAGAGCATTTAATCTGCAAAAGGCTGGGAATAGAAGCAGAGAAAGAGTTTTGATTTTTTGAATGGTGAACCTATTTAGGAAATTGTTTCGCCAGATGATAAATCAATCGGGCGGGGTCATCAGACTTTTTTAACAGAGGCTTTTCAGACCTCACTTTTTCACTCAGGATATTTCTAAAACTTAACCACTCCTGCATAGTGGATTGGGTATTCGACGCCTGGTTTATCATGATAGAATTATTTGTTATGACAAAATTACTATAAAACAAAGCATTATATTGCTATGATTCATAGTATTAACTTATTTTGACCAGCGATCGGCACGAACAGGCGCATTTAGTTTGAAAATCTCTGTAAAATTGGCTTTATTTGAGTTTGTAACCTGCAACTTATGCCAAACATTTTTGAATTTAACGGGTATAAACCTGTAATAGACCGTAGTTCTTTTATCCATCCTAATGCTACGGTAACCGGCAACGTCATAATAGGAAAAAATGTGTATGTGGGTCCGGGTGCGGCCATCAGGGGCGATTGGGGCAAGATTGTGATAGAGGACGGTTGCAATGTGCAGGAAAACTGCACCATTCATATGTTCCCTGGCACAACCGTTACGTTAAAAGAATCGGCCCACATTGGCCATGGCGCAATTATCCACGGCGCTACCATAGGAAAAAACTGCCTGGTAGGCATGAACAGTGTTATTATGGACAACGCGCAGGTGGGCGACGAGTGCATTATCGGTTCTTTGTGTTTTGTTCCAGCCGAAATGATCATCGAAAAAAGAAAAGTAGTTGTGGGCAGTCCCGCCAAAGTGATAAAAGACGTGAGCGACGATATGATTGCCTGGAAAACAAAAGGCACAAAACTCTACCAGCAACTACCCGCAGACTGCTACGCCACTTTAAAACCCTGCGAGCCGCTTCGTCGCGTTCCTGCGTTCAGACGAGATCAACAGGATGAATACAAGACCTGGAAAAAGGAAAAGACAAAATGAAGAAAGCCTTTAATGGATTGATTTTTAGGTCAAATATTATCGGGATATTTTAGCGCCCGGGGGTTTTTAAATTCATATTTTTTCTGTTAATTTAAAGTTCTTAAATTGTAAAATTAATGACCAAAAATAAATCCATACTGAGTCCCAATTCCATAAAATTCTTATACGAATACCTCAACAATCCCTCGCCTACCGGTTTCGAAAGCGGGGGTCAAAAGATCTGGCTGAATTACATTAAACCATACATTGACGAGCATTTTGTTGACACCTATGGAACAGTAGTAGGCGTTATCAACCCAAAGGCCGAATACAAGGTGGTGATAGAGGCCCACGCCGATGAGATCAGCTGGTTTGTGCATTATATAACAAAGGACGGCTTTATTTACCTCAGGCGCAATGGCGGCAGCGACCACCAGATTGCGCCTTCGATGCGGGTTAACATTCACACCGAAAAGGGAATAATAAAGGGCGTTTTTGGATGGCCGGCCATTCATGTAAGAGATGCCGCCAAAGAAGAGACCCCAAGCCTGAGAAATATTTTCCTGGATCTTGGTTGCAAGTCACAAAAAGAAGTGGAAGACCTTGGCGTTCATGTGGGCTGCGTGGTTACCTATGAGGACGAACTGATGGAGCTCAACAACCGTTATTTTGTCGGGCGGGCGCTCGACAACCGTATTGGCGGTTTTATGATAGCCGAAGTTGCCAGGATGCTGAAGGAAAATAAAGACAAACTTCCCTTTGGGTTGTATATAGTTAATGCGGTGCAGGAAGAAGTGGGGCTCAATGGGGCAACTATGATTGCAAGAAAAATAAACCCAAATGTGGCCATTGTAACCGATGTTTGTCACGATACCCAAACGCCCATGATGAATAAAGTAATAAGCGGTGACCTGGCCTGTGGCAAAGGCCCGGTGTTAAGTTACGCACCGGCAGTTCAAAACAACCTGTTAAAACTGATCATTAACGCGGCAAATAAAAACAAAATAGAATTTCAGCGGCAGGCAGCATCACGTTCCACGGGCACCGATACCGATGCTTTTGCCTATTCAACCGATGGCATCGCCTCTGCGCTTATTTCACTGCCTCTGCGCTACATGCACACAACTGTTGAAACGGTTCATAAAAACGATGTTGAAGAGGTAATCAGGTTGATTTACCACACTTTAAAAACAATTAAAAATAACCAGGATTTCCGTTACATTAAATAATGCTGTCAGCAAAGAGCTTACACCTCTTCTGACACCCGGTTCAAATCTTTAATCACAAGAAAAAATGCCTATTCTAGGATCTATCATAAAAAGCGCTATAGACATTCGTTCCCGGATTCCAGCAAGAAAAAATGTATATAAGCAACAGGTAAGACAACTGCAAAAGCTCATCACTAAAGCTCAAATGACAGAGTTTGGTGAAGAGTTCGGTTTCGAAAACCTGGCACTCATGGAAGATCCCATCAGCGCGTTTCAAAAACGCGTTCCCATTTACGATTACCAGTCAATTTTTGAGGCATGGTGGCATCGCGCGCTCAGGGGCGACAGGGACGTGTGCTGGCCCGGGAAAATTAATTATTTTGCCCTGAGTTCAGGAACCTCCGACGCTGCCAGCAAACACATTCCAATTACCAGGGAGATGATCAAGGCCATTCAAAAAGGCACCATCAAACAAATCATTTCTACCAAACATTTTAATTTTGATAAAGAACAATACGAAACAGAAATTTTGTTTGTGGGCGGCAGTACCAATTTAAATTATAATGGCACATATTTCAGCGGCGACCTGAGTGGTATTACCACGGGCACGCAGCCAAGGTGGTTTCAGAATTTTACCCTGCCCGGTCCCGATATAAGATCGCTTAAGAACTGGGAAAGTAAACTCCAGGAAATTGTAGACAATGCCCGGCAGTGGAATGTTGGTTTTATTTGCGGGGTGCCGGCCTGGATACAGATTTTATTTGAACGCATCATCAAGCATTACAACGTAAATACTATTCATGACATATGGCCCAACCTGGCGGTTTACGTTCACGGGGGCGTGGCGATTCATCCCTATAAAAAAAGCATCAATGCCCTTTGTGCCAAACCTCTTATTTTTATGGATACCTACATGGCTTCAGAGGGGTTTTTCGCTTACCAGGAAAGACCAAACGAATCACAGGCCATGAAATTGATTGTAGACAACAAACTGTTTTTTGAGTTTGTACCGTTTACTGAAGAACATTTTGACGCTGACGGCAACATTAAACCCAATGCCAAAGCACTGAATATAATAGAGGTGGAGGCAGATGTGGAGTACGCGCTCCTGATAAGCAGTTGCGCCGGGGCCTGGCGATATCTGATTGGGGACACGATCAAATTTACGGATGTAAAACGGTGTGAAATAATAATTACCGGGCGTACCAAACACTTTTTAAGCCTTTGTGGCGAACATTTGAGTGTAGATAACATGAACCAGGCGGCTAAACTGGTGGCAGATGAAATGGACCTTGAGATCAATGAATTTTGCGTGGTAGGAATTCCCTACCAGGGATTATTTGCGCACCACTGGTTTATTGGTACAAACAAAAAGGCAGATGAAACCACGCTGAAGGAAAATCTCGATAAACATCTAAAACTTCTTAATGATGATTACGCGGTTGAAAGAACACATGCGCTAAAAGAGATCCTGGTCACTGTTCTTCCCAATGAAGCATTTATCGATTTTTTAGCCAGCAAAAACAAATTGGGCGGCCAAAGCAAGTTCCCCCGCGTTTTAAAGGGTAAAAATCTTAACGAGTGGCAGGCATTTTTAGATACCTATAAAAAGTAATTCCTGATCCTTAGTTTAATATACTCAACTATAACAATTGTTGTCCTGCTCACGTTCTCATTTGGGCCGGCATTTTTTGCTTTAATAAACACCGGCATAAAAGCAGGGTATAGGGCCGGCTCGTTACTCGCTGTTGGCGTTGTAATAAGCGACTTTATCGTTTGTCTGCTCATTATTTTACTGGTTCATTTAGGTGCAACAAACCTGATACAGGACGAAAAGAGCCAACGGTTCATGGGCATACTCGCCGGCATTATTCTCATCATATTTGGAGTTTTGCATTTTAAAAAACCCGATACTAAAAACGAAAACGCCACCATAGAAGTAAAAGGCCCTTCAGCAATAAGCATGCTGCTGAAAGGCTTTTTTTTAAACTCATTAAATCCGGCAGTATGGATCCTTTGGCTTGGTAACGTTACTGGTGTGGGTAAACTGCTCGGCTTCAAAATATTTAATATGATCCTGTATTTTAGTATTACTCTTGGATTGGTTTTACTCGTTGAGCTGGCCAAAGTATCGGTAGCGGGCCGTCTAAAGAAGATTCTTACCCCCAGGATCATGTACGTTGTTAACATCATAACCGGGGCGTTGCTGGCTATTTTTGGTTTAGTTTTGATATACAATCATTTTTTTGACTACACATGACAGAGGAAGACCTGGAAAGATTAAAGAGCAAACTTGAAGAAACCACGACCTTTCCGAGCGTGTATATGTTTAAGTTAATAGTGCCCAGTGAAAACAGGAGCATAGCCCTTGTTGAAAATATTTTCGGAGAAGAGGCCGACATTCTTACCAAAGAAAGCGGTCAGGGTAAATACACCAGCATCACCGCTAAGCAGGTAGTGATCAGTGTTGACGAGATCATTGATGTTTACCGCAAGGCAGCGGCCATTAAAGGAGTTATATTCTTATAAGCAGCATCAAAGGCAAACAATGCAACACCAGTTAATTTCTGATCAATTAAAAGTACTTATCAACCATGCAGGCGCGGAAATCTGCAGCGTAAAAAACACGCGCGGCGTGGAATACATCTGGGGCGGCAACGTGCAGGTCTGGGCCAGGCACGCGCCCGTGCTTTTTCCGATTGTTGGCAGATTAAAAAACGATGTGTATACTTTTAACGGGCACGAATACCACCTGAGTCAGCACGGTTTTGCGAGAGATATGCCTTTTGACCTGGTAAAAAAAAATGAGAGCTGCTGTATTTTTGAATTGCGCGAGACACCAGAAACGAAGCGGCTTTACCCTTTTGATTTTAATTTGCAGATCAGTTACGAATTAAAAGGGAGTGTGATTTTCTGTGCGTACACGGTAAAAAATCCGTCAGCACAATCTCTCTTTTTCAGCATTGGCGCACACCCCGGATTTAATTGTCCTTTAAACCCGGATGAAAAATTTGAAGATTATTACCTTGAATTTGAACACGACAAACTCGTTAAAACCAGCCTGGATGCAGGTTTGAGGCTTGGCACCGAAAAAGTTCATGTAGAGGATAAAAAACTTTTCCTCTCAAAAAGCCTGTTCGACGCCGACGCACTGGTATTTGAAAACAACCAGGTGAACAAGATCTCGCTGAGATCTTCAAAGTCGGATCATGGCGTAACAATTGGCTGCGCCGGCTGGCCATATTTTGGCATATGGACCAAAAAGGGAACATCTGAATTTATATGCCTCGAACCCTGGTATGGCATTACTGACGGGGCAGACGCTGGCGGCACACTGAAAAAAAAAGCCGGTATTCTTGAACTGGTGCCGCAGAAAGAATTCAGCTGCAGCTTTTGGATAGAGATACTTTGAATTTGTTAATTTTACCTATTTGAAAAGCCAGAAAAGCCTTTAAATAAGGAAAATTTGTTATTTTTGCCCTCCTAAATTTAAAAAACATGAACATTACCAAACACGATATAGATCAGCTGAACGCCGAGATAAAGATCTCTGTTACACCAACAGATTATGAAAACCGCGTGAATGAAGGAATAAAAAAAGTTCAACGCCAGGCAAACATGCCAGGCTTCAGGCCGGGTAAAGTTCCAACAGGCATCATTAAAAAACAATACGGAACGCAAATACTGGTTGACGAGATCAACAAACTGCTTAACGACAGTATCTACAAATACATTGAAGAAAATAAAATAGAAATTTTAGGCAATCCCCTGCCAAAAGACCAAACCTCGGTTGATTTTACCAATCAAAAAGACTTTGAATTTGTATATGAACTTGGCCTTGCGCCCGATTTTAAAATCGACCTCAACACCGGCAATACTTTTACTTACAAAACGGTGAAGGTAGACGATGAGCTGATTGAAAAATATGTAAAGGATGTTCGCCGCAACTATGGTAAACCCACATATCCTGAAACCGCGGGAGAAAAAGACATTGTGTTTGTTGACATCAATGAATTGGATGCCAATGGTGACATTAAAGCGGGTGGAATTTTTAAAAGCACCAGCATCAGCTTTGAGCGCACAAAAAATGAAAACGCCAAAGCAAAGATCCTTGGTGCCAAAAAAGACGATAAAATAACCATCAATATTAACGAGCTGTACGAAACAGCCGTAGACAAAAGCGTTTCGTTGGGTATCGATAAAGAACTTGCAGATACAATTACCAGTGACCTGCTACTTACTGTAAAGAACATTTCACGTCTGGAAGAAGCCGGTCTTGACCAGGAGTTATTTGACAAGGTTTATGGACCGGGAAGTGTTACAAATGAAGAGGAGTTCAGGAACAAGATCAGGGAAGAGCTCGGATTGATGTTTAATGCTGATTCAGAAAAATTTCTCAGAACTGAAGTTGAAAAGAGCCTGGTTGAAAAAGTGAACCTGCAGTTGCCCGATTCATTCTTAAAACGCTGGTTGAGCGTGGCTAACGAAAAACCCATTACCGAAGAACAAATCGAAAAAGAATACCCGAACTACGCCAGGGCCATGCAGTGGAAGTTGATTGAAAACAAGATCATTAAAGACAACGATATAAAAGTGGACGTAAACGAAGCGAAGGAAGAGGCAAAATCTTTTATCAAAAGTGAGTATGCCCGCTATGGCCAGGCAGCCACTGAAGAAGATTTGGAGAAAATCTCGTCTGATCTCCTCAGCAAAGAAAAAGAAGCCCAGAAGATCTTCGAAAATGTTTACAGCAGAAAAGTATTAAACCTGATCAAAGAAAAAAGCACACTACAAAAAAAGGAAGTGAGCTACGATGAATTCTTCAAAAACTAAATGAATAAACAAAAACCCGGATCTTCCGGGTTTTTTTATTTACTAACGCGCGTTGAACAACCAACCGCTCGGATCCATAGTTTTCTGGCCTTTCCAGATCTGGAGATTCATGGATGTTTTTCCTTCGTCTTCGTTGTGCATTACAGAGCCTATAGGCTGCTTTACGCTCACTTTCTGACCGGTCTTTACCATCACGTCATCGAGGTTGCTGTAAACGCTCAGGTATTCGCCGTGCCGTATGATTACCAGTTTGCCTCCGGTGGGAGAAACGGCGATTCCTGTGACTTCGCCTTCAAAAACTGCGCGCGCCTGGGTGCCCCTGGTAGCGCAAATTTCAACCCCATTATTAAACATCATAAAACCTTTAATGGCGGGGTGTTCGTGTTCACCATAGGTTTCGCAGATTATTCCTTTGGCAACAGGCCAGGGCAGCTTGCCCCGGTTGTTCGAAAAATCTGTGCTCAGCGCCTCAGCCTCTTCGGTTAACTCGGGCACCATTGGATTTTCCTTTTTTTCGGGTTTTAGTGGTGATGCGGTTTCGTTTTTATCGGGAACATTTTTTGACTTGTTGTTTTTCTTTTTCTCTTCCCGGGCTTTTTCGTCTTTGGCTTTTTTAGCGGCGGAGGCCAGGGCTTCCGCTTTAGCGGCTTCCTCGGCCTTGCGTTTAATTTCGGCTTCGATCATGCGCCTGATGGCGATTTGTAATTGAATGGCGTCCTGCTTCTTTTTTTCGAGTTCGGCTTTTAGTTCCTTTTCCTTTTTCTGCAATTCGGTGAGCACCTGTTCCTGCTCAACTTTTTCAGAACTCAGATTTTGTTTTTGTTCTTCTTCATTCCCAAGCAAAACGTTTTTTTCGTGTCTCTGTTCTTTTAGTTCATTCAGTTTGGCCAGGAGAAGCGTTTGGGTGCCAATGATCTCGGCGGCCTGTTTTTTCCTGAACTCAGAGTACTGCTGCATGTACTTTAAGCGCGAGTAGGCCTGGTTAAAGTTCTCGGAAGAAAAAATAAACATCAGCGCGCTGTAAGCATCCTGGTTTCTCTGCGCAAATACGATCATGCGGGCGTATTCTCTTTTTAATTTTTCGAGGTTGTTTTTAAGCTGTTCGATCTGGAGATCGTTTTGCTTGATCTCTTTGTTTAATTCCCTGATCTGGGCGTTGATGGTGTTAATGAGATCCTGGCGCTTTTCAAGTTTAATGTTGATGTTCACCAGGGCACCAATGGAAGATTTTTTACTGGCCTTGGTTTCGTTCAACATCGAGTTGATCTCATTGATCTCTTCGTTGATCTTCTTCTTTTTATTTTCAAGATCCTTTTTCGGATTTTTGTTGTTTTGGGGAAACAGCGGAGAAATCAATACCAAAGAACAAAACAGGGCTAAAATTAGCCCGGCTCTATTTTTTCTGTATCTTGATTTCGTCATATTTAGCGGGGATATTGATGCTTAGTTTCTGAGGCTGATTTTTCTCAATGCGAACATAGTCAATTTTTAAGGTTGCTTTCTTCTGCGCCACTATATCAATATCAACATGGTATGGTGCAAAAACACTGTCTTTAGCGGTGAAATGACTGTAATTGGCAATAAACCTCCGGTTGGTAGACGGATCGATAAACTCATTGATCAGTATTTTAAAATTATCAGGATTGAGAGTGAGTGTTTGCATGGCGTTTTTTAATTCGGCGCCATTGTGTATTTTTCTTAGTTTGCGTTTACGTTCGGTACTTAATAAATAACGGCAGTTTTGCCTGTCGGTTACAGGTTTTAATTTTGTATCATCATCAGAGAATTCGGCGCTGTTTCCAAACAGAACCGCCTGCAGCAGATCAAAATCAAGATCGGCGTTCAAAAGTTCGTTGATGTAATTAAAATCACCCTTGAAATAATTTTTGCTTACATAGTTCACAAACTTTACCGAGTCCTTGGTGATCAGGACCTTTGCCACTTCAAGGCCGAGGAGATAACGAATGGAGATGAGCATGGCGCTGTCTTTTTTGATGGAGAGTTTTATGTCAAAGCTTTCTTCCTTACCCTCAATATTTGATTCGACTTCTGCCTTGGCGTTTACCCAGGTAAATTTAAATTCGTTTTCCCTTACATAACGGCTTAGTGCACGGGCGGTTTTATAATCCAGCCTGCATTTGCTGTTGGTAGTATCCTCTGACGGTGGCACGCTTACCACGGTTTCAGGTTTCTGCATTTTCTTCCTGGGTTTGCAAGAAACAGATACAGCACCGAAAACGGCAAAACATAAAACGAATTTTATCAGGGGAAGGAATTTACTCATCAATTTTTTTGTCTTTTATTTTTTTTATCAGTGACTCCGAATTGCCACCTGCCTGTTTCGCGGCGTTCCATTGTAAGAGCGCTTCCGAAGGTTTGTTTAAGCGATACAGCACGTCGCCGTAATGCTCTAAAATGTTAGGGTTCTTTGGGCCCATTTTTGACGCGTTACCGAGCCACTCGGCCGCCTCGCTGTATTTTTTTTGCTGGTAAAGGATCCAGCCGTAAGTGTCCATATAATTTCGGTCGTTAGGCTTGAGCTCGATGGTTTTCTTTGACAGCTTTTCGGCTTTCTCAAGATTCTCGTTCCGCAACGATAAAAAGTACGCGTAGTTATTGAGAACGTAAGTATTGTCGGAATCAATCTTCAATGCGTCTTCAAAAGCTTTATCCGATTTCTGATAATCCTTTAAATAGTATGCGGCGTCGCCAAGCGACTTGTAAAAATCAAGCAAAAGCGCTTTGTTATCCAAAACAAACTCAATGCCATCCTTAAGCGACTGAACCGCTTTTTTATAGTTCTTTAGCTGCATGTTCGCAATGCCGTTGTACAAATAGGCTGAAGGCTGGCTGGGAAATAATTCCATAGCACGGAAGCTGTGGTGCTCGAGCGAGTCGTAATAACCCAATTCGTATTCAACTACCAGCAATTTTCCCCAGGTAAGGTAATTCCGCTGATCGCGGTTAACCGACAAAAAATAGTACCGCGTAGCTTCTTTGGGTTCTTTTTTAAGAATAAGGTAGTCTGCATAAATAGCGTTACTTTCGGGTGATGCGGGATGTACCAACAGCATGGTTTTGGCGAGCTCAAACCCCTGCTCCTGAATTTTTAAGTCATTTTCTTCGACGCCTCTTTTATAAAACGATCCCGCGATATTTGCTTTTGTGCCCACCTCCAGGTCGGGGTTTGAGAAGGCTTTTTTCAGGTGTTCAAAGGCCTCCTGGCTTTTACCCTGGGAGCTGTAATAATCATGCAGGGCCAGATTTACGATCGGGTTATTGGGATCAATCACCAAAATTTTATCGTACATTTTTTTAGCTTTTTCAAGCGCGCCGGTTTCCATATAAAAATCAGCAAGGTAGGAGTAGTAGCGAGGCTCGTTTTTATCTGACTCAGAGAGCCTGATCAATTCGGCCTCGGCTTCTTTCATTTTTTTCTGGCCCTTGAGCAACTTCACTTTGTTTAATGTGATCTGTTCGTTAACACCATATACTTTTTCGAGGCCTTCGTAGATCTTATAGGCTTTGTCATATTCTCCAACCAAAGTATATTCAATGGCCAGGTCTTCTTTAAACTCTGTTTTATCGGGGAAATTTTTTACCAGGGACTCGCGGATTTTTATAGCCTGGTTGTATTGTTTTACGCTGTTGTAACATTCAACCAGGAGCAACTGGTACCATTCGTTTTTAGGGTCGGCAGCGGCACAGGCACGCGCATTGGCAATAGCAAGGTCGTTTACGCCCAGTAGGCGGTAAATGGTGCCCATTTCATATTTTACAGGCGCGCTTTCAGGATCAATTTTTTTGCATTCGTTGAGCAATTTCAGGGCTTCCTGGAGATTGCCTTTCATGCGTTCGGCACAGGCATCAACATACATAGCTCCAAACCGAACCTGCCTGAAGTTTTCGCTGGTGGTTTTTTCATCGCCAGGCGGCGTCTGTGCCGGCACGCTTTTTTTACTTTTGCATGCGGAAAAAAAAAGCACGGAAAGAATAAACCAAAGACACAATAAAATATGTTTATTGGCCCTAAACAATGATCTGTGTATAATCGCTTACACTTACATCAATGGATTTACCTGTAACCTCTGCGCCAATGCCAAGCATGCTGTTGTTCACGTTAGCGTTGTTAATTTTAGCGTCTGCCTGAACAATAGAGTTCTTAATAATGCTGTTGGTTAATTTAGTGTTGGCGCCAATACTGGCGTGGGGACCAACAATGGAATTGTTTAATTCAACGTTGTCGCCAATAAAGCAGGGCTCAATAACCAGGCTGTTGTTGTTTTTGATATTTTGACCTTTAAGGAAGGATTTTCCCTTGTCGAATTCGAGCACCCTCTGGTTGGTATAAACAGTGGCGTTTTTGTTACCACAGTCGAGCCATTCTGTTACCTGGCCGGGCATAAACTTTGTGCCCTTTTGTTTCATGTTCTCAAGGGCATTGGTTAACTGAAATTCGCCTTTATCGGTAATATTATTGTCGAGCAAATATTGTAATTCACTTTTAAGGTAGTCGCCGTCCTTAAAATAATAAATGCCAATAATAGCAAGGTCGCTGATAAAATCTTTTGGTTTTTCAACAAACTCGGCTATGTGGCCGGCACCGTCTAACTTAACCACGCCAAACTGGCTGGGGTCTTCAATTTTTTGTACCCAGATCACGCCTTCCTGTTCGGTATCCATTACAAAATCGGCTTTAAACAAAGTGTCAGCAAAAGCAACCACTGTTTTTCCCTTCACGGCGTCTTTAGCACACATAATGGCGTGGGCGGTGCCAAGGGCTACTTCCTGGTAATAGATGCTACCTTTAGCGCCCTGGCTTTCGGCAACTTTTATCAGGTTGGCCTCTACATCAGCGCCAAAGTCCTTACCGATCACAAATGCAATTTCATTCACTTTTTGTCCGCAAACGCGGGTAATGTCCTCTACCAGGCGTTGCACGATGGCCTTACCCGCCACCGGAATTAATGGTTTTGCCGTTGTTAATGTGTGTGGGCGCATGCGTTTGCCCTTGCCTGCCATAGGAATAATAATTTGCATAAGTGTTTTATAATCCCACAAAAATAGTATAATTTAATGATGTTAATAGTGAAGATGGACGTTAAAAAATACTTTATTGCAATTGTTATTCCAGCCCCTGTATTCGGGCGGATAGAAGAAATAAAACAGGAACTATTTAAGCAGTGTAACTTAAAAGGGGCTTTGCGAAGTCCCTCTCATATAACGCTGCACAGGCCCTTTGAATGGAAAGAAGCGAAAGAACAGGAGCTGATCGAAAAATTGCGGGCTTTTGAATTCGGTGAGTCTTTTGACATTGCGCTGAAAGGGTTTGATTTTTTTGAACCACGAGTGATCTATATCAATGTAGTTCAGCAGCAATTGCTATATGATCTGCATGAAGGCCTGAAACGTTTTGCAAAAAAGGAATTAGGACTCTTAAATGAAGTGAATGATCTGCGGGGATTTCACCCGCACGTGACCGTTGCTTTCAGGGACTTAAAAAAAGCGGTGTTTTACGGACTACAGGAAAATTTCAAGAGCAGATATTTTGAAGGTGATTTTAAGTATGCCGGGTTTTCGTTGCTTAAGTTTGAGAAAACGTGGGAGGAACTTTATTTTTTTAAAATCACAGCACCGTAAAGTCAGCGGAGCATAAAAGGAGCAATTCGCCTGTTACGCATAGTGATATATGGTTATTTAAACCAATTCTAAATAAGATAAAATGCCCATAAACTGCTGTAAACAAAGGGTTACAATGTCGGCGGGTGGTTTAAAAAATAAAATGATGCTTCAAAACTTGATTCCCAATGATTTGCTTAATACATTTGACCTTGCAGTTTCAATCGCAATAAGTTTTATAAAAACATTATGAGTAAAAAATCGGGGTTTTTGTCTTCTTCTATCGGAAAAAAAGTTGTTATGGGCCTCACCGGGCTCTTTTTAATTTCTTTCCTGGTAGTTCACTGTTTTATTAACAGTCTTATTTTTTTTAACGACGGTGGCCTGACCTTTAACACCGGCGCCCACTTTATGGGCACCAATTGGTTGATCCGCGCTTTTGAGTATGTGCTTTTTGCAGGTCTTGTATTGCACATGGTACAGGCCCTCATACTAACCATTCAAAACAACAAGGCAAGGCCAGTAGCTTACGCCAAATTTAACGGAGCCGCCAACTCAAGCTGGTACAGCCGTTCTATGGGCCTTTTAGGCACATTGCTGTTGATGTTCCTCATTATTCACCTTGCACATTTCTGGGTAAAATCGCGGTTTACCGGCCTGCCGGGAGAAGATATAAACGGACACGAAAACCTTTACGCGGTAATGCAGGAGACTTTTACGCACGCGTGGGTAGTAGCGGTTTATTGCCTGGCCATGGTCTCTTTGGCTTATCACCTGTTACATGGCTTTCAGTCTGCCTTCCAAACATTAGGGCTGAATCACAAAAAATACACACCGCTTATTAAAACCCTTGGCGTTTGGTTTTCGATAATCATCTGCCTCATTTTCGCGGCCATGCCAATCACCATGTATTTGGGGATTATTAAGTAATTAAAAGTATAATATCAAAACTGTAAATATTCAGATATGGCATCATCACCAAAATTAAACTCAAAAATCCCCGAAGGAAAATTAGAGGAGAAATGGACCAAATACCGCTCAACGGTGCATTTGGTAAACCCTGCAAATAAACGCAGCCTCGAGGTGCTGGTGGTAGGGTCGGGTTTGGCCGGGGCTTCAGCCGCTGCAACACTTGCCGAAATGGGGTATAAAGTAAAAGTATTTTGTTTTCAGGATTCTCCCCGCAGGGCGCACAGCATCGCGGCGCAGGGAGGTGTGAATGCCGCCAAAAACTACCAGAACGATGGAGATAGCATTTACCGTTTGTTTTATGATACCATTAAAGGTGGAGATTACCGTGCACGCGAAGCCAATGTTCACAGGCTTGCAGAAGTATCCGGCAATATTATTGATCAGTGTGTTGCGCAGGGAGTGCCATTTGCGCGCGAGTATGGCGGAACTTTAAGTAACCGCTCCTTTGGTGGCACACAGGTGCAGAGAACCTTTTACGCGGCGGGACAAACCGGACAGCAATTGTTATTGGGGGCTTACAGCGCCCTGCAACGCCAGGTGGGTATGGGCGCGGTTGAACTGCTTGCGCGTCACGAAATGATGGATGTTGTGACTATTGACGGAAAAGCCCGGGGCATTATAGCCCGCGACCTTATCACCGGTAAACTCGAAAGGCATTTCGGGCATGCGGTTTTATTGTGTACCGGCGGCTACGGCAACGTGTTTTATCTGTCGACCAACGCTATGGGATGTAACGTTACTGCGGCCTGGAAGGCGCATAAACGCGGTGCTTTTTTCGGAAACCCTTGTTATACTCAAATTCACCCAACCTGTATCCCGGTTTCGGGAGATCACCAATCTAAATTAACACTGATGTCGGAGTCGTTACGTAACGATGGCAGGATCTGGGTACCAAAGAAAAAGGACGATAACCGCAGGGCGATTGATATTCCTGAAGAAGAAAGGGATTATTACCTCGAGCGCAGGTATCCTGCATTCGGGAACCTGGTGCCGCGCGACGTTGCCAGCCGCGCCGCCAAAGAACGTTGCGACGCGGGTTATGGAGTAGGCACAAGCAAAATGGCCGTGTATCTTGATTTTGCTGCCAACACCGAACGGTATGGCAAAATAGAAGCCAATAAAAAGAACATGCACAATCCAACCAAAGAACAAATTGTTCAGCTTGGGAAAGATGTGATCAAGGAAAAATATGGTAACCTGTTTGATATGTATAAACAAATTACCGGCGAAGATCCTTATGAATTGCCTATGAGAATTTACCCGGCGGTACACTACACCATGGGTGGTCTTTGGGTTGACTATAATTTAATGACCACAGTGCCAGGCATGTATTCACTGGGTGAAGCCAATTTCAGCGATCACGGCGCTAACCGCCTGGGGGCTTCGGCGTTGATGCAGGGACTTGCAGACGGATACTTTGTTGTGCCCTATACCATTGGAGATTACCTGTCAGAGGAAATCCGCACCAAGGCAATTCCAACCGACCACGCCGCCTTTGTTGAGGCCGAAACAAAAGTTCAGCAAATGATAGACAGGTTGTTTGCAATTAAAGGCACTAAATCGGTTGATAATTTTCACAAGCGCCTCGGTAAAATAATGTGGGACAAATGTGGAATGGCCCGCAACGCCAAAGGGTTAACCGAGGCTATTGAAGAGATTAAAGCGCTGCGCGCGGAATTCTGGAAAGATGTTCGCGTAACGGGTACGGCCAATGAATTTAATCCTGAATTGGAAAAGGCTGTACGCGTTGCTGATTTTATTGAGCTTGGAGAATTGATGTGCATGGATGCATTAAACCGCAATGAAAGCTGCGGTGGACATTTCAGGGAAGAGTTTCAAACCCCTGATGGAGAAGCCATGCGCGATGACGTCAATTATTCTTACGTTGCAGCATGGGAATATAAGGGCGAGAGCAATTTTGAATTGCACAAGGAAGAATTAAAATTTGAAAACATTAAAGTAGCCCAGAGAAACTACGCGTAGCGGGAAAGCCGTTATAGGTTATTAGTTAATGGTGATAATAACGTTTAAATAAAAAAAATGTCAGGCTTGAGTTCTTTTGAAGATTTGGACTGCTGGAAAGAAGCGGTCTCTTTAAGAAAAAAGGTAAGGAGCAAAACAAAAACTTTTCCTCCGGAAGAAAAATTCAGGCTGACCGATCAATTGATCAGGTCAACGCGATCTGTAACGGCAAACATCGCTGAGGGTTTTGGAAGATATCATTATCAGGAGAACTCACAGTTTTGTCGACATGCAAGAGGGTCCCTGAATGAAATTATTGATCATTTAATTGTTGCCGCTGAAGAGAATTACATTACAGATGAAGAACTATCAGATTTAAAACAACAGGCGCAGAAATGCATACATATTTTAAATGGGTACATAAATTATCTGCAAAGAGCCAAAATAAACACGAACACAACCAGGAACCAATAACTCTATAACTAATAACTTATTCTAAAAATATGAGTCACGGAAATATGAACCTTACATTAAAGGTTTGGAAGCAAAAAAATAAAAACGAAAAAGGCCGTTTTGAAACGTACATGGCTAAAGGCATTTCGCCCGACATGAGTTTTTTAGAGATGTTTGACGTGGTTAACGAACAGTTAATTACCGAAGGCAAGGAGCCCATCGCGTTTGACCACGATTGTCGCGAAGGTATTTGTGGCATGTGCAGCATGTACATCAATGGAAGGCCTCACGGCCCTAAACAAGGCGTAACCACCTGCCAGTTACACATGCGGAGCTTTAAAGACGGTGATACTATAGTTGTTGAGCCGTGGAGAAGTGCTGCTTTCCCGGTAATCAAAGACCTTGCAACTGATCGCTCCGCTTTCGACCGAATCATTGCATCGGGTGGATTTGTTTCTGTAAATACAGGTAACGCCAAAGACGCCAATAATATCTTAATTAACAAGAACGACGCCGACGAAGCCTTTAATGCCGCTGCATGTATTTCTTGCGGCGCCTGCGTGGCGGCCTGTAAAAACTCGAGTGCCATGCTGTTTGTTTCAGCCAAGGTATCTCAACTGGCATTATTGCCACAGGGGCAGATAGAAAGAAAGGAACGTGCGTTGAACATGGTGAAGCAAATGGACGAGGAAGGATTTGGAAATTGCACCAATACAGGCGCCTGCGAAGCCGAATGTCCTAAAGGCATTTCCCTTGAAAACATCGCCCGCATGAACAGGGAATACATGGGCGCCAGTTTTACCTGATTAAAACTCACATCATAATAAGACCGTCTTCCTTTTGGGTGACGGTTTTTTATTTTTAAACCCCTGTCTGGCGCTGCTGATTACTTTTCAGTAGTAGATCACGGCAGAAACGTGTTGCAGGTCAACTATTGTATTGCCGAATCAATGGTCGGGACCTGCGATTAGATTCGCTCAAACAACTTCCCCGGCTTACTTTTTACTAAATTGCTAAACTCCAATTGTAAAAGAAGCGCCGAGACTTTGCTGATAGGCAATCCCGCAGCATTACAGATCTCGTCCATGTGAACCGGCGTTTTTCCTGAAAGCAGTTGCATGATCGTTTTTTCTTCTTCACTGAGGTTCAGCAATAAGGGAACCTGCGTTGATTTGTTTTTGGGTTTATCTTCTTCCTGCCATTGCATCGCATACAATAGATCACCGGCGTTTTCAATAAGAGCAGCCCTGTTCCTTTTGATCAGTCCATTGCAGCCCTCGGCCAGCGGGTCGTTGGCCCGTCCGGGAAAGGCAAAAACGTCTTTGTTATAACTATTGGCTATGGTGGCGGTGATAAGGCTGCCCCCGGTACGTTTGCTTTCAATCACAACAAGCGCATCACAAAGCCCGGCCACGATCCTGTTTCTTTTCGGAAAATTAACGGCGTCGGGATTGGTACCGCTCATGAAATCAGTGAGCAACCCCCCCTGCGCAACCATCCGCTTTGCGATCTTATCATGCGTTTGAGGATACATCCTGTCGAGCCCGTGGGCCAGGACACCAACTGTATTGAGTTTATTTTCGAGCGCTGTTTTATGCGCGAGCACATCTATGCCGTAAGCCAGTCCGCTTATTACTAAAATGTTCGAGGCCGACAGATCACTGATCAACTCCTCAGTTTTTTCACGGCCATAATCACTTGGTCTGCGCGTGCCCACCACAGCGACAATTCTTTCGCTGTTTAAATCAGCGGAACCCTTGTAGTACAATAGTACCGGGCCGTCGCTGCAGTATTTTAAACGGGCTGGATAGGCCTCATCAGTAAAAAACAGGGGGCGGATTTTATATTTGCGGATAAATTTTATTTCCTCCTCGGCGCGATCCAGAACATTTTTTCCCGCAACAATTGACTTGGCAAGGCAATGGCCTATGCCAGGGATCTTTAACAGTGTTGCTTTTTTCTGCCTGAATATTTCGCTCGCGCTGCCGCAATAAGCCAATAGATTTTTAGCGTTTACGTCACCTATTCCGTCAATCATGGTCAGGCCAACCTGGTACTGCAGTTCTGGGTTCATTATCCGTAAACAAATCTACAAAGGCAGCGCAAACACATCTTGCTTTAATTTATAGCAAATAAAATAATTCTTACGTAGTTGAATTTTATCAAAAAAAGTGTGGCAAAAAATGCCGGCTTTTTCTATGAGTGAAAGGATTTGTTGCTATTTACTCAGCATCACAAAAGCACCCCAGAAAAAAGGGTGTTTGTATTTTACCTTCAGTTGTTTGATGGCATCAGAAAACGACTGCGCCTTGTTGCCGGTTTTGGCATAATTGGTATAGAAAAATGTCATTAACTGCATGGTGGCATCGTCGCTCACGCTCCACAGGCTCATAATGATGCTGTTGGCGCCGGCTATCAGAAAAGCGCGTTGCAGGCCGTAAACCCCCTCGCCCTGCTTTACGCTGCCAAGGCCGGTTTCGCAGGCGCTTAGCACAACCAGGTCTGTTTTATCGAGATTAAGGCTCATGGCCTCGTAAGCGGTTAACACGCCATTTTCGCTGCTGGGCGAGGGGTGAAAGTTCTCATCAAAGACGTTATCACAGTTGGCAAGCAAAAGCCCGCTTCGCAAAAGCGGATTTTCTTTTGCCGCAGCAACATCAATGCCGAGTACTTTAGTGGTTTCCATCTGGCTGAGGTCTGCCAGAAAATAACCGTGTGTGGCGATGTGCAGAATACCCGGTGAGTTAAGCGATTTTACTTTTGTTTCGGTGGCGTTGGCCCCATAAAGCGCGGTGGTTTTGACCTTATAAGTTGTTAAAAGTTTGGTGATGTTTTTTACCTCTGCCTCTGTACCGGGGAGCTGAGGAACCAGTTCATTTTTTCCATACAGGGGATTACCTATTAAAAAAGCGTTGATGGGTTTCGATGCCGCGCTTTCGGTTTGTTTAAGGACAATAATGTCTTTGCTGTTTCCTACAAATTGCAAGCTGTATTTGTCAGCAAGATATTTACCGGTTGCATCTTTTAAAGCATTAATGCTTAACTGGTGGTAGGCGCCGTCACACGATATGTAGAGTTTGTTTACTCCCTTCAACTGTTCATCAATTGCCTTCCAGGTTGGTGTGTAGGCTTCATTTTCGGGTTTTTGGGCGATGGTCTTTTCCCTGAATGCCTCAATGGCGCCGTGGATCGTTTTTGAGTCGCCAATTGTCACCTGCTTTATTTCAGTGGGCGTAAGCACCAGGGCAACATAAGAAACATTACCCGTAAAACCATTATTGTATTCATTTAACTCAACGATCTCAATGGCATTTTCATTGGATTTAAGTTGTTTTTGAATTAGTTCAGCGGTGACAGGTTTATTATCAGCACTTTCTTTAAAAAGCGCACTTTTTTGCGAGAGTTCACGTTCCAGATCGTTGGACCTTTTTTGAAGGCTGTCGAGGTTTATTTTATCTGCCGCTAACTCCTCTTTACTTAACTGATAAGCCTGATTTAGGTTTTCTTTGGTTTCAAGCCATTGTGTATAAGTGGCTTTCAGCGACTCGTCGCCACCCGAAGCAATAATATTGCGTATTTTGGTTGAGTTGTTCAGCAGGAAGCCTTTCGTGTTAACAACGGTATTGTAGAACATCGGTAAAAGTTCAGGCTGAGCGTTCAGGTTTTGATTGGAAAAAGCATAAAATCGCTGCAGGCGTAAATTTGTTTTTTCCCAATACAATGTTTTTTCGTTATCGTTTAAGCTATTGAAAAAGGAATTGATGTAATTGAGCGTATTGTCAATTACAATTTTGTAATTGTTTTTGGCGTCTTCTATATTGTTGTTTTGCCAGCGGGTTAAAGCAAGGTCTTCAAGCGCCTGAATGTAGTTGGGGTGGTTTTCACCGTAGATGGACTTTTTGTGATCAACCACTTCAATGCCCATGCTGAGCGCCTGGGGGATGTTATTGGTAAAGCGGTAGAAATTTGCCAGCTCCTGCTGTATGGCCAGAGTGGCGGGATTTTTTTCACCCAATTTTCGTTTGTCGATAGAATAGGCGTTTTTTAAAAGGGCCTCCACCTCCGAAGTTTTGCCCATTTCCATATACAATTGGGCTAATCCCTTTTTGAGGTGTGCAAGGTCGGGATGCGAGCCCAGTTTTTTTTCTTTTTGTTTTATGGCAATTAAATAAAGATCTTCTGAGTTGGTGTATTTTTTTTCGAAACGGTAAATGTTGGCCAGGTTAATTTGCAGTTTGATATAATTGCTGGCATTTTCTTTAAGTATAGTGGAGGCCTTTGAGATGGCGGCGAGCATGTTGGCCTCAGCCTCTTTCAGCTTATTCATGTCGAGATAGGTCATGGCCAGGTTATTTAATACCAGTACCTCAGAAAGCACATCATTTTGTTTTTTCGCCAGGTCGAGGGCCCGTTTAAAATCTGCCTCCGCCTCTGTGTAAAACCCTGTTTCTTTTTTCAAAACGGCGTTGTTGTTAATCGAAACGGTAAGCATGGTTTTGTTTTCGCCGCCCTCTCGCAGCTTGAGCGCGGCTTCTGACAATGGTTTTGCTTTTACATACCTTCCCCACGACTGGTATAAAAGACCCAGGTCGCTGATTGTTTGGGCATAATTGGTACTGTTGGTAGCACCATCTTCTTCATAAAATAATTTTGCAAGTCTGAGATGTTGTTCAGCCAGATAATATTTATTGCCGGCGAGCAAAAATTCACCGTTCTTGAGTTGTGTATAGGCCCTGTCTTCAGTGGTTTTGGTTTCCTTTGAGGCGAGCCTGGTGCCGCTAAGCATAACACTGCTAAAAGCGCTTCCTTTTTCATCAGCTTCAAACAGGCCGCTGTTATCTAAAAAACAAATAGAGTAATTAAAATTGCTTTCGTCATATTCTTTCTGTTGTTTTTCAAGTTTTTCTCTCGCCTTCTCTTTCACCTTGTCTTTCTTTTCCTCCATTTTGTCCTTCAGCAAAGAACCAATCGCCTGCGGAAAATAGCGCGAAGCAAAAAAAAGCAAAACAGAAACAAAAAAATATTTTTTAAACATCTTAAACAGCGTTTGGCAAATTTAAAATTAACTAAAATATTATTATGCAATTCGGGCCCCCTCTTAAAGAAAATTTTTATATTTAGTCTTTCCAATGAACGCTGTATGAAATGGACATTACGTTTACTCCTGCTTTTATCAATTAACTGCGGATTATTAAGATCACAGGATACCGTTAAGGTTGGCTCAAATGTTCCTGAGCAGAGCGCAGAAAAAAATTACAACAGCGGGCTTGCGGAAATAGGAAAAAATAATTTTCAGGGCGCGATAGAGCTTTTTTCAAAATGCATCATAGAAAAGCCTGATTTTGAAAGTGCTTTTTTTAACAGGGCCGTTGCATACACCCGCTTAAAACAATATCCCCAGGCTTTAAGCGACATCAACAAGGCCATTAGCATGAATGCTAAAAACGCTGACGCTTTTTTCAATAAAAACCTTATATTTTTTGGCATGCAACTTGGCGACAGCCAGGCTGTTGCTCTTGACCAGTGCCTGTCATTAAGGCGCGACCATCCTGAAGCACTTTATTACAAAGGTGTTTTATGTTTTGGAAAGGGCGATTTTGAACGGGCAATAGAGTATTATTCGACCGCGATCGGCGCAAAACCGGATTACGCCTATGCATATAACGACAGAGCAAGCGCAAAAAAAGCGAAAAAAGACTATGCCGGAGCTATAGCAGATTATGAGAAAGCGCTGTCTATTGATAAGTCGATGGTGTTTGTTTACAATAACCTTGGAACAACATACAGGCTAAATAAGAACAGCGGCAAAGCCATTGAAGCTTATAGCCTGGCGATTGAAAAGGATCCTTCGTACCTGATAGCATTAAATAACAGGGGAGCGACTTTTTTTGAAAGCGGAGACTATAAAATGGCGGAAACCGATTTCGAAAACTTATTAAAAAAGGACCCGCAGAGTTCATTTGCGTATAATAATCTTGCCACCCTTGCCCTTAAACAAAAAGAATATAAAAAAGCCAAAGAGATGTTTAGCAAGTCTATTCAACTGGACCCTGCAAACGGCCCCGCTTATTACAACCGTGGAATTGCCTCACAAATGCTTCACGACGAAGATGGCAGTTGCGCTGATTGGAAAAAAGCCAGCGAGTTGGGCGTTGAAGGAGCAAAGACCTTAATGAACGCTTCATGCACAAACTAATTTACCTGACAACTAAATGAAACAACTTTTACTCATCGTTTTAACCATCTCCTGCACCCATTATACTGCCCAGAACATTGCTTTTGAAAAAGGCAATTTCCCGGGCAAAAAAGATGAATTCAGAGATGCTGTAAGAAAACTGGAAACAGGTACGGAATTTTACACCGCAGGCAGAAAAGAGTTTGAAGAAACCAAACGCATTTATTATTCAGAACACAAATATTATCCGGTAAGCAATTACGATCACCAGAAAGCGGGGTTAAAAGATTTTAAATATGCGATGAATCCATTGAACGAAGCACAGAAGTTCAATCCCAACAATGCAGATCTCAACTATATGCTTGGTTTTATTTCATTTGTTACCGACCCTTCATCAAAAGAAACGCTCAGCTACTTTGAGGCCGCCAACACATTTGACCCGGACGTGCAGTCTGACCTTCCGTTCTGGCTTGGGTGGACCTATCAATTGAACGGCCGCTGGGACGACGCGATTGCTTACTACCAGAAGTATCTTAATTTTGTTCAGGCCAGGAACAAAAACAGCATTGGCACCATACAGGATGTTTTAAAGAAGATGGAGGAATGCAACGTCGGCAAGAAACTGAGCGCCAATCCTGAACGTGTTTTCGTTGATAACCTTGGGCCAAACATCAACTCTGCGTTCCCGGATTACTGCCCCTCAATTTCAACAGATGAAGAAACCATTTTCTTTACGGCCAGGAGACAAAATTCAACAGGCGGAAAAAAAGTGGAGTACGACAATGGGTTTTATGAAGACATCTATTCGGCGAACAAAGTAAACGGCAAATGGCAACTGGCTAGGCAACTGTCTAAAACGGTGAATACCGAAATGCACGACGCCGCGGCAGGACTCTCGCCCGACGGCAGCAAACTTTATATTTACCGGAACTCGGGAAGCGATGGTGGTGATCTTTATGAAAGCGTTTTATCAGGATCGGACTGGGAAGTGCCACGACACCTGAACCGAAACGTTAACACGGCCGCTCATGAATCATGTGTTAGCCTGAGTTACGATGGCAAAAGATTATTTTTTATCAGTGATAAAGCATCAGGCCTGGGTGGACGCGATATTTATTATTGTGACCTGAACGCTAAAGGCGAATGGGGGCCTGCCAGGAACCTGGGACCGGAGATCAATACCAAATATTCGGAAGACGCGGTGTTCATGCATCCCGATGGGGTTACGCTTTATTTTAGCAGTAAAGGACATAACACCATGGGCGGATATGATATTTTTAAGACCAGTTTCACCGATGGTAAATGGAAGACGCCTGAAAATCTCGGTTATCCCATCAATGGTCCCGACGACGATGTTTTTTTTGTTGTGGGAGGAAGCGGCAACCGGGCCTACTTTGCATCTGCCAAACAAGGGGGCTATGGCGAAAAAGACATATATAAAATAACCTTTCTTGGGCCTGAAAGAGAACCCCTTTTGAACACACAGGACCAGTTATTAGCGGTGGTGGCAAACCCGGTAAGCAATTTAAAGACTGAGAACGCCATTGTTATTAAGTCGGCCAGGCTTACCCTGCTCAAGGGATATGTGAGAGACTCCAAAACCAATGAAGCTATTGAGGCTTCAATAGATCTGATTGACAACGATAAAAACATAATAGTTGCAACCTTTAAATCAAACAGCAGCACCGGCAAGTATCTGGTTACGTTACCAAGTGGAAAAAACTACGGTATTTCGGTAAAACGCGAAGGATATCTTTTCCACTCAGAGAATTTTAACTTACCTGAGAATGCCGACTACCAGGAATTTATCCAGGATATTGCCCTGAAGAAAATAGAAATCGGGAGCACCATTATTTTAAGAAATATCTTTTTTGATTCAGATAAGGCAAGCATCAAACCTGAATCGGTAAATGAACTCGATCGGCTCATAAAGCTGCTCAACGATAATCCTGGCCTGAAAATAGAGTTGGCCAGCCATACCGATGCCGACGGAGCAGCCGAGTACAACATAAAACTGAGCGACAGCAGGTCGGCTTCAGTTGTTGACTACCTGATCGGCAAAGGCATAGTGTCAGCGCGCCTGGTGGCCAAAGGTTACGGAGAAACAAAACCCATTGCGCCAAATGATACACCGGCCGGGAAACAAAAAAACAGGAGGACAGAATTTAAGATTTTAGAAAAATAGATCTTAAATGGGAAAAACTGCGGCACGATTAATACCGGCAGGCAACAACAAAGTGGCTTTTTGCATTTTGGTATTTTTCACGCTTATTGTCACTGGCGCAACCGTACTCAACCATTATTTCTTCAGGTCATACGCTTTTGATTTTGCAGTTTACAATTTTGCGTTTTTTGACTTTGCGCACTTCAATGTCAGTCCTTGTCCCATTTACCTTTTTACATACAATGTTACATTTTTGCAGGACCATTTTTCGCTGACGCTGATGTTGTTATCGCCCCTGTATTGGCTATTGGGGGGTATTACCGGCACCTATACGCTGTTGGTTTTACAGGGCATTATTGTTTCGGCAGGTGGCTGGGCAGGTTACCGCTTAATTTTATTTAAGACCGAAAATAAAAAACTGGCCATGCTGGTATTGCTGTATTATTTTATTGTTCTGGGAAGACTTACCGCTTTTGCAGCAGATTGCAACCTGGCCATTATTGGTTCGGCTATTGTTCCTGTTTTTTTGTATTATTTCGAAAAAAACAGGTTGGTACCTGCCACGGCTTGTTTTTTGTTTTTGATCTTTAACCGCGAAGATTTTGGATTGTGGCTGATTTTTATCTGCGCGTTCTTAATGATACTGCACAGGAAGGAAAAAGTGAAACTACAATTTTCGACACTGTTATTTTTATTGTCGGTGTTGTTTTCGGTGCTGATTTTTAAGGTACTTATTCCTTCGCTCGAGGATGAAAATAAAAAATACTCCCTGTTTAATTTCGCGGCACTTGGCGCAACCGCTCCCGACGCTTTGTTGTTCATGCTTAAGCAACCCCTTGAAGCATTAAAGTTATTGTTTGTAAATCATTCAGGATCGAACTATTACGATGGTATTAAAACCGAGTTTTATATTGTGATACTGGTATCAGGAGGCCTGCTGCTGTTTTTGCGCCCATTGTTTTTGATTCCCATTTTACCACTCATTGCTAAAAAAATGTATAACGATGAACCCATTCGATGGGGAATAGAATCTTATTATTCCGTTGAGATCATTTCAATCCTTCCGGTTCTTGTGTTTCTTGTAATAGCCGGATTAAAAAATGAAAAATTAAAACTCATTGTAGCTTCCGTAGTTTGTGTTAGCAGTTTATGTATGACCTTAATTAAGCTGACGAGGCCGGCGGAGAATCATACCGCGCTGCTGGGAGATGTACAAAAAACAAATTTTTTGAGTGGGGATTTTTACCGGTCGCCCTATGATGTGGGCGAAATTTATGAAACAATGAAGCTTGTACCCGACACGGCTATTGTTTCTGCTTCCGGAAAACTCACGAGCCATCTTGCCTTTCGAAAAAGATTGTACTTTTTCCCTCGGATCGACAATGCTGACTACATCCTGTTATTAAAGAAGAACGATAACTGGCCAATTTCACAGGACCGGGCCGACACAACAGTGGCCTACCTGCTTAAATATAACTGGGAAGTCTTGTCAGAGAAAAAAGACATCATTTGCCTGCGCAATACACATGTTATAAAGCGAGATGTTTCGAATTGACTGCGTTTCCGTAAAAAAGCGTCGCGGCCTTATCAAATGCTGAGGGTTGATCGGTGGTATAAAATTCTATCCTCCCTTGTTTGCTGCATTTTTTTTCGAGTTCGGGATGACGCAACAGGTAGTCCTTTAAGCTCTGCGCCACAATAGTACCCTGAGACAATAAATGCACCTCGGCAGGTAAATGTTTTTTTATCTGATCAATAATGAGTGGATAGTGCGTGCAACCTAAGATGATCGCGTCAATTTTTTCCTGCTGTTGCATCAGCTGTTGCACGTGTTTTTTTATGAAAAAGTCGGCTCCGTCATTTTGATATTCATTGTTTTCAATCAACGGCACCCACATAGGGCAGGCTTCCTGGTATACGTGCAGGCCCGGAAAAAATTTTTCTATTTCTACAAGGTACGAACCCGAATTAATGGTTCCTGCCGTACCAAGCACACCCACATAACCTGTTTTACTGTAATTGCCGATAATTTCGGTGGTTGGTCTTATAACGCCAAGCACCCTTTTATGAGCCCCGAATTTTATGAGGTCTTTTTGCTGAATGGTTCTAAGCGCTTTTGCCGAAGCGGTATTGCAGGCAAGCACAATCAACTCGCATCCCATATTAAAGAGGTGGGTAACACATTCAAGTGTGTATTCATACACAGTTTCAAAGCTACGTGAGCCATATGGCGCGCGGGCATTGTCGCCGAGGTACAAATAGTCGTATCCCGGTAGTTGCTGCCTGATTTCTTTTAAAACGGTAAGGCCTCCAAAACCACTGTCGAAGATGCCGATGGGATGATATGAATTTTGTGTGTCCAAGGCTTAGAACCACAAATCTAAGCAAAGAATAAACTCATTGCCGGGGTTTGTCAATTTATTATTGTGCTCAAAACATGAATAATAAAAAAATGATGTCGGTATCAGACGGGTGGAAGAAACGCCGGCGCGGCCTGGCTTAGGTTTTGAAGCAGGTTAAAATCTGATGGCGTGCAGAAAACACGAACAGGCGCCAAAAAGAGCAATACACAGCGGGTTTTTCATTATTTTAAGATATTCAGGGGTAAAAACACACAATAAATGGGCTAAATTTACGTTTCACAAGATACTTTTGCTAAAAAACGCGGTTTTATATCTTTTTTGCCTGTCTTTTTTAACGGGTGCAGCGCAGAGCAGGCAGCGTAACTTTATTCAGAGGGAAGTTGGCTTCTTTGCGGGTGGCTGTTATTATTTGGGCGACATCAACCCGCGCATCCATTTCCTTGCCTCTAAGCCGGCCGCGGGGATTTTTTTCAGGTACGAAACCAATTACCGCTACGCCTTTAGATTCGGTCTCAATTACGGCTCTATCAGTGGCAGCGACACGCAAAGTGACGAAGACAACCAAAAGGAAAGAAATCTCAGCTTTAAGAGCCAGATCTTTGAATTAAGTTCCGTAGCCGAATTTAATTTTTTTGATTATAGAATCGGCCACGACAAATACCGGTTTACCATGTTTCTTTTTGCGGGGCTGGGCTGTTTTTATTTTAATCCTAAGGCCGATCTTGGGGGCGGTTACGAGGCACTAAGAAATTATAAAACAGAAGCCCAGGCGAAAAAATATTCCCGCATACAGGTTAACATACCCTTTGGGGTGGGATTCAAGTGGAATGTTGGCGAAAAATGCGGACTTGGAATCGAGTGGGGGCCGAGAAGAACTTTTACAGATTATCTTGACGATGTTAGCGGCACTTATCCGACTGTTCTCAGCGACCAATCGAATTTCACCGACCGCACCATTAACAACTCTGCGCGGCCCGGAAGCATGCGTGGTAATCCAAGCACAAGAGACTGGTATTTTTATTACGGCATTAACCTGAGCATAAAATTGCGGGAGTTTCATAAACAATGCCATACAAGCGGCATGTAGCCGCTGGTGCCGGGCCGGCAGCAAAGAGCTTCTCTCCCGCAAAGTAAATTTAAAATCAAATTCCTTCTTTACACGTTAACACTATTACCTTGTTTGTGGTATAAAACATCACATTGATTAAAGTTTTGTTAGTGTTTCAATAATCCTGCAAGCGCCTGCTTACGGTTACTTTGTAAAAATTAAAAAACAAAATTTTAAATCATGAAAAAAACTTTACAATCCATACTGATTGGTCTGGCTGTGAGCCAGTCGGTGAATACGGCCCTGGCGCAAACGATCACTACGGGACCCAGCAGTTCGCAATCTCCGTTCTTACTGCCAATTGGGCCAGGATATAGTATCACATCTATATTAACACACGCGAACACAGTTGGAAACTACACAATGAGTGGATTAGCAGATGGCACTGGTGCTTTTGATAACAATGATGGCACTTTTACTATGTTGGTTAACCATGAGATGGGAAATACTGCCGGATCGGTTCGCGCACATGGGCAGACCGGAGCATTTGTGTCTAAATGGATCATCAACAAGTCTACATTAGCTGTCGTGAGCGGCGCAGATTTAATTCAAAATGTAAATTTATGGAATACAAGTACTAGCACGTATTCTACTTACAATGCCGGCAACCCTTCATCACTGGCGTCGTTTGGTCGGTTCTGTGGCGCTGAATTAGCAGCCCCATCTGCGTTTTATAATAGCTACACCGGAAAAGGAACACAAGAAAGGATATATATGAACGGTGAAGAAACCGGCAATGAAGGAAGGATGTTTGCACACATTGCAACAGGTCCAAATACAGGCACTTCCTATCAACTCCCTTTTCTTGGCAGATTTTCATGTGAAAACCAGGTTGCAAATCCAAGAAGAAGCGACAAGACCATTGTTGCAGGTTTCGACGACACTACTCCCGGACAAGTATATATTTATGTTGGCAACAAGTCAGCCACAGGGAATGAAATAACAAAAGCAGGTCTAACTGGTGGAATTTTGTATGGCGTTGCGGTTAACGGTATGTTAGTTGAATCTAACGGCAGTTTTGCCCCGGCAAACACCAGTTTTTCGCTTATCGCCCTGCCAAATATTCAGGCTATTACAGGCACTTCTTTACAAACCCTGAGCACCAATCTTGGTGTTTCACAATTTTTACGCCCTGAGGATGGCGCATGGGATCCGGCTGATCCACGTGATCTTTATTTTGTTACAACCAGTGCTTTCAACAATCCAAGCCGTTTATGGAGAATGCGTTTTACTGACATTGAAAACCCACAATTGGGTGGCACCATTTCACCCGTTTTAGATGGAACGGAAGGATATCAAATGCTTGATAACGTTGGATTTGATAATTCAGGACATCTAATGTTGCAGGAAGATCCAGGCGGACAAACCTATCTGGCAAGAATCTGGGAGTATAACGTAAATACGGATGTTTTAGTTCCAATTGCAGAGCATGATCCTTCTCGTTTTATTACCAGCGCTACCAATTTTATGACCCAGGATGAAGAGTCGGCTGGGATTGTAGATGTACAATCAATTTTAGGCCCTGGTAAATTTCTTTTTGTTGATCAGGCGCACTTTGGTATCCCCGTGCCTGTTGTAGAAGGCGGACAGATCCTGATGTTACACAGCGCCAATACAGCATCTTCAAATCCCGAAATTAATCTTCAGGGAAATGCAGTAAACATTCCGGCAGGAAATACCGGCATCAGCTTAACCGACAATACAGACTTCGGAACACTGAACACCGGCTTGATGCAAACAAAAACATTTAGCGTCCAAAACACCGGTACTGGTCCGCTTTGGATCAGCAGCATTGACATTTCAGGAACCAACGCTGGTGATTTTATCATTTTAAACCCTCCAGTTTATCCTTTGATTATTGCCGCCGGCACTTCTCAAACCATTGCAGTGAGGTTTACACCCGCGTTGTTGGGAACCCGCAGCGCAACCATCAACCTTAACAACAACGATTATAGTGAATCACTTTATGATTTCGCTGTGAGAGGTGTAGGCGCTGCTCCAGAAATTAATGTTCAGGGAAACAGCGCAACGATTCCCGACGGCAATCCTTCGCCAAACGTTACAAATAACACAGATTTTGGCACAGCGTTTACAAACAACGCAATAACAAAAACTTTTGTTATTCAGAATACCGGTACCGGTACGCTCACAGTATCGGGGTTGGTTATCTCAGGAGCTAACGCATCAGAATTCACCATGGTAACTCCTCCATCTTTTCCTTTAACACTGGCGGGAAGCGCTTCACAAAACATCATCGTTCAGTTTCTGCCAACCGCAGTTGGCACACGCACAGCTATGGTGAACGTAAACAGTGATGATACGGATGAAAGCGCGTACGATTTTATGATCCAGGGTTCAGGCATGATGGATGTTGGTATTAAAGCAATTGATAAAAATGTATCTTTTGTAAACCTGTATCCTAATCCAACAAAAGACGAGGCTGTTGTAAGCATTTCTTTGGATAAAGCACAACACGTCACTGTTAGCATCATCGACATCCTCGGAAAAGTCGTGAGCACATCTGTTGAAAAAGACTTTGCGGCAGGCGACAACCAAATGAGCTTAAATACCAGCGACCTCAAAAATGGCGTTTATTTTGTTCAGGTGAATGCAGGCGACAAAACTGATAAAATAAAAATGATCGTTAGGCACTAATAAATTTCCTTAGTTTAATAAAAAAACCAGGCGCGTTCTTGCGCCTGGTTTTTCAGTTTGAAAGACGCGGACAAACATGACCAAAATGAAAAATAAAGAGGTTGTATTATTGATTGTTACTGTTGTTTTTTGTGTTTCGGTTTCTTTCAAAAGAACCGCCGACCCAAAAAATTATCTGGCGCATTATAATACCCAATTACTTGAGTTTAATAAATGCCAGTCGCAACTCCTGGCCTGTATCGAAAAGAGCAAATTAACATCTCCTGAAGACATCGAAGAAATCCGCAAACAAGTTAATTTAACCCGCGACCAAATGAAGGGCCTCGATTTCTGGATGCGTTACCTCGAACCCATTTCCTATAAACAGATCAATGGTCCATTGCCCGTTGAATGGGAAACGGAAGTATTTGAAAAATTTGAAGCGCCGTACAAACGCGAAGGAGCGGGACTGACGCTGGCTGGCTTATACCTGGACGAGGAGCAGCCAGACAAAAAAGTGTTATTCAACCTGGTTAAATCTTCGGACGTGGCCGCGCAGGTTTACATGGCCGACTCTATCACCAGGCAACTAACAACCCCCGATCATTTTTATTTATGCAACCGGCTTTTTTTGCTGAACCTTGCAGCTATTTACACAACCGGCTTTGAATGTCCGGACACTTCTAGAATTATTCCCGAATTAAAAGGAATGCTCACAGAAACGTATAAAACCTATGCGTCTTTTAACGGGAGTTTTCCAAACAATCCATTGCCAGAAAATTATCTTGAACTATACAGGAGTACCGTGTCGTTTGTAAGCAAACAAGACAATAATTACCTGCAGTTCGATCACTTTACTTTTATTAAAGAGTATATCAATCCACTTTTTTCGCTCAACCAAAAATTAATAAAAGAGTACAAGGTGGTGAGTAAGAGTAATGTGGATTATTCTCTCAATAAAAACAGTGTTTCTATTTTCAGTAAAGATCTTTACCGGGCTCAAAATACAAAAGGCATCTATTTGCGGGTATACGATAAAGAAACTTTAGCAGAAATAGAAAAGATAGGAAAACTTCTGTTTTACGACCCGGTTTTGTCGGGCAATAACCTGCGCAGTTGTGCGTCTTGTCATAATCCGAATCAATATTTTACCGATACCATTAAAACCACTTCCCTGCATTTTGATGGAAAAAACAGCCTGCCGAGAAACTCTCCCTCCTTGATCAATTCAGAATACAATCACCTGGTGATGCTCGACGGAAAACACACTTCGTTGCAGAACCAGGCCAAAGATGTGATCACCAATGCTTCAGAAATGGCCTGTGCCGAAGACGATGTGCTTAAAAAGATCCTGAGCTGTGAAGAATACAAAACGGCTTTCAAAAAATTCTTAAAATTCACGCCAACCGAAAAGAAAATTACAATAGAACACGTTACCTCTGCGCTGACTTTGTACTACAGCAAATTCAGCCACTACTATTCTGAATTTGATAAAGCTATGAACCAATCCCAGGCTTTGAGCGCAGAAGCCACCCAGGGCTTTAACGTATTTATGGGCAAGGCGCAATGCGCCACTTGTCATTTTGTGCCACAATTCAACGGCGTGAAGCCACCTTACGTTGGTTCTGAGTTTGAGGTATTGGGCGTGCCTAAGGACAGCACCTTTAAACAATTAAGTGCCGATAAAGGGCGGTACGTAATCAACCCTGCTTCAGAGATGGCCAGTGCGTTCAGAACCGGCTCAGTAAGAAACGCCGAAAAGACAAAGCCCTATATGCACAATGGCAGTTTTACCGACTTAAATCAGGTGATTGATTTTTACGACGCGGGTGGCGGAACAGGCAGAGGTTTGAAACTTGATAACCAGACTTTATCAGGCGATTCGCTCCATCTCACTAAAAAGGACAAAAAAAATCTCCTGGCATTTATTAAGTCTTTGAACGAAGACATTATGTTTGAAAAGCCACCAGAACAACTTCCAAAATCAAAAATAAAACAATTGAACAAACGCGAGGTAGGAGGAGAATATTAAGATGCGAACTAAGAAACTCACTATCGCTTTTTTTTACAGCATTGTTTTGCTGTTTGCCTGCACGGCGCAAAGAGAAACATCCTACGAATTGCCCGAAGCCATGTTGCCTCATGTAAAAGTTGAGTATGAAAAACGCTGCGTAAAAGGTAAAATTTTATACGACCTCAATTGCGCAAAATGCCACAATACAAAAAAAGGAAGAAAAGAGATCATCCCCGATTTCAGACCCGAACAACTGCTGGGCTACTCGTTGAGAGTATCCAATGCGCAACATGAAAAAAACATGCCCGATACGCTGGTGACAGAGGAAGAGCTGGGCATCATTATGACTTTTTTGAATTATAAAAAAAGAAATCCTGTTTCTGAATCCAAAAAGTAAATCTTAGCCTACGCGGTGTAGCCAATAAAAACCGGCTGTGGCAACAAGGGTAATCGTTCCCATCACAATAAACAACACCTCAAAACTGCTGGCATCAACAATGCGTGAGCAAAAAAACGGACCCGCGGTCTGGGCCACACCCCAGGCCATGGTATAGAGCGCGGCATACTGACCACGGTTCTTTTCATTGGAACGTTGTGTCCAGAATGTATTCATAAAAGGCATGGCGGCAATTTCGCCAATGGTGATCAGGGCTATCATGATAAGGGTAACGGTTTTGGCATTGCCGGGAATCAACAGGGAAAAATATGATAAAGCACAAATAAAGGTTCCCAAAACAATGTAGATGGTGTATTTGTTTCTTTTCTCAAGGTAATAGATCATCACCATTTCAAGACCAACAATGAGAATGCCGTTGAGGGCCATGATAAAACCAATGTAACGTTCGCTCAAGAATAAATTGTCCCTGAAGTAATTTGGAATCGTGGTAAACAATTGAAAGAAACAAAACGCAAACAACATCACCAGAAAAATAAACCACAGGTAGGTTTTGTCGCGGTACGCCGACAAGGCTTCTACAGTGACTGTTTTATGCTCTTGCTTGCTGGCAATTTTGGTTTTTGGATTTAAATAATAGAACAAAAGCAAGGCGGCGCCAATGTTGGTAAACCCGTCAACCCAGAACAAAAGCTCATAGTTGTAGGAAGCAATAATGCCGCCAATGGATGAACCCACTGCCCAGCCTAAATTGATGGCCAGCCGGTTCAGTGAATAAGAACGGGTGCGATTTTGTGGTTTGCTGTAAATCGCGATAGCCGTTGAATTGGCCGGTCTGAAAGCTTCATTGATAAGGCTGAGGAGAAAAGTACTGATGCAAATGAGCGGGTAAGATTTTACCTGGCCGAGCACGATAAACATGATGCCACCAAAAAAAAGCGTGAAAAGCTGCACCTTGTAAAACCCGATCCTGTCTGAGATCCGGCCACCAAAGTAAGCACCGATTACCGCACCAAGCCCGAACAAACCCATCACAAGACCGGCGTCACTCAGCGTTCTGTGCATGTTGTCGCTGGTTAAATAAAGGGTCATAAAAGGCACCACCATTGTACCGCTGCGGTTAATGAGCATGATCAGCGATAACAACCAGGTTTCCCTGGATAAACCGGTAAAGGATGTCCTGTAAATGGCGATGGTACGGTCTAACATAAAATACCCGATGGGCCGGATAAAATGAAAAGATACAAAATTAAAATAATCCTGTTGCGGATGAGTTTTTGTTTAATGTAATTATGGATTTTTTGTCGGGTCTCGACTCCGCTCCTTCGGTCGCCGGAGGCTTGCCGAAGGCGAAGCGACCTGACTCTCGACTCCGCTCGACCTGACACGACTCCGCTCGACCTGACTATCGGACCGATCGACCTGACTGCGCTTGACTTGCGCGACCTGCAATTCGCGCGCATTCCCGGTGACATCTCAGGATTGTCAATACCCTCGAAGTGACATCCCAGGATTGTCACTTCGAGCGGAGTCGAGAAGGACTACTCAGGGAGAGTAGGGTCTTTGCCCCAATCATAAAAGAAACTGAACGATCAGTGCGGCAAGTTCTTTTTGAAGCGTTTGTGTTTTATCGGTGTTGTACCACTTCTGGATCAGCAAAGATTTTTCGTCAAGCGGAGTTCCTTTGGCTTTAAGATCCAGCATCAGGTGTTGAACTTCATCGGGACGGGGACCCCAGGTAAAAATTTCTTCCAGGTTTGCAGTCCGCACACAAATTAATTTGGGAATGGATCTGCTGCTACCGGTAAGGTATTGATCCATTAAGCCCGAATTTTCATCACGCAATAATAAACGCAGATGAATATTGGGGCATTCTTTTTCAATGGCAGCCATTATTGGCAGGTTTTGCGCTGCGTCGCCACACCAGCCTTCGGTTAACACCAGCCAGGTGTAGCCTGATTTTACTCCCTGAAGCGCAGTTATAAGCTCCAGGTTTAAAGTCAGCGTTTTATCTAGCCGCACCATGCGTTGCAGGTTGAGTTTCGCATAGTTGAGATAGGCTTCGCTTTGTAAGGGACCGGTTGTTTTGCCATGAGAAAGCAGGTCCTCAAGCAAATGGTGATACTGGTTGTAGCTCATGGCACGGTCTAAGTCCGTCTGACTGATCATTGTCGCCCTTTGATTATTTCTTCAACGATGGCCGGATCTAATAAAGTTGAGGTATCGCCTAAATTTGAAAGTTCTCCTTCCGCGATCTTTCTTAAAATGCGTCGCATGATCTTCCCGCTCCGCGTTTTAGGGAGGCCCGGCACTAACTGGATCTTATCGGGCTTTGCAATAGAGCCGATAATCCTGGCGACGCTTTCGGCAATTTCTTTTTTAATCAGCGTATGGGGTTTGTCTGTTTTAGCGACTATGCAAAAAGCATAAATTCCCTGCCCCTTGATATCATGAGGATACCCTACCACAGCGGTTTCTACAATGTCTTCCTGTTCGTTAATGGCGCTTTCAACTTCAGCCGTTCCAATACGGTGGCCGCTTACATTCATCACATCGTCCACGCGACCGGTAATCCTGTAATAGCCGTCTTGGTCGCGTCGGCAACCATCGCCAGTGAAATACAGACCTTTATAAGTAGCGAAATAAGCCTGGCGGCACCTTTCGTGGTCGCCGTAAGTGGTTCTGATGATGGAGGGCCACGGAAAACGGATGCATAAATTTCCTGAAACGTTGTTGCCGGTTAATTCAACACCCTTTTCGTCTACGATCATGGGTTGCACCCCCGGTATAGGAAGAGAAGCAAAACCGGGTTTTAATTTTGTAATGCCTGCCAGCGCTGAGATCATAATCCCGCCTGTTTCGGTCTGCCACCAGGTATCAACGATCGGGCACTTTTCCTTTCCTATATTTTTGTGATACCATTGCCAGGCTTCTTCGTTAATGGGTTCTCCCACACTGCCCAATACCCGCAGGCTATCGAGCCGATAAGGGTTAACAAAGTCGAGGCCTGCGGCTTCAAGGGCCCGTATGGCGGTAGGTGCGGTGTAAAAAATATTCACCTGATGTTTGTCCACCACCTGCCAGAACCTGCCATTGTCAGGGTAGTTCGGAACACCTTCAAAAATAACGGTAGTAGCGCCGCACAGCAGTGGACCATAAGTGATGTACGAATGTCCGGTGATCCAGCCTACATCGGCTGTACACCAATAAATGTCGCCCTCGTTATACTGAAAAACATTTTGAAAGGTGTAGGCAGTATAAACCATATAACCACCACAGCTATGTACAACACCTTTTGGCTTACCGGTGCTACCGGAGGTATAAAGAATAAAAAGAGGGTCTTCGCTGTCCATCCATTCAGGCTCGCAAACAATTTGCTGGCGGGCACATTCGGCTGACCAGTTAAAATCCCTTCCGGCTTGCATGTTCACGGCCTGACCCGTGCGTGCATAAACCAAGACCTTGTTTACAGAAGGACAGTTCCTGAGCGCTTCATCCACCGTGGCCTTCATAGCAATTTGTTTATTACCGCGATAGGCACCGTCGCTGGTGAGCACCACTTTGCAAAGACTGTCGTTGATCCTATCCTGTATCGATTGAGCGCTAAAACCACCAAACACAACCGAATGCACTGCCCCAATACGGGCGCAGGCCAGCATAGCATAAACCGCTTCGGGCACCATGGGTAAATAAATACAAACACGGTCGCCCTTCTTAACATCAAAACTCTTTAAAACATTGGCCAGCCTGTTTACTTCTTCAGAAAGTTCCCCGTAAGTGATTCTGCGCGCTTTATCTCCAGGCTCATTGGGCTCCCAGATAAATGCCAGGTCGTTTGATTTTGTTTTTAAGTGCCGGTCTATACAGTTTTCGGTAATGTTTAATTGGCCGTTGATAAACCATTTAACACGCGGTTCTTCAAAATTCCAGTCCAGCACCTCATCCCATTTTTTTTGCCATTTAAATTCGCCCGCAATTTCTGACCAAAATGCCTCGGGATTTTCAACACTGTTTTGATAAGCGCTTTTGTATTCTTCGAAAGACCGTATTTTCATGAATAATTGAAGTTTAATTTGAAAGGCCGCGGCTGACCGCACTTTCAAAAATAACATAAAATTTTTTCGACCGGAAATAAAAATCAACCCACGGAACTCAAGTGTCTGACCGCGTCGTTTTTAAGTTAATTTAATTGTTAATAAACATTTCGGCGCGGGCTCATTGAGGGAAGACTATTTTATAATTTTAAAACATGAAGAAACCAATACAGATTTTTTATATTGCACTCGTTGTTGTTCTCGCTTCGTGCCTGCCGGCAAGGTTAACAGAAGAGGCCAAAGCAAAATTAGCCACCTGCGAAACGGAATTAGCCAATCTTAAAAAAGGTTGTCAGGAAAATGAGGCGAAACTTGCCGAATTAAAAGACCAATCGGCCAAAGACCAAAAGGCCCTCGACGGTTTACGCAGAGACACGACCATCACCGGCAACAGCTTCAGGAACCTTACTTCCAAATATGATAAGTTGAACGCCGTTAACGAACAGTTAATGGAACGGCTGAACAAGCTGCTTACCGGGAGCGCCAATGACAATGTAAAGTTGAGCGGCGACCTGCAAACCACCCAGGAACAGTTACTCAAAAAACAGGATGAATTGAAGGCACTGGAAGCAAAATTAAACCTTCAGAAACAAGATCTTGATAACCTGGGTTTAGAATTAAAAAAACGCGAGGCCCGTGTGAATGAGCTCGAAGACATCCTGAGAAAAAAAGATCAGGCAGCCGCTGACCTGAGAAAAAAATTAAGCGACGCGCTTTTTAATTTCGAAAATAAGGGACTCACCATTACCCAGAAAAACGGCAAAGTATACGTGAGTATGGATGAAAGCCTTTTGTTTGCCAGCGGCAAAACTGCGGTTGAAGCCAAAGGCATTGAAGCCCTGAAAAATGTGGCGAAGGTACTGGAGCAAAATCCAGATATTAATGTTGTTGTTGAAGGTCATACTGACGATGTGCCCATGAAAGGCGCCGGAGAGATAAAAGACAATTGGGATTTGAGCGTGATGCGTGCGACTTCGGTTACCAAGATCATGCTCGGAAGTGCAAAAATCGACCCAAAAAGGATCACCTCTGCCGGTCGCGGCGAATTTTTTCCTTTAGACAATGGTAAAACGCCGGAAGCCAGGAAGAAAAACCGCAGGACTGAGATTATCTTAACGCCTAAGCTTGACGAATTGTTAAAAGTGTTGGGGGATAATAATTAAGCTTACATTAGTCGTATAAAAAAAACAAAATCATGGGCTTTATAAAAGAGTTTAAAGAATTTGTCCTGCGTGGCAATGTTGTTGACCTCGCCATAGGTGTTATCATTGGTGGCGCTTTTAACAAGATCGTTTCTTCTTTGATAGAAGACGTGATAACGCCCCTGATGTTGAAACCTCTGCTGGAAGCGGCCAACGTAGCCACACTGCAGGAGTACGCGTGGCACAGTGCGAAAATCGGCCTTTTTATCAGTTCGGTGATCACGTTTATTCTCACGGCTTTTGTATTGTTTCTCATCATTAAAGCAATGAACGCGGCAAAGAAAAAAGAAGCTGCCGCAGCCCCACCTGTACCTGAGCTAAGTCTCCAGGAAAAGTTGTTAATGGAGATTAGGGATTCATTGAGGAAATAGGTTTTTTGATCCGGTTACCACTCACCACTAAGGCACCGAGAACACTTAGAAGCACTGAGATATCTTTTTGTGTTCCTTTGTGGTCTGTAGTTAAAACTTTGCGTTCCTTTACGCTTACGCCGAACACCTGGTTGATTTTTTCTGCGCGCATTGTGGTAACCCCCCGCTATTCCATTTTCTTAGTGTTCCTTTGTGTCCTAATGTGCCTTAGTGGTATAAAACCACCATACATTTACACCTTAACAATTCCTTAACATTAATTTCTCTTTAATATGATTTAGCAACATTTAGTTTGTACAAAATTTACAAACCATGAAGTTCACACATCTATTAAAGACAATTTTTTTAATGATGAGTTTTCCCGTACTAATGACTGCACAGGAAAATACCGTAAAACCAGCAACAGTGCCCTATTTTAATTTTAAAAATGGCCTTGGCTTTACCACGCCCGACAGCGCTTATTCATTAAATCTCAGGTTCAGAATTCAGAACCGGGCATTGGTAAATACGACTAGTGATGAAGATCTTGATCCTGCCTCTTACGAAGCGCGGGTAAGGCGTTGCAGGCTCTCTTTCGTAGGCCATGTTGTTAACCCTAAATTAACCTATTATTTACAATTGTCGTTTTCCCGTGGCGATATGGACTGGAGCGCAACCGACGGCAGCACCGTGATTGCAAGTCCCAACATCGTAAGGGATGCCATGATTTTTTACAGGCCGGTGAAAAATCTCCAACTCGGATTCGGACAGGGCAAATTACCGGGTAACCGCCAAAGGATCAACTCCTCAGGGGCCCTGCAATTCTACGACCGGTCTATTGTTAACGCCAACTTTACCGCCGATCGTGATTTTGGTCTTTTTATGACTTATACAGCCGAACTCAGTGAAAATTTTTTGGTCATCCCTAAGGTAGCAGTTACCAGCGGCGAAGGCCGGAATTCTTTGAGCAGCAATAGCGGACTGGCCTATACCGCCAGGTTGGAACTATTACCACTTGGCGCCTTTACTGATGGCGGCGATTTTTTTGAAGGGGATGTGTTACGCGAGAAGAAACCAAAAATCTCATTGGCAGGCGGTTATGAGTTAAACGACCTGGCAGTTCGGTCTGGCGGCCAGCTGGGCAAAGACCTTTACGGTACAAAAACCTACAACCTTTATTTTGCCGATTTTGTATTTAAATACCAGGGCCTGGCCCTTACAGCTGAGTACATGCGAAGAGATACCCACGGATCACCTGTGGTAAAAGGAGCTGATGGCAAAAGCAGGACCATTGTAACCGGCGACGGCATCAACACGCAACTAAGTTATTGTTTTAAAAAGAAATGGGAAATTGCCGCAAGGCATTCGTTGGTGAGCCCACACCACGATGTGCTGGCAAGCGTCAAACAAAACGAACAATTTGGCCTTGGCCTTTCTAAATACCTAAACAACCACAAAGTAAAGGTCCAGGCCAATGTTTTTTATAACCGGGAGCGCGACCTTGTTAAAAACGCGGACCTTAACAAGTATTTCTTCGCTGTTTTTCAGATAGAATTGGGTATTTAACGTTAGCTTAACATTGGGAGCAGGAAAAACTTAGAGATTTGACAAATTAAATAGAAAATATGTTTGGATTAGATACCACCTTAACCGTTCTTTTGATCATATGTTTATTGTGCGCCTGTTTCTTTGAGTTCATCAATGGATTTCATGATACAGCCAACGCAGTGGCAACGGTTATTTATACCAACTCCTTAAAACCAACTGTTGCTGTAGTATACAGCGGCCTTTTAAATTTTCTTGGGGTAATGCTTGGAGGTATAACGGTAGCCATGGGGATTGTGAACCTGTTGCCGGTGGATGTATTAATAGATACAGATCCATATCACGGCGTGGCCATGATCCTTGCCTTATTGCTGAGCGCCATTATCTGGAATTTCGGCACCTGGTATTTTGGAATTCCCTCTTCAAGCTCACATACTTTAATTGGTTCAATTTTAGGAATAGGCATAGCCTTTTATTTTTTACCCGGCAATGTTAACTCTGCAGTTAACTGGGACAAAGCAAAGGACACGGGCCTCGCTCTTTTGGTATCTCCGCTGCTTGGTTTTTCACTCGCCATTATCATGATGTTTGTTTTTAAACGCATTGTCAAAAATGATATCATTTACAAAGAGCCTATCCCTGGTAAAAAACCGCCGGTTTGGGTGCGTGTTTTATTGTGGACTACCTGCGGCATGGTAAGTTTTTTTCATGGCCAGAACGACGGACAAAAAGGAGTAGGGCTCATCATGTTGATTTTGATCGCTATTTTACCGGGTATGTTCTCGTTGGACTCAACAATTAACCTGCAAGGGGTGAACCAAAACATTAAAGGCATTGAACGATTGATCGCCAAGGCCGACACCAACCTGCTTTCGGCAAAAGAGAAAAAAATGCATGCCGACGTGCTGTCTCACACCATACATTTTCACGACGCTATTTCCAACCACATTTATTCTACCGATGTTGATCTTAAAAACCGTTTCGATTTAAGAAAAGATGTAGTGAAGATCACTAAGAATTCTGAAAAATTAATCGCCGGAGAAAACCTTGAGTTAAGTTTAAATGAGATTAAATTGTTAAAGGCTGAAATTAAAAGCACCAAAAAATTAATTGAATACGCACCTTCATGGGTGGTTATACTAATTTCGGTGTGTTTAGGCCTTGGTACAATGGTGGGCTGGAAACGCATCGTAAAAACCGTCGGAGAAAAGATCGGTAAACAACACATGAGTTATGCTCAGGGCGCCAGCGCCGAGATCGTTGCTTCTATTGGTATTGGTCTGGCCAGCTGGAAAGGCTTGCCGGTGAGCACCACGCACATGCTTTCATCAGGTGTAGCGGGTTCTATGGTGGCTAAAAAAGGCTTAAAGAACCTGCAAAAAGGCACAGTAAAAACTATCGCACTCACCTGGGTATTAACCTTACCTGTAACGATTATTCTTTCGGGTGGACTGTTTCTGTTGTTCAGGGCGATATTGTAAGAAGCCAACAACTTAAACACATAGTTTGTCGATTAAATGCTAGTCCTGTAAAGCAAATGGCTCCATGTCCTTGCTGTAGCCTGTAGTTCTATGCCTTCTATGTCCCTATGTTGTTAATTTTACATTTTCGGGTGATTTACGAACCCCTGTCCCAACCAAAATCATGCATGACATTTCGGGTAAACCAACAAATTAAATTGTAGCCTAACAAAGCGAAGCGCTCTATGTCCTTACTGCCGCCTTTAATTCTATGCTTTCTATGTCCCTATGTTGTTGTTTTATTCTTCCGGGCTCACCATCAGGCATGAAATTTTAATGTAATTTTTATATTAATCAAATCATGCAATCATGACATTCGCTCAAGCCAACAATTTAAAATCAGGAGATGTGATCGTTGTTCCGGAGGGTATCTTTAATTTAGTTGCCCATTACGTGGTATACAGAGGTGTTGATTTTAACGGTACCGAACAATATATGGAAAACATCAATGGCCACGGAGTAAGATACATAACGGGAGAGCAATTCATTTCTGACTACCCTGTAGCTAAAAGGATCAGGCGATTTACAGGCTCAGATTGTGAAAGACAGCTGGCCATTGAAAGAGGCGACGCCCTGATAGGGAGACCTTATCATTTAGTTCGTTTCAATTGCGAAGACTACGCCAATCATATTCAATATAACAAGGCATACAGCAAACAAACGAAATCTATAATTAGTGCAGTGGCAAGTTTTTTATTTGCAGGGATGGCAACAGTGATTTTGTCGGGTGCTGCTCGCGGTCGGCGGTTGAAGCATTGAATTTCTTTTTGAACACGCGCCTTTATTCGTTAAACCAACCCCTCCAACAAGCCATCATCCACCAAATTCGGCAGTGTCACCCTCAAATTGGGTGTACGATCCATTTCACGTTTAATGGCAAACAAGGCCTCATCATTCCGCGCCCAGGCACGGCGCGAAATACCATTGTTCACATCCCAGAACAGCATTTGTTCAAGGCGTTTTTCGGCTTCGGCAGTGCCATCCAGCACCAGTCCAAATCCACCGTTGGTTACCTCGCCCCAGCCCACGCCGCCGCCATTGTGGAGACTGATCCAGGTAGCGCCGCGGAACGAATCACCGACAAAATTCTGTACGGCCATGTCGGCTGTGAATTTTGAACCGTCGTAAATATTAGAGGTCTCCCGGTAAGGCGAATCGGTACCGCTCACATCGTGGTGGTCCCTGCCCAAAACTACCGGTGCGCTGATCCTGCCTGATTTAATAGCTTTATTGATGGCCTGCGCAATTTTAATGCGGCCTTCGCTGTCGGCATATAAGATACGCGCTTGTGAGCCAACAACCAGGTTATTTTGTTGCGCGTCTTTGATCCATACAATATTGTCATGCAACTGCTGTTTGATCTCTGCAGGGGCAGTTTTATACATGTCAGAAAGCACCTCTTCTGCGAGTTGATCAGTAATAGCAAGATCTTCAGGCTTTGCCGAGGTACACACCCAACGGAAAGGCCCAAAGCCATAATCAAAACACATAGGCCCTAATATATCCTGAACGTATGATTTATATTTAAAATCACCGTTCGGCAGCACAATATCAGCCCCGGCGCGACTGGCTTCCAACAAAAAGGCATTACCATAATCAAAAAAGTACATGCCTTTGTCAGTTAACTGGTTCACTGCCGCCGCATGTGCACGCAACGTTTTCTGAACTTCCTCTTTAAATTTTGCCGGGTCTTCGGCCATCATTTTGTTGGCTGCTTCCAGCGAAAATCCTTTTGGATAATAACCGCCCGCCCAGGGATTGTGCAGGGAGGTCTGATCGCTGCCAATGTCCACTTTAATATCGTGCTTCACCAGGTACTCCCAAAGATCAACCACGTTGCCCTGGTAGGCAAGGCTGATGGCTTCTTTGTTTTGTTGGGCCTTTTTTGTTCTTTCAATTAATTGAGCCAGGTCGGTATAAACCTCGTCAACCCATTTTTGTGAAAGCCGGGTTTGCGCCGCTTTGGGATTGATTTCAGCGGTAATAGACACCAGTCCCGCAATTTTGGCTGCCTTGGGCTGCGCACCGCTCATGCCACCGAGGCCACAGGTCACAAATAATTTTCCTGAACGTTCAGCTTCGGTTTTGAATTTTTTGCGGGCCGCGTTCATAACGGTTATGGTAGTGCCGTGCACAATGCCCTGCGGACCAATGTACATAAAACTACCCGCCGTCATCTGCCCGTATTGTGTTACCCCCATGGCGTTAAATTTTTCCCAGTCGTCGGGCTTGCTGTAGTTGGGTATCATCATACCATTGGTGATCACTACCCTGGGTGATTCCTTGGGTGCGGGAAACAAACCCATGGGATGCCCGCTATACAATACAAGGGTCTGCTCATCGGTCATGGTGGCCAGGTATTGCATGGTAATCAGGTATTGGGCCCAGTTCTGAAAAACAGAACCATTTCCGCCATAGGTAATTAATTCATGGGGATGCTGGGCCACGGCATAATCCAGGTTATTGCTCAACATGTGCATGATCGCGGCGGCCTGTTTGCTTTGATGGGGATAATCATTAATGGGCCTCGCGTAAATTTTATAATCGGGCCTGAAACGGTACATGTAAATTCGCCCGTATGTTTTTAATTCTTCAGCGAATTCTTTTGCCAGAACAGCATGGTCTTTTTTATCAAAATAACGCAGGGCGTTTTTTAGCGCCAGTTTTTTTTCTTCGGCGTTCAGAATGTCTTTTCTTTTTGGGGCGTGGTTAATATCGGCCTGGTAAGGTTTAGCTTTTGGTAATTCTTTTGGGATACCCTGTAATACCAGCTGTTTAAAATCGTCCATGGTCATGATTTATTTGGGCCACAAAATTCAGTAAAATTTGTGGCCAATTTATGTCTTTACTGAGAAAATTTAGAAAATACCTCCCGTTTTGATATAATTTAAGGTGTTTTTGGATTTTTAGCGTCCGGCTTATCAAAATTGCCGGTTTTTTTATTGTAACCGTAGGGACAATGTTTGCATCCGCTTTTACAGCAATAACCACGCTTAAGGTGATATTTTTCGGTAAATACTATATAACCCTCGGGGCTGTAATAAAAATCTTCGGGGTCGAGGTCTTTGTTGAACATGTTCACAATTTACCGATTTACCGGCCGTCTTTAACCTCTTTGGAATCTTAGTGGTTAAATTAAGAGGCAGAATGTTGTTCTTAATCCACCCGTTTAATGGTGCAGCCAATAGATTTGGTTTCCTGTGGTGATGGGAGTGTATTCTTGAGCAAGGCTGTCAAAGCGTCTTTTAAATAGGCTGCTTTTACAGCTGCTGCATCTTTTACATTGTCATCAATGGCCCCTTTGTATATTAATCCCTTATTATTGAATAAAAAACACTGTGGTGTGCGGGTAGCCCCGAAAGCATTGGCCAGCTGGCTTTTTTCATCGACCGTGTATGCGCATTTTAATTTCTGGCTGGTATAATATTTAGCCATTTCATCGAAGCTGTCGTCCTCGGTCCTCTGGGCTTCGTTGCTGTTTACCAGCACGCAGCCAATGCCGTTGGCCAGGGCATAATCTGAATATTCTTTAATGCGTTTTTCACTGAGTTTTACGTAAGGACAGGTGTTGCAGCTAAAGATCACCAGCAATCCCCGGTTTGTTTTCAACTCATCCAGTGAAACAGATTTTCCGCTAACATCTTTCATTTTATAATCACCCATAGGAACAGGAGAATTAATAGCCAATTCTTCAATGGCAACTTTACTCATAAATGAAAGTGAAAAAACTGCTGAACAAACAGTAAGAAGAATAACGAAGAGGGATGCGTTTCTTTTCATAAGGACAGAAGGGTTTGTCGGTTATTAAAGATAATGAATTTTTTCCTGATCCTGAAATTCTGATCCTGTAACTTATCACAAAGATTTCGTTAATAAACTTATAAAAAGCCCTTTGTTTATTTTTACACCGGCTTAACGGCGCGGAGCACCAAACAATTGTGGAAATTTATAGAAATGATCGACGAACCATCCCCCGAAAAGCCACCGAGAACCGTGTTAAAAATAATGAGGCGGATTGCGACATGGTTATTTATCATAGTAGCTCTGTCGATAGGCGCTTTGCTGGGCCTGCTTTTTATTTATGAGGACGAGGTGAAAGCGGCCATTATCAGCGAGCTCAACAAACATCTGAAAGCTGAGGTGAAGATCGACCCTAAAAACATTGACCTCACTATCATTAAAACCTTCCCCGACTGTTCCATTCAGTTTAAAAATGTACTCATTCTCGAAGCGCTTCCGGTTAAGCAACGCGACACACTCATTTTCGCAGGGCAACTCAACCTGCATTTTAATATTAAAGATCTTTGGAATAAAAAATACGCCATTCAAAAAATAAAGTTAAGGGACGGCGTGTTAAAGCCCCGCGTATTGGCCAACGGCAAGAGCAACTATGTGATCTGGGAGCAACAAAGCGATGGAGCAAGCAACGAGGGAGATCTGAATTTTAATCTGGAATTATTAAAGCTTGAAAACTGCAGGTTGGATTACAAGGATTTAAAATCAGGTTTCCGCGCACAATTGCTGTTGAATGACCTTGATTTTAAAGGCAACTTTAAAGCCACCGATTTTGAACTCCGGTCGGAAGCAAAACTACAAATCAACAGACTCACACATAAAAAGAGAATCCTGCTTCAAAATAAAGATTGTAATTTTTTACTTGATTTGAATGTTGCCGGAAGCAACTATCGCATTAAAACCGCTGATCTGCATTTAAACCGTTTTCAGATCGATGTCAACGGAGGCTTTACGTACAAAGACAGTCTCGACAACCTCGATCTCAGTTACAATGCGCCTAAACTCGATATCGCGTCTGTGCTGTCGTTACTCCCCGCATCGTATAAAGATAAAATGAACGACTATGAAAGCACGGGTAATTTTTACGCCTCCGGAAAAATGCATTATAGTACCAAAAACAAATTTTCTATTGACAGTGATTTTGGTATTAAAAATGGTGCCATAACTTATAAACCCCAATCCACTACCATTACCAAGGTGGATGTGCAGGGCCATTTAAATTACGGGAAAAATGCCGGTTTACTTGAGATCAAAAAAATTTACCTTCAGTTGAACAAAGACGAACTCAAAGGCGCAGGGTTCGTTAGAGATTTTTCCAACCCCTACATTCAGTTCAGTGGTGCGGCCGATCTCAATCTTGCTAACCTGCAGGCTTTCTGGCCAATCGACACACTAAAGACCCTGAGCGGCAATTTAAAAATCAGCGCGGGCGTTGAAGGTTTATTACAGGACCTTCAAAAACAAACCTTTTCTTCGAAGGTGAAATTAGACCTTAACGCTTCGGTGAATAATCTCGAAGCCCGGTTTAAAAACGATGAGCATTTGTTTTCGGTAGAGAGCGGCTCAATTGTGGCATTTGAAAGACAGGTTGAGGTTCAGAACCTGAAATTAAAAAGAGGCAGTTCAGATGTTTTGCTGAACGGAAAACTGCCAGGATTTTTTAATTATCTGGCCGAACCAGGTTCGCCACTTGTAATTACCGGCAACCTGTTCTCCAATTATATCAGGATGGAGGATTTTATGGTGAAATACAAGGCCTCCGGCGGCGAAAGCGATCTGATCCCGCCAAACATCACTTTCAAATTGAATGCGGCCATTCAAAAATTCAGCTACGCGAAATTTCTGGCCACTGCCATTACAGGTGAGATAGAGGTTAAGAATCAAAAGGCCATCGTGAGCGACATGTCGCTTAAAACCATGGATGGCGGTGCAACCATCGACGCTTTTGCCGACAATTCTCACAACCGCCTCAACGTAGTGCTTCAGAGCAAACTGGTTAACATTAATATCAGGGAGTTATTTTCGGAGTTTAATAATTTCGGGCAAACTACGCTGGTAGATAAAAATGTAAAAGGACTTGTTTCGGCTGATATAGATTTTTCGGGGACCTGGAACAACCAACTCGATGTAGATCTGTCGTCGATACGCTCAAACTGCAACCTCAATGTGGAACACGGTGAGTTGATCGATTTTAAACCCCTGGTGAGCCTGTCAAAATTTGTAGACCTTGAGGATCTTAAGCACATCAGGTTCTCAACGCTTCAAAGTGAGGTTCAGATCAGGAACAAAGTCATTACCCTTCCTAAAACAGTTTTAATGAACTCGGCCCTGAACATTATTTTTTCGGGCACACACAGTTTCGACAACGAGATCGACTACCACATCCGGCTTGTGATCAGCGAACTGCTTGCCAAAAAAAGAAAACCTGACGATGAATTCGGACCAGTTGAGGAAGACAAGGAAAAACGCCGGGGCGCATATATTTTGATGACCGGTAACATTGACAACCCTGTTAAAGCATTTGACCGTAAAGGACAAAAAGAAAAAATCAAAGAAGATTTCAAAGAGGAGAAACAAACGGTGAAACGGGTGTTAAAGGAAGAATTAGGGCTTTTTAAGAAGGACGAGTTGCCGCAAAAAGAAAAAAAATCAGAACAAAAGTTTGAACTCGAAAAGCCCGGCAATAATCCACCAAAAAAAACGTTAGAGCCTAAAAAGAAACCCGCCGAAGAGGATTTCTAGAATTTACTAACTTTAACTACAATAAAACATTTTACGTGAACATTTATCATCAAAAACAACGTTGGAAGTTTGGCCTCGCCGCAGCTGCATTTTTGATAGTGATTGCCTCGTTCTGGTACACAACAAGGCTGGTAAAACGAATTCAGAAAAACGAAAAGCAAAAAGTTGAATTGTGGGCAAGAGCCGTGCAACGAAAAGCAAGCCTGGTTAAATTCACAAAAGAGCTATTCGAGAAAATAAAGGTCGGTGAAACAAAAAAGGCCGAGCTTTTTGCCGAAGCCACCCGTGAGCTGAGTAATGGCGGCCTTTCACCCGACCAGGATCCTTCGTTTATCCTGAAAGTGCTGCAGGAGAATACTACTGTACCAGTGATCCTCACCGACATGAATGATCACATTGCCACCTCCCGCAACCTTGATTCTTTAAAGGAAAAAGACACCATTTATTTGAAGGAACAACTGGCAATCATGAAAAGCCTTTATGCGCCGGTAGAAATAGATTATTATAAAGGTCTCAAACAGAGACTATACCACAAGGATAGCCGTGTATTCAATGACATCAAACTAGTGTTCGACAGCCTCGTGAAGTCTTTTATGACTGAGGTGGTCAATTCGGCCGACGTGCCGGTTATTTTCACAAACGAGGCAAAGAATAAGATCATTGATTCGGGAAAAATAGATTCGTCACAGGTCAACACAGAGGAAAAACTAAAAATGAAACTCGAGGAGCTGTCGAATGAAAATACACCTATTGCGATTGATCTTGGCGAAGACAGCACCAACTATATTTTTTACGCACCATCTGAACTGGTGACCCAGCTTAAATTTTATCCGTATGTTCAGTTTGGAGTGATAGGTTTGTTTTTAATTATAGCTTATGTGTTATTCAGTACAGCCCGCAAGGCCGAGCAGGACCAGGTTTGGGTAGGAATGAGCAAGGAAACGGCTCACCAGCTCGGAACACCACTTTCGTCGCTCATGGCCTGGAACGAGCATTTGTTGGGGATTGGCGTTGATAAAGAGATAGTGCAGGAAATGCAACAGGACGTGAAACGTCTCAATACCATTACCGACAGATTCAGCAAGATCGGCTCACAGCCCACCCTTGAAACTGAAAATGTAAATGAAGTGCTTGCCAACGCAGTTGACTATTTAAAAAAGAGAACCTCACGCAATGTAAATTATCATCTCAATATGCCTGAGGAGATACTCTACGCGAAACTCTCAACCCCATTGTTTGAATGGGTGATCGAAAACATCTGTAAGAACGCGGTCGACAGCATGGATGGCAAAGGGGATATTACGGTGACATTGTATGATGTGCCCGAAGGTCTGTACATCGACATCAGAGACAGCGGCAAGGGCATCCCTAAATCGAAGTTCAAAACGGTGTTCGAGCCGGGCTTTACTACCAAAAAAAGAGGATGGGGCCTGGGATTAAGTCTGTGTAAACGCATCGTAGAAATTTACCATAACGGGAAAATTTATGTTTTGAACAGCGAAGTCGGCAGGGGCAGCACTTTCAGGATTGAGCTGAAACGGGATTGAGGCGATAGACAATGGCTTCGGTATACCTGCCGGTTTTTAATTCGGTCACCATATCTATGTTTTTTTTGTTGAATGCCCTTTTGTAAAGCGGGTTCATATATACAAACCAGGTTTCAGACGTGGTGGAGCTGCATATTTTTTCGAGCACCTTTTCAAGCACGGCTTCATCAAAAGGATTGAAAAGGAAATACAAAGCCGGCACATTTTTATAATCGACGTGAAGCGCGTTGGCGTGTATAAAATGTATATCCGATTCTTTTCTTTTGAAAGGATATAGTTTTTCATTGGCCTTTGCCACCTGCAAAAGGGTTTCGTCGAGTTCTATACCGGTCAAATGATTGTAACCACAGTATTCCGCAACAAAGATCACCCTGCCTTTTCCACAGCCAATGTCGGTAAAAGCGAGGTGTTTTGTTTGTTCAAAAATCTGCTTGAAAACCCGGAATAAAACCATGTAGGAAGCACCCTGGTAATGAAAAAACTGTGCGGAGTCGCTTTTTTTCATTCCCGAGGTATTGATGGCGAATTTTTTTTCTGTGGTATTTTCTGCACGAAAGAGTTGAATGGTATTACCCAAACCCCGCAAGACTATTGATCGCAGAGAGTAAAACAGTATGATAAAAATTTTCAGCTTATTTGTATTTTAAATGTTGGGTAAATGTAATACCTTCATATCATATTTTTAAAAGAATAGTTTTTCATTATGCAAATTGACCTGGTAGCTGAAAGAAAAGAGATTTTAAATCGCTACAAATTGCTTATGAAGGCCTGTAAACGCAGGCTGGAGAAGGGCGACAAGGAAATCATACGTAAAGCATTTGAGGTTGCTGTTGAAGCGCATAAGGAAATCAGGAGGAAAAGCGGGGAACCTTATATCTACCATCCCATTGCCGTAGCCCAGATCTGCGCCGAAGAGATAGGCCTTGGTACAATTGGGATCGTTTGCGCATTACTGCACGACACCGTTGAAGACACCGATCTCACGCTCGATGACGTACAGGGGCTTTTTGGAGAAAAGGTGGCCCAGATCATCGACGGTTTAACAAAGATCTCGGGGGTGATAGACAATACCTCTTCTATCCAGGCAGAAAATTTTCGCAAGGTATTGCTCACCATGAGCGAAGATATTCGCGTTATCTTGATAAAGCTGGCTGATCGCCTGCACAATATGCGAACGCTTGAACACATGAAGCGTGATAAACAAATGAAGATCGCCAGCGAAACGCTTTATTTGTACGCACCCCTGGCACACCGCCTTGGATTAAACACCATTAAGACCGAACTGGAGGACCTGGGACTAAAATACACCAACCCTGATTCTTACTATGAGGTGGCCAATAAACTGAAGGAAAGCGAACCCGAGCGTAAAAAATTCATTCAGAAATTCATTGAGCCTTTAAAGGAAATTTTAGTGGAGCAGGGTTTTAAATTTAAAATTTTTGGCAGGCCCAAATCGATCTTTAGCATTTATAATAAGATCAGGACCAAAGACGTTACCTTCGATGAGATCTATGACCTTTTTGCAATCCGCATCGTTATTGATTCGCCATTAGATCAGGAAAAGTCTGATTGCTGGAAGATCTATTCGATTATTACTGATTTTTATCACCCCAGCCCTGAACGTTTAAGGGACTGGATCAGCACGCCGAAAAGCAATGGTTACGAGAGTCTTCACACAACCGTAATGGGTCCGCAAGGTAAATGGGTGGAGGTGCAGATCAGGACCGTAAGGATGGATGACCTGGCGGAGAACGGTTACGCGGCCCACTGGAAGTATAAGGATAGCGCAAGTGATAAAGAGAGTAAACTCGAGAACTGGTTACTGAGGATCCGTGAAATGCTTGAAAATCCTGACCCCAACGCGCTTGAGTTTTTAGATGATTTTAAGCTGAATTTGTTCAGCGATGAAATGTTTGTTTTTACACCGAAGGGCGATATGAAGACCTTGCCTGTAAAAGCAACGGCGCTCGATTTCGCATTTGAGATCCACACCAAAGTGGGCGAGCATTGTATTGGCGCTAAAGTGAACCACAAGCTGGTGCCTTTGAGCCACGAATTGCGAAGTGGCGACCAGGTTGAAATTCTTACCAGCAGCAAACAAACACCAAAAGACGACTGGCTGAACTATGTGATTACCGCGAAGGCCAAATCAAAAATAAAGAACAGCCTCAAAGACCAGCGAAAAAAGATAGCAGAAGAAGGAAAGGAGATCATGGAACGCAAATTTCATCGTCACAAGCTGGATTTTACCTTGCCGGTGATCAATGAATTTTGCACTTACCTTAAATTACCATCATCACAGGAATTGTTTTACCGTGCCGCACTTGGCAATGTAGACATCAAAGAAATAAAGGAATTCATAAAATTCAGGGAAACCCCGGTAAGGAAATCGAAGAAATCTGAAACACCAAACCTCGAACAGTTAGTGACTAACGCCAGGGGTAAATCAGACATGCTGGTGATTGGCGACGACCTGCAGATGTTGGATTACAAACTTTCTCCATGCTGTAACCCAATTCCGGGGGATGATGTTTTTGGTTTTGTTACAGTTTCTGAAGGGATCAAAATACACAGGACCAATTGCCCCAATGCCATTAAATTACTTTCCAATTATGCTTACCGCGTGGTTAAAGCCAAATGGACCAATGACGAACTGATTTCATTTTTAGCGGGACTTAAAATCACCGGAACCGACGAGTTGGGCATCGTGAATAACATCACTAAGGTAATATCAAACGAAAATAACGTGAACATGCGGGCTATTAACTTTGATACGGACGACGGCATTTTTGAAGGCACGATTATGGTTTACGTTCACGACACCAAACACCTCAATCACTTAATAGAGAATCTCAAAAAAGTAAAAGGTGTGAATAAAGTCGACCGCATCGACGAAAAAAAGTAGTTGCCTGAACAGTCAGATCAGTATTTAATTTCCCTTACTTTTAATTTTTTGGCGGGGTTACCCTGGTAGATCCAGTTGGCCTCGATGCTTGCCGTGGCAACGCTTCCAACAGTTAAGAGGCTGTTGCTTCCCAGGCGCACACCAGGGCAAATTACCGTTTTGGCGCCGGCCCATGCTCCTTCTTCCAGTGTGATTTCACCTACTATCAAATCGAAGGTTGTTTTTTTGTAGTTGTGATTACCGCATAACAACAAGGCGCCCTGTGAAATGCATGAATGGCTTTTAAGCGTCACCCGCGCAAGGTTATCGATCCAAACTTCTTCGCCGATCCACACATGATCGCCGATCACGAGGCGCCAGGGATATTTGATGGAAACGTGGGGTTTAATGATCAATCCTACACCCACCTTGGCGCCAAAAGCCCGCAATAAAAAACGTTTCGGCCCATAAAAAGGAAAGGGCGACCTGAAAAAACAGAGATTGATAAGATACCAGACAACTCTGTATATGAGCGAGCGTCCTGGTTTATACCACTCATTGTTAAAGGTGGAGAGATCAGTTTTTAATAATGTCATTAAACAGATTTTTATATTGGTTGACTATTAATTGTAGGTCTATTTTATTTTGAATGTATGAAATTGCATCCTTGCTTTTCTTTAAAAACGTGGCTTGGTCGAGCTTCGCAGCGTCCACAATGACATCAATGTACTTTTTGTTATCCGACAACGCAATGGCATAGCCCGCGTTGTTTTTTTCAAGGTCGTTCCAGGGTGTCTGGTCACTGATGATGGCGGGGCAACCGCACAACAAACTTTCAACGATGGAGTGACCGAAGTTTTCGTTGAGGGTGGGTAAAAACAAGAAATGAAAATGGCAAATGGTTGGCTGCACCTCATTAAACCGGAGCTCTCCCTTGTATGATACAGTAATGTTTTTTGGAAGTGTTGCAATTATTTTTTCGCAATCGTTCCAATAATCCTGGCTCTCGAGGTTCCCGAAAATAGCATATTCAACGGTGTATTGTTCCGGTACTGATTTTAGGAGCTCCAGCGCGAAATGCAGGTTCTTTACCTTCGAAACCCTTGATAAAAAGAACAATTTCACATGTCCTTCCTGCTTTACACTTTTGTTTTCTACTGCCGCTGCTGCGTTGATGTTCGGCGCGATCCGGATGTCTGCCGAACGAAATTTTGCACGGGTATCAGACGCTTCCTGCTGCTGGGTTGCCTGGAAGACAATGTTTTTGTACCATCCCAGGTTTTTAGCAACAAAAAGGAAAGCCCTTTTTTTCAATGATTTCAGGCCCAGCGCCCCTTTTCCCAGCATACCCCTGGGAGCAAGCAACACAGGGGCTTTGAGCAGACCTTTGTTTTTGAGATTAACAATATTGATAGAAAAATTAAATGACCAAAAGCTATTCAAATAAACCAGGTCGGGCTTAATGAGCCCTAACACTTCCAGCATGCTGGCCGAATTTAACCTGGCTTTGCTGAAGTAATAATAATGAACATTGTCTTTGCAGAATAGAGTGTCGGCCTTTATTTGATCATACTGGCTGTCGCTTCCCAGGTCCTGGTTGGTGGTAACAACATAAAACTCAAAATCGTTCTTTAAAAGGCTGATCAGTGAAAAGACAGACCTTACGGGGCCACCGGCTTTAGTGCCTGGCAGGTACCAGTCCATCATCACAGCTATTTTGGGTTTATTCAAATTACGACTCTATATTATTTTCTTTCAACCAGTTATTTAATACTACCAGGTGCCAGATCCTGCTCCAGGTAACAGTTTTATCATTTGATAAGAAGCGCAGCCACAAATTTTCAACTTCATTTTTATAGCAGAAGTCATAGAGTGCAAATTCCTTCAGATTTTTTTCGCAAAAAGTTTTTAACTCGTTCTTTAGCCAGTATTGCCATGGCAGGGTAAAACCCATTTTAGGCCGGTTAACTATCTCCGAAGGAAGCAGGTCCTTTAGGCTGTCTGTGAGCAATTTTTTTGGTGTGTGTGGAAATTTGTATTCATCGTTAACGCCAAGTACGAAATCGATCAGGCGGTAGTCGAGAAAGGGTTCTCTGACCTCAAGCGCAACAGCCATACTCATTTGATCGGCGTCTCTTAACAAAGTGTTTTGAAGATAGGTATTAATTTCTGCTATCGACACCGCGCTCAACAAATGATCTTCTATTTGTGGAATGCCGCTCATAATTTTTTTGATCTGCTCAAACGGCCTGGGATTTTTAAGTAAACCGTCGAGTTCTTTTTTTGTAAACAAGCTCCTGTTAAGCGGATAGGCACTGTTAAAATTGATTTTTGGTTCGCTCAGTAATTCAGCTATTTTGTTGCCGCTCACCGATCTTTTTTGTTGCCTGATGGCAAAGCCTGCCGTCTTCCTTGCAAAGCCCGGGATAGCGTTGAGCCATGATTTTTTTTGAAGTTCGGCCATGCGCCTGAACACGTCGTAGCCTGCAAACAATTCGTCGCCACCAATGCCGCTTAAAGCCATAGTGATGCCGGCATTTTTTGTTGCCTTTGAAACAATGTATGTGTTAGGACCATCACCACTGGGATGATCGATTGCGGAAAGCGCTTCGGGTAGCTGTTTTAAGAAATCCTCAGGCGTTAATTTTATTTCGTGGTGATTGGTATTAAATTTTTTGGCGATCAACTGCGCGTACTTTGACTCGGAAAATTCGCTCTCGTCGAAACTGATATTAAAGGTCTGAACTTTTTCGCTGCTTACCTTACTCATAAGTCCCACAATGGCGCTCGAATCTATACCACCCGAAAGAAAGGCGCCAAAAGGCACGTCGGCCACCAGCCTTTGCTGAACCGAATGGGTGAGCAATTCATTTACTTTGTGGCAAACCTGCTGGTACGAGAAGTCTTTTGAAGTAGCTGGAATTTTCGCGTGTGAGTAATACGCGGTGACCGAAGCCTCGCCGTTTTCATATTCAGCGAAATGACCGGGCATTAACATCTTAATGCCCTTGATGATGGTATTTGGCGCAAATACGGTCTGGTACATGGCATACTCGCCTATGACCTCTTTATTTAGAGTGAATTTTTTTATGTTCGAACGAAGGATAGCCCTTACTTCGCTTGAAAAGATAAGGCCCTCATCGCCGTAATAATAATACAGGGGTTTAACGCCAATCCGGTCACGCGCCAGCGTCAGTTTATTTTCATGGGTGTCGTAAATGGCGAAGGCGTACATGCCGTTAAAATAATCAAGACATTTGTTTCCCCAGCGCAGGTATGCCGCCAGCACTACCTCGGTGTCGGAAGCGGTCTTAAAAAAATAGGGAATATCAGCGCTGCCCTGGGCGGCCCTTTGCAGCTCAAGTTTAAGTTCCTTGTAATTGTACAACTCCCCGTTGTATACGATTACATAACGGCGGTCGTTTGAAAAAAAAGGTTGATTGCCTTCTGCGCTCAGGTCGATGATAGAGAGGCGTCGGTGGCCCAGGCAAACCAAATCGTCGTTCCAGATACCGTCGTTGTCGGGACCCCGGTGCGCCAACGCGGCATTCATTCTGCGGATCACGGATATTTTTTCTTCTCCGCTGTATTTCCTTGAAACAAAACCGTTAATACCGCACATGTTAAGCTAAGTCAATTGATTTTAAAAATCTTTTATCATTCATCATCAAATTGATGCCTTCTTCAATGTTCACGAGTTTTTTATTCAGGATCTCGTGCATTCTTTTATTGTCGGGTTGCCGGCGCGTCATATCCCCCTCCTTAAGCGGAGCCAGGTAAATAATTTTCGAATCCGATTTGGCGAGTTTTATGGTTAATTCGGCCAATGCTTTAACGGTCATTAACTCGTCGTTACCGATGTTAATCACATCGTTCACCAACAGGTTATTGGTAAATATTTTGGAGCATACCTGCACAGTATCTTCAACGTAAGTAAAAGTGCGTGTCTGGGAGCCATCGCCGTAAATAAAAATATCCTGGTTCTTGAGCGCCGAGGCCAAAAATCTTGCAACCACAAAATCAGTACTTTGATTTGGACCATAGGTATTAAAAAACCGGAAGATGGTGTAAGGCAACTGATAGGTTTGCCAGTAACTCCTGAAAAAGCATTCTCCAACATTTTTAACGACCGCGTAAGGCACTCTTGAATTAAGGGGTGTACGGTGTTCGTGCTGGGGCAATTCTACCGGTTCGCCATATACCTCAGAACTCGAAGCAAAGTAAACGTGTTTTACAGAAGAGTTTTTTGAAAGGTTCAGAATGTTCCTGATCCCTTCAATATCATTTAAAACATCAATGGGATGCTCCTGCGTTCTTGTAACTCCAACAACAGCGGCAAAATGAAACACGTAGTCAAAATTATGCGAAAGCATTACCGAAGAAATATCGGTGAGCAGGTTCACATCTGCTTTAATGAATTTCCAGTTAGTAAAATCGGTGGAGGGTAATTTAGACAGGAAACCGGTAGATAAATTATCAACGATCACAACAAAATTTTCGGGATCCTCAATCAGTTTTTCTACAAGGGCGCTTCCAACGTTACCTGCACCGCCGGTCACCAAGATCTTATTTTTTACGGAATCCATTGTAAATTTTTAAAACAGTAGCGGCCCACGTTTGCGGGCTTATTTTTTGAGCAATTTGATGACTTTTTTCTGACATTAAAAGTAATTCTTTACTATTTAAATTTGTTACTTTTTTTAATTGATTTTTTAGTGTATTTATATCCTTCGCGGCAAAAGTAAAGCCATTTTTACCCTGTTCAAGGAAGGCCTCATTGGCACCCACAGCTTCACTGATCAGCATTGGAAATCCGGCCGCGCTGTATTCCTGCACCACAACTCCCCAGGGCTCGAACCTGCTCGGTAAAACAAAAACACCTGTTTTTTCAAGAATAGGTTCCAAATCCTTTGGTTGCACAAAGCCAAAATGCCTGATCTTTGGATGGTCAACAGGTGCAATGCTCCCCGTGCCTAAACACCATAATTCCCAATTGTTGGGTTCCTCCGACTGCAATTGTATAAAGGCGGTCCACAGATCTTCAATTCCCTTAAAATCATAATACCGGCCAACGTACAAAAAGCGCTTGGGGAAAGAATGTTCCTTGATGGTTTTATTATGATCGTAAACACCATTAAATTTTTTAAGATCACAGCAATAAAATCCCTCTGAAATATTTTGCGATTTAAAGCCTAATTTCCTTGCATACCTGTACTGAGACTGACCGGGCACCCAGGCGTGCGAGAAGGTGTTGAGCAGGAAGAACCGGCTCAGGATCAATGCCAGATATTGTCTCGGCGATCCGTTCCAGCGCGTATCGCAGGTAAGCACGGTTGGGATCTTTTTGAAAAAGGAGCGGGTAATTTTCAGGTAGTCTTTATCGATCCAACCACTGCAAATGATAATGTCAGGATTGATAGTGGTAACCAGTTTTTCAAGCTCCGTGAAGGTGTACTTGTTCTTGTCGTAGATCTTTATGTGGTCAGAATAGGTAAAATCAAAAGGAGCCTCTTTGTTTACAGGCCACCTGATGATATTCACGTTACAGGACTTTGAGAGCTCGTCGCAGCATTTTAAAAAATATTCGGCAAGTTCGGTGTATAAAAATAAAACAGTCATCAGATGATATTCACCTCGCGTTCAAGGGTGACACCAAATTTATCAATAACTTTCTGCAATACATAGCCCGAAAGCTCGTAAATGGCACGGCCGGTTGCGTTATTCTTGTTAATGAGCACCAGCGCCTGTTTGGCATGCACCGCCGCCCCATTCAGTTCAAAACCCTTTAAGCCACATTGTTCGATCAGCCAGCCTGCCGCGAGTTTGTATCCGCCATTTGCCAGAGGATATGCTACCAGGTCGTTAAATCGTTGTTTTAATTCGAGGTATTTGCTTTCAGACACCTCTGGATTTTTGAAAAAACTGCCTGCATTACCGGTCACCTTCGGGTCGGGGAGCTTGCTTTGGCGGATGCGGATCACCGCGTTGGATACATCTTTGATGGTTGGGGCTGTGATATGCATGGTTTGCAACTCCTGTTCAATAGCTCCGTAGGTGGTGTTAAGCGCCGCTTTTTTATTGAGCCGGAAACTAACGGAAGTGATCAAAAACTGATCTTTGTATTTTTTCTTGAAAACACTTTCACGGTAACCAAATTCACAGTCCTCCGTTTTAAATATTTTTTTCTCGCCTGTAATAAGCGAAAAGGCTTCCAATTCTATGAAGGTTTCTTTTATTTCAACGCCGTAGGCGCCTATGTTCTGCATGGGACTTGCACCCACACAGCCCGGGATCAGGGATAAATTCTCGAGGCCCGATAAATTATTATCAATACAATAAAGCACCAGTCCGTGCCAGTTCTCTCCTGCAGCGGCTTTTACAATTGCGTGATCAGCGTTTTCTGAAACAAGTGTAATGCCTTTAAGGTTATTTTTTATGACGATGCCGTCGAAATCGCCGGTGAATAAAAGGTTGCTACCCCCTCCAACGATTAGCTTCGCGTTGGATCGATAAACAGGTAAGGTGATTAAAGCAAGGAAATCTTCGGTTGAACTGATCTCGGCGAAATAACTGCAATGAGCGTCAATCCCAAACGTATTGTAGGGTTGAAGGCTTACGTTCTCTTGAATTTTGATCATACCTCTACAAAAATAACCAATAAATTAGCTTTAATATTTCTATCTTTAGGCCAATATCAACAAAGTATTTGTTTACAACAAAAAAAATAGCGATCGTGAGCGTCATAAACGATCTGGTAACCGATAACAGGGTCAACAGAACCTGCCAGACGCTTGTTGAGCGCGGGTATGAGGTAATTCTCATCGGACGGCTGCTGCCTGGTTCCTTACCGGTTCCTGCATGGTCATTTCGAACAATTCGTATGCAAATGCTCTTTAAAAGCGGACCTGCATTTTATTTTTTTTTTATGCTGAGGTTGTTTTTCAAACTGCTGTTTAAAAGAGCCGATCTTCTGTATTCAAACGATCTCGACACACTGCTCCCGAATTACCTGGTTTCAAAACTCAAAAATATTCCGTTGATCTACGACAGTCATGAATTATTTTGTGAAGTGCCTGAACTGCAGAAAACCCCTGCAAAACGAAAACTATGGCTGAAGCTGGAGTCGGCGATAGTGCCCAGGCTTAAGCATTGTATCACAGTAAATGAAAGCATCGCCGCAATTTTTTCAAGACAATACAAAGTTCATTTTTACGTTGTTAGGAATATAACGGATGCGCCGAAAAGCTTTGTGCCAAAAACAAAAGCACAGTTGGGTTTGCCGGCCGGAAAAAAAATTGTTTTGTTGCAGGGAGCCGGTATTAATATCGACAGGGGAGCCGAAGAATTGCTTGAAGCGATGAAGTATGTTGAAGGCGCCATTCTGTTGATAATTGGCAGCGGCGATTGCTGGTCGCTGCTGAAAGAAAAGAAAGAAGAGGAAGCGTTAAAAGGTAAAGTGATCATGATTGAGAAACTTTCGAAAAGCGATTTAATGCATTATACTTACAATGCTGACCTTGGTGTGAGCATCGACAAAAATACCAACCCGAATTATTACAATAGCCTTCCTAACAAGATTTTCGACTACCTGCACGCGGGTGTGCCGGTGCTGGCAAGTCGCTTACCCGAAATAGAAAAAGTTATTACCGGATTTAATGTGGGAGATTATATAAGCGGTTACGAGCCCAAACACATCGCTGAAAAAATAACCGAACTGCTTGGCTCCCCCCGGTTGTCAGGGTATAAAAGCAATACAGCAAGTGCAAGGGCGGAGTTAAACTGGGATTCTGAAAAAAATAAATTAGTCGAAGTCATAATGCACGCCGGGGAAAACCGGCAACGCGCCAACTAAAAAATACTTACTTTTAAAGCTCAAAATATATGGAATTTTCAGCGCAGCAAATCGCACAACTTTTAAACGGCACTGTAGAGGGTGACGGGAATGTTGTTGTAAAAAATCTTTCGAAGATCGAAGAAGGAAAGGCAGGAACATTATCATTCCTCGCGAATCCGCTCTATACCAATTTTATTTACACCACCGACTCCAGCATTGTTATTGTAAATCATACACTGTTGCTCGACAAGCCGGTGAAGAAAACCTGCACGCTCATAAGGGTGGATAATGCCTATGAATCATTCGCCAAACTGCTCGAACTTTATAACCAGATGAAAAGCAATAAAGTTGGCGTTGAACAACCCAATTTTATTTCACCAAGCGCCGCCGTGGGCGATGACTGTTATATTGGGGCTTTTGTTTACCTCGGACAAAATGTGAAGATCGGCAACAACGTGAAACTTTATCCGCACGTATACATAGGAGATAATTGTACAATAGGCGACAACACCACCTTGTTTTCAGGCGTAAAGGTGTATTATGAATGCGTTATTGGCGCCAACTGCACCGTTCACGCGAATACGGTGATCGGAAGCGATGGTTTTGGTTTCGCGCCTAATGCCGAAGGGCATGCTTTTGCGAAAGTACCGCAAATTGGCAATGTAGTGATCGAAGACAATGTCGAAATCGGATCAAATGCCTCTATCGACAGGGCAACGTTGGGCTCAACCATTTTGCGTAAAGGCGTAAAACTCGATAACCTGGTGCAGATTGCGCATAACGCCGAGGTTGGAGAAAACACAGTAATAGCAGGTTTGTCGGGTGTGGCGGGTTCAACCAAGGTTGGAAAAAACTGTATGATCGCCGCGCAGGTTGGCATTGCAGGCCATTTGAAAATTGCCGACGGTGTAAAAATTGCGGGACAGTCAGGCATCGGCAGCAACATCGAAAAGGAGAATGATATCGTGCAGGGTTCCCCGGCATTTAGCATAGGAGATTACAAACGAAGCTATGTGTTGTTCAGAAACCTGCCGAAGCTCAACGACAAGATCGCTGATCTTACAAAAAAACTCAACGCTAAATAAAATATGAAAATAGATATCCTGGCGGTTGGCGTACATCCCGACGATGTTGAATTGGGCTGCAGCGGTACAATTGCCAAACACATTGCTGATGGGAAAAAAGTCGGTATTCTTGATCTTACTCTCGGGGAGCTCGGAACCCGGGGCAACGCCACGCTAAGGACCACTGAGGCCATGGCGGCAGCAAAAATATTAGAAGTTGCTTTCAGAACCCAATTGCAATTTAAAGACGGATTTTTTTTAAACGATGAGGCACATCAGAAAAAAATCATTCAACAGATCAGGAAACACAGACCCGAAATAGTACTGTGCAATGCTGTTAGTGACCGCCACCCTGATCATGGTCGCGCTGCCCGTTTGGTAGCCGACGCCTGCTTTTACAGCGGTTTGGCTAAAGTTGAAACTGAGGAAGCCGGTAAAACACAGCAGGCATGGCGACCGAAGGCAGTCTATCACTACGTCCAGGACCATTACATTCATCCCGACTTTGTTATTGACATCAGCGCTTTTCTTGAAAAAAAGCATCAATCCATTATGGCATTTTCCTCACAGTTTTACAACGCCGGATCCAGTGAACCGGTGACGCCAATATCAGGAAAGGATTTTTTGGAATCGCTCAACAGCAAAATGTCTTTGTGGGGACGTGCCATCGGGGTAAGTTACGCCGAGGGTTTTACTGTAAACCGTTACCCGGGCGTGAACAGCCTTTTTGACCTACTCTAAAAATAGTTTTATTTCGCGGCACACTTCAGGAATAAACTCCAGGTTGAGTGTGTGTCCGGCATTGCGGATTACCACCAGCTTCGAATTTTTAATGTGCAGTTGAACCTCTCTGGCAAGATGCACAGGTAACAGCATGTCTTTTTCTCCTTGTATTATAAGGGTTGGAACGCTGATCTTTTCGAGATCCTGCCTGTAATCTTTTCGTTCCTTTGTAGCACGCATCAGGTTAAAAATGGCTTCTGAATTCTGGTTGGCCTCCTTGCGTGTGTCTTTCATCACCGAGATCGGGATCAGGGGATTTGAAAAGTAACTCTCACTTAAAACGCTGGGCAGCATAATGTCGAGCATAAGGTTGTATCCGCCGGTTTCAAGTGAGCGCCACCAACTTAATTCTATGGCTTCATAATAAGGGGTCTTGTGAGCAAAGGTGGAGATCAGAATAAGTTTATTTATCGCAGCAGGGTAGAGCACTGCGAAATGCTGAGCCACGAGGCTTCCGTAGGAAATGCCGATCAGGGTTGCATTAGAAATATGTTCTTTGTCAAGAACAGCCTTTACATCGGCAGCGTGCTTGTCAAAATCCCGCCAGGGCGCCTCTTTCGAACTCTGGCCCTGGAAAATAAAATCAAGTAGGATGATCCTGTAATCGCTTTTGAAATAAGGTGTCACGAATAGCCATGCCAGCGTTGACTGCGTAAGACCATTTAGAAACACGAGTGTTTGGTTGGCTGCAGGATTTCCGTGCAGTTCGTAATGCAATTCTAATTGATCAGTTGTTTTGCAGTTCATGCTGTAAGTAATAAAATTTTACAGAATCTTTAGTGACTTCGAGGTGGCCCGATTTACCGAGGTAAAAAGCCATATTTTCATCAATGTGCCCCGCAGGAAAATTAAAACAAACAGGGTAACTGTATTCCGAAACAGCGTCGTGAATTATTTCTTCGGCATTTTTACCGAATGAGATGGAATTGTCTTTCATCTCGCTCATTCCTCCAACGATCAAACCGGCAAGGTTCTTTAACTTGCCGCTTCGTTTTAATTGCAGCATCATGCGGTCGATGTGATATAAAAATTCGTCGAGGTCTTCAATGAACAGGATCTTATTGGTAAAATCAACTTCAGAGGTGCTACCGCTCAGGGCGTATAAAAGAGACAGGTTGCCGCCAATGACTTCAGCCTCAGCCTTACCGGGTTTGTTCAAAGGATGATAAGGAATAGTGTAGTCGATCTGTTCGTTAAATAACAATTGCCTGATAGACAGGGTGGCATCTTCGTGTTTTAAAAAATTAACCGGCATAGTAGCGTGAAGACTTACTATACCAATGCTTTGCAGGTGACTGTGTAAAACAGTAACATCGCTGTAGCCGATCAGCCACTTAGGGTTTTTTTTGAATTCTGTAAAATCAACGTTGTCGATGATCCTGAGCGTGCCATAACCGCCACGGGCAATTAAAATTGCTTTAGCGGTTTTGTGATCAAGCGCCCATTGTAAATCTTCGGTTCTTTCTTCATCACTTCCCGAAAACTGGTGGTGACTTTTAAAAAGGTTGGGCGCCAATTCGGCCGAAAGTCCCCATGAATTTAAAATGTCGATGGTGGGATTGAGTTCCTCATCACTTATTTTTCTCGCGGTGGCAATAATTACAACGGTATCTCCTACTTTTAAGTAAGGTGGAATTAGAGACATTTATCTTTTTCTTTTTGCGGGTGCTTTAGCCCGTGACGATGCTTTTTTCGTGGCCTTTCTTTTAGGAACTGCGGAGGCGTTTTCCCTGGCTGATTTTTTTTCGTGATACGAAATATTACTCAGGTTTTGTTTGTATTTTTTATGAAGCGGTTCGTTCTCAACTCTCACGTGATACCAGAACTGCCCGGTTTTTATTCTATAGATCTGCATTTCAGAAACACCGAATTTTTCGGCTAGTTGCCGGTACGATAATTTTCTTTTTGGATCCCAGATCATTTTTTTAAGTGAGGTAACCGTTTTTTCATTCAGCACTTTGGAATGCGTGCTTTTAACGATGGCTTTTTTCTGCCTGGCGAGAATCGAATTGGGGCTAAAAGTCGTGTGTTTACGGTGTTCGGCACGGAGCGTCCATTTTAAATTATCGACATGGTTATTTAAATAGTCATGGTCTTTATGAACAATAAACGTGTGTTTAGGCGATGGTTTTTTTAGAAAGGCGATCGCGACTTCTCTCGAAAGAAAGATGGCTTTATTTTTACCATTTTGCCGTGTATTAAAACGGTAAGTACCGGCTGTAGGTTTAAACGTTCTTACCTCCACTTTATTTGAACCTTCAGGCATTACACCAAAACGTCCGTGGTTTGAGATAACATAAGGAACTGTTGGTTTTTTACCGCCTACGGTAAAAGATTTCCAAATTTCTTTTTTATTGCCCATGTAGGTTAAGTTTTAAGATATATTTACCTTTGTATAAAGGTAATAATTATTACTTTGTAACAAAATCCAGGGCATTTTTCTTTTATAGTATCTATGCCTCCAAGTAAAAATGCAATCAATGAACCCTAAATTTAAAAGAACCTTAGTTACCGCGGCTTTGCCATACGCCAACGGACCGGTGCACATCGGCCACCTGGCGGGATGTTACCTGCCGGCCGATATCTATGTAAGGTACCTAAGGAGCAACGGCCACGATGTTAAGTTTATCTGTGGCAGCGACGAACACGGCGTGCCTATTACCATTAAAGCCAGGAAAGAAGGCGTCACACCGCAGGCGGTTGTTGACAAATACCATAAGATCATGGGCGACGCGTTTAAGTCGTTTGGAATTTCATTTGACGTTTACTCAAGAACTACTTCTAAAGTCCATCACCAGACAGCTTCAGATTTCTTTAAGGTGCTTTACGACAAACACAGTTTTACCGAACAGGTCACTGAACAGTACTTCGATGAAACTGCCGGGCAGTTCCTCGCCGACCGCTACATTACCGGTACCTGCCCTGTGTGCGCCAATCCGGGTGCCTATGGCGACCAGTGTGAAAAATGCGGGTCTACCTTAAACGCAACCGACCTTAAAGATCCGAAATCAACGTTGTCGGGCAATAAGCCGGTTTTGAAACAAACTAAAAACTGGTTCCTGCCCCTCGACAAGCTGCAACCCAAAATTAAAAACTACCTCGATCAGCACACCGACTGGAAACCAAATGTGTTTGGGCAATGCAAAAGCTGGCTCGACAGTGGTGATGGCCTCCAGCCACGCGCCATGACACGCGACCTGGATTGGGGTGTACCGGTTCCGGTACAGGGCGCCGACGGAAAAGTTTTGTATGTGTGGTTCGACGCGCCTATCGGTTACATATCAGCCACCAAAGAGTTGTTGCCCGATACATGGGAACAATATTGGAAAAAAGACGACTCAAGACTTATTCATTTTATTGGAAAAGACAATATAGTTTTTCACTGTATTATTTTTCCGGCCATGCTGATGGAACATGGAGAATTTGTGCTGGCTGACAATGTGCCGGCGAACGAATTTTTAAATCTTGAAGGACAAAAGATTTCCACTTCCCGAAACTGGGCCGTTTGGCTGCATGAGTACCTGCTCGAATTTGAAAACAAACAGGATGTACTGCGCTACACTCTCTGCGCCAACGCACCCGAAACAAAAGATAACGACTTTACCTGGAAGGATTTTCAAACCAAGAACAACAGTGAGTTAGTGGCCATCTTCGGCAACTTCATTAACAGGAGCCTTGTGTTGACTCATAAATTTTACGAGGGCAAAGTACCCGCCGCAAGTACTTATACCAAAGAAGATATTTTAGTGTTGGAAGAACTGGGAAACGCGCCTGAAAAAATTTCACGTGCGATAGAACAGTTTAAATTCAGGGAAGCGATCAGCGAATGGATGAATGTGGCCCGCATCGGGAATAAATACCTTGCCGAAACAGAACCCTGGAAGCTGATCAAAACCAACGAGGAGCGCGTTAAAACCATTATGAACATTGCCTTGCAGATCTCCTGTAACCTGGCTATCCTGGCCGAACCCTTTATTCCGTTTACTTCAAAAAAATTATTCGGGTTGCTCAACCTTCAGTCTCTTAAATGGCCGGCAGCAAAGCACACCTCTAATATGCCGGCAGGGCATATGATCAATAAAGACGAGTTATTGTTTTCAAAGATAGAAGACGATGAGATCAAAATTCAACTTGAAAAACTTGAAAAAAGTAAATCGGAGCAGGTCATGAATGATAAAAAAGAGTTCAAAGCAGAAACTTCTTTTGACGATTTTTCTAAAATGGATATACGAACCGCAACCATTCTTTCGGCCGAAGCGGTTCCCAAAACAGACAAGTTGTTGAAGCTGACCCTTGATACAGGCCTCGACAAAAGAACTGTGGTAAGCGGTATTGCTAAATATTATAAACCCGAAGACATCATCGGCCAACAGGTTTGTTTGTTGGCCAACCTGGCACCCCGTAAAATAAAAGGCATAGAAAGTGAAGGCATGATCTTAATGGCCGAAGATCCCGATGGTGAATTGTGTTTTGTTGCACCGGTTAAAAAAGAAATGCAAAATGGTGCTGAGATCAAATAAGGCGGCCTGCTTAGTGATAGGACTTGTTTTAACGGCTTTTTTTGTAAGCGCACAGGAAGAGGGCCGTCCGAACGAAAGAGATTACAAAGACAAAAAGCAGTTTGAAAGGTTTAATAAACGAAGGGCAGCCATAGGTGCCTGGCAAATAAACCAGTTAAAGGAAGGGGCACTGGTTGTAAGACTGAGAACGAACAATCTTTTGATCAACCAGCTTCTTAAAGAAGGCGACACCATTCTTGCCAGGGAAAAACAGATTGAAACCGCCGGCATCAATTTAAACACGATAAAGGCTTACACGTACAATTATAATTTCAGCAAGGTGTATTTTATTTATAGCGGAAGCAGCGACAGCCTGATGAACGGCGTGAGAAAAAACATTTTTCTTGACACCAATTTGCAGGTTGATCCGGCTATTGTGATGAACGAAAGTTTTTACCTGCTGGCCGAAAGAGACCAGGCTTACAACTCGACAATAGGTTTTGTTAAGGAAGATTCTGCGCGGCTGGTAAAGGAGGAAGGCTACGGGGTTAAGGAAATGGCGGTAGTTGTAAAAAATAAGTATGGCCACCAGCTTAAAAGACCCTTCCCTTATGTGGCAGCCGACAGACCCGACTTTAAAGGAGGAACTGTATATGTGTCCCTTATAAAAATTAATGGTCTTGTTATTCCTTTTAATGTAGGCGGCATTGGCAAACTTAAAGCTGCCAGCAACAGCCCGGCCGATAAAGATGATAAACGGACCGCGAGTTTTAATTACGAGGGCAAGCGCCTGTCGGTACATATTCCCCGGTACCTGACCTATGAAAGAATGTCGGTGTCGATCAGCAATTTTAACGAGGAGCTGAGAATTTTTTACCGGAAAAATGTGCGTATTGGTGATGAAAAACCAAACGCCGAACTGTTGCCGTTTTTGTACTAAATAGCCAATTAACAGTTATTTCGTTGGACGGATGGGTTTTTTTTATAATTTTATATAAAAGATATCCCATGAAAAAGCTAATCCTACCTCTGTTGTTACTGTGTTTTTTTGTTTCGGGTTACTCACAAACTGATACCCTTTATACAAAAAAGCAGGATAAAATATCCTGCAAGATCATTGAAATTAACGAGTTCGATATCAAATACAAGCTGGCGGCGAGTATAGACGGACCTATGTACGTCATCAACAAAACAACGGTTACAAAATACACCCTTTCCAACGGTTTTACCGAATTGCTGCTGCCGGATGAACTTTCACTTGAAAATGAACACGGTGAAATCATTAAGAACAGAACGGTGATCAAGGTCCATCCTTTCAGCGTGGTCAACAACCAGCTTTCTTTTGCGTATGAGCAGGTGCTTAAAGTCGGCACCAACCTCGACATAGAAGCCGGTTACGTAAATACCGGCCTCAATAGCAGCACGTCTTCAAACCGCATATACAACAGTGGCAGAACCAATTACTCAGGAGCTTATGTAAAACCCGGCGTCAAATTCTTTTTAGGACAGGATTTTTCGGTAAAAGGCCTGCGTTATGCTCACCCACTTAAAGGAAGGTATATAAAACTTGATATCGGCCTGAGTTATTTGAATTTTCAGAATGTTGAGAGAATAGAATATTCTGGAGGAAATTACCCTACACCCGTGCAGCACAGAACTGTGAGCACAGACATTAACACCTTTGCTTATGGCGGTTTTGTTAACTTTGGGCGGCAATTTATCCTCGGAAACGTCCTTACTATAGAGTACTATTTCGGGGTAGGTTTTACAGGCCGTACGATCGATTATACCAATGATGAGTTTGTAAGGGGCAACAATGGTTACTATTACAACGAAAACACCAGCATTTCAAACTATCACGGTTTTCAGCGTATTCCAAACTTTGGTTTGTCAGGTACAGCAGGATTCAGGATTGGATATATTATCCCTGAGAAAAAGGCCCACAAGGACCCATCTGCACAAAAAAACAAGTAGAGATTTCTTAAGACATAAAAAAGCCGTTCCGGTAACTATTGGGAACGGCTTTTTTGTTATGTGCCTTTAAATTTTTGTAAGCACCAGTTCGTCAATCAGGTTTTTAGCACCACCCAGTTTGTCGATAATAAATAATACATAGCGGATGTCGACACAAATGGTTCTGTTAAGGGCATTGTCAAAAGCTATTTTGTGACTCAGGGCTTCATAATTTCCGTCAAATGCCAGGCCAATTAATTCACCTTTGCTGTTTAAAACCGGTGAACCGGAGTTTCCGCCAGTAATGTCGTTGGTAGTAATAAATGACACCACGACATCGTTGGTTTTTTTATCTAGATACTGCCCGTAGTCTTTGTTGTTGATGAGTTCAATCAGTTTTGCCGGCAGGTCAAACTCGTAATCGCCCGGTTTGTATTTTTCCATAATCCCTTTCAAAGTACAGATCTCGCTGTATTTTACAGCGTCGCGCGGCACGTAGGATTTTACATTTCCAAACGATACCCTCATGGTTTGGTTAGCGTCAGGATACAGCGCCATACCTTTTTTCATTTCCAGGACACCTTTCAGGTATTTTTTGTTTAACGCGTAATTGTTGGCAATAAAGTCAGAGAAATATTTGCCATAGTTACTGTTGAAATTATTCACAAAACTTGTGGCTGTTTTAAAAGCAGGGTCTTTGTGAAGTTGCGCTGTATCAGGCTTGGCGATAAACGCTTCCCATTTGGCCTCGTTCAAAAGAAAAGTGTTTTCAAAAACGTCTTTAGAAAATTTCTGGTAGGTTTCATCTTTGCCAAGGTCGCCATAAGCAGTTTTTAAAGTGTTGTAAAACGCCGCGGGTTGCTGACTTTCGGTGATGTCGTTATGAAAAAATTGTGTGACCTGCGCTAGAATATTTTTATCGGAGGCGGTGTTTTCACCTTTAATAAAACGGGTATAATTAGTTTTTGCAGCGGTGATCGCTTTAGGAAGGTCGGCAGAGTTAGTGCTTGTGATGGCCGCGTCCAGAGCTTTTAAGCTTGCCGCAAAATTCATTAAAGGGGAGCCTAATATGCCTTCGTTGATGTAGATCCTGTGTTTGGCATAAGGTGTCCAGGTATCGTAAACGGTTTTAATATCCTGGAAAATATTGTCGTATTCAGCTTTTCCTTTAGCCCAGGCCACGAAAGCGGCTTCGTCTTTTTCTTTTTGGGCAACAACGTTGTATTTGATGAGTTGTTTAGATTCACCGTCGAAAAATTTCCAGTAATTCGCAATGCCCGCGTACGAACTGGCCAGTTGAATTTTTGTGGCCGGGTCTTTTACCATTTCGGCCTTCATGCTTTTTAACCTTGCGTCGCGCAGGCTTACTGTATAAGGATTTTCAATGTCTATTTTTAATTTTACGCCATAAGAAGTTTCGTAGCGGTTGGTGCCGCCCGGGTAACCAAAGATCATTGCGTAATCGCCGTCGCTAATACCTTTGATCGAAACTGGCAGAAAGTGTTTTGGTTTGTAAGGAACGTTCTCGGCTTTGTATTCAGCAGGTTTTCCATCAGGTGCCATGTAAACACGGAAAATAGAGAAATCGCCGGTGTGACGCGGCCACTCCCAATTGTCGGTATCGCCGCCGAACTTGCCTATATTTTCAGGCGGGGCGCCAACCAAACGCACGTCTTTGAAACGCTGGTAAGTAAATTGTAAAAACTGGTTGCCTTTAAAAAAACTGCTTACGCGTACTTCAAAGCCAGTGCCTTCTGAGGCCTTGGTTGACATTTCGGTGAGTATCGCCGGAAGCTTTGAAGTAATTTCATTCGGTTTAATGTCTTTGAGTTTCGTGGCAACGGCTTCAGTAACATCCTCCACTTTTATGAGGAACTGAACACTTAATCCTGGACAGGCAATTTCTTCCTGCTTTGATTTGGCCCAGAAGCCCTCTTTTAAATAATTATGTTGTACAGAGCTTGAAGAGGCGATGTTATCATAACCGCAGTGGTGATTGGTAAACAAAAGACCTTCTTTGCTTACGATTTCGGCAGTACAGCCGCCGCCAAATAAAACAATAGCGTCTTTGATGCTGTTTTTATTGATGCTGTAAAGTTGTTCCTTGCTGAGTTTAAGGCCCCTTTTCACCATATCGGCATAGGTCTTATCTCCAATCATTTGCACGAGCCACATGCCCTCATCGGCCTTTATTTTAACGGAAAAAACTGTAAGAACCACCGTTAATGCGAGTATAATTTTTTTCATAGGTTGATTAATTTGGTATGCAAAAATAGCATTGAAATCCAAATAACAAACCCCATCCTCAAAAAGAGCTGAAAATCACCCCTTTTGGGCTTTTTATGCAATATATTCAACACCTGAAGTATCGCTCTCCGATCATTATCTCGATCGCTCACCATGAAGCGTAATAGCACTCCCAATTATACGGAAAGGCTTTTTTAGCAACATTTACCCCATGAAGTAGAACTCCTTCGTCGTTCACTTCATGGGTCACACTGAAGTGAAAAAGCCTCCCCAAATATATCGGAAAGGCTTTTTCTAGTAATATTTTACCCCATGAAGTAGAACTCCTTCGTCGTTCACTTCATGGGTCACCATAAAGCGAAACGCCCTCACGAATTGACCGAAAGGGCGTTTCTGCTTTATGGTGACCCCGAGAGGATTCGAACCTCCAACCAACAGAACCGGAATCTGCCATTCTATCCAGTTGAACTACGGAGCCTTGAAGAGCACAAATATAGCACCATATTTTATCAGAATAATATAATATTGTCGTAATTTTAACGTTAATAAAGCAAATGTAAATTCGTATTGATGGCCAGGGTCCTGTTATTTTTTCTCTTCGCAACACCACTTTGTTTTTTTTCTCAAATAGGCCCCAGGGTGTGGCAGGACCATGTGAGCCTTAACCGGTGCAACAGCGTTAGCAAACTGGGTTCAAAAATATATGCCTCAAACGGCGTTGGCGTGGTGAGGTTTGATGAGGCTGAACTGAGCCCCGAAGCCGTTACAAAAATCAACGGCCTGCACGATGTGGGGGTGAAGCTGGTGAGGGCAAACGCCTACAACAACAAACTGCTGGTGATATTCGACAATTGTAATATCGATGTGATCGATATCAACGGCAACATCTCCAATTACCCTGATTTTAAACTGAAAATTTTTACCGGTAAAAAAATCATCAACGAGGTAACCTTCTTTAAACAATATGCCTACCTGGCCTGCGGATTTGGTATAGTGATGTTTGATACCGAAAAACAGGAAGCCAAGGAAACCTTTATCATCGGTCCGGGTGGATCAAACCTCGAAGTGTACCAGGTGGCCCTTAACGACTCCCTTATTTTTGCTGCCACACCACTAGGCTTATACAAATCCAATCACAAAACAAAGGCCCTCAATAATTTTAATAACTGGCAGCTGGTATCGGCCTTGCCTGCAGGCGCATACAGTGGTGCTGTTCAGGTTGACGGGAAAGTTCTTGCGGCCTGGTCGCCTAACAAAGCCAATCCTGCTATCCAGCTCCAGGACACAGTGTATATTTTAAATAACAATACCTGGTCCAGGTATCAGGCCATATCTGCCGGAAGCACTATTTATAAAATGGGGATGACCAATGGACCTTTATTTTCTGTGATCAATGATTTTGGTCTTTTGGTAATGAATGTCAACACCGGCTCACCTTCTAACTTTATCACCAGCTACAATGGCAACCTCGATTTCAAAATTGTGGACGCTTATTTCGGAAAAGACCACCTGAGCAACCTTGACTATTGGTGCGCCGATATGAACTATGGCCTTTACCATACCTACGCGTACCATCCTTTTTATTCGCAGGACAAGGTGTCGAGAAACGGCATCAACCAGGCGCTGGTAAATAATATCGACGTACATAACGGCAAGATAGCGGTTTCACCTTCTCATCCCGATGTTGGCGGGGGAAGAATTTATTCTGACCAGGGAATTAATGTTTATAAAAACGATGAATGGACCTACATCAAACAAAACGACCTTTACAACGATAGAATTCCTGACATCACCTATGTTTATTTCGACAGGAAAGACAGTACAAAAATCTGGGCGAGTTCCTGGAGTACAGGGCTTCTTGAATACAAAAACAACAAACTGATAGCGGTACACAATTCAACCAACACGCCCATGAAAGCAGTTGGGCCGGGTGACCTGCGTCCAACCGGCATGGACATGGACGAAGATGGAAACCTATGGTTCGCCGTTAGTGATGTCAACACTTTTATTAACGTGCGGAGAAGAAATGGCGTTTTTCAAAGTTTTGACATGGGACCAGGTAAGTTTACGCGAAAAATAATGGTGGATAAAAACAATTATGTGTGGGCCATCCACGAACGCGAAGGCGGCATTACGGTTTTTAAACACAATAACTTCAGCACGCCCATCCTTAATAACAATTATAAAGTGCTCACCAAAGACGTTAACAATGGCAACCTTCAATCGAATTCGGTTTTTTCTATCGCCGAAGATAAAGATGGAAAGATCTGGGTTGGAACCGCGGCGGGGATTGTTGTTTTTTACAATCCAACCAACATTTTCAACAGCAGTGGTTTTGATGCGCAACCCATAAAGATCGTGCAGGATGGAAACGTTGAGCTCCTGCTAAGTAAAGAAGTGGTTACATCCATCGTTGTAGACGGGGCCAACAATAAATGGATCGGCACCCAAACCGGTGGCGTATATTGTTTCAGCTCCGACGGCCTTACGCAATTGTACCATTTCACAAAAGAAAATAGTCCGCTTTATTCAAACGCGGTTATCGATATTAATTATTACGAAAAAACCGGTGATGTTTTTTTTGGAACAGAGCTGGGCCTGCAATCGTTCAGAAGTCTTATAGTGGCGGGAGACGAAAACTATAACGGGATTTTCGCTTATCCCAATCCGGTGAGGCCCAATTATTCGGGCACGGTGTTGGTGCGCGGTTTGGTTGACAATTCAATAGTGAAGATCACCGACGAAAGTGGCAATATCGTGTGGGAGACAAAATCAAATGGCGGCCAGATCGAATGGAACGTGACAACCTTCTCCGGTAACCGGGTTACTTCGGGTGTTTACCTTGTCTACGCTTCTACAACTACAGCCGAGCAGAAAGCGGTAACAAAAATTCTTGTCATTAATTAATGAGGGTTTCAGATAAGGCCATCGTACTTCAATCAACCAGGTACGGCGATAAAAAGTATATTTTAAAACTTTTTACCTGTCAGAATGGATTAATTACCGCTGCCGCCGCTGTGGGCAAGTCGGCCTCTTCCAAAATCAAACCCAGCAGCGTTATGCCATTAAATTTAATGGATGTTGAGTTGTTGCTGAAGCAGAACAAAGAAATTCACCAGTTAACAGAGGCCAGTTGTTATTGCGTGCACGCGCATATTTCTGAATCACTGTCAAAATTAAGCATCGCCCAGTTTTTAAATGAAGTATTGATAAAAACCTTAAGGGAACAAACCGGTAACAAACACCTGTTTGAATTTATTGAGGCCTGCTTTCAATTTTTAAATGATACTGAAAAAGGATTTGAGAACCTGCATTTGTATTTTTTGACCGAATTAACCAAATACCTTGGCTTTGAACCCCAGAATAATTACAGCCAGGGCTCTAAATATTTTGATTGCCGCGAAGGCCGGTTCTCTTCATTTGCACTTGCTATCCCACTAGGGTTGAGCCAGGAAGATTCTTTGTTGTTTTCACAATTCCTGCAAGTGAACAGCCTGCACGAAAAATTGTCGAACGCGCAGAGGCAAAGTATCTTAAATAGCCTTCTGGCCTATTATACCTTACATGTGCCCGGCTTTAACCACATCAAAAGTCTTGATGTGTTAAAGGAAGTGATAGCCGGTTAATAGTAACGCTTCAAAACTTTTCGAATTCCTGTTTACAGACATGATAAAATTTTATGATGCCTTGTACCGCTATCTGCCGGAAT
>JAZKFC010000008.1:0-30940 GCA_040386615.1 Bacteroidota bacterium
CCCAATGACTATGTCAAAGAAATACTGGAAAGGATTACCTGAACTCACAGAAAGTCCGGAGTTTTTACAAAATAAAAATAACGAGTTTGCCGAACCGTTGCCAATGGAAGGAATGCTTTCAGCCAGCGAAGGTGAAACCGATGGAAGCAGTCGCAGGGACTTTTTGAAAGTGATGGGTTTTTCGACCGCGGCGGTTGCTTTAGCGGCTTGTGAAACACCTGTTAACAGGGCAATTCCTTATGTTGTAAAACCTGAAGAGATCACTCCCGGTAACGCCAATTTTTATGCTTCCACATTTTACGACGGTCACGATTACGGTTCAATTATCGTTAAAACCCGTGAAGGAAGGCCTATCAGGATCAACGGCAACGACCTTTCAAAAATAAATAAAACCGGATTGAGCGCCAGGATCCAGTCTTCGGTATTAAGTTTATACGACAGCGCGCGTTTAAAAACTCCTTTGATCAAAGGCGCAGTAGCCACCTGGGCCAACGCCGATGCAGCCGTGATGAACGGCCTTAAAAAAGGCAACACAGTGATCCTTACTTCTACCATCATCAGTCCTTCAACCAGGGCCGTGATCGCTGAATTTACTTCAAAACACCCCGACACAAAAGTTGTAACCTACGACGCCATTTCATACAGCGCCCTGGCCAAAGCCAATAAAAATGTATTCGGCAAGTCGGTTATTTCTTCATACGATTTCAGTAAAGCAAAAACCATTGTAGGCATTGCCTGCGATTTTATGGGCAACTGGTTAAACCCGGTTGAATTTGCAGGCCAGTACGGACACACCCGCGCTGTTACCCGCGAAAACCCGGTAATGAGCAAACACTACCACTTTGAAGCCAACCTTTCACTTTCTGGCGCCAATGCCGATGAGCGTTACATGGTAAAACCATCCGAATTCGGAAAAGTAGCCGTGGCCCTGTTCAATGAAATTGCTTCATCTACAGGTAACTCAAAAGTTTCGGGCGGTTCACAAATAGGAAATGCAGCCGCTGCCAAAGCGATTTCAAAAATTGCAAAAGAATTACTGGCACACAAAGGTCAGTCGTTGGTGGTTGCCGGTTCTAACGATGAAGGCATTCAAACCCTGGTGAACGGTATCAACAAAATGCTCGATAACTATGGCAAAACAGTTGACGTTGACAATTATTACCTTTTAAAACAAGGAACCGATAAAGAATTCACTGATCTCGTTGCAGATCTGAACGCAGGGAAAGTAGGTACTTTAATTACTTACAACTGTAACCCGGTTTACACCGCGCCTGCTTCATTAAAATTTGAATCGGCTTACAAAAAGGCTAGCACTAAAGTGTCCTTTTCACAGGTGCTGGATGAAACATCCAAACTGGCGGATGTTGTTTGTCCTGATCACAATTTTCTTGAGTCGTGGGGAGACGCGAATCCAAAACGCGGATTTTACAGTCTTCAGCAACCAACCATCAATCCTATTTTCGCGCAACCGCGTCACGAAGGAACCCGCCAGGCGCAGGATTCACTGTTGAAATGGTCGGGCATCAAAACCGATTATCTCACTTACCTCCAGGCCTACTGGAACAATCACATGTTCTCACAACAAGGCAGGTATTCTGATTTTAATACTTTCTGGGCGCATACTTTACATGACGGTATCTTAAAAGTATCGGTGTATAAAGAAGCCCCGGTAGCGCCAATGGCTATCGACTCTACAGGCAAGCCGGTAATGGCAGGTGTAGCGTCTATGACCATGGAAGGACCCGCTGATACAGTGGTAACAACCCCAATCCCGGTTTCAATAAAGGATACAAAAGTCACTACCGTTGAATCAACAAATTCTTATCCGGAAGCAGATTACAATAAAGCGGCAACCATGGCTGCCAACGCGAAAGCGGGCGGGCAGTTTGAGCTGGCCATTTATGAAAAAATAGGTTTGGGTAATGGTAACCAGAGTAACAATCCATGGTTGCAGGAATTACCTGATCCAATTTCAAAAGTAACCTGGGACAATTATATTACCATGGCACCCGCCGATGTAAAAGCGATGGGCCTGAGTGAAATGCTCCGCCAGGACATCGAAGGGTCTGTTGTAGACCTAACGGTTAACGGCATGACGGTAAAAGTACCGGTTTTCCCTCAACCGGGACAAACACCCGGAACCATTGGACTTGCATTGGGTTACGGCCGTACCGCCGAAACCCTTAAAGTGGCGAACGGGGTTGGTGTTAACGCCTTTCCTTTTGTTTCCATTATCGACGATACTTTTCAGAATGTAGTATACAGTGCTTCAGTTGCAAAAAGCGCGGATGAACACACCTTCTGTTCAACACAAATTCAACATACCATCATGGGCCGCGAAGAATTCCTGCTTCGCGAAGTATCTTTAAACGAATACAAAGAGAAACCAAAAGATGTATGGAACCCGGCCTTGTTCTTACCAACGCATGATGGCAAGAAACCGGTAAGCCAGGTAGATCTTTGGGATGAATTTCCACGCATGAACCATAAGTGGGGAATGACCATTGACCTTACAACCTGTATTGGTTGTGCGGCTTGTGTGATTGCCTGCCAGGTTGAAAACAACGTTGCCGTAGTGGGTAAACTGGAAGTGTCGCGTTCGAGAGACATGGCCTGGTTAAGAATTGACCGTTATTACACGGCTGATGTTACCAAAGAAACCGCGCAAGCGAGTGGACTGATGGAAACACGCCAGATGTACCTCGACATGGAAACACCTTCGCATAATCCTAAGGTGACCTTCCAGCCTATGCTTTGTCAGCACTGTAACCACGCCCCTTGCGAAACGGTTTGCCCGGTATTGGCAACCAGTCACAGCACAGAGGGTCTTAACATGATGACTTATAACCGTTGTATCGGTACCCGTTATTGCGCTAACAACTGTCCGTTTAAAGTGCGTCGTTTTAACTGGTTCAACTACAATGGCAATGAATTATTCGCCGATATTAACCCGGCACAGCAGGACCTTGGCCGTATGGTGCTGAATCCGGATGTGGTTGTACGTAGCCGTGGTGTAATGGAAAAATGTACCATGTGCGTTCAAACCATCCAGGCTGGTAAACTTTCAGCGAAAAAAGCAGGACGCGCGCTGATCGACGGTGAAATTAAAACCGCCTGCCAGAGTGCCTGTCCAACCAACAGTATTATTTTTGGTGACCTTAACGATCACGCATCGCAGGTGGCTGAGATCAGGAAAGATGACAAGAACTTTTTCCTTCTCGAAGATGTGGGTGTAAAACCAACCCTGTCTTACCTCGTAAAAGTGAGGAACCAGGAAGAGGAGATGCACGCGCATCATGAGAAAGCTGCGAAAGCAGAAGGCGCTGAGAACCATGAAAAACATTCATAATATTAAATAAGCAATGAAGCAGAACTGATTACCATCAGAACGCTTCACAGTAAAAAAATAAAATTAAAAAGATACTATGCACGCAGAATCAGAAATAAGGTTACCATTAATAATTGGCGACAAGACTTATCGCCAGATTACGGATGATATTATTGCGCCGATAGAGAGCAAGGCGGCAAGAGGCTGGTACACGCTTACCACCATTTCAGCTTTGTGTTTTCTTTGGGGCATCTGTTCACTGGCCTACACCATAGGCGTTGGGATTGGATCATGGGGTAGCAGCAACAGCGTTGACTGGGCCTGGGACATTACCAATTTCGTTTGGTGGATCGGTATCGGTCACGCCGGCACCCTGATCTCGGCTGTATTGTTATTATTCCGCCAGAAATGGCGCATGGGTATTAACCGTTCGGCAGAAGCCATGACCATTTTCGCGGTAATGTGCGCTGCCATTTTCGTGTTATTGCACACCGGTCGTCCATGGCTGGATTACATGTTATTTCCTTTGCCTAACCAATTTGGTTCTTTGTGGCCAAACTTTAACTCTCCTTTATTATGGGACGTGTTCGCGGTATCTACTTATTTTACCGTATCCCTTGTATTCTGGTACATTGGTTTAATTCCTGATTTTGGTATGATCCGCGACCGTGTGATCAAACCATGGCAGAAAAAAATGTACGGTTTATTGTCATTTGGCTGGGGTGGAAGCGCCCGTCACTGGAGCCGTTTTGAAGAAGTTTCGCTGGTACTGGCGGGTTTATCAACCCCACTCGTATTCTCGGTTCACTCCATAGTATCCTTTGACTTTGCCACGTCGGTTGTACCGGGATGGCACACCACTATCTTCCCGCCTTACTTCGTTGCCGGTGCCGTGTTTTCAGGTTTCGCGATGGTGTTAACGCTGATGCTGGTTGTAAGAAAGATCTACAAACTCGAGCATTATATTACTATCAAACACATAGAGTACATGAACATCGTTATCATTGTAACGGGTTCTATTGTGGGTGTGGCTTACCTTACCGAATTATTCGTTGCCTGGTACTCAGGTGTAGAGTGGGAGCAATACGCTTTCTTAAACAGGGCAACCGGTCCTCTGGCCTGGTCATACTGGATCATGATGGGCTGTAACGTGGTGTCGCCGCAATTGTTCTGGTTCAAAAAGATCCGTACTTCTATTGTTGCCACCTTCGTGCTTTCCATAGTAGTAAACATCGGTATGTGGTTTGAGCGTTTTGTAATTATCGTTACCACGCTATGCCGTACTTATGTACCTTCTTCGTGGGCCACTTATACCCCATCGTTTATTGACGTAGGTATTTTTGTAGGCACCATCGGTATGTTTGGAACTTTCTTCCTTTTATTCTCAAGGTATTTCCCGGTGATTGCACAGGCTGAGTTAAAAACCATTCTGAAATCATCAGGCGAGGCACAGAAAAAAGAATCAGCAGCAAACGGACATCACTAATCAGATATAAGAATTAAATCTATGGCAACTAATAAACATATCATTCACGGGGTTTTTGGCGACGAAGTGCCACTCATGGAAGCGTGTAAAAAACTAAGAGCGTCAGGCATCCGCATCAAGGATGTATTTTCACCAATGCCTTTGCACGGTATCGACGGCATCATTGGCGTGCCACGTACCCGTATCGCGATCTGCGCTTTTATTTACGGTCTTACAGGATTGGGTCTGGCTACATTAATGATGTGGTACATGATGGTGTCTGACTGGCCTAATGATATTGGCGGTAAACCGAACTGGAAATATTATTTTAATATTCCCGCCTTTATTCCTATCACATTTGAGTCAACTGTATTTTGCGCGGCACACGGCCTGGCACTCACGTATTTTTTACGTTGCTGGCTCATCCCGGGCGCTAAGGCCAAGAATCCTGACCCACGCACCACCGACGATAAGTTTTTGATCTATCTTGAATTGAACGACGAACAAAAAATTAAAGCTGAAGCCATTCTCAGGGAATGTAAAGCCGAAGAAGTTAACAACAAGGGTTCTTACGCTGTTGAACCAAAATACGTATTAGAAGAAACACACTAGTAATTTTAAGATGAAACAACATTATAATAAAATAAAATTTGCTTGTTCATGTGCTTTCGCCGGTTTACTCATGGCAGGATTTTCCTCATGCGGTAAAAGAGATGCGAACAGCCCTGGCGTGGAATTTATGCCTGACATGTACCGCTCACCTTCGGTTGAGGTTTACGGCACTCAGTTCATCTCCGGCGATACCGTTGTGGCTACCAGCTCACGCATGTCGCCTGTAAAAGGAAGCATCGCGCGCGGTTACATTCCATATGCTTATGCAAACACGCCTGAAGGTTACGAACAAGCCGGTACTTACCTGCGTAATCCACTGGCTTCTGCCGACAGGGAAAAATTTGAAAAAGAAGGTGAAGTGTTGTATGGTAAATTCTGTGTACACTGTCATGGCGCTACCGGCGCTGGTGATGGCAAGGTGGCGGCCAAATTGCCGGGAGCTCCTCCTGCGTACAGCGGTGCTTTAAAAAATCTGTCTGAGGGAAAGATCTTTCATTCTATTACTTACGGAAAAAATTTAATGGGTGCGCACAACAGCCAGTTGACCCAGGAAGAACGCTGGAAGCTGGTTTATTTTGTTCAAAAATTACAAGGGCCTAAGGAAGCGGCGACCGACAGTACCAAGACTGTCGCGGCATCTACAGTTACGGCACATTAATAAATATTAAAAGATTTAAGAGAGACTATGAATACCGAAAAATTAAATTTTACAGTACCGTCGAAAGCAAGAATGTTTTCATTTCTGTTGATGGCAGTGGGTTTAGTATCGATCATTGTGATGTTTTTGACCGATCATGTTGATGGTGATCCTGAGTATCACCAGACACGCGCGTGGAGTAACGTCTTCGCCGGTTCGTTCTTTTTCATGGCGCTGGCGCTGGCCGCGGCATTTTTCCTTGGTCTGCAATACGCCGCTGAGGCCGGCTGGTCAACCACTGTTAAACGTGTGATCGAAGCAGTAACTATGTATCTGCCATGGGGCATCAGCTTTATGTTGTTGTTGTTTATTCTTGGAGAATTACATGTGCACCACATTTACCACTGGATGACAGAAGGCATAGCGACGCCGGGCCACGAAAATTATGATTCCATTATCGCTGGCAAGATCGGTTACTTTGGTGTGTTTTGGTGGGTAAGAACTATTTTATACATGTTTGGCTGGTTATGGTTTACCATGAAGCTTCGCAGAAATTCACTGGAAGCAGATAAGCTGGATGTGGACATTAACAACAGCTTTCACTGGAAAAATGTAAAATTAAGTGCCTGGTTCATGGTACTGTTCGCTGTTACTTCTTCAACAGCTTCGTGGGATTGGTTGATGAGCATTGATACACACTGGTTCTCTACCCTTTATGGCTGGTATATCTTCTCAGGCATGTGGGTAAGCGCCATTATCGCCATTACCATTTTTGTGGTTTGGTTAAGGAAAAACGGTTACATGGAATTTGTCCAGGAAAGCACTATGCACGATTTGGGTAAATGGATGTTCGCCATCTCTTTTCTTTGGACTTACTTATACTTCTCGCAATTCATGCTCATCTGGTACGCCGATATTCCTGAAGAGGTTGTTTATTACCAAACCCGGTGGGAAAGTTATAAAGCACTTATGTGGACGGTGTTCTTTGTGAACTTCGCGTTCCCAATGATCATGTTAATGAGCCGCGACAGCAAACGTAATTTCTTTTTCCTGATGTTTGTGGGAACAGTTATTTTTATTGGTCACTACCTCGACGTGATCATGATCGTAATGCCTGGGACCGTTGGACATCACTGGGACGGTTTAAGCTGGATGGAATTCGGAACTTTCTTTTTCTTTTTAGGATTGTTTATTTATGTTGTGTTGAACGCCCTTGCAAAAGCGCCATTGCTGGTGAAGAACCACCCTTTTGTACAGGAAAGCCTTCACCACTCTGTTTAATTAATAAAAGAAATAATTAAAAAACTTTAATAAGATATAAAATGAATTTTTTAGTTCTGTTAGCCATAGTATTACTGATCATTGCCGGACATCAATTACTCAGAGTTATTGAGTTAAGCCGCGGTTTAAAGAAAACCAAAGAGTGGCAGATCACCGACACCGACAACAACATGATGGGTAAAGCCATGATCTGGTTCATGGTGCTGTTCTTCGCCTTTTTCTTCTGGCAGGTAGAACGCTGGATGGACCGCTCACTTCCGCCTGCGGCTTCGGTGCACGGCGAAAAGATCGACGCTTTATGGGACGCCAACATGTACCTCATCACCGTTATATTTTTGATCACCAATGCGGTTCTTTTTATTTTCGCTTACAAATACCGCGGACACAGCACCAAAAAAGCTGTTTATTATCCGCACAACAACAAACTCGAAATGTTATGGACCGTGGTACCCGCTGTGGCCCTTGCATTTATCATCATTTTTGGTTTAAAATACTGGAACGAAATTACAGAAGATGCCAAAGAACCTAACCGTATTGTGATTGAACTTTACGCCAAACAATTCGACTGGACCGCGCGTTACGCAGGTAAAGACGGCAAACTGGCTGTGACCGATTACCGCCAGATCACAGGTGTTAACGCGGTAGGGATGGATACCACCGACGCTACCGGACATGACGACATTATCGTGAGAAATGAATTTCACATTCCGGTTGGCCGCGAAATTGAACTCAGCATGAGAAGCCGCGATGTGATCCACAGCGCATACCTGCCTCACTTCAGGGCGCAAATGAACTGCGTACCGGGTATGATCACCAGCTTTAAATTTGTAGCGACCAAAACAACCGCGCAAATGCGCAAAGATCCTTATACCCTTAAAATGATGGATGGTATCAATAAACAAAGGGCTAAATTCAACAAAGAACCGGTTGATTTTGATTACCTGTTGTTGTGTAATAAAATTTGCGGCGCTTCTCACTTTAACATGCAGATGAACGTGGTTGTTGATACGGAGGCCGATTACGCCGCGTGGATCGCCAAACAAAAATCATTTAAACCAGTTGCAGCGCTTAAACCATAATAGTTCGCTAACGCATTATAAATATTTAAAAATTTCTAAATACAAAAAACATGTCTACTCCAACAAACACTTCTCTTGAGCAAGAACATTTGGTTCACCACGACCACGTTCATGATCATGACGATCATGATGAAAGTTTTGTGAGCAAATATATTTTCAGCCAGGATCACAAAATGATTTCGCGCCAGTTTTTGGTTACGGCAGTAATTATGGCGGTTGTGGCCATGACCATGTCTGTGATCTTCAGGATGCAGCTGGCCTGGCCGGGTGAAAAATTCGCCTTTATCAATGCCATGCTGGGTGACAAATGGGGTAAAGACGGGATCCTCGATCCTAACATGTACCTGGCTTTAGTTACTATTCACGGTACCATCATGGTGTTTTTTGTATTAACGGGAGGATTAAGCGGTACTTTCAGTAACCTGCTCATTCCATACCAGGTAGGCGCGCGTGATATGGCTTCAGGATTTCTGAACATGTTATCTTACTGGTTTTTCTTTGTTTCAAGTGTGATCATGTTCTGTTCTTGTTTTATCGACGACGGTCCCGCATCTGCAGGTTGGACAATTTACCCACCGCTATCAGCCTTGCCTGAAGCCATTCCGGGCTCTAAGTTGGGTATGACCATGTGGCTGGCTTCTATGGCTATTTTCGTTGTGTCCTCTTTATTGGGAAGTTTAAATTACATCATCACCATCATTAACCTGCGTACAAAAGGTATGAAGATGACAAGGTTACCTTTGTCGATCTGGGCCTTTTTGATCACCGCTATTTTAGGTGTGTTATCATTCCCTGTTTTGTTCTCGGCTGTATTATTACTGATCTTCGACAGGAGCTTCCACACGTCTTTTTATCTTTCTGATATTTATATCGGTGGCCGTCCTTTAGACAATGTAGGTGGAAGCCCGGTATTGTTCGAACACTTGTTCTGGTTCCTTGGTCACCCTGAAGTATACATCGTATTGTTACCGGCCCTGGGTATCGCCTCTGAGGTAATTGCAACCAACTCCCGCAAACCTATCTTCGGTTACCGTGCCATGATCGGTTCCATGCTGGCGATAGGATTCCTGTCGTTCATCGTATGGGGTCATCATATGTTCATGACGGGGATGAACCCTTTCCTCGGATCGGTGTTTGTGTTCACCACTTTATTGATCGCCATCCCTTCTGCCGTAAAAGCCTTTAACTACATCACTACTTTGTGGAAAGGTAATTTGCAGCTCACGCCGGCCATGTTGTTCGCCATTGGTTTGGTTTCTTCGTTCATCACAGGTGGTGTAACGGGGATCATCCTTGCCGATTCAACCTTAGACATTAACGTTCACGATACTTATTTCGTAGTGGCTCACTTCCACATTGTAATGGGTTTAAGCGCCATCTTCGGGATGTTTGCCGGTGTATATCACTGGTTCCCGAAACTGTTCCTGCGCATGATGAACAAAAAACTGGGTTTTGCCCACTTCTGGATCACCATTACCATGGCTTACGGTGTGTTCTTCCCTATGCACTTTTTAGGACTCGCCGGCGTACCACGTCGTTATTATACCAACTCTAACTTCCCTATGTTCGACAACCTGGTTGACATTAACGAGATCGTTACTTATTGCGCTATCATTGGCGCTTTAGGACAAGGCATCTTTTTATTCAACTTCTTCTATAGTATTTTCCGCGGCGAAAAAGCCCCTCAAAATCCATGGAAAGCCAATACACTAGAGTGGACCACGCCTATGGCGCATATCCACGGTAACTGGCCAGGTAAATTACCGGTTGTTCACCGTTGGTCTTACGACTACAGCAAACCAGGTAAGGAGAGTGATTTTATCCCTCAAACGGTTCCGCTGGAAGAAGGCGAGCTGGATGGCGGCGCACACTAATTGATCTTTTATTAAAGAGAAGCTCCTTAAGCAATTAAGGAGCTTTTTTTTGTTATGCCTGCTGCTTAAACCCAGATTATACATTAGATATCCTATTGCAAGCCAAATCCCTTCAAAAGATAAGGCTTCGCAAATTTTACGTGGTTCAAATCCAGCGAACATGCTGGCTCAATTATCTACAGGATAATTGCCCTGATTCAATCGCAAAAGTTTTCCTGATATCTATCGAATTCAAGTTAAGTGCGCACAAAAACACTTGGAGGCTAGTCATAACGGGTGTCTCCGGGGTTTCTTTTTCTTACTTTTTCCTTGATGAAAAAGGTACTATGATAAAAAACAAATTTTTAAGCCGCTTTTTTGTAGTTTATTTCAAATTCCGAGTTGTTCTTCCAAAGCGTATAGGTTAGCACCAGCATTTTCCTTACTACAGCCGTTATTCCTACCTTTTTTACCTTTTTGCGTTCTATCAGCTTGTCGTAGAATTCTTTAAGTGTTGGATTGTGCTGTATGGCACACAGGGCGGGCATAAACAGGGCGCGTCGAATGAACCTGTTTCCTTTCTTTGATATTTTCGACTTGCCCTTAAAGAGGCCTGATTGGTTATGCACTACATCTAATCCGCAGTAGCTACAGAGCTGTTTACTGTTTTCTATTAATAAAAAAGCATTGGTTTCAGCAATGATCGTTATTATCGTAATAAAACTTAAGCCAGGAATAGTTTGGATCTTACTGATCTTATCATCTAACTCCTCATCGTCAGAGCACATTTCCCTGAGCTCATATTCAACCTGCAAAAGTTGGGCTTGCAAAAGCTTTGCTTGCGTCTTGAGTCTTTTTACCACCTGCTTTGCACTGTTATAGGCATGTTCCCTGGCATGGAGTTGATTTTTAATGATTGTCAATTTCTCTTTCAGATCTTTATATTCACGGCACAACTGTTTAATTGTATGCAGATTTTCAGACTGCGGCTGCCACTTTAAGAGCTGGCGCTCAAGTCCAATCTGGGCCAGCATCTTGGCGTCGATTTCGTCGGTTTTGGATTTAATATCGAGACTTTTCGCAAAGTGCTTGGCTTTATTAGGCAATAAGACATGCACGTTTTGTTCCTTAGCCGATAGAAAGTATGCCAGGTTTTCATAATAAACTCCTGTAGCTTCCATAACATAAGAGATATCAAGGCCCTTATCCTTAACTTCATTTACCCATTCCCAGAACTTGTTAAACCCAGCCAAATCATTCCTGAAAGTGAGCGATTTGAAATAATTGATAGTTTGGGTTTCTGTACTGAACCCATAGCAAATGGCTAAGGTGTCTTTTGACACATCAATGCCGAGGACTTGTTTCACTTTTTTCATAATTTTGTATTTAAGAGTTAAAAAAGAAAGGCAATTGCTTCTGTAATCTTTTCTCGTAGTTATACGGGTTACAGCCCTAAGTACTATTCAGATTTAATGAAGCAAAAAGGGAGGATGAGGGGATAACTTTTTCAGGATATATTCAACAGAATTATCTGTAGCAAAATAATCTCTCATCCTCTTGCCTTTTGATATAAAATTAATCCGAAAACAAACATACGAGTAAGCAAAAAATCAATGCGCTTTGCCAACCTTCATTTTTCGCAATGCTGCTCAAACCCAGAACCCATTAAACGAAAAATGAGGGTTCGCACCAAAGCGCCGTTTTCCTCCGCACTAACCGAGACGTAGCTGGGCGCCGAATTTCGATAATTAACCAGACGCCAATTCGATATCTTTCGGATTATTGGGCTTCTGGCTTTCATAACGAATCTCCTACATAATCCGGGTTTAAAAAACGTTTACGTAGTAAAATACTACAAATGGTAGTAAGATTCTTTTGAAAACGGCAGTAATTTTATTGTGTGAAGCCGACGATCAAATTATCAAAAATCGTTCACCGTGGATTGAACGCAGTAAAGATCTCATTTGACAAAAACGAGCAGATCACCGCGCGCCTGAAGACGATAAAGGATCTCAAATGGAGCCAGACCCATCAGTCCTGGTATACGCCTTATACGGCGTCGCTGAGGAGCGAGATCTTTAATTTGGTGCGTGATATTGCTTTTGTGGATTACAGTGCGCTATTGGGCGAAAAAGCACCAATAGACACAATAAGGGCTAAAGCAGGTGATCTAAAACAGGCGCGCTCCCGAAAGCCAGAGGTGAACGACCTGGGCGTTTTAAGCCCGGAAAAGGAGGAAAAAACAAAACAATTTAAAGATTGGCTGGCCTCACGCAGGTACAGTGAAAATACCATTGGCACCTATACCGATGCCCTGAGGACATTTTTGCGTTTTTTTAATAATAAGCAGGTGCAGGACATCAACAACAACGATGTGGTGAAATTTAACAATGAGTATATTCTCAAAAACGGATTATCATCTTCATTTCAGAACCAGGTGGTGAACGCGGTAAAGTTATTTTTCAGGACTATTGAATTGAAGAGCATGGAAACGGAATTGATACACCGGCCGAAGCGTGCGCACACACTGCCTAATGTATTAAGTAAGGAAGAAGTAAAATCAATCCTGACCGCACATAACAATGTGAAACATCGGGCAATGTTGAGTTTAATTTATAGTTGCGGGCTTCGTAGAAGTGAATTGTTAAATTTAAAATTAAACGATATTGACTCGAAGCGGGGCCTGGTAATTATCAGGCAGGCGAAAGGGAAAAAAGACCGGGTGGCCCCCCTGTCTGAAAAAATGCTGGCTTTGTTAAGGGATTATTTTATTGCATGTAAACCCAGGGTATGGTTATTTGAAGGACAGAGCACAAACGGGCCCTACGACGAGAGCAGTTTGGCTGCAGTGTTGAAGATGGCAGTTGAAAAGAGCAAAATTACAAAACATGTAACCTTGCATTGGTTAAGGCACAGTTATGCAACTCATTTGTTAGAAGGCGGAACAGATTTAAGGTATATCCAGGAAATTTTAGGTCATAGTCGGAGCACCACTACGGAAATTTATACGCACGTAAGCAGTAAGAATATCCAAAAGGTGATTTCACCGTTTGACACTTTGTGAGAAATGATTAAATTTGATAATACCGACAGGATTTATAAACCTAATGCAATCTGGTAAAAATTGCAAGATAGGCTTAAGAAAATAAATGGTATAAGGAAGTTATAGGGCATTTTTGGACAGACCACAAAAACAGACATGGGAGCTTGGGGAACAGCAATAAAAGACAACGATACATTCGCAGACATCTATGGCGAATTCTTTGAGCTTTACGACAAAGGTGAAAGCCCTCAAGACATTTCCAAAAAACTTTTTGCGGACAATCAAGAACTAATTAATGAATCTGAAGACGGTAGTAATTTTTGGTTCGCTCTGGCTTTAGCTCAATGGGAGACAAAATCTCTTGACAATAAAGTTTTCTCAACTGTTGAGGACATAATTCTAACTGGTAAAGACCTACAAAGTTGGCGAGACCTTGACGCAGACGAAAACGACATCAAGAAAAGAAAAATCGTCCTCGACAAATTCCTTGAAAAAATTAAGACTGATAAACCAAAAGCAAAGGCAAGAAAAAAACCAAAAAACATCAAGCCCGTTTTTTCAACTGGCGACTGCCTTTGCTTCAAATTAAAAAATGGCAACTACGGTGGCGCTTTAGTTTTGTCGACAAATACCGACCCTGAATTCGGACTTAATCTAATCGCCTCGACAAACATAAATCAAGCTTCCAAACCGACAATCAAAGACTTTGACAACTCAGACGTTTTGATGTGCAATTTTGGAAACTGGAAAGACGAACCAAAAATTACATGGTACTTTCCGCCATTGCCTAAAAACGATCCGCCGGCTTTTGAGGTTATCGGTAAATCACAAATCGAAATTCCTTACGACAGCAAAGAATACAGTTCTAAAAAATATCCTTTTCATCCTACATTTTCAGGCGGCTGGCATCAAATTATTAACGCAGTCGACATGCAACTTGAACACGAAAAATCAAGTCCGCTTCCTAAAAACAGGCTGACAATTGCACAAGTGACGAAAAAAAGGAAATGGTGGGACATATTCTAAATGTAAAAAACGCCCTATAACAGCAAATAAACGTAAGCGGACGGACGAGGGAATAAGAACATTTGTATCTTTAAATAAACATTTGTGCGTGTAGACACAGGAAGCTTCGAAAGCCCGCCTACGTCTATTCGCAAAACGTTAGGTCCCATTTGCGAGGCAGCGAGGACCGGAACAGCCAGACGTAGCCGAATAAAACTCTCTTAAAGCCGGGGTGACAAAATAAGGCGGAAAAATTCAGCAAAAATTAAAAAAATAATTTCGGGAAGTTTATCAAAGTGGCCTTTTGAAAAAAGGCGTTTTGTGAGAACAAAACAAAACGAACAGTGAGATGTGAGCGTTGAGATTTTTCTTCTCATAAGTGAGCAACTCGCTGGTCGTTTTCACTTTGATAAAGTTCGAGGAAAAATTTTTAAAAGTCAAAGATTTGAAAAGGAAACTTACCGTGTAAAATTTATTTTTTTATTGACTGAGAATTTTTACGGCTTTTTTGATCTTTCACCCGGACTTCAAAACGACGTCTTTCGATACAGACGCCAATAAGCTGATATTGGCGCAATATCAAAAGACGCAATTTATTCGGCTAGACACGGGGTCTTAGAACGATGTCCGCTAAGGCGGCCACTGCCCCGCAAACGCCGCTTTGGAAAGAACCCCCTCCTCCCGTCGGGCCAAAGCTGAACCTAACACGCGGTCAAGCACAATGCCTTTCGTTTTAATTTAATTTGTTACCTTCGGTAACGACTTTTTGGCGGCGAAAGGCACTGGTGCCTGCCCGCCGTAACGTTAGTGGTAATAAGCGCGGACGACATTCCGTAAGACAAAAAGCATGCAGACAAAAGAAATAATCTTCGGTGACAAGTCGACTTTCGCGATCAGATACGTTCCCGGTTACATTTACAAAGACAACCCAGACTGGATCTATGCGTTTTTACATTTCGTTTTAGGCGGACACGTAATTGGCGACATTGAAGAATCCTGTGCTGTAGAAAAATCATGGTTACCAAGTCTTGAACTTGTAAAAAATAATCTCATTCAAAATAACTACCGACATCCAGAATTCGCAAATCGGACAAATGATGAATTGTTTGAGCTAGTTTATAAGGCTAATCAATCTGAGTCTGAGTTTAAATCGGAATACAAACACTTACCTCAGTTAGACAGCGATGTCTGGAGTATTTGTTGCCTTAGAATGGATGAGACTACAGACGCTTATCTTTCAGCATTAGTAGAGGCTGACAACAAACTAAAATTTATATGGGAAGGTTGGCGAGCCCCATGCCCTGTTGACGAGATAAACAAACGTTTTTCAATAACGGTAGACAAGAATTTCGTTATCAAGACAATTAATGAGTGTATTAGTTACGTTGTAAACGATTATAAAAATTATCCTAAAATTTCGTCACAGGCGGACACGTAAGCGTGTCGCACCTGTGTGGCGCTTACAACCACTAACAGCAGTCTTGCGCCATTTTTGCGGGTTAACGCTCAAATGCGTAACTTGGACTTAGCAAAAACGCGCGCAAGGCTGCAAAACGTTATGTGCAAGTGGCGGACCGACCCCGTGAACATTATGGAATTTCCGGCAACGAAGCATCTAGACAAAAAGACTTTTATGAAGAGACTAATTGTAATTTTGACTTTCCTGACTTCGGGTCTTTTCGGGCAAGACAATCCAATTCTCGATAGTGTTGACTATTTCCTCAGAAATAAAATAAAGGTAATTCATGAATATCATTCAAGCTGGTATTACGGACATCCTTGGGCATATAAAAAGTCATCTTTCGACAAGAAAAGTCGTGTTTTAAGGCTCGACTCCATCAAGTTCAAATGGGATGATCCCAATTCTTCATGGACGAAATTTATGAAGCCTGGTAGTTTGACAACTTTCGGTTCACGCGACACAATATTCCGAAGAGAAAATAATTTCAATGACACAATTAAACACTTTTACGATAAAAACAAAAGGCTTACAAAAACACTCTTTATCGCAACCGCTCCAAAACAATCTGAAGACGGCTCATTATCTATAGGCGAAAATGCAGAACGGGTTCCTCATATTACGACAACAATATTTTTATACGCAGACTCCGTTTCAAAAAAAATAAAGAGAACAATTACTGAATCACCCTACTTTATAAGTGTTACGAACTTCTACTATGATAAGACTTTATTATCAATAATGGCTACGCTTGACTCTAACAAACTTGTGAATAAAATCACATTCGAGACAACGACATTCGATTACTATCCTGACAAAAAATTAAGGAAACAAACTCGTCGTGTCAGTTCTGACTATTGCCCCGACATTTGTGAAGGCACTATTGAATATAAGTATGAAACCGAATTCAAAAATGATTCAACACCTTCTGGAATCGAACCGATTCCTTACATAACACTGCTTAAAATTGAAAACAAGACGAAATCCGAAGTGTATGCTGAGCTCTACGGTTATCCCTCGAATAATAAACCTAAAAGGCATACTTGGATTGTGCCTCATATCGGTGCCGATAGCACTTTCGAAATTGCATACGACTCACGCGTAGACAAAGGTATTTTCCCAAGAAAACAATCCTCATACTGGTACTATAAAAAAAATGATTTCACTACATTTCAAATTCATGTTTTTTCGAAACCAATCAATTATGTTCAATACTCCGAAACTCAAAAAGATACCTTGTTTTTTGAAAAAATTAATATTGCGCCGCTGTTTAAAACACCAAAGACAATTACAATTACGGAAAAGAAATAAATTTGCAAAACGACCAACATGTGAACTGGACGTATCTGTGTGCCGCCACCAGACACATAACACCAAGCAAGCGTAATTTTTTGCGTGTTAACGCTCAAACGCATAACTTGGACAAGCAAAAAACTTACGCCTGCTTGGAAAACGTTAGGTTCAAGTGGCGGACTATTCCGCTGAGACAAAATTATCGCAAGTTTAAATGAGAAGAGCAATTAAAATAATTACATGGACAATTGCAGCTCTGTTATTGATCGTCGTTGGACTTTGGTTTATCAATTTTGAAATTCCAAACATGCGAATGCGCTCCATCAATGACAAAACTATAGACAATATCGACTTTTACGAAAAGACCGTTAATGAAATAACCTTAAACTTTGACACGCTAAAAGTAAAATACAAAAGAAAATATGAAAATTCACACTTAGACTGTATTGCAGAAATTCCTGGTCGAGTTTCTGTTACTGATCGAACTGATAAAGTAGACAAACAGAAATACTTGTATGTAGATTCTCTTTTCGCTTCAGCATTTGCATCTCAAGTTTATCTTAATGCTGACAGCTCCATTTATTTTCAAACTGAATGCTTTGTCAATTCTGCTCCCTTGCTAAATAGTTACGTTCATTTTGTTTGCTTTGACTCGCATAAAAAGACATCATCATTAAAATTCCTAGAAAAAAATAATATTGTAAACCAAGAGACAATTAAACCTAACTGGACTTACGTTGTTATCAGGACTGACTAAACAAGCGCACAACAGCAGACACTCAAGCGTGGCGTATCTGTGTGCCGCCACCAGAAACCTAACAGCGCCTAAGCTCCATTTTTTGCGGGTTAGCGCTCAAATGTTTAACTTGAACAAGCAAAAAACGGAAGCCTAGGCGCAAAACGTTAGGTGCAAGTGGCGGACATTCCGCCAGACAAAAAAGACGACAATGAAAAGAATTTTATTTATAGGTCTAACTCTCTTGCTTCATTCTTGTTCCAGTGGACAAGAAAAGACGCCCGAAGAAAAAGTAAAGGAAATATTCCCCAACATTAAACAATTCAAGTGGACAACCTCTGACGAATTTATAATTGCAGAATCAAACTGCCTAAAACTTACTCCCGACTCTCTTCCAAATCAAAATGGATCTATTACAGTTAAGTTTATCAATGACCACGGACAGAAAAAATGGTATTGCACTTATAGACATTTCGTAGAGCCAGTTGACGTTGAAAGTAACGTACCAGCGAACATTCTCACCAAAATAAAACTCAAACTGACCGAGCTCGGTGACAAAACAATCGGTAACCTTGGTATAACAGATCACTCGGACTTGTACCAAATACCTCCCTTGGGCCAAAAGTATGCGGTGTTTGGCGTTAATAATCAAACTGGTGACATGAACAGATATTACTTTACTTCTTCAGGCGACTTCATTGACTGGCGTAAGCAAAAATAATATACATTTCTACAATTAATGACTAAAAGACTTCCCATAATTCTCTGCTCGACAATGCTGGTTTATGGCTTGACAGTTCTTTTAACTGACTTTTCGCTGACTGGCTTTTGGACCGACATTTTATTCTCGATAAGCCTATTCATTTTTTCAGTTGTAATAACCTTCAGACATAAAACAGAAAAACGATGGCTGACAATTACACTTAGGACTATTTCAATCTGTTTCTTTTTTGTGGTTTATAGTTTCTTAACGCCATTCATGACAATGTTCTTTTTAGACACCTTTAAACTAAGAAGTTTCTGTTTTATAAAAGTTGATGGTAGACTATTCAATGCGTATTTCAAACCGGTTGGAGCCTACTCCGGTGGTTATGGGAATTTCCTGATCACTGAAAGTCCAAAATATTTTCCGCTAACAGAAACTCCCTTTTATTACAACAGAACTGTGCATCATGACTTTAGTGAAGACATTTCTGAAGGCGAACCCGTAGACAATAGAGAAATTATACGACAAATAGTAAAAGAGCAAATAAGTACAAGAAATTAAACAGGCGGACACGTAAGCGCGTCGCACCTGTGTGCCACCACCAGACACCTAACAGCACCTACTTGTAATTTTTGCGGGTTAGCGCTCAAATGCATAACTTGGACTTAGCAAAAACTACAAGTAGCCGCCAAACGTTACCTGCAATAGGGCGGGACAATTCTCGCAGACAAAAAATATCGACATGACAATTCGTTTAATAATATTCTTGACTTTTTTAGTGACAAGTTTATTCGGTCAGACTTCATCCGACAAAAAGCAAACTGACAAATACAAAAAATGTGTTGACAAGAAGCTAAAACACAAAAAAACTTACCTCAAAGACCTATCCCGAGATGTCTTTGTATGGCGGGTCGTTGACGGGTTACTATTCAGACAATAAGTTGGTTTTAATCACGGCAGACCATGAAGTGGCATATTGTTCTAACGAATATTCGTATTACATAAAAAATGACTCATTAGTTTTTGTTACTGAACAAATTACAAAAATAAAAGAACCAGACAACTTTGACGAATACATAAAAAATCATACTGACAAAAGCAACAATACGGATCTTTCAAAGCTCCCCTTAGAGATTAACGACGACAATCAATATTATTTTCATGACGACAAAATTATTGCCTGCCGAATGAAAAGTTTCAAGAAAAAGATAATTATCGTGGAAGACATTGTTGGGGAAAAAAATAGAATGCTAGTAATGTTTTACAAATCTCATTTAGACGAATTAAAGGCCATAAAATAAACCAAGACGCAATAAACTGTGTGCCGCCCTACTTCAGGTAACAACAAGCAAGCGACCACTTTTTGCGGGTTAACGCTCAAATGTGTAACTTGACAAAGCAAAAAGCGGACGCCTGCTTGCAAAACGTTAGTACCAATTGCCTCGGACAGACATGACAAAATTTTTCATATTATTCTTTTTTCTTTCCTTCGGACTCTATTCGCAGAAAAGCACTCCGAGAGACAGCCTAAAGCGGACAGGTGTGTCTTTTTACGATAAAGTAATTTATCATGACGGACATTCTAAGCTTCCCGGAACATTATCTATTCACGGCACAATAATTGACATCGCGTACGGACAATGTGGTGTCCGCTGTTCTGGCGGCGTCATTAAAGTCAAGCTTATTGACCTAATTCCTGAATATCCTGACTCTTTAGTCTATATAGTAACCGCGTGCTTAGTTCCAGAGGAAAATGAATCAGATTATATCGGTCTTGACGTAAATGTCACCGCTTCAAAATTGACACGAAAAGACACCGCCTGTTACTACAAATCGGTAGACAACACAATAGGTTCAAATGGAATTCCGTTCTATAAATTATCTGAGACAGAAACTCACAAAATTATTGTCAAACGTTGACAAATATACGGACACGGCAACTGGTACTAACAGCGCACTGCCGGCCAGCCCGGACAGAACATCATGCGATGCGCCGCCTGTTTAAATTAAGGTCGCTTCGCGGGGACAATTGTGGCGGCGGCGCGTCTGCCACTTTAAAATCTCGGCGGACATTCGTACATTTAAAAACCGGCGGCTTCTGGAGATGGGGCCGGCGGCAGTGCGCAAAACGTTATAAGTAATGCGCCAGGACAGACCGGTAAAAAATACTTACAGCTGACAAAAGACATTCCGTCGGCAAATTTTGACTAAGCAGTCAGAGAATATACATCTTAATACGTTCAAAATTTAATATATTTACTCTAATCTAAAGCCAACGACATGAAAGCAAAACGAATTACTCTCACAATTACATTATTTATTCTCTCTTTGACTTATAAAGCTCAGGACAAATATGAGTTCATGACCATTTCATACGAAACTTTCTATCATGACTTAGTAGTTTGTGTTGACGGGAAAGAAATTATTGCCGAAGAAATTAAGTTGGAAAAAGCCGAAAAAGGAATTCTAAACTGCAATCCGTTACTCAAAAAAATAAGCGAATATCAACAACAAGATTGGGAAGTGGTAACTTTTAATACATCTGGTCTCACCGTTGGAAGCGGAACACGTTTATTATACGTGGCTTTTTTGCGAAAAAAGAAAAACGAGAAAAAATAAGTGTGGGAATGCGCATCGACAAAACCGTGTGTGGCGCACATACTTATAACAGCAACTAATGGCCATTGGGCGGATTCGGGTCATCGCCGCGCGCTATTAACAAGGTCGCTTCGCGAATTTTTATTTGCGGCGGCTAATAAACATTGGTATCTTTAAATAACCTTTTGTCGGTTAAGAAAGTTGAGTGTTCCAAAAGCCCAACGGCCATTAGTCGCAAAACGTTAGCGGTAATTGTATGGGAAACAAACGGACTCTTTTTATTATACTGACAATCACCCTGGTTGGGGCAATTGTAATTCCTATTTTGTTTCGTGACAGCGAAGAAACCGCAAACCAGACCATAAATGTTATTGTGACAATCGTAAGCTCTATGGCTAGTTTACTGACGCTAGTAATCGCTATTTTGCTTTTTAATAAGTTCGGAATTGAAACTCCTTTACTAGAAAAAAATACTTCAACGGTCTTTAATCTCATTGAAGAAATGAAAAAAGTGAGATTTTTTATTTCTGGCGACAAATATAGTTTAATGGTTCGGCTACACGACTCTTCCCATACATCTTATGAAAGCTGGTACAGTGAGCGTCTTGCTTTTTCAACAGAATATATTGAAGGTCTGGATCGCTTATTCAAAATTTCTGACAGTCCCTTCATGCCTAAGACTATTTATGAAAAAGTAGACAGACTTCGTTTTTTTGTTATGACAATAATCTCTGATGAGGACTTGAAAAAATATGCTACTGTTCAAGTAGCTGGACAATCTCTTATCGGCGCCAAATATGGACGATTCAATGAAAAAGACATGACTTTGCTTGAGTTTCTGGACATCATTGACGATATAAAAACAGAAACAGTTAATTGGATTAGCAAACATTCAAACTTCCCGGCAGACCTTAACTTATAAAACACCTTTAGTGGAATTGTAGGGGCAAAAAATCAATCATTGAACAGACTTGCATTAATAATAAAAGGTCATAGCCGTACTGAAGAAGAGACAGAAACCGATCTTTCATATGTACGGACATATTATCAATTTCTAAATAGCATAGCTGGCGGGGCGTGGGACGAAAGCGAAATTACATTCTTAGATGAACCAGAAATTGAAGACTACGCAGAAATCATCAGGGCAGTTAAACCAACTTATGGACTAACCATATTAATCGGACACGGTGCTACACTCGACGACCACCAATTATTTCAATTAAATGAAAACATTGTTGTAAAACCTGGGCAATTTGTTTTTGACACCGACAAGCAGCTTATCATTTTAGAGAGCTGCCGTTCAAATATTGAGGACATTTATTGGGTTGACCTAGAAAACAAACTTCCTATGTATCGGTACGGTGGCTATGTTCGTGGGCACATCACCCGACAGACATCCAAGGACATATTTGAATACGTGTTAAACCAGTGCGATCCCGGAATAGTAATATGTTTTGCGTGTTCAAAGAATCAAGCAGCTTATAATTATTTTTTCTCGACCGAGTTAGTACAGTGCGCTCAAAATCTATTTCTCGACACACTTTATCACTATTGTGCGTTTGGCATTCTTGACATGATGCCTTATGTTACAAAAAGAGTGAATCGCAAAGCACGTAAAGCATACGGCGTTGAACAAGTTCCTGAGACAAGCGGAGATATTAATTTCCCTTTTGCAATAAGTAAATTTGATCTTTTGGACTGGGAAAAGAAAAAACTACAAGGACAATAGACAGACACAAAACAAAACAACTACCGCTAACAGCACCTACAAGTTATGCCGCGCTTCTTCATATTTTATAATCTCGGCGGACTTTCGTAAATTTAAATCACGGACGGCGACACAACTTGTAGCTGCCAAACGTTATAGCCAGGTAAGTGGCGGACATTCCGCCCGACAAAAAACTCGGTAGAAAAAAGACATTCATGAAAAAGTATCTTATCTCGACAGTATTGATTTCTTCGCTACTTTTCTCTTGCCAGACAGGTGAAGACAAATCAAATGTCATGACTGAAACAAATACCGACTCTCTTGAAAAAGAAGCTTTAGCTGCTGCAAATAATTATACTGCCGAAAAGGACTCCGTTTGCAAATGCATCGACACCAATTTATTTGACCCGAATAAATTTCTTCCTCCTTTCGACAAATCCGAAAAGGTAGTCCTTTATGACTTTAATACTATTTTAAGTCCTGGGACATCTACTAAGACTTGGGAAGGATTATTAAAAGGCTCTCCAATAAACAAAAACGTTAAAGCAATTGAGGTTATTAAAGAGATTGAACTAACCGATGACAACAAAAAAGAACTGCAGCATATACTATTTGACAAAATTGAAAAATGCTCGACAGACAAATATTCTACACTAGGAACCGACTGCCTTTACGACCCACATCATTGCTTTGTATTCTTTGACAAAAAAGGTGTCGCAATTGACTTTCTCGAAATTTGTTTCATTTGCGATGCAAGAAGAAGCTCACGAAAAAATGAGTTCGGTTCTTTCTGTGGTAACACTTATTGTGACTTAAGAGAATTTGCGAAAAAGCTAGGCGTTGACAAAAAGAGAGTTTTTGGTGAATGGTGCAAATAAAAACCGTTATCGGCAGACACGTCAACGTGACGTATCTGTGTGCCGCCACCATACCACTAACAGCGCTCTTGCGACCATTTGCGGGTTAACGCTCAAATGTGTAAATTAGGATTAGCAAACGGCGCAAGGCCGCAAAACGTTAGGTGCAAGCCGACATGACAAATATGGACACAAATAAGTTTCAATTTTCCCCCGGACGGAAAACGCTGTTAGTAATTGCTTCAATAATTATCATATTTAATTATTGTTTTCTCGGCTTATCAATCCTTCAGGCAGTTGAGCCAAATTACTTCGTTGAAAATATTCAAATCATACTTTTTACAATTCCTTATTGCTTCATTCTATTGACACTGAGACTATACTTTAAATTTTACGAATTTAATCTATTGACTAAAGTAACCTCTTTAATTGTACTCGGTGAATTATTGGGTTCCTTCCTCGACATAATTAAGACAACATTAACAATTCCCCAATTTGTTGCACTTTCGGTAAACGTTTTGACATTTGTTTTAGTCTTTGTATGGGCCTACTGTTTAACTCGTATTGACAAAACGGCGCATAAAGAACGAACTTCATTGTGTAGACATGGTTACGCAATTTTTATAACCTTCTTTTTAGCCCTCGTAATAATTTTCAACGTTTCTTATCAAGGCAACTTGATGCTATTCAACACTCAAAATCTATTTTTTGCAATACCTTATTTATTCATCATAGACTTCGTTTTAAAATTAAATAAACCGACAAATATTCCGGAAACGGCCGGCACCTAACACGGGCTAGAGGCGCAAGCGGACATTTGTGCATGCATTTGCAAATTTTTCAGCGGCCCCTTCAGGACTCTGACGCACAAGCTGGCTCAAAAGTCCCCCAGACTTTTGCCCTATTTTGCAAATGCTCATTTTATTGTAAATTCACGTTGGACATCGGTCCCGCTAGTTATCGGGATTAGCACCGTCGAAATTGTTTTTTCGCCGGCGCCTAGCGGCGGTCCGTTATAGGGCATTTTAAATGACGATATTGAAAGAGACGATTTACATATTGACAATGGCATTAGGACTTTTAAGTTGCAATAATCAACCAAAGCAAGTTGACGATACGGATATTGCCAATTCAGACACCACGTTAAACGACAGTTCCGTTGGAAGCCCTAATGACACTTTGCAAGGCAACGCACAGCAAAAGACTTTAATTGTTTTATCATCAGAAAAACAGCCCAACATTAGTAGTAAAGAAAATAGTGAATCTAAAGACTCGTTAATTTACTTTAACGATTCTCATTTTGCCGATTTAGGATTGGTATTTAAAGAAATTTCAATCAGTCAATATAAAGACTGTGAGAAAAAAAATAAAAGAACTTGCTCCATAGACACAAATGGTTTTGTAAAGGGGAAAGGACTTATTCTTGGCCATTTTTGTAAGGACATTTGCGAGTCATATTTGATTGACAAAAAGGAAAGAATTAAGTTAGTATTGCCTTGCAATTATGACCAGGGAATTATAGGTTTGGAGATCTCGCCATCCTGCAATCAATTTATTGTATACTCTTCATACGACAGACCAGACTACACGGAGTATTACGATTATAGAGCTGAAATATTTGGATTCACAATAACCCAGGGACAAGGATTCAAAATTATTAAACCATCTTTTAAGTATTATACAAAAGATTGGTCGATTGATAAAATAACCTGGATAGACGAGAATACGTTAGCTCTTAAATTATATGATGGAGAAAGGGCTGGCGACGGAGAGAATTTAAAATTCCATTATTTCAAGACAAACCAAAAAACGAAGTAGAAGTACTCATTGACTTGATAAATCGGAAAGCATGAACGGATAAATTTGATACGGCAATTCAAAATAAGCATTTTTTTCAGCGCCATACTTTTTAAAAACTTGTTTGCACTTTTCTAAAGTTGCTTCGGCGTTTTTTAAATCTTTAAGCGCGCTATAACATTGCGCTTTATAATAATAAGCTTCAGAATAATTTGGGTTTAGTTGAATTAATTCATTTAAAACCTGAGTGGCTTGTGAATACGCTTTTTCTTTCATAAGAGTAATTCCGAGATACAAAAAAACACGCGGCGAATTCCATTGTTTTCCACTTTCCCGCGTGACCGTGTTTATTGAATTTGTGAACAGTGAGCGGGCCTTCTGAAAATTTTTTAATTGCAGGTAGCACAACCCTATCACCATGTCCATATCCTCGCCCCATACTCCTGGTTTAGCATAAGAGGTTAATGAATCAAGTCGCAGGCAATCTTGCAAGGCCCCTTCATAATCGTGCATCATATACAGTTTTACAAAAGCGCGGTAGCCCAGGTTTTGTATGGGGGCTAATTCTACTGCCCTGTTTAGCATAGCAAAACCGGTAGCATGTTCGCCCCCTTTATTATAAGCAACCGAACGGCTCATGTAGGCTTCATGCGTATTGGGATACTTTTCCAAAACCAATTTATAATACAAATCGCTTTGCATGGTAACCTGCGCGTATGCCGACAGAGAGTCAAGTAACTTCTGTGTTATTTCAACACTCTGTTTATTTTGTGCGGGTACGTTACAGGATATTGTAAAAGTGATACTAAATGCAAAAAGGTTCCTCCACGTTATGAAATGCTTTCTAATCATCTAAAACAAAACATCAACGAGTTGGAAATTTTTAAAAAGAAATTTCAGATGTTGGTAACAATCGTACGTTTTACCGTCGTATTTACCAGCGGTCCAATTCCCCATGTTACGCGTCAGTTGGATAATTTTTTTCTGCAATTCAGCGTTTACGGTATTTTCATCTGTATAATTCAAAGACATGAATTTAGTCCTGTAACGATCGGTTTGCCCCTGGCAATTAATCACAAACCGTACAATTACATAACCGTCTTTTTCACACATTGATTCCAGTATTTGTTTGTGGGCAGAGATGTATTTCCGGATAGCCGGCATCCCTTCTCCGTAGGATGGATTGACCTGGTAATACTCCTCTATATTCAATTCATCGCATACCTTGAAGTTTGAATCGTCTATACTTTTATCAAAGGGTATCCAACCTATTTTTTCCTTCACATTTAAGTGTTGCGGAACCGTATTCTGGCTAAATGTCTTTAATCCTGTCATGAGTATGAGTAGCGAAAAACTATAGCGCAACGTATTCATTTATTTTTTGTGAATTAGCTTCGTAAAACTTATCAAAACAAAAAATATATGTTTGGTTCGGTGTATCAAAAGCATTAATGAGGAATTGTGTATTTTAAAATAAGGGACAGCGCCAAAGATAGAAAAAATCTGAATTTTAAACAGGCAGTATGCTGTTTCTGTTTACTCATTTGTCTTCGCTTAGCTTACCAACGCCACCATCGGATATGCTGAGAGTCCACTTGTGTTTGCCGCGTCCTGAAACTTTGTTATCTCCGTTATAATCAGCATAAATGTTGCCACCACCCCAATAAGTTACCTTCCAGGCAAAACTGCCGGCGTCAATGTCGGCATATTCAGAAGTATTTCCCTGATTTATATCTTCTGTGAATTTTGCATTGCCTGCTGTTTTTTCACCAACGAGGACGCCTCCCCATGTGGGACTAAAGTCATTTTTTATCCTGATCTGGTGCTTTCCCTCTTTCTTGCATAGAATAAACAAGCTGCAAAAAACCAGAACCGCTATTTTGGAGATTATCTTTTTCATGGTGTTTTTTTAAGTAAATATACTAAATGGACTACTTATAAAGACATCAGGGCATAGTCTTCGTGGGGCGCACTGAACATAACCGCAACTCTGCGCCATTTTTTGCTAGTGCCGATCAAATCGGGCGCAAAACAAGAAGGTTTGTTTTTCGGCATACAAATGCGTAACTTGGATCTGGCAAAAAGCGGACGCCTGCCTGCAGAACGTTATACGGCATACGCCCCCCGACGACAAAACACCAGGTTCAGACAAGAACAATAGCACTTCGTTTGATTAGCACTGGGACCTCTGACTGAGATAAAAACAGATTCCATAAATTGACGTTCGAAAAATTAACGCCTCTTTCAGCTAATAATATATAAAACCCATAAACAATGAAACCACTTGTCATTTACACATTGTTGATCAGCGTTTGCCTGTTTATCGCCTGCAAAAAGAAGGATAAAAATGATCTCCCGGAAGAAGTGCCGCCAATGGCAGCTGTAAGCACCCGCGTAGTATCTGCCATCACAGATTCAACGGCGATTGCTGGCGGGAATGTGAGTTCAGGAGGCAGCAGCGCATTGACGGCTGTTGGGGTTTGTTGGGATAAAAAACCAAATCCTACGATAAACAGCAGCCATACGAATAATGGAGCAAGCGCCGGAGATTTTGTAAGCCAGTTGATCAACCTTAAAGTCGGTACGACATACTATGTAAGAGCCTATGCAACCAATGCCTCGGGCACCTCGTACGGAGAAGAGCTTGCCTTTAAAACGTCAGGCATTGCAAAATGGAAACTGCTCAGCAAAGGACCACCCGCTGAAGATTTTTTTACGTTGGAACAGAAGGGATCCACTCTTTATGCCGGCACCAGCGAGGGGGTTTATACATCTGTGAACGACGGAGTATCCTGGACCGCTAAAAATTCAGGAATGACGACTAATACAGCTATCTGGACCCTGGCCTTTAGCGGAGATAACATTTTCGCCGGAACCGGCGTTTGGAGCGGCGCCGGACAGCAGGGTATTTTTAGATCTGGCGATAACGGAAATTCCTGGTCATTAGTTAATAATGGCCTTGCCGACCTAAACGTGGGATCTATTGTTGTAAGTGGTTCAACCCTGTTCGCCGCTACCTGGGCGGGTGTATATAAGTCGACGGATGCAGGAAATAGCTGGACCGCCATGAATTCGGGGCTTAGTGATGTTAAAGCCTATTCATTGGCATTGCTGGGCTCTAATCTTTTTGCAACCACCGCCGGGGGAGTCTTTGTAATTTCCACCAGTGGTGGTTCCTGGACTGCTGTTAATAATGGATTGATCAACTTTCCTTACGAGCTACTTGTAATTGGTACTAATCTTTATGCAGGAGCGCCTTCGGGAATTTACATCTCAACAAATAACGGAGCTACCTGGACGTTAACCAGCAATCACGAAATCATCACTGCGCTGGTCGGGAAAGGTTCAAACCTTTATACAGCATCGGCAACAAGCTCCCCAAAAGTACATTTTTCAAATGATAATGGTGCTACATGGACTGACAGAAGCGACGGTATGGGCTTACTTAACGTAAATCTCATTTATTGTCTTTATATAATGGACAATGAACTTTTCGCGGGCACCGACCAGGGAATTTATGTGATTTCATTGTGAGAAACGATATACACAAATTGTGATTAAAGGTAGAGATATTCGGGCCTTTGGTAAAATCACATTAGTTTCCTGAACAGCAAGCGTGGCGTGATGCCGGCGCCTTTTTATTTTAATATCCCGGCTTGCATTTGTACTTGCACCTGCAAAATATTTTGCCTGCTATGCAGACCGTTTTTCGTTTTTGTAAATGCTCATTTTATTGTAATTTCGCGGCGGAAATCAGAACATTTTAGCATCGGCGGTATGGCCGGCGCCAGCCCTGAGTCCCTTAGTGGTCATTGTGAGGCGCGGCTCAATTTGACACAAAAAAACAGAATAAATTCCGCAAATAAAACACAAATAATAAAAACAATTTTGACAATGATTTTGGTTACGACAGCACAACTGACAACAAATTTAAACCTGAGAAGCAGAAAATTAAAGGATGCAGCATTGCTTTTACTTTTAACCGTTAGTTTGCTGACTTCTAATTTAGCAAATGCACAAACCAAAACTATTAAATTCGAAAACGGCACCTGGGAAGAAATTAAAGCCAGGTCTGCCAAAGAAAACAAGCTCATTTTTTTGGACGCATACGCCACCTGGTGCGGAATTTGCAAAAGGATGGACAAAAATGTGTTTACCAATGACACAGTTGCTGATTATTTTAACACCCATTTTATTAACGCCAGAATAGATATGGAATCTGGCGAAGGCACTGATATTGCGAAACAATATAATGTAAACGTTTATCCTACTTTGTTATTTATTAACGGGCAAGGCAACGTAGTACATCGTGCCGAAGGCGGATTCCAACAACAACAGTTTGTAGAATTAGCCCGGGACGCCCAAAATCCCGACAAACAAAACTCAGGTGTCATAAAAACACACGAAGCGGGTAATGGCGATGTAGCCCAAACAAAATCCAACAAAACAGAAATCGGCTTCAATATTAGTCAATATCAAAAAGACTTTGGGATTGGCCTGCATGTGATAAGCCCGTACTTTTTCAGGAAAATGGTCGCTATAAAAGTAGGCACCAATATGCAATGGTTTGAAAACTCTAATGGCACAGAAACAACGTGGACAACTTATCAGAATATTCAAATTGGAATGCGGGGAAGAAGTACACCTGTTACTCATCATATATCTGTGTATGGAGAAGGCGGTGTTTTCATCATTTTACCTAACAGTGACTTTTCTTCTCAAAGTTCGGTTGTTGGTGGATATGGATTATTCGGTTTCGAGTTTAGAATAGTTCCAGGATTTGCTTACTTTATTGAATTGGGTGGTGTGGGAACCGGTGCCACTGCAGATAAAATAGCAAGTAAACCTATATACTCAACTGGATTTTTAACCAATATAGGGTTAAAAATAGGGTTCTAATAATTGCCTTTTGAAACCAGGCGCAGGGCTTGCATAGGAGAAAGCAAGTTTGTAATTTGGATTTGGAAAAAGAAGACCGCGCAAAGCGCCATCAAATAAAAAGAAGCAAATTATGGCAAAAAGCAAATTAATGGAAATGAACAACGTCGGTATTGTTGTAGAGTCGCTCGACAAGGCCATTTCTTTTTTCACAGAGATAGGATTAAAACTCGAAGGACGAACCATGGTTGAAGGGGAGTGGGCAGGAAGGGTTACAGGACTGGGTAATCAGTCGGTGGAGGTTGCTATGATGGTGACCCCTGACGGACATAGCCGCTTGGAGCTTTCACGGTTTCTGGCCCCAGATACCATAGCTGACCACAGGACCGCGCCGGTGAACTCTCTTGGTTATCTCCGGATCATGTTCAGGGTTGACAATCTCGATGAATTGTTGTCGCGGCTCACGAAGCAGGGCACCGAACTGGTTGGAGAAGTGGTTGAATATGAAGGCATTTATAAACTCTGTTATGTTCGTGGCACAGAAGGCCTGCTTATCGGCTTAGCCGAACAACTCGGTAATAAAACAACCGCTGATATTTTAGAAA
>JAZKFC010000008.1:31040-106534 GCA_040386615.1 Bacteroidota bacterium
CTTAGTGCTTCTGCGTGATCTGGGTGTCTTAGTGGTAAACCCATAAGGCACTCTTATCGGCTTAGCCGAACAACTCGGTAATAAAACAACCGCTGATATTTTAGAAAAAAAATAAAAATGAGTTTTAACCACAGAGGACACAGAGCGTCAAAAAGATTTTACTTAGTGCTTCTGCGTGATCTGGGTGTCTTAGTGGTAAACCCATAAGGCACTCTTTCAAAGCTAAAACCAAAAAGCATGCAAAAAATAAAAATATATCAAATAGACGCGTTTACCGATCACTTGTTTTCCGGAAATCCTGCAGCTGTTTGTGTGTTGGACCACTGGCTGAGTGATGGTTTAATGCAATCCATTGCGAACGAGAACAACCTGGCAGAAACGGCCTTTGTAATTCCAAAAGGGAACGACTTTGAGATCAGGTGGTTTACACCTACTACTGAAGTGGATTTATGCGGCCATGCTACGCTGGCTTCAGGTTTTGTCCTGTTTAATTTACTCGGTTATCCTGAGACATTAATCCGCTTTTATTCACCCAGGAGCGGTTTATTGACTGTAAAGAAAAGCGGCGACATGCTGTACCTGGATTTTCCGACAGATACCCTGGAATTACTGAGCGGGATGGAGCAGGTCATGGAGGCCTGCACGGGAATTAAACCCAGTGAGGTGTACAAAGGCAAAACAGATTATATTTCAGTAATTGGCAGTGAAAGCGCTTTAAAAAATTTACAGCCCAATTTAAATGAGATCGCCAAACTTAAAGGAAGAGGATTGATAGTTACCGCTAAGGGCGACCAGGTTGATTTTGTATCCCGTTTCTTTGCGCCCCAATCGGGCATAGCCGAAGATCCTGTAACAGGTTCCGCGCATACCTCATTATCACCTCTGTGGGCGAAGAAATTGGGCAAAACCACTTTTGTTGCAAAACAATTGTCGGAACGGGGCGGGCAATTGACCTGTGAATTTAATGAGGACAGATGTTTGATAGGGGGAAAGGCCAGATTATATTTAACCGGAGAAATTTATCTTGACTGACATGAAAATACTGGCTGTAGAAAAAGAAACCGATGGCGTAGAATGGGGCAAATTAACGGACCTGTTGAAGGATGAAGCGCGGCATGTTTATGATCTGTACCTTTCGGATGCGTTAAGGGAGATATACTTTACCGAGAACAAAAACGCGGTTCTGATGCTCGAAGCGGAGGATAAGCAGGCGGCAAGCAGGCTCCTTGATACATTGCCTTTGGTGAAGGCCGGGAAGATCAGATTCGAGCTTATGGAATTAAGCCCATATACCGGTTATGAAAGAATAATGAACAAATAAAGTGACTATGAAAAGATTGATCCCATTCATATTGCTGCTGATGATTGTAACATCCTGCAAAAAGGACTATGAATGCAGCTGTGGTTTCTCTCAGAAGCCGCAAATTGAGATGGAGTCTGTAACTTTTCATGACACCAGGAAACAAGCTCAAAAAAAATGTGACCAGCGCGAGAAAGAGTTGCTGTCATACACCCCCGACGCTTTTTGTAATATTATAGTTTATTAGGTTAGTGCGGCCTGCGCCAGCGAACATTGACCCAGGGCCCAAATCACCCCCTCAGTCCCATTATTTTTTCCAGGAAATGAAATAAAATTTGCGCAAGTCAAAACTTGCACATATATTTGCAAGGAGATACTTGCGCATTATGACAACAAACAGAGATATTTTTCAGGCTATTGCAGATCCAACCCGCAGGCAGATCATAGGCATGCTGGCCAAAAAATCGCTCAACGTGAATACTATCGCGAAGGAATTTGATATCACCCGGCAGGCGGTGTCGCTGCATGTGCAGTTCCTTAATGATTGTGGTCTTATAGTGATCAGGCAACAGGGCCGCGAGAGGTATTGTGAGGCTAAACTCGAGAGATTAAATGAAGTCACAAACTGGGTGAATCAATACCGTAAATACTGGGATAAGAAATTTGATTCCCTGGAAACATACCTGGCTAAAATTCAAAAAAAGAAAAAATAGATCATGGAAAAATACAATACATTCAGGCAGGAAGACAATGTTCTGATACATACCAGGATGCTTGACGCGCCCAGGGAACTGGTGTGGGAAGTATGGACCAACCCGGCACACATTAAAGAATGGTGGGGACCGGATGGATTTTCACTAACTACCAAATCAATGACCGTAGAACCAGGAAAGTTCTGGGATTTTATTATGCACGGCAGGGGCAGGGACTGGGATAATAAAATTGAATATGTTGAAGTGAAAAGGCCTTCACTTCTCACTTATAAACATTCGGGTGCGATGAAAGAAGAGTACAATTTTACCGTTTCAATTATTTTTGAAGAACTTGAAGGTAAAACACTGTTGACCATGAGGTCTGTGTTTAGATCAAAAGCCATTATCGAAGAATTAGACAGGCAGGTAAAAGCCATTGAAGGCGGCAAACAGAACTTAAACCGTCTTGTGAACTATGTTCAATTGATCCTGAGCAAATCATAAACAATCAGTAAAAATAAACCCTATGAGAAAAATAATTTCATTTATGCACGTGTCGCTCGACGGTTTTGTAGCCGGACCGAATGGAGAAATGGACTGGATAAAAGTTGACGATGACATTTTTAATTATGTAGAAAAGCGGATCAGCGATGGCGACACCGCCCTGTACGGACGCGTGACTTACGAGATGATGCAAAATTACTGGCCTACGGCGGGAGACAAGCCCAACGCCAGCAGGCACGACATTGAACATTCGAAGTGGTACAAAAAGATCAAAAAAATTGTTCTGTCGAAGACGATGAAGGACGCGGGTTTGAGCAATACACAAATTATAAATGAGAATCTTGCTGACAGCATAAATAAAATAAAACAATCCGGGGGCAATCGTGAGATTTTGCTTTTTGGCAGTCCAACCGCAACGCATGCATTGATGCAACTGGATTTAATTGACGGGTACTGGTTGTTTGTAAATCCCATTATTCTTGGGAAGGGGATTCCGTTGTTCGCAAACATCAAAGGCCAAACAAAATTAAAACTCATCACCAGCCGGCAATTTACCGGCGGAGTAACTGAACTCAGTTATATTGTCGACAAGCAGCCGGGATGACAATACTCTGAGCTACATGTTGATAGGTCGAGCGGAGTCGAGATCCTTTCCCGGGATAGACGCGCTTCTCGACTCCGCTCGAAGTGACCCCTTCTCGACTCCGCTCGAAGTGACATCCTTCTCGAATATGCTCGAAGTGACATCCTTCTCGACTCCGCTCGAAGTGACATCCTTCTCGACTGCGCTCGAAGTGACGACTACATTCGAAGTGACCCGAAACAAAAAAACGCGTGAGAACTCACGCGTTTTTTATTCATATTAGGTTTTGTTTTATTAGTTGATTGTAACCTCTCCTGAAGTTTTAACCAGGTTAATCACTTCAAATTCTGTTCTCCTGTTTAATTGGTGTTCTGCTTCGCTGCATTCAACACCATCGCTGCAATTGTTAACCAGGTTGCTTTCGCCAAAACCTTTGGTTTTTTGAATTCTCAGGCTTGAGATGCCATTTTGCAACATGTAAGCTTTAACCGCGTTGGCACGTCTCTGTGACAGACCAATGTTATATGCTTCAGATCCTCTTGAATCGGCATATCCGTTGATATTGATTGCAAGGTTAGTATTTTTCTTAAGAATTTCGATGTTTTGGTTCAACATAGCTTTAGCATCGTCACGTAAATCTGATTTGTTAAGATCGAAGTAAGCTGAGCTTGTGTTCCAACCCATATCTCTTAATTGTGACTCGCTCATGGTTACCGCTTTTGTAGAAGAGTAATCTTTGATGTCTTTTGTCTGAAGATCTATCGGAGTCGGGTTGTTTTTAGACGGTTTGGTTTTTGTTTTAGTATCAGCTAAAGGAGTAGTAACTACAGGTTCAGTTGCAACAAATACCGGTGTACCTACTTCCAGAACTTTTTCAGAACACATGGCCAGTAATGAAGGACAAGTATCGCAATATACTACTGCTTTTGAAGAAACAGTGTAAGTACCGGCACTTTCAAACGTGTAAGGAAGTTGTGCAGATGTTTGAGACACAACATTACCGTTTACTTTCCATTGGTAAGACCTGATATTGCTTTGGTATTGGGCAGGTACCTGAACAGACATTACGTAAGCTTTGTCGTTAGTGGCGTCTTTAGTTGCGTTGATTGCGAACATAGGGTTAATTGAAGTACATTCAGGAACTTTTGAACTTACATAGTGCACTTTGTAGATGTCCATATCGCCTTCACCACCTTTTCTTACTGAAGTATAGTATCCGTTAGCGTTATTCGGTTTCAAAGCGAAATAAGTATCATCACCCGGAGAGTTGATTGGTTGACCAATGTTTTCAGGAGTTGTCCACCTGCCATCAACCATGCTGGTTTTGTAAATATCGTATCCACCGTAGCCCGGAAGACCATTGGAAGCGTAGAATAGGGTTCCGTCTGTAGCAAGGTAAGGTGCATCTTCGTTAAATGAAGTATTAATGCTGTTGTCAAGTAATTCAGCCTGTGACCATTTGCCGTTTTCATCTTTTACGGTTTTGTAAAGATCCAGGCCGCCGGTTCCTCTTTTGGCTTCAGAAGAAAAGATGATCATTTTTCCGTCAGCCGAAATAGTGGCGTGGCTTTGCAGGTAAGACATATTAACATCGCCGCCCAATTTGTTTGGAGATTTTGTAAGGTCAGTCATATCTGCTTCATACAGCTGCCCTGCGCGGAAGATATATAGGATTTTTCCGTCAGGAGATACTGAAACAACAGATTCGTGAGGCTGGCTGAAATTAGCGTTGCCTTTGGTATCAGGTACTGTAAATCTTCTTGGTGCCGAGTAATCGTTACCGTTTACATTAGATACATACATGGCGTCAAAAAAGCGACCGTCGATGCCATTCTTTTTTTCTTTATCATCATCACGGCGTTTAGAAGTGAAAATCAGTTTATCATTCGCATATACTCCACCGTATTCAGGCATCGGTGTGTTGATGGCATTACCAAGATTAGCAATCGACTGTTGCTCAGGTGATGCCACTTCAGGATGGTCTAATGCGTATTTGCAATCCGCGATCCTCTTTGATAAGAAGAGATCGTAATCAGGATTGTCGACCTGGTTATACTTTTCGGTAGCACCATAAAAATAAAGGGCGCGAGGGAAGTTACCGATGAAATGGTAACTTTTTCCAAGATCGTAATTGATCTTCATGCCTGTTTTTTCAGGATGTTGTTTTAACGCTTTTTCAAGATAAGGGATGGCCTGATCGTGACGGCCAATGTATTCTGATAATACAACACCTTTACCGGCATTAGCATAATAAGAATTACTGTCTTTTTCAAGAATCTGGTCGTAATAGCCGAGGGCTTCTTCAAATTCAGACCTTTCAACAGAATTGGAGGCTTTGCGGATCAATTTTTTTTCCTGCGAGCAGGAAGCAATTATAATTGACATTATAATTAGGGCGGGTACTAACTTTTTCATAATTAATTTTTTTAGAGATATTTACAAAGGCTATGCAAAGAAATCGCCAATAAAAAAGGCGTTTTATGGGGTAATTATTCCCCTGTTGCTGCTAAGAAACGTTAATTTTAGCCCAAATTATTAGTGTTTCCGGGCATATAAGAAAAAAAAAGCCCTTTCAGATCTTCCGAAAGGGCGCTTTAAACAAGTGAAAAGCTTTTAAGTTTAGTGTATAGGTTTTATTAAAGCCAGGCTTTTATCCCATAATTTTTCGGCCAGTGCGGCATCAAGCTGAATTTTTTCCTTAATAGAAGGTTTTCCGGGCTTTTTTAAAAAGTAGCCTGAAAAATGCGCTTTGTCGTTACTTGCCAGGAAAACAAAGTTACCGGCGGCTGCTTCAGGTGATGTTCCAAAAAGTTTGACCATCATCCTGAGGAGAAAATTGGAGTCTCTCATGATCCCCGTTTTCGCGAGGCCTACGTGAGCCATGTTTATTACTACCCTGTTATCAGGATGCCGTTTTCCAAATTCCTGTACAAATAAATGATTGGCATACATTTCCTGTCCCAGGGCTTTTATCATCGTGAAATTCTTTTTCAGGGCCAGGTCATCTAAAAAGATCTTCGCGGTTTTTAATAAAGGCGCTCCTACCATCACAATCCTTGCGTTCCCGTTTCTTAACTGGGGCATTAATAATTCAGCGAGGGCGAAGCGGCTCAGGTACTGGATCACAAAGCCCGCTTCAAGTCCGTCTTTGGTAATAATGTGTTTTGTAAGTATGGCACCGGTTGAAAGAACAAGCGTGTTAATGGTATTTGTTTTTTCTTTAATACCATCCACCAGTTCCTTAATGCCACTGAGTGAAGAAATGTCTGCCGACAAATACTCGATGTTGCTGTTGCCTGACTTTGTTTTTATTTCACCCGCTGCTTCTTTTGTTTTCACAGGGTCTCTTCCGTGAATGATCACCCTGTAACCTTGTTTTGCAAGTTCAGTGGCCGTGGCTTTTCCAATGCCGCTGTTTCCTCCGGTTATGACTGCTGTTTTCATTTTTTTAATATTAAAATTAGTATTTATAAACGTAATTGGAAACAAGAACATGCAGGAGTTGATAAAAAGCCTTTACTGTTCATTATTGATGCCTTTAAAGGTAACAAACTGCATGAAGGCCGCTTTTAATTTCGGCTTTTAAGGAAGGACGCGCTGGCCTCTAAATTGCACGGTGTTTATTTGATCACTATAAAACTACAAATTATGAAGGTACTATTGGCAACCGACGGATCTCCGTATAGTGAAAGAGCTGTAAAAGAAATTTCGGAAAGGAAATTTCCTGAAAACACCGAAGTGAGAATTATTTCGGTTTATGAAACTGCATCCTTGCCTCAGAAGATGGAACCCATGGGTACTCTGAGGGAGTACCATGCCGAAATGGATAAAAAAGCGAGAGAATATGCTGAGAGTGTCGCCGAAAACGCCGCCGGGCTATTAAGGGAAAAAGATCCCGCTTTGTCGGTCACAACAGCCGTTATTGCCGGATCGCCTAAAAGGGCCATCCTCAATGAAGCTGAAGAATATGGCGCCAACCTTATTGTGATGGGGTCACACGGCTACGGCGCTGTAAAAAGTTTCCTTTTGGGTTCTGTTTCTCACGGGGTGGTCCTGCATGCGACCTGCTCGGTGGAGATCATCAGGTAGTTTTTGCTTTGCTCCGCAAGATCCTTTACCGGCGGAACTAAATATATTTATTATTCCTTGCTTCCCTGATGGCCTCGTCTCTTGAGTGCACGTTCAGTTTCACGTAAATGTGTTTAATGTGTGATTTTACGGTTTCAAGATCAATAAACATTTGTTTGGCGATCTTACTCCTGCTTTTGCCATTTGCGATCTGCTCAAGAATCTCTGTTTCGCGTTTGGTGAGTGGTGAGTTTTGATTTTTGTGGAAGGATCTGATGACAATCTTGGCGATGTTCATACTCATGGGCGCGCCGCCATCCACTACTTCCCTGATGGCATCCATTATTTTTTCGGTGGAATCGTTTTTGGTCAGGTAACCGGCGGCTCCTTTTGCCAGCGCGTTAAACACATTTTCTTCGTTGTCGTATACAGTGAGCATTAAAATATGGGTTTTTGGAAGCAGCTGTTTGATTTTGGGGATGGCATCAATCCCCTTAATTCCGGGCAACTCTATGTCGAGCAGGATCACTTCGGGTTTATCGGATTGTAATTTCTGCAGCGCTTCTTCAACACTGGCATAGGAATTTACCACCCTGCAGTTTTCTGAGGCGTTGATGAGGTATTGAAACCCCTTCCTGATGGTTTCATCATCTTCAATGATCACCACGGTAATTGCGTTTTTATTTTCCATCAGGCGAAAATGTTTTTTAAAATTATTTTTATTTCAGTTCCCTTGTCAGGCGCTGTATTGATGTTTATTTTGCCATTTAATCTTTTTACCCTGTTGGTCATGTTCCTGATGCCGTTTCCATTGCCCGCCAGCGCGGTGTCAAAACCTTTTCCATCGTCGGCAATGTTTATTTCAAGCTGGTAGTCTGCGTCAAGATAAAGGCTTACGATCGCTTTTCCGGCGCCGGCGTGTTTGAGGATGTTACTGTAGGCCTCTTTAAAGATCATGGTGAGATTTCTGCTGTAATCGAGTTTAAGCTTGTGCTCATCTGTGGAACGTATGTTATGGGAATAATAAAAATCTACCGGTGTTTCCAGGAAAAGCTCAGCGCCTATTTCCTTGATGTGTTCGGCAATCTCATACATCCCGTCGTTCTGTGAATTTAACGACCAGATGATGTCCCGTGATCCGTTATAAAGTATGGCGGTATTTTCTTTGATCTGTGATACCAGTTTGGTGATCTCGGTTTCGCCCTTATTGATTTTCGATCGCAGCACATCTGTCAACACCGAAATGCGCGTGAGACTATTACCCATTTCGTCATGAAAGTCCTCAGCCGTTCGCTGCCGCAATTTGATGAACTCCTCTTCTCTTATTTTTTCAAGCGTTTCTTTGGCCTTTTGTTTTCGTTTCTGCCTGCCCCGTGTGAATACGTATGTGATCAGGGCGCCGGTGGTGATCAGCGATAACACCACAAATAACTGGAAGAAACGGGTCTGGTAAAATGCTTTCTCAATCCTGAACCTGTATTCTATGCTGTTAATGGAAGGGATCCCGTTTTTTGTAATGCCGGAAACCCTTAGCGTGTATAGCCCGGGTGGTAAGGCAGGGTAAATGATAAAAGGATTGCCGCTGGTGGTAAAGTTCTTGTCAATACCTTCGAGCTGGTACTTATAGAGCAGGTCTTCGGGATTTGTAAAATAAATAGCACCCAACTCAAAAGTGAGGTGATTTTGTGTGGAGCCCAGGGTGAGGTTTTGCGGTAAGTTAAACCAGGGCGATCTTCCTTTAAATAAGTTGCTGTCGGTAATAGGTGAAGAAAAAAGGCGAACGGATTTGAGCAGGACCACCGGTTGATTTTTGTCGGCAATGTCGGTAGAGGGGTTAAAATGAAAAAGACCCTTGGTGGTACCAAACCAGAGACTTGAATCAGCTGCTTTCAAAACACCGTTATGGCTGCATTCCATGCCCAGCAGGCCGTCTGACAGTCCATAATTTTTAACGGCTTCCACGTTGTTGTACCGGTCCAGTTTCAGGTTACTGATGCCAAAACCGGTTCCTATCCAGGCTTTTTGTTTTTCAGAAGCCTCTATGCTGTAAATGAAATTACTCGGCAGGCCGTTCGAGGTGTTATAACTGATCAACCTCCCGGTTCTGACATTCCAGTTCAGCACACCCTTGTCGATCGTGCCAACCCAAATGTTATCTTCGTTTTTTTCGAGACACAAAACCGAGGCATCCATCAGTGCTTTACTGTTCAACAGGCTGGCCCGGTTGTTTTTATCAAGGGTATAAATTCCCTTTGAGCTTCCTATCAATACACTGTCCCTGTCGAATTGCCTTAGCGTAGTGATGAGCACGTTGTCCATTTTAATTTTGACCAGGTTTTCATCTTTATCAAAAACAAATAATCCCTGGTTGCCACCAATCAGCATATCGCCTTTGCTGTTTTTTAAAAAGCAGGTAGCGCCCCTGATCAGCAACTCCGGATCATTTTTCGCGCTGACTTTTTTAAGGCCGGTCTTTTCATTATACCGCCAGGCTCCCTTGCTCAGCGTGCCTATCCATAAATTGTCGGCATCATCGGCATACAGGCAGTTTATTTTCACGTTGGCCAGTTCAGGCGCGTTATCTACAGATTCTATGCTGTTTTTCGTGTTGATGTAATAAATGCCGCCTCCATAGCCTGCCGCGTAAACCCTGCCACTGCTGCTTTGCGCTACACCCATGATGATGGTGTTTGAAAGCCCGGAGGACTTGTCGTAATAAGTAAAGGTGTTTTCCCGGAATTTATAAATACCGTCGGCATCTGTCGCGAACCAAAGATTGTTTTCAGCATCGTTGTATATGCAGTTCACAGAGTTATCGGTAAAACCGTTCTTCGCATCAAAGTGCGAAACGGTTTCATGATCCAGTTTATAAATGCCATTGTCGGCACCAAGCCAGGTGTTTTTCCTGCTGTCTTCGGCAAAGCAAAGTATGACCGATTCCTGCAGGTCTTTTCTGTCGTTCCTGTATTCAGTCACGCGGTTGTTTTTCACCTTATAAAGCCCTGGTCTGCCTGCCAATAAAGTATCACCGCCTGATGTTACGAATATGGCGTAAATGCCTTTTTGTTTTAATACCTCAGTGGTGATCAGCACCGCCAGCCATTTATTTTGCCTGTAAACATACAGGCCTTTGCCTGCAACAAATGCCATGAGCTCTTCAGCAGAGCTGAGGTACAGTGATGTTACTTTTTCAGTGGAGTCTCCTGATACGGTAATTTTTTCAGCACCGGCATTTTTGAACCGGTAAAGTTTGTAGTTGTTCAGCGTATATATGTTCTCATTTCTGTCCTGCGCAATGGCGGTGATGTTGTTCACCGGGTTATTGCTCAGCTTAAAATTGGTGAACCTGGTGCCGTCGAAAAAAGACATGCCGTAATTGGTTCCCGCCCAGATATTCCCTTTTTTGTCGCAGAACAAAACATTCACGGGATTCGCGATTAAGCCGTCCTGTACAGAGTAACCGGTAAATTTTTTGCCGTCAAATTTACTGATACCTCCTTCGGTGCCGATCCAGAGCTGGCGGTACTGGTCCTGGCAAATAGATGAGGCCTGTGACTGTATAAGACCATCTTCCACCGTCCAGTTCACAAAATTATACTTCTGGCAAAAAGCGCCAAGAGAAAACAGAACGACGAAAGATATGCTGAGCGCTTTGTGCATTTAAACTAAATTACAAAATTGGGTGAAGCCCGCAAAATTTCTTTGTGATTGCAGCTACGAGGGAGTCACAGTTTTATAAAGAACCTCCAGTTTGGTTTTCATACGCTCAAACTCTCCGGCTGCAACCTTGTCGCCTGCTTTCGCTTTAGCAGTCAATACATCGAGGATCTGTTCTTTATAGGCCTTTTTGGTGAAATTGCTTACATAATCATTTCCGGTTTTTATTACTTCAATAAAGTCATTGGCGGCCGTTTCAAAAGACGAAGGTTTAACACAACGTTGAAGAAATGAAGCGTAACCCTTAATGTAGGTGATATAACCGAAGTACGAGAAGTTGTTTTTGGCTCTGGTAAAATAATCAACCTGTTTGTCGGACCCATATTTGCCATAAACTGTGGCGATAGCGCTGAAAACATTTTCGTTTTTTTCAGACTCAAATGATCTTGTTTTTTGCATAGCTGTTGCCGAATCGGAGATGGCTTCCAGCGCTGATGATACCACTGCGTAAGACTGTTCCTTCAATGATTCAAGGTAAAGCACGTCGAGATCATCGCCATGGTAGAGCTCACCCAAAGCCTCGATGGCGAAGGCTCTTGTGTTTGTGTTTTTATCAGAGCTGGCAATTTTTATCAATAAAGGTTTTAGATCGGTTTCTTTAGCAAGACCCGCGTTTTTTAGTATGCCTATTGTTTTTATCCGTAGTTCCCACCATGGGTCGTTTTCAGCGGCAGACAACATTAACCTGTATACCTCAGGACGATCAAGATTTCCTTTTAAATGATTAAGCGCTTCGAGCCGGTCAGAAAAAAGAGGAGCGCGCTGGTATTGAAAAAAAGATTCTTCAATTGATTTACTGTAGGTTTTTAATCCCAACAGTTGCCTTTCGGCGTCAAAATTCACAAGGTCGGGATTTACGGGACAGGCAATTTTAAATTCCTGTTCAGCCTCATCAATGATAATTCTGTGCCTTTCTTTTTTTCCGCTATAATAAAGATCAAGATCCACAGGCAAAGTATAGAGCGGCGTTTTATTCAGATCCTGTTTTTGTTTAACGGTGAGCGTAAGCATTTTACCTGAGACATCATATTTTTTCGAGATCTCCAGTTCGGGATGACCTTTGGCAAGGAACCATTCATTAAAAAACCAGTTGAGGTCTTCGTTGGTCACTTCCTCAAAGGCCAGACGCAGGTGGTGGATTTCGGCGCTTTTAAACCGGTTTTTTTCAAGATACAGCTTCAGGGATGCGAAAAAGGTAGCATCGCCAACATATTTTCTCAGCATGTGCAGGATCTGGCCGCCCTTGTTATAACTGAAAGCGTCGAACATGTCTTCGCGGTTCTCATATTCGAAGCGGATCATTTCCACTTGTTTTTTTTGGGCTTCGTTAAAGTACCCCATGCGTGATTTGTAGCTGTGGGCATCGGCGGCGTCGCGACCGTTCTTGTATTCTTCCCACAAATATTCACCGTAGGTAGCAAATGATTCATTTAAAGGCAGGTTGCTCCAGCTCTCGGCAGTAACCAGGTCACCAAACCACTGGTGAAAAAGTTCATGCGCGATCACATCTTCACCTTTTTTGCCGTCGATCATTTCCCTGTCGGTTTGGTACACCATAAAATCGCCGTGCAGCGTGGCGCTTGTGTTTTCCATAGCCCCGCTTACATAATCACGCACCACGATCTGGGCGTATTTTTGCCAGGGATAAGGGGTTTTTAAAATTTCAGAATAAAAACTGATCATTTCTTTTGTGTTTCCGAAAATTCCTTTGGCATAAGGAGCATATTCTTTTTCCACATAATAACTTATTTCCTTACCGTTCCAGGGAAGGTCGGTTACTTTCTTAAATTCACCCACACCCATCATCACCAGGTAAGGTGAGTGCGGCAGATCCATCTTCCAGTGATCGGTCCTGGTTCCATCACCGTTCTTTTTACTCTCTTTTAAAAGCCCGTTCGAAAGCGTGGTATATTTGTCGTCAACGGTCATATAAATTTCATTGGTCATTTTTTCGTTAGGCGTATCCACCGTTGGGAACCATGCGGAGCTGGCCATGGTTTCGCCCTGTGTCCATATTTGCGGCATTTTATTTTTTTCTTCGTTCTTTGGATTAATAAAGAACAAACCCTTGTCGCTGTTAATGGCAGCACTGCCACCGGTTGTTAACTCGTTGGGCCTGGCCGTGTAGCTTATTTTTACGAGGTATTTTTCGTCGGCAAGAAACTCTTTCCCCAGGTCAATTTTCAGCGAATCATGCTCGTAGCGGTACGACGATTTTAATTTGTTATTACTTAAGATCTCGGGGTTGTTATTCGTCATCCCTGGTTTTTGATTTTTAACGCTGACATCATACACTTCAACTGAATGAATGTTCATGCCTCTCGCATTCAGATCCAGTTTCGCACTGGGCTTAAAATAGGGTTTCGCGGTAATGCTCGCCTTGCCCGTGAGCTGCGCTTTGTCCCAGTCAAACTTTACATCCAGTCGTGTATGCACGATGTCGTTTTGCAAGGTGGTAGACGCGCGGTAGTTCTTTTTTTTAAATGCAGAGTCTGAATAATTAACTGCGGTTAAAGTTCTGGCGCTTACCTGAAATATACAGGTGGTTAACAGAATTGAAATGAAGTGTTTTATCATTTTGTGATTTTTATTATATAAATGGTACTGGTATTTTGACTCGTCGCTGTTGGTACTGAACCCGACAGGGCATTATAGTAAGGCCTCATTGTTCAGCACTGAGTGTTTCCCTCGCTTCAAGCAGCAATTGCTGGATTTCGTTTTTGTCGAACCATCCCGTGCCTTTCATCACGCCGCAAACTGATCTTGTATTTGAAATGTTCTCCAGGGGATTTTTTTCAAGTAATACCAGGTCGGCGTCTTTGCCGGTCTCTACTGTTCCCTTGTTTGCAATAATTCCGAGGTAAGTGGCAGGGTTTTTTGTCGTGGTCTCCAGCGCGGCGTACGGACTTAGTCCCGCCGAAACAAAGGTTTGCAACTCATCGTGAATTGAGAAGCCTTGTACTAAGAACCATTCGGGGGAATCGGAACCGGCCATCAGCTTAACGCCTGCTTTGGAAAGTTCGCTGGTGATCCTGTTCCTCACTGAAATATATTTTTGGCGGCTCTTTGCGGGAGGCGGGTTTTTCCAGTAAGCCTCCCTCACTCGCCAGCGCTCTTCTTTTATTTTAGAAGGGATGTAAGCAAAGTCCGGCCGGCGCATATAATCTTCTTTCGAAATACTATCGGCAAACGAAGAGTAGAAAAAATAATTTGTTGGCGTAACAAAAATGCCGGCTTTTTTTACCATGGCCACCAGTTCAGGGATTTTAGCTTCATCGAGGTAAGGTACGGTGGCCCAGGCCTTTTTTCTCCATATGTTCATGTCAGAAACACTTTCTCCATGATTGTACGTAGTGTCAGGAAGCAGCACGTCGATAAACTCGTCCATGTGTTCGATTTGTTGCTGCGCGGCCAATGCGGCAGGCAGTTTTACCAGTGGTCCTACATGACCCGTTACTTTAATTTTCTCCTCTGCTGCGGTTTTGATAATAGCGTTGTATACATCACGCTTTACCATAAATGTGATCTTGATCTCGTCATATCCTTCTTTTTTGCATTGCCGAACCGCGTCAACGGCTTCCTGTGGATTTTTACAGACCATGGCAAACACCTTTCCCGGCCATGGCCAGGCGCCAACAAATTGCGGACTTGAAATGTATAACCTCGGGCCACGCCATTTATTGTCGATCACATTTTGCCTGGCCTGAAGGTAAACCTGGTCTCCGCATTCAATGCGCACGGTGGTGAGACCATTGGCCAGCATTAATTTGAGTTCGGCTTCGCAGGTATTTTTGTTGTCTCCCTGTTCATAGAAAAAGTGCGCGTGCATATCAAAGAAACCTGGCATTAAGTATTTTCCCGCGCCATCGATGAGGGTAGTGCCTGAAGGCAGTTCGACCTTTTCCTTTTTACCGATGCGTGTGATCTTACCATTTTCGATCAATACGGTTTGATGCTGGAGTACCTGCTCTTTATTCATGGGGATCACATTTACGTCGACTATGGCGTAGCTTTGACCAGACCGGGCAGACAACATCAACAGCCCGGTTATTGAAATGATGACGAGCAAAAGGCTGAGTTTTATGGTAATGGTCTTTTTCATGACTCAGCTTTTATCTTTAATTGAATTTAACCAACGTACCGTTTCGTCGGAAATGCGTGTATTAAAATTTCCCTTTGCGTATCCCTGTGATTTGAAATTTTCAACAGCTTCTTTAAAGTTATTGCTCTTCATCATAAAATGATCGAGGTCTTCAATCTGCACCCGTGTTGCTGTTCCGGGATGCGCGGCATTCACTGTTTGTTCTATGAGTATTGGTTCTATAGGCGCGCACTGCTCATAGTCCGCTCCGCCGTTAATCACTAATACCGGACAATTGCTGAGGCGCCATGAACTGGCAAGATTCAATGAATCCAATTGTTGCCAGAAGCGCCAGTGCCTGCCCCACATATTATTGCTCCCGCTTTTATGTTCGAGTTCGGAGCTTACAATATTTTTGTATTCGGGATTGGCGTACAACTCATCGCGGGTTTTTTTCAGCACAAAGAACTCGTAGTATACTTTCTGGATCAGTCTTACAAAGGTTTCAGTTTCTTCATAACTCAAACCATCCAGGAGTGGTTTCTGAACCCGGTGCATTTCGAGCAAAAATTCACTCCAGGGCCTGAATACTGTGCCAAAAACCATTACGCCTTTTGGATGATGTAGTTTGGCGATCTCAGGAGCAATCACACCGCCCATGGAATGCCCCCAGATGAATAAATTTTCGCGGTTTACAAATGGTAAATTCTCCATGTACTGGTAACCGGCATTAAAACTTTCAATATCGGTGGCGAGATCAACTTCTGCACAAGGCGCGCAGTCATAGCTATCGCCCATTCCTGATTTTTCTATCGTCACAACCGCATAGCCGTTTTTGAGCCATTCGTTGATCAGTTTTCCGTTGTAGCTTTTGGTGTAGTTCTCAATGCTACCACAGCCGTAACCAGGGATCAATAAAATGCAGGGAACATTTGTTTTTCCTTTTGGTTTGCGGGTGATGGTTCTCAGGTAGCCTTTCCTGAACCGGACCCAATCATAATTGATATCGGCGAGCTCAGAGGTTTCTATCGGACGCATGACCGCATTTGTTTTTGCCTTGATTTTTTTTCCGTTCCGGGTAAATTGTATTTCAACTTTATCGCCTGCTCTTAGTTGTGAAGCAAGGGCGTTGTACGCTTCCTGTGTTTTTGTTTCCTGACCATTCAAAGAAATAATGACATCATGCTTCTTTATATTAAAGGTAGTAGCGGTTGAGTTTGCGATAACAGAATCTACGGCAAAACCTTCATGCGCTGTTTTTCCTATGATGCCCATGCTGGCTTTTCTTACCAGTGTTTGCGCATCAATTGCGGAGCCGGTGAAAAACAAGATAATAAAACAAAGGTATCGCGTCATCAGATCTGGGTTCTTAATTTTAAGCGCTGAAATTTATTTCCCTGATTAAAAGAACAGGCTTTTTCGCTTAAATAAAATTACCTCTTAGGAATGATGTCTCCATGCCCCATATTGGGGGATTTTTGGAAAGTGTGTAAATAAAAAAGCCTTCTACTAAGAGAAGGCTTTTTTTACTGAAGAAAAAATGAATCTATTGAATGACAACGCGGTAATTGGCTGTTGTTGTTTTTGTGATCACTTTAATAAAGTAGACGCCTTTGGCCTGGCTGCTGAGGTCCATTTCAGCGTGGTACCCGCTTGTTGAACTTTCATGTATGACAGCTCCCAGGGAATTCGAGATGAGGATTGTTTTTTGGCCATCAAAACCAAACTCCGCCTGAATAAGACCATTGGAAGGGTTGGGATATACGGTGACAAGATTCTGTATGCCTCCGTTATCTGCGATGCCTGTACATGGCACCACCACCACGTTAAAGGTAGAAGTGTTTCTGCAACTGTTGGCGTCTGTTCCCGTCACCGTGTAAGCCGTTGTAGCTGCCGGCGAAACTGAAATGGATACTGTGGCGGTATTGGTTGGCAGCCAGGTGTAAGTGCTGGCACCCAGGGCAGAGAATATCAGTGATTCGCCGACGCAAATTGTGGGTGAAGGCGGGGAGACAATAATTACCGGTAGTGTCAATATTGCAACCGATACTGTGGCCGTGGCGATACAGCCGTCGGTGCTGATCCCGTTTACTGTATAAGTGCTGTTTGCTGAAGGTGTAACAGTGGTAACCGCGCTGGAACTGCCGGTGCTCCATGAATAAGTGGCGGAACCTCCCGAGGCTGTGAAACTGGTTGAGGAGAGCAAACAAACACTGGCCGATGCCGGCGTAACGGAGATCGTTGGCACCGGGTAAACGATGGCGGTAGAGGTTGCAGTGGATGAACAACCCAGTGCATCTGTACCTGTTACGGTATAAACACTGGTGGTAGCGGGATTAACGGTGGTGTTCGCGGCGGCCGCGCCGGTACTCCATGAATACGTGGCTGCGCCAGAGGCGGTGAACCCGGTGACCGTCAGCGGACAAATTGAGACCGAGGCCGGCGTTACGGTGAGCGAAGGAAGTGGATTGGCTGAAATGCTGATGTTGGTGCTGCTTACCGGGCAGGGCAGTGTTTGATTGGTGACTGTATACACCGTATTTAAAAGCGGTGAAACAACAATGCTGTTGGTGCCGGCTCCTGTGCTCCAGCCGAAACTGCTGGCTCCCATAGCTGTGAGTGTTGCAGGATTGCCCGCGCAAACCGAATTGGATGATGCCAGGATAGACAGGGTAGGGATAGGCGTTACGTTAATACTCCTGCTGGCACTGGTTGAGCAGAGGCCGGTGGATACCATCACAGTGTAAACGGTGCTCGATGTAGGTGTCGCCACTACGGTAGCTCCAGAAACGGAGGATAGGCTGCTAGCGGGGGTCCAGGTATAGGTGCCGGGTTTCTGGCCCTTGATGATGAAGTCCGGCCTTACCAGGTTGGTAGCGGAGTTGGTGGTTGTTGCGGCAGCTACCGCTGAAAAAGGAAGTCCGTCCACCACATATAACATGGTGCTCTGGAACGTGGTTGGACTGTAATAACTGCCCACACCGTCGTTATTGCCTCCGGTGATGTTATTAGAGAATACAGTTTCAACGATCACGTTGCTGGTACCGTCCCACACAAAAGTCGGTGAAAAATTATGCACGTTGTATCCGATCACCGGCGTATAGTTGGCAGAGCCCGTCACCACGGTTAAACCTGTTTGAAAGGTAGCACCAAACGAAGTGAGACTTGTTAAGCCGAGGCTGACCTGCCAGTTCTCGTTGCTGAACAAGGAAACGCCCCAATTGGTTCCCTTGGCAATTACCGGAAATTGTATACTCGTGAGTGGTCCGGCAATGATCCCTGCAGCGGTGAGTTCGCTGGCGAGAATCAGGAATTGCATCTTTTGACCGCCATAATAGACGGAGTAGGGCGAAGGGTAGGTAGTGGCTGTACTTTGATTAGTGTTAGGTGTAAAGCTCATCACGCCGCCAGGTACATTTCCACCCGCTACGTTCAGGGTCTGGGAACCGCCGGCACATAAAGAGACTGAAGCAGGAGTGAGTGTGAGACTGGTAGGTGTGGCGTTAACGGTAATACTATTGACAGCCGGGGCAGACGTGCATCCATTGACAACAGAAGTAAAACTGTAGTTACCGCTGGCATTGATAGAAGCATTGGTGACAATAGTGGATTGTGCAGTGGTGGAAAAACCAACAGGACCATTCCACATATAATTGCTTGCGGAACCGGGCAAACCGCTAAGGTTAAAGGATTGGCCGCTGCAAATGGCAACGTTAGTGGACGAAAGTGCTACCGATGGCGTTGTATTCACCGTCAGCGTCACCTCGTTGGATGCGTTGGTCAAACTGATGTTGGCACAGGTTGTTTTTAGTACTATATAATAAACGCCGGTGGTGAGCGGTGTGCTTGTATAAGAAATTGTGTTCGCGCCGGCGCCTCCGCTTACGTTTACATAAGGTCCGCCAGGTGAAGAACCCACCTGCCACTGGTAGCTGATACCGAGACCGAATGTAGCACCCTGTGTAGTAGCAATCCCGATTTGTCCCGAACAAAGTGTGCCAGAAGCGGGGGTGATAATACCACCACTAGCCGCGTTGCAAAAAATGGGAACCGCGTCAATTTCATCGGCGCCGATATCAGATGAAATGGCCCCTCCGTTTAAAGAACCTGATGGACCCGGGCGGTTCTGGCCGTCGATATCGCTGGTGAGACCTGCAATGTTTTGCGCGCCCGATTCTATATAAGTAGGTGTTAAGCCCATATTCAGGTGCAGGTCGCTGACCGGGTTTACATAGGTAACTGCAATTCCCGAAAAGCTGTAAGGATCACCGGCTGCAGCTGTTTTCCATCCCGCAAAGGTTTGCGTTGCATTCCACCAGCCAACGGTTGCGGGATTGGCGTTCAATACATTGTAGTTCGAGGCGTTCTGCCCCCATCCTGTGGTGCTTGATGGCAGGCCGTAATTATCGCCAATGGCGTAGTGCGAACCCGTACCGCCGCTGCGTGTATTGGTGATGAGGTTGTTCCTGAAATCAACAGGAGCGGTTCTCGTGGCCGCGGTAAAATCTCCGCGCATAAAACCAAAACTCGGTTGTGCGCCCGAAGCAGCAACACCTTCTATATTGATGGTGTTGAAATAAATTTTGTCTGACGGAATAGGAGAGGAGCCATGATTACCCAAGATACCGACAAAGGCAGTGTTGTTGGAAGACCCGCCACCCAAAGAGATCATGTTGTGGTGAATATTTACCTGGAAGTCAGCCGAGCGGATCACGATGCCCGCCGCGATACCTGGCGCCGTGGTTATAGCATTGGTGCTCGCGTTCGTGATATCGTAGATGCGGTTCTTAAATATGTTGGGACTGGTGGCGTTGCCGATGGTGATGCCCGCGGCGTATCCACCGATAGCGGCTGTTCCTACAAGCGCGATGCCTGAAATGGTATTGGTGGCGATCACATCGTTGGTGCCGTTGCTAATATTGATGCCGGCGGCGCCGGTTTGTCCGTTTGAAATGGTGGTAAGCCCCGAGTTGGAAACAAGGTTGCTGATTAGGTTGGCGGTAATCGAGTAGGTCGACAATACACTTTGGGTGGCTGCGGTCCAGATGCCACGCACGTAACCATTCCCGGTACCGTAGGAAGCGAGGTTCCTGATCGTGTTGGCGGAAATGATAATCGTGTTTGAAGATGTGGAAGGAAGATTGATGCCGGACACTGGTGAAGCGGCAGTGGTTAAACCGTTAGTGCCTCCTCTGATGTTGTCGGGTGTTATATTGCCAATGGTATTGCCGGTAATAGCCAAAGAGGTGGCAATGCCCGATATATTGATGCCGGCTGCGCCACCTGAAATCGCTGCGGCTATTCCTGATGAAGAAATGCCGCCTATATAGTTGTTCAGGATGTTGATGGTACCAGTTGAGGAGGAATTAAAACCCACTACCATACCATTCGCTGCCGTGGGGCTACCCGCAATAAGATCTGTGCCGGATGTGCCGCCGATAAGATTGCCGGACACACCGCCAATGTCAACATTGCCAGCGGTCACATTCACACCACAAATAATGCCATTGGCTGTGGCTGCGCTACTGGATGTGGTGAGTGTAATGGCCGAAACTGTGTTTCCCTGTACCGAACTCAGCATCGTAGTGCCAACCGCTAAATTGATAGCGATGAACCTGGTACCTACAGTGGAATTCATGGCGTATACACCAGTGCCAGCTGATGAACCGTATCCAATAATGTTGTTTAAAATGCTGTGACCATTTCCCGCGCTTATTTGTATGGCGCGATGGGTATTGGCGGTTCCGTAGGTTCTTAAAGCGGTCTGGTAAATGCGGTTTCCGGTAATAGTCCAGTTGGTGCTGTTGGTATTTACCAGGATGCCGGCAGTGGCCAGAGAAGAACTAAAAAAATCAAAAATATTACAATTCATCACAGAATTAGCGAAGTTGTCGAAACCTGAACTGCCCGCAGATAAAATTCCATTCACGGGGAGGTTGGTACCCGCCGGTCCGATGTTGCAGTTAGAGATAGTATTAGCACTGTTGCCCAGCCCGGAAGCAGTGGAGAAAACCACTACCCCAACCGCCACAGCGGTGCCGGAACCCAGTAACGAACAATTGGTGATGGTGTTAATTGCAGCATCCGCAATAAATCTCAATGTAATAGCGGAGGTTCCGGTATTGGTGTTTGAAATGGTGAGGGAGTTACCACTATTATTAATGCCATTGATAAAGACATTGTCTGCACCGTTCAAATCCACCAGGGCACCGGTAATATTGCCGGTTATTGTTATCGGGATGCCGCCCGACGGTGTAATGGATACTGTTGTCCACGCCCCGGCATTTAAAACCGCCGACGCGGTTTCGGTGGTGCTGGCGATGATGTTTACTGTAATGTTGGCCGCCGTTTGAACACCGCCATTGATGGCTGTGAAGGCGTCCTTGAGATCGGCGTAAGAACCGTTGCCGGCTAGCGCTCCTGTAACAACAACGTTTTGGGAGAAACTATGCTGGCTGATAAAAAGGCAAAGAAGTAAGGTGATGGCACACTTCAATTGCCTCAACAATAAATGTTTTTTTAGAGATTTTTTCATGTTTCAAAGTTTAGCTAAAAACTAAGATATAACATTTTTTAAATGCTTCAACAAAAAAGTAATTCAACAGCAATGTTTTTTTTTAAATCGCCGAATAAAATGTAAGTGTTAGGTCTCATTCGTGTAAGAAGCATTAACTTTTAGTAAATAAAGCAGGACTTATACCATGAATTGTTTGCTTAGGTAATTTAAAAAACTCAGTTGAGCATTCGTTAAAGTGCCAACCCCTATCTCTTAAATACAATGTCGAACCAAAAGATTTTATTTTTATATTCGTTTTAAAACTTTCTGCATGAAAAATATTTCTACTCAACTGTCTCTTATTTTTTTGACCTGGATCTTAGTATCCGGTCTTTCTGCTTCCGCCCAGAATTACACATGGAAAAAGGGAAGCAACGCGATCAACCAGCCAGGCTCTTACGGCACGCCCATGGTGGCCGGCCCGAACAATAAACCGGGAGCGAGAGAAGGCGCTTCGAGCTGGAAAGACAACTCAGGTAATTTCTGGCTGTTCGGTGGTTTTGGTTATAGTTTCTCATCACCCAACGAGTTGAACGATCTTTGGAAATATAATCCTTCCACCAATCAATGGGCCTATATGAAAGGCGATTCCCTCGGTGGGCAAAGCGGTGTGTACGGTTCCCTGGGGATCACTTCAGCCGTTGGCAGGCCGGGCGCACGCAATAAGGCGGTGTCCTGGGTCGACGCCAGCGGCAATTTCTGGTTGTTCGGTGGTAACGGTTACGATGGTGCCGGGGCACAAGGCATGTTAAACGACCTTTGGAAATATGATGTTACCAGTAACCAGTGGACCTGGATGAAAGGCAGCAATCTCATCAACCAGTCGGGTTTATACGGTACCATGGGAACAGGAGCAAATGCCAACAGGCCGGGAGCACGTGAAGGCGCTGTGTCGTGGACCGATCAGGCAGGCAACCTTTGGTTGTTTGGTGGTTTTGGACTCGAGGCCACTTCCAACTTAGGCCAACTGAATGACCTCTGGATGTATAATACTTCCAGCGGGCAATGGACCTGGGTAAGGGGCAGTAGTTCCTATGATCAGAACGGAACCTATGGTACACTGGGAACACCTTCTTCTTTAAATAATCCGGGGGGACGCCGTTATTCAACGGGCTGGACCGATGCTTCGGGAAACCTCTGGCTCTTTGGCGGCTACGGCTATCCGGCAACAGGCGCGCTGACGGGTCATCTCAACGACTTGTGGCGATTTAATATAGTTGCCAACCAATGGACCTGGGTCAAGGGCAGCAACACCTACGATCAGCTTGGAGTTTACGGTACACAGGGTACCGCCTCGCCGGCAAATTACCCGGGCAGCAGGGTAGGAGCCAAAGGCTGGTCCGACGCTTCAGGCAATTTATGGCTCTTCGGTGGTGGTGGCATGGGTGCTATCATACAAACAGTTGATTATATGAACGATTTGTGGCAATACAATATTACTGCCAATAGCTGGACCTGGGTGCGCGGTGGCAATACTATTTCGCAGGCGGGGGTTTATGGTACACAAGGGATCCCCGCGGTAGGCAATACGCCGGGTGGCCGTACTTTTTTGTCGGGTTGGATAGACAGCGGTAACAGTTTGTGGTTATTTGGTGGTAGTGGCTACGATACCAACAGCCAGACCAGTAGCGGTTTTCTCAATGATCTTTGGAAGTTCGGATCATGCACAAGTCAGAATATTACGATTGCTGCCAACCCAATCGCCATTTGTCCGGGAGGTACTGCAACGTTGACGGCCAATGGCGCCGGTTCATATAGCTGGAGTACGGGTCAGAGCGGCACTACCATCACCGTAAGTCCGTCGTCAAACATTGGCTATTCGGTGCAAAGCGCTGATCCTAACGGTTGCGGCAATTCCGCATCGGCAAATATCGGTATTTTAGTGGCACCGGTAGTGAATGCAATGAGCAGTATGCCAATGGCTTGTGTGGGCGCGCAGGTGCAGATATCCGCGCTTGGCGCCAACAGCTATACATGGAGTAACGGACAGAATACGGCACTGATCACGGTGATCGCCACCAATACGGTTTATACAGTAACGGGTAGCGGGTCAAATGGTTGTACAGGCACCGCCACAGTTTCGCAATCGGCGGTTGTTTGTACGGGAATAGAAAAGGCAAATAACCGGCAGAATTTATTTTCAATCCTGCCTAATCCCTCGCAGGGGGAATTTATGATCCTTGGCCCGGGGGTAGCCTCACTTACTATTATTAACGCCCTCGGACAAGTGGCTTTAAAAAAAGCTGAGATCCGCAGCGGTGAAATGATCAGAGCCAATCTTGCGAAAGGTATTTATTATGTGTTGCTGGAAGATGATGAACATCGTCAGGCGGTGAAAAAGCTGGTGATCGAATAGGCTAATTTTGTTGAGAGCGTTTTAAAATTAAAAAGGGACAGTCAACTGTCCCTTTTTGTTTTTATTGAAAGTCGTTTCGTTACTTCAAAAATGCTCCGCCAACACCTTCGAAGAAGCTGCCAATCCTATATCATACAGGATCTGTCTGTTTTCCGCATTGCTCATTTCAACCAGGCTTTCCACATCTTTGGCACTGAAGTTTCGGCCCATTTGTAATCCGTTTAAATCATTTTCGGTGATGGGAAAATTATAACGCAGGTATTTGATCATGGGTTTGCCCGCAATATGGTCGCCTTTCATGTCGCCTATTTCCATGTCGATAGCATGAGCGGTTGGTGAATTCGACAGCCATTGCATCATGATCTGGTTCTGCCAGCTGGCATCCTGCATCAGCATGTCGGGGACGTTCTTCGCCCAGGTTTTTAACCAGGCCTGTTCTATTTCGCCGGTTTGTTTTTTAAATACACTGTAGCCTGTGCCTAAGGATACTACCGTGAGTTGATCTTCGCCGGTTTTCCATTGAAAGGGAAATCCGTTCAGTGTGGCTACCATCAACAGGGTGAGCGCGGGGTTATTGGCCATGCTCACACCGCCATCTACAAAAGCCGCGTTTTGCCCGTCGCCTACGTCAATCATCTGCGGCGCAAAATACGTGGGTGCCGCGCTGCTCGCCCTCACTGCCTGCCACAGCGGAATGTTTTTGTTTTTGCCTATGGCCGAATCAAAAAATTTACCCTTGGGATGATTGATCAAAGGCCAAACACTGTTGGTGTCGGCTCTTTTGGCGACAATACAAAGCCCTGTTTTGATCTGGTCGCTTGCAAGGGTAATGCTGCCAAAGGCGTCTTTCAAACATGTTTCCAAAACAGAATAATCATATTCGGCTTTTAAGAACCTCCAGGTTTCAAGCGGGTTCCAGAAACTTCGTTTTTTGCCGAATATTTTCCCGCCCAGGTCCATGTAAAGTTCTTTGATCTCATCCACTTTTTTTCCAATAGCCAGTGAGGCGGCAATGATGGAGCCAGTTGAGGTGCCACCGATCAGATCGAAGTGGTCACTCAATAAATAATCCGCCCCGTGTTTTTGTTGGAGGACAGTTTCTATTTTTTTGAGGTAGCCCAGGGTCAACGCGCCCCTGATGCCGCCCCCATCGAGGGAAAGAATGTTCTTCGGGCCTTTGGCCGGATCAAAATGTTCCTGCAGTGTTTTTTTCATGATTTCTGATTTACTTGCGTGTTAGTTTTTATAAACTGTTCCCTCAATTATTTAAAATCCAGGTGTATACTTTCTATCCTGCTTTTTTGTTCGAGGTAAGCGTCCTCAGCAAACTGGTTATTATTTTTTGTGACAAGGGTCTTCGCTTTTTTTTCATATTCGTTTCGCTTGTCAGCTCTGCCCTTGTAATGATAAGCCTCGGCTAGTGTATAAAGCACCCACACCGCATCGTCCTTTTTTTCAAAATTATCCTGCGCTTCAAGCTTGAGTGCAATATCAAGTACGCAGTTCCTGATGTAATCGGCTTTTAATTTTACATCTTCCCATTCCTGCCCGCTGATTTTATTCAGGCTGGCTTTTTTATAAAGCATAAAAGCCGCGTTAATGCCGTTGTAATAGTCCTGTTTTAACTGGAAGCCTTTTTCATAATAGGTCGCGGCCGATTCAAGGTATTCTGAATTGTCGGTCAACTCAAACAATCTTTTATCGATGGCGCCGCTCAACCCGAGTACTTCAGTATCCTGTGATACATCGGGCTGCAGCTCCTTCAGCATATTTTTCGCTTTTTTATAGGCTTCCGCGTTCGTGGGGTCGGCCTTGTAAGTGCACAGTGCCTGGCGTGAAATGATCAGGCTCAAATTGTCCCTTAAGGTCATATTGTTGACCGCGTGAATTTTTGCTTCTGCTAAGAGCGCCAGGGCCTTTTGGTAGTGTTTTTGATCCTTGGCTTCTTCAGCTGCTTTCATCAGGGAGTTAAAAGAAACTTCCTGTTTGTTTTCATTCTTCTCTTCTTTTTTTGCCAGCGTTTGTGTGAGTGAGGGAAGAAAGGTATGCACCGGACTATCTGTGCCAGGTGGATTTTGACTGAGCACGCCCTGCACAACCCTGGTGAGTTCTTTCCTGAACCGCTCAACTTCTGAATGCGGGATGCCCTCTTCAGAATGCGCATATTGGTGTACCACAAAACTGCTTACATCAAAAGGAATGGACTTCATCTGTTCCTTTTCACAGATCATAATGGTGTAGTGAGGTTTGAGAGCGTGTCTTACACCCAGCTCCCACATTACATTGGCATTTAAAGTCGAAAGGTCGGCCAGCGCGATGTCGGCTTCCTTTATTTCTTCCAGCATTAATTTATCAATGCTGCCGCTCAGGTTCCTGTCTATGGCCCTGTAACACTCAATGTCCAACGCGTCGAACACCGGTTTGATAAGATAGGTGAAGGTTTCATCCAGGTCCAGCTGTCTTTGCCGGCCGTTGGCGTAACTGGGCTTCTTACCGTATCCCATGATCACAAAACACTTTTTTTTATCTGGCATAAGAACAAATTAATTGATCCCGGGTAAATAAAGGACCTGTGATTAACATGACGAATATAAAAGATTTATACAGAAAAAAGAGGGCGGTTAACCGCCCTCTTTTTGACCATTTAGTACTTTATTTCCTGAATCAGAGGTGTTTTAACAGATCGCCGGGTTTGGCGAGGGCCGTGGTTTTAATTTTTTCGTGCAGGTGACTGGTCATCCCCAGGTTGCCGCTCACCAGTATTTTGAGTTGTTTGGATGAAGGCAGGTGTTTTTTGAAATTTTCAACGATCTCGCCGGGATCCTGGAAGACCGTGAAAAAGGTAAGCAGGAAGGAGGGTTTGGTTTGTTTTACCACCAGCGCCATGTTTTCGTAAGGCACATCCTGCCCCAGGTAAATGGTTTCATAGCCTTTTGAACGAATGATGTAATTGGCAAATAATAAACTGATGTCGTGCCTTTCGTTGGGCAGCAATAACAATAAGAACTTTTTCTTTTTATGTTTGGCAGCCGGTAAGCCGTCGGTAGCCGCGCTGATTTTTCGTTTGATTAAACAGGACGCGAAATGTTCCTGTGCAGGGTTAAGGTCGTTGATGGACCAAAGCACGCCTATTTTATTAAGCAGCGGGTATAGCACATTCAGCATTGCATCGAACAAACCAAAGCGGGTGGCCACCGCCGAATAGGTCTTTTCGAAGGCCGCTTCGTCGTAGTTAATCATAGCCGCAAGCAGGTCGTTCACAAAAGAGGTACTGATCACATCGGTGGTTGGACCGGTCTGCGATTCCAGAACTTTTGTGTGCATCTGTTTGTCGTTGAATCCGGCGATCCTTGAGATCTTGTAACCGTTGGATAAAAGCGTTGAAACATTCAGGAGTTTTTTTACCTGGTCGTCGTTGTACCGCCGGTAATTGGTGGAGGTCCTGTCGGGTTCGATCAGGTTATACCTTTTTTCCCAGATACGGATGGTGTGCGCTTTAATACCGGTGAGTTGTTCTAACTCTGTTATCTGGTACAACCTCATTAAACCTTCATTTTATTTTTGTTTCACAAATTTAAGAAAAGCTTTGGCATTATTTTACAAAACCTCCCAGGTATGGTCACTTAAGAGTGTTACGGTGCACATAAATTCAAGCGCGGGCGGCGTAGACCGGCCCCATTCATCAGGCCCGATCATCATGAGCCTGTATTCTTCGTCTTTTTTATACAGGTGATAGGTCTGCCCCACAAAAGGCTCAAAAGCGATGGCCGAGCTGTAAATTTTTTCACTGATGGCCATTCTTTTTTTGATGGCGGTGGCCTGGTTCATGAGTAGTTCTACCTGTTTCTGGATCTGGAGCAGATGCATGCCTGTTTGCTGGTGCATGGCCGAAAGCGCCCGCGACTTCAGTTTTCCAACATCTTCGGGTTTCACTACAATACTGCCAATGGTATGGGGATAGGGCAGGGTTCCGGGATTTTCGGCGACTTTGTCTTTATCAATAGGATTGATCATCTGGTGGTGTTTTAAATTGAGTGACGTGGTGATTATATCCGGCAGCGCTTCGCTGTTTAACAATATCCTGCATTTTAATTAACAAATTTAAAGAGGTGGGGCCGGGTCTCCTGCAAACTTTTGCCGCGAAGATTCGTATCCTCTCACATTTAATAAAAGCAGCAGCATGCCATAAAAAAGATCCTCCACGGGGATGCTCCACATCCGAAGACCAAGATTGTAGCTGTTGTTGTATATCACTATAGGCTCGTCGGTAAAAGCACCGGTAAGAATCCCATTGGAAATAAAAAAAGGAATTAAGATCAGCAGGTAACACAGAAAAAAATGTTTGATAAATGTTTCACGCCTCCTTGCAATGAACAATAGCAGAAGCGCGAGCCCGGTAAAGGTAAGCGATGTGTAGTACCTGTTGAAAAAGCAAGCGCCGGCCACGAATAAAATGATCGCTGATATTGTAAGGGCGTTAAAAAAGCCCTGGTCGGTTGGCGACAGTTTCACCAGCCCGCACAGGCAGTGATAGGTGAAAACACAGGCGTAGGGAATACAGATGAAAAACAAAACTTCCTCAATGGGAAGGTTGATAAAATATAGCCCCGATACATACCTGGGATTGAATTCCCAGATACCTATGTGTGTGAACCAGATATCCCAGGCTACAAAAATAAGGGCGGTGAACAAACAGGGTTTCCAGAAATAACGGAATTGCCTGTTGAATTTTATTTTAGGATGAAACGAGAAAATCACCGGAATGATGATACAAAAAAAGTCAACCAGCAGGTATGTGAAACGGGGGTTCATTTATTTTTGTCAGCGCGTGATTTATAATAGCTGAGCGGCACCCAAAGCATGCCAAAACACTCTCCGTCTTCTTTACCGAGGTGTTTGTGATGCACTTTGTGGGCTTTTCTCAATGCCAGCAGGTAAAAATTATTTGTTTTTTTGAAAAGTTTGAAACGCTGGTGAATAAAAATATCGTGCACCAAAAAATAAGCGATGCCGTATAACAGGATACCAAAGCCGATAAAAACACAAAAGCCAAATCCGTTTATAAAGGTACCTGCTGCGAACAAAGCCATAGAGGGAATAGCGAAAATGATAAAAAAGGTGTCGTTTTTTTCGAAAACGGCTTTGGGTTTAGGCTGGTGATGATCTTCATGGAGGATCCACAAAAAACCATGCATTAAATATTTGTGCGAGAGCCAGGTGACGCATTCCATCAGAATAAATGTGACTATAACGATTAAAAATCCCATTGCAATGCGCTTAAAGTTTGTTTGTGGTTATCGCTTTTTTTTCTGAAACACTGACCTGTTTTGCCGTCAGCATAAAACTATAAATCCTTTCGTACAGATCCTCGTCTCCACTGTTTTTATTTTTGAGGAAGGCCAGGATCTTTTTTTTGTCCTGGTCGATGTTCGAATTATAATTGAGGAAGGCCGGCAGGTTGCATTGAACTGAAAACCTGAGGTATAACAATTCAATGCTGGCCGGATCTGCTTTTATGGCCGCTTCGAGGTTATTTTTGCCTGTCTTAAAGTAGGTTAATTTGGTGAGAGGGTTTGAAAGATGTTTGCTCATCATAAAAGCTGACATGCCTTTGTAGCCTCCCACAAGCGGTTTTTCTGTTCTTGAATTTTTTAACCTTTCGTAAAAAGTTTTCGCTACCGTGGCATTGCTTTCGGACTGATGCAGGAGCTGGCGGTAAAGCAAAATTTCTTTGTCCGGCACCAGCAACAGGTATAGTATCAACAAGGTTTTCATATCAGGCGAAAGGTATGACGGAAATAAGACGACATCAGCAAAAATATTTTTTCGTAATTGGGAATCCTGATGCGCTGGCTCAGTATTTGGTTGGGTGGAATGTTTTTGATCTTCTTAAATAAACTCCTGTAATAAATATAAGCCACATACACGCCAAACCGTGAACCGGCCGGTAATTGTTTAATGCCCTTGAGCGCTTCGTTAAAGTCATTTTCTATGTCCTGCTCAATTTGTTTTTTCTCGGTGGCCGAAAAGTTGTCGAGGTTCACACCGGGAAAATAAATTCTTTCAAGCACGGTATAATCGCTTTTTACATCTCTTAAAAAATTGACTTTCTGAAAAGCAGCGCCGAGTTTCCTCGCAAAGGGTTTTAACTTTTGATAATTGTCTTCGTTGCCCGCGGCAAACACTCTAAGGCACATTAAACCTACAACTTCCGCCGATCCGTAGATGTATTGGTCATACGAACTGTTGTCGTGCCTGTTGGTGTCAAGGTCGCATTCCATGCTGTTGAGAAAGCTGTTCACGAGCTCCATTTCAATATGTTGCTCATGCACCACTTTCTGAAAGCTGTTTAATACGGGATTGAGGCTTATTTTCCTGTCAATGGCCTTGTAGGTTTCCTCTCTGAATTCCTGGAGCAACAGGGCCCTGTCATACCCATGAAAGGAGTCAACAATTTCGTCGGCAAATCTTACGAACCCATAGATATTGTAAATGTGCTCATGGAACTTTGAATGAAGACAATAGATCCCCAGCGAGAAACTCGTGCTGTAGGTTTTGGTCGTTAGAACACTCACCCTTGATGAAATTTTATCGAATAAGGCCTTCAATTTGTTTTACCAGTATTTTGTTAAGTGTTTTATGGCTTCGTTCGCCGCGATTTTTCCTGAGATCAGGGCGGGAGGCACCCCGGGTCCGGGTACTGTCAACTGCCCGGCGTAAAATAAATTATCGACTCGTTTGTTCCTGATGCCGGGTTTAAAAACCGCCGTCTGGCCCAGGGTGTTGGCAAGTCCATAAGCGTTGCCTTTGTATGCGTTGTAGTCTGTTTGAAAATCATCCAGGCAGTAACTTTTTTTATAAACTACATGTGCAGCGATGCTGTCGTTGCATAATTTTTCGAGGCGCGACATCACTTTTAAAAAGTAACTTTCATGCATGGCGGGTTCGTCCTTTAAGCCCGCCGCCAGGGGGATCAGGATAAATAAGTTTTCCATTCCTCCGGGAGCAACGCTGTTATCTGTTTTTGAAGGGCAGGATACATAGAACAACGGTTCATCGGGCCACTGCGGCGAGTTGTAGATCTGTGAAGCGTGTTTGTTGAAGTCAGTATCAAAGAATAAATTATGGTGAAGCAGGTTTTTAATTTTTTTGTTCACGCCAATAAAAAAGATGAGGGCGGAGGGTGCCATTGTCTTTTTGTCCCAATAAGCAGTCTTGAAATTGCGCGAGGCAACATCCAGCAGGTCTTGTTCAACGTGGCGATAATCCGCTGAAGCGATAACAACATCGGTATGATGCAATTTTTGATTCAGCGAAATGCCTATTACCTTTTTGTCGAGCACCACGATTTTTTCAACCGCTGCGTTGGTCTGGAACTTAACGCCTAAAGAAAGCGCGAGTGTCTCCATGCCTTTAATGATCTGGTACATGCCGCGCATGGGATACCAGGTACCCATCGTGTAAGCAGAATAATTCATCAGGCTGTAAAGTGCGGGGATCTTGTCGGGCATGGCCCCGAGAAAAATCACGGGAAACTCCATGAGCGCGATCAGCCGGGCATCCTTAAAAAAGTCGCGGGTGTAGGCGCCCATCGACCGGAAGATGCCGGTTTTGAGCGCCGCGCTGATCACCTCCACCGAAGCAAACTCGGTCCAGGAGTTGCAGGGTTGATAAATAAGGCTTTGCATAGCCACCTTGTATTTAAGTTCTCCCTCGGCCAGGAACTTCTTTAGCTGAAGCGCGCTGCCTTTTTCAATGGATTCGAAAAGGGTGTAGAGGTCGGTCAATTCTGAAGGAACTACCAGTGGCGCTCCCTCATTAAAAAAGATCTGGAAAGAAGGCGATAGTTTTACCAGGTCGTAATAATCAGAAGGTGATTGGCCGAAGTCGGCGAAAAACTTTTCAAATACATCCGGCATCCAGTACCAGCTCGGGCCCATATCAAAGGCAAAACCATTTTCAGAAAAACTCCTGGCCCTGCCCCCGATCTCACTGTTTTTTTCAAATACTGTGACCTCATGACCTGCCCTGGCGGCATAACATGCCGCCGATAAACCTGAAAAACCACTACCTATGACACTGACCCTGGGCATTGTATTTTGTTTAATGAAAATGTAAAAGTATTAAACAAAATAAGTTGCTACAAGTTTAATACTATTAATAATAGTTAAAAAGGGAAGTTCAGTGTTAATTTTTAAGGTGTTAAAGCGCCGTCAGTGTAAAAGGTCTTTTTGCTGACCCAGTCTGCTCTTGTTCAGCATCAGGTGAAAACAAACGGAAGCCGGCTTTTTTCTCCAGGGCAGGACTCCTCTCCGCCGCCAGCGTTTCTACCGCGGAGGTGAAACATCAATGTGCTGATACGCCAATGGCGATGGGAGGAAGGAATAATAACAAAGATCCGGGTCGTCATTTACCATCGTTAAATAATACCTCGAGTTCTTTAAAGCGACTATCAAAAATATTTTTTACCTGGCGTTTTATTAATAGGGAGTTGAGCAGCCGTCCGATCCATCCAAAGGGGATCCTGTAATGCAGGAGATCGGTCATTTCTGTTCCACCCGGCACTTCTTTAAACGAATGCTGGTGGTGCCAGAATGCGTATGGGCCATAACGCTGCTCGTCAACGAAGTACTGCAGCGGCACCACATGTGTAATTTCGGTGACCCAATGCATTTTAAGGGTCGGAAATGGCCTGACAGAATACTCAATGATCTGGCCCGCATGCATATCACTGATTGTGTCCCTGGCCGATAATATCCTGAGGTCAAGACCCGGAGGCGTTATCAGTTCAAGGTTTGCAGGCGAACTCATAAAATCCCAGACGGTTTGTATGTCACTTTTTAATAATTGCGTGACTTTTAATGTGTGCAGCATAGAGCAAAGATAATTATTATGTTTAATAAAAAATGTATAATATTAAACAAAAATAATGGATGCCTGAGTGAAATTGTTTTTGTTTTTGGGTGACACAAAACAATAGAATCGTGAAAAGCGCGGGTCGGGTCAAAAAAAGATAATTTCATTACTGCCGCAATTATAGTTACCTTACTGCATATGAACAAAGAAGGACCTGTAGTGGTGATCGAAGACGATGAAGACGATCAGTACTTACTCAAAGAAATATTCAAGAAACTCAGCTATAACAACGACATCGTGTTTTTTAAAGACGGACATGAAGCCCTGGCGTATTTAAACCGTACGGAAATTGTTCCCTTTCTCATTTTGTCGGATATCAATATGCCTAAAATCTCGGGTTTCGAATTGCGGAATATGGTGGCAGCTAATGAACAACTACACGTAAAGTGTATTCCTTACCTGTTTTTCACAACGGCGGCAACCAAAAGGTCTGTGATCGATGCTTACGCGATGTCTGTTCAGGGTTTTTTTGTGAAACCCAGCTCCTTCCAAAAATTGGAGGAAACCATTCGTAAAATTATGGAGTACTGGAGAGAGTGCATAGCGCCAAGTGAATACGGGGAATAAGAACCGTCTAGCCAGCATAATGGTTATATAGCCAATAAACCAGCGCCAAAACAATTAAAACTCCTATCACCACAAAGATCCTGTTTGGTTTGGCTTTGGTGTCTGAGTGTATCACAGGTTTCTTATCAAGCCCGAGCACATCTTTTTCAACAAAAAGATCCAAGGGTTTTTCTTCGTTATTATTTCCGGCTGAGTTCATGGTGATATAAGTTCAGATACGGCAGATGCAAATTGCCTGCCAAAGGCAGCCAGCGTAAGCAGGGAAATAATAAAAAACTTAGTAAAACTATTTCAAAGTTCTTTTTTCGAGAAATGAATTGGCATCCTTTAAAAATTTTACCTGTTCGTTGCCAGGCTCTGCGCCCGGAGGATAGCCCAGGCTGCCAAGCGCGTCAATATCCATTCTCACACCATCGGAATTCGGTATAAGAAAAAACAGCCAGATGGTAGGGTAGCCTTTCACCTGGAATGTTTGCTGGAGACCGGCGTTTTGCTGCATGAGTGCAGGACTTAACTGTTTATTTCTCGGGAAATCCAGTTCAAGTAACACAACATTTTTTTTGGCCCATTGAATAAATTCAGGTTTTGAAAGTACGTCACGTTCAAGTTTTTTGCACCACCCGCACCAGTCGCTGCCGGTAAAAAACGCGAAGATGGGTTTGTTGGAGATTGTTGAGAGCTCGTTGGCTTTCATGAGGTCGGTGTGCCAAACCAGTCCGTCGTCAACGGTATGAGTACTTTGTGCCGAAAAGCCTGTGGATACTATGACAGCAACAAACACAAAAATATTTTTCAGTTTTTTCATCGTTGATATTTTGAGATAGATGGGTAATTTAAACGTATACAAGTTAATTATTAAAAGAGCATGCGCCGGCGGATAGTTGTTAATATTTTATAATGAAGGATCGCCTTTGGGAAAAGGGTAAAGGGTGTGAAAAGGTTTTTTATTAGTAATTTAGATGGTGGTTCCCAAAAAGGAACATGAGTTTCGGGAGGAAATTTATCTACAACTGTTTTTAGTTTGTATTCCGGCAATGCACGCAACATTGGAAAAACTTAAAACGGGAGCGTGACTATAAGTGCCTTCGGAGATGTAGAAAAGCCATTTGGCACAATAATTTAGGCAAAGAATATTAAATTTTAACATTCCGATCGCATGAAAAAATTTTTACAACTTATCTTATTCTCCGGCCTTTTATCTTTTCCCACTTTCTCACAGGTGGTTAACATTCAATCTATGAGTTCGGGGCTGCTTTATCCCGTTGGCATTCACAATTCGGGGATCCCAGGCGACAACCGCTTATTTATCCTCGAAAAAAGAGGCAGAATAAAAATCGTGAACCGCCTCACAGGCGCCGTAACATCAACGCCTTTCCTCGACATTTACAATCGGGTATATCCCATTACTACGGCAAACGATGAGCGCGGTTTGCTGGGGCTGGCTTTTCATCCCAACTATTCAAACAACGGTTATTTTTATGTGAATTACATCAATACGGCCGGTAGAACGATTATCGCGCGTTACCAGGTAAGTTCATTTGCCGACACTGCGATGGTAAACAGTGAGCAGGTGATCATGAACATTCGCCAGCCTTTTCCTAATCACAATGGTGGCAATCTTATGTTTGGGCCGGAGGATGGTTATTTGTATATCAGTCTTGGCGACGGCGGCAGTTCAGGAGATCCGGGTAACAGGGCGCAGAATAAGGACTCCCTTCTCGGAAAAACTTTACGTATCGATGTCAATACACCATCAAGTCCCGGACCGCCATACCTGTCGGCACCGGGTAATCCTTTTTATGGCGCAACAGCCGGCCGCGATGAAATTTTTGACTGGGGACTCAGGAATCCATGGCGCTGCAGTTTCGATCGCATGACACACGATTTGTGGATAGCGGATGTAGGTCAGAACCGCCGCGAAGAAATCAACTTCAGGTCGCACTGCGATACAGTGGGACATAATTATGGATGGCGTTGTTACGAAGGCGATACCGCTTACAATGTTTCCAATTGTCAGTCGCAGTCAAATTACGTAGCGCCCGTTTTTGTTTACGCGCATCCAACGGGATGTTCGGTTACGGGGGGCTACGTATACAGGGGTGGTCGCGAAGGCGGCCTTTTTGGAAAATACCTGTTCACCGATTTTTGCCAGGGGAAGATCTGGGCCACACAACCAAATGGCAACGGCGCCTTCACAACAACAGTACTCAGCCAGTCTACCACGCAAATAAACAATAATTATAGTTCATTCGGCGAAGATGTTGATGGAGAACTTTATCTCGCGGGCGTTTCTTCGGGACAGATCTACCGTTTGCGTGATACTGCATGCGCCCCTACGGCTTACATTAACATGCCCGACACCTTGTTACTTTGCTCAGGAGCTCAGGCCACATTTAACGCGGTTTATGGAAACGGCCTTACTTACGCCTGGACCATTAACAGCGGGGGTGCGTGGACGATCAATGGGGGCCAGGGAACAAATGTGATGACCGCGAACGCGGATCTAAACGCCCAGGCTATTATCAGGGTCAGCGTTTCAAATGGTACCTGCGCCGCGGTTTCAAACTCAATTGTGGTGATCCCCTATTCGAAGATCATGGGAGTTGATACGATGTATTGCACTGCTGCAGCATCGGTAATGTTATCAGGCGTTCCAAATGGGGGCAACTTCAGCGGTCCCGGAGTGAATGGTAATATTTTTGATCCCGGCGTGGCGGGCGTAGGCACTCACACACTTTATTACATATTGGCCGATACCCTCGGTAGCTGCAATAAGCCGGCTTCGGGATGTGTATTTACCAGCGCAAAAACCGTTGTTGTAAATAACTGCACGGGTATTAATGAACAAAATATTTTTAGGGGACTGACGGTATTTCCAAATCCCGGTAATGCAGGTTTTAACGTTCAATATTTTTCATCAAAGGAAACAGCTGCAGAGTTAAAGGTGAGCGACTTGCTGGGAAGAATTATCTACACCAGGAAATTTGAAACGCAGAACGGTAAGAACCTCCTGTGGCTTGATCTTTCAGACGCTGAAGAGGGACTTTACTTTTTATCACTGACTTCGCCCGGAAGCGTTTTAATAGAAAAAGTTTTTGTAGAAAAATAGAAACTAAGCGGAGGCTTCTTCAAAAAAGAGTCCCAGGTCCTGCCTGAACAGGCTGACATTAAAATCTTTTATTTTATTTTTAAAACGGTCGAATAAGCTGATAGAGCCAAGCAATTCCTTTTTAAGCATTTCTCTTGCCTCGGCCTCGCTGGCATTATTAAAACGTTCGAAGTTAAGGTTAATGCGGTAGTTCAGGGCTTTGTTGAGAGAGCAGCTGATGGTGTTTCGGATGTAGTTGGTGGGTTTAAATGTGTATGTGGGTTTTTGCGCTTTAAAAAAGCGCTCAAGCCGGGGACTCACCACAATCACGCCAATGTATATCTCTTTAAGGTCCTCGCCGTAATTTTTAGCCTGGAAAAAATTCTTCAGTTTGTTGTCAAACTCGCTGAGTAAGGATACGTGTTTTACTTCTACAGTGGATACGGGTGCAAAGGCAATTTTCATTTTAGTAACGGTTAATAGTTTACGGCAAATGTAGACCTCCTGTTATACCTGAATCTTACGCCAACATTAAACTATTCTGAATTAAATTTTAAAACGATCTTAAATTATACCAAATCCAACTATAATTTCGCCTAAAGGCAAATTATAGTTGGGTGTGCAGAAAGTGTGCAGGTATTTGGAAAATGCCGATCCATAAAAACAAATGGTCCAAACTTCATGTAAGGGTTGGACTATATTGTTTTGGGAATCGGTATTACCTCGACATTCCGGCCCAGGGTTTTAAAACGATCGCCGTTTTGCTGCACCACGGTGATGGTAATATGACCGGTTTTACTGGTGTTGGTGTCTCTCACGGTGCCCGATTTTCCGGCATGTGTTCCACTCACTACCCTGCATTGGTCGCCATCTTTTAATGGCGCCGGTGTTTTACTTTTCATGTTTAACCGCAGTTATTTTTTAAACGCTTTAAGCGTGGCCATAATTTTAAGCTGCACGGCATCTATCTGGTCTAAATTGCTTTCAATTTTTTTGTGTTTTGATCCGAGCTCGTCCACCAGATCCATGTGTTTGGTTTGCAAGGTAAGATCGTCACCCAGCAGACTATTGAATTTTTGAGCCACTTTTTCATTGGCGGTGTTATGCGGGAATACCATACACTCTTTGGCATCGAAGATCCAGAGTTCTTCTTCGGTTGTAAATATGGGTTTTTTAAACCTGCGTTTCGCTTCGTCGATAGGATCGTCGTTGTTATTGTTGCACATTTCCATATCGGGCCAGCCAAGATTTTCGGCAAATATTTCGTTTTTATGTTTTATGCCGCGGAGAAAAAAGCCGTCTTCGGCCGCCCATCCGTATACCTTTTGCTTTTTATCCCTGATGCCTTTAAACAACACCAATTGTCCTAATTTCCTGTCGAATATATTGTCCCACTTATTGGCGATTTTTTCCTCTTCCGCAGCAATTTCCTCCGCCGTTTTAATTAAGAGTTTTGATTTATCCGCTTTTTTCTTTGCGGTGGAAGTGGCTGGTTTCTTTTTCTTAGTTACCGCCTTCTTTGTTACTTTTTTAGTTGTTGCCATCACTGCGAATTTTAGGAGTTGTGGCATAAAGATAGAAAAAGAATGACAGGCGCTTAAATTAAAATTTAATAAGCGGTAACAAACCCACTAATTTTATTTTCGTAAATGTTTCGCTGAACAGCGCGCTAAAACTTAGGACAGGAAATTAGAATGTTCTTCCTCTTTTTGCTCTTTTTAAAACTACAAAGTTGGTAAGCCATACTAATTTCATGGGAGCCTTTGCTGTTTAAATTGCTGAGTTTTGATATGGTGTAGTCGTATGAATAACCAAATTTGTAGGTGCCGAAATTAAAACCGATCAGGAACACCGCCGCGTCGTTATTGATGTCTTTGCCGTTGGGCTTGCTTAACGGGATGCCCCTGTACCAGGCACCAAGCACCAGCCAGTTTTTGGTATAATAGGCGCCAAGGTCAAGCTGATTGAATTTACGTTGGTGTTTATAATTAAAAGCCAGCGTCAGTAAATTTACATAAGGAATTTTTTTGTTGGTTGATTCATGTTCAGCCAGCGTAAGTTTATAACCTCCGTGTACTTTAAATTCTGTTGGCAGCGGACTTGTATTGTCGAGCAACGATTGGTTGGGCCTGTTTAAATGACTCACTGCCACTCCCAGCCATTCCTTCTCTGTGTATACAAGAATGCCGGTGCCCACATCAAAATATACCGCTCTACCATCGCCAAAACCTTCAACCGAACTTCCCGAGTTGCGGGCGATCTGATCGCCGAATGTAAAGGCCGAATAATCCACCGACCTCTGCACCGAACCAAGTGAGAGCCCGGCGCGACCCATCATGCTCTTATTCAGCCTTGCTTCATACGCGTAAAGCACGCTGATCTGCGTGGTTTTTAAAGCCCCTATGCCGGCTTTATCGCTAAAGAACTGCAGGCCTACACCACTTTGATAATTTCTGAGCGAGTGATCGAATGAAGCCTGGTAAGAAGTAAAAGTGCCGGGTACTCCCGACCATTGTTTTCGGTAAATGATGGAGGCCCTGCCGCAAACATTAACGCCTGTAAAGGCCGGGTTAAGGTAAGTGGGCGACGCGTAAAATTGCGAAAACTGGAAATGCTGCGCGCGCAGCGACGCGAAACAAAATGCAGCCAGGCAAAAATATATAGTTCTTAAATTCAATTTTTTATTGTTTTCGTGTCAGGTCAATATTGAGTTCATTATTTTTTTCATCAAAAGAATCCTGCCTTATTGTAGTTTTGTTGCTCCCGCTTTCGAACCTGATTTCGTAAGGTTGATTCCTGGTAACAAGCAGTATCACATTTTTGTATTCCTTGTTCGAACTGTAAGATCCTTCTAATTTACCTGTTTTTAAATTATAAAGTGTCACGGTGAGGTCCTCTGGCTTGTCATTGGACTTGTCGGTGTTAACTTTACAATAAACAATCACTTTGGTTGATTCTGAAAAATTAACCTCGTAAATATCCGCGTCGCCGTAACCGCCTTCGCGTCGCGAGGTAAAATAACCCCTGTTGGCATCTTCCTGTTTTATGAAATAAATATCATCATTCGTTGAATTAACGGGCTGTCCCATATTTTCAACATCCGACCAGGTATTTGTGTTGGTATTGTAAGCTGCTTTAAAAATATCGTACTCGCCCATGCTGTTGTGGCCGCGGGAACTGAAATATAAAGTGTTGTCGTTTTTATCAAGAAATGGCGCGTCTTCGTCTTCGGCGGTATTGATCAGCGGACCAAGGTTTACAGGCAAACTGAAACGTCCGTTCATGAATTTTATAACCCTGTAAAGGTCTCTACCGCCAAGCCCTCCCGGGCGATTGCTAGAAAATATTATTTCATTGCCGTAAGCCGAAAAACAGGCGCTTGTTTCCAGGTATTCAGAATTGATCTCAGGACCTAACTTTACGGGTGTTGACCATGACTGGTTCAGGTATTTGGTAAGATAAAGATCGCCGCCGGTTTGTTGTTCATCGGTGCGGTAAATAATTAACTCGGTACCGTCGGCCGAGAATGCCACGCAGGCATCGTGGGTGGCGGTATTCAGGCTGTCTCCCAGTAACAATGGTGTCAGCCAGCCATCTCCTTCACGCCCTGCCACATAAATATCTTCGTAAAATTGTCCATAGGGATCGAGGGAAGGAAATTTATCATTGCTCCTTCTGGAAGTAAAAATAAGGCTGCCATTGAGGTTCCATATTAAGGGCACATATTCGGGATATTTGGTATTGATGCCGTTGCCTACATTTTTTACCGTATAAAAGTTTTTTTCGCGTTCGCCGGTCATTGCAATTTCACATTGTCTGATGTAATTGTCAACTTCACTATTGGGAATGTTTATTTCCTTATTATTATTTTTAAAATGACGGAACTCCTGCAATGCTTTTTCGCTTTCGCCTCTAAGCAGGTGGATCCTGCCAATATAAAAATGTGCTTCAGGAACCTGGTCTTGCGCCCTGTTAAAATAGCTAAGGGCGCCGGTGTCGGTCTTGTTGATATTAAAGAGGCTAAGACCAGATTTGTATGCAGCAGTATAATCTGCAGCATTAAATTTTAAATTCTCTTTGTACAGTTGAAAAGCGGTGAGGTAGTCGGCACGCTCAAAAGCCCTTTCGGCCTGCTGAAATGTTTTTTTATTTTTTTTCACGTCACTCTGCCCTGAGCAAATGCTGCTTAAAAAAATCAGGGCAAGCCCAGTGTATAAAATTTTATTTTTCAAGAGCATTATCATCTTAATAAAGTAACGCTTCCGGTTTTATTGTAGGTTCTTCCATCAAAGAATTTTAAGTCTGCCTTCCATACATAGGCATCCTGCTGACACAATTTTCCGTTTAAATAACCGTCCCAGCCCACATCAATGTTATTGGACCTGAAGATCAATTCTCCCCAGCGGTTGAATATCAGCAATTCATATTCAGTGACACCAGCGGTATAAGGAAAAAACACATCATTACTAAAATCATTCAAACTATAAGATCCGCCGTTGGCACCGCCAGGATTAGGTGTAAACGCGTTTGGAAACTGTATATCACTAATGGCTGTAATTTGAACGGAACTTGTGTCGCTGCAATTGAAATTGTTGTTTGCAATTAGGGTGATGTTGTAATAACCAACGCTGGTGTAGTTGTGCGTAGGGTTGGTGAGCGTTGAAATTTCCCCGTCACCAAAATTCCATATATAGCTGCTGGCGTTGGTGGACTGGTTTGTTAAAACCAAAGGTTCGGCAGGAATATAAAACAAACTGGAAGACACGTTAAAAATAGCTTTCGCACTTGGGAGTATTTTCACGCGCATGTCGGCCTTGCTGTTGCCGCAGGGACCATTGTTAACAGAGTTTAAGCTCACTATCACGGTGCCCATGTTGATGTCAGATGGTGTGAACAAATAACTGGTTGGCAGCGTGAAACCAGGTGAAAACGTGCCGGTGCCGTTGCTGGTCCATTGCACGGCGCCACTGCCATCGATTACCTCTCCATTGAGGATTACAGGATTTTGTTTTTCACAAATGGTAGTGTCTGAACGCAAATTGATTTTTGGATTTTTAATAATCGATAATTTTAAAGTATCCATCACTGCAGGACACACACCATTGTTGGAAGAGGTTAAAATAAGCAGAACCGTTCCCTGTGCAATGTCAATTGTTGAGGTGTTATAACTTGAAATAAGCGAGTTGGCATTTGGTAAAAAACCTCCGGCTCCCGAGGTGCTCCAGCTACCCGTTGTGGTTGCCCCGGTAATCACTCCGTTTATAATAAAATTTGTTTGCGTAGAGCAGATGATTTTATCTGCACCGGCGTTTACCGTTGCTATTTGCCTGATGCCAATGGAAACCGCGCTGGTAACAACCGGGCAACCACCATTGCCTGTTGAAGAGAGCGTAAATGTGACAAAGCCGTTCGTAATGTCGTTGGCGGTCATTGAATAATTTGTTGCAAGACTTGTGTGCGAAGGACTAAATGTGCCGGAACCACTGGCCGACCAACTACCGGTTGCAGAGGCGCCAATGACCGTTCCCGACAAATTAATGTTGCTGGTGTTGGAGCAAATGGTTTGACTGGGTCCGGCATTGACCTGTGCCGGTGTTTTTATGGAAATCCGAACGGTATCGTTCACCGAAGGGCAGGGTGCGTCGTTGGTTGAGGTGAGTGTGAGTAGAACGGTACCGTTTGTAATATCGAGTGGACTAAGCACATAAGCCGTTGTAAGTACATTCGCTGAAGGGTTAAATGCGCCATTACTACTGCTGCTCCAAACACCGGAATTTGCACCGCCGTTGACCGTGCCCGTTAATGCAACACTCGTTTGCACAGAACAAATAGCTTGATTTAATCCTGCATTGACAAGGGCCAGTTTGGTGATCCTGATTTTAACCGTGTCGGATCTTACAGGGCATATGCCGTTATTGGTGGAAGTAAGGGTAAACGTAACAGAACCAGTGTTGACGTCCGAGGGGGTCATGGAGTAAGAAGTATTTAAACTGGAATTACCCGGTGAAAACGGGCCGGTGCCGGTTGCTGACCAGGAGCCGGTTCCCGAGGCTCCCAAAACGCTGCCGTTCAGTAAAATGCTGTTCTGCGAAGAACAAACGGATTGATTGCTGCCTGAATTGACGGAGGCGATGGTGAGGATCGCGATGTTAACTGTATCGGCAACGACAGGGCATGGACCGTTATTGGTTGAAGTAAGTGTAAACATAACCGATCCGTTTAAAACATCGGCGGGCGTTACAGCGTAAGTGGTGTTGAGCGCGGCGGTACCAGGGTTAAAAGTACCGGTGCCACTGCTGGCCCAGCTGCCGGAAGTGCTGCCGCCTGTTACTGTTCCCGAAAGACTGATGCTGGTACTTGATGAACAGAGGTATTGATTTAAACCGGCGTTGACCAGAGGAAGCTTGGTAACAGTCATTTTCACGGTGTCGCTTACTGCCGGACAAACACCGTTATTGGTGGAGGTTAAGGTAAAGGTTACAAAGCCGGCGTTGATATCCGCAGTGGTTAAGGAGTAGGAATTAACCAGGCTGGTGATGTTGGGTGTAAAAGGGCCTGTGCCGCTTGCGGACCAGGAACCGGTGCCTGAACTGCCTGTAAGCAATCCTGACAAGGCAATGGAATTTTGAGAAGAACATAACAGTTGATTGGCTCCCGCGTTTACCGTAGCGAGTTGCTGTATGGTTATTTTTACCGAATCGGTTACGGCAGGGCAGGGACCGTTGTTCGTTGAGGTGAGGGTAAAAATAACTGAACCATTGGTGATGTCGGCGGGTGTCATCACATAGGAGGTGATTAAGCTGTTACTGGCCGGAACGAACGCGCCGCTGCCATTCACAGTCCATGAACCGGTATTTGTACCCCCGGTAACGGTTCCGCTAAGAGCTACGCTGCCGGCGATGGAACAAAGCGCCTGGTTTAGCCCTGAATTAACAACAGCGATTTTCTGAATGGTTATTTTCATGGTGTCTTTTACCGGAAGACAGTTGCCGTTGTTGGAAGAAGTCAGTATGATGGAAACGGTGCCGGTGTTAACGTCATTCGTTCCCGGTGTATACGCCGCGTTAAGGGCCGATCCATTGGGATTAAAACTTCCATCTCCGGAAGTGGTCCATGTGCCTGTGTTCGTGGGGCCGGTAACAGAGCCGGCCAGAGTTGCTGAATTGGTGCTGCAGATGAACTGGTCGGGACCGGCGTTCACAATTGGTTTTGGCGTGATGAGTATGTTTGTGACATCTGTTGCGGCAGGGCAGGCGCCATTGTTCGCTGAGGTCAGCGTAATGTTAACAGAGCCGGCGCTAATATCTGCGGGGCTGGGTAAATAAGTGGTATTTGAATTTGTGGTGGAAGCAAAGGTGCCGGATCCGGCTGAAGACCAAACCACTGTTGCCGGAAAACCTGTGACGGTGCCCGACAGGTTGACGAGGCTGTTATTGGCGCAAACCGTATGATCGGGCCCGGCGTTAACCACTGGCGGATTCTGGAAAGTGATGTTGACTGTTGAACTGCCTGGCGGACAGCCGGCGTTGCCCGTTGAGTTGAGATATAACTGAACCGAGCCATTTGTTATTTCAGTAAGCGTGGGAATGTACGTGGTACCAAGGGAGGTGCTTGTTGGAGAAAAAACACCGTTGCCCCCGCTCCAGATCCCTCCCGACGCAATACCAATAGTGCCATTGAGCGTTACGTTGGGGCTCGTTTTACAAAGATTTTGCGCGGGCCCCGCATTCGCTGTTATCGCTGCGGTGAACTGCGAAACTATGGCCGTTGCAGTGGTGGGCGGACAACCCGTATTGTCTCCGGCCAAAACGGTATAGGTTCCCGGGCCGACCTGCACTGTGTTACTGTTGCTGCCGGTGGTCCATGTATAACTGTATGGTGGCAGACCCCCACTGGTAGTTGCTGTTAGAATGGCATTGGGAGCTCCAAAACAAATAGTGGGATTAACAGGGTTAATGCCCGCTAACAGGTTCTGATAAAAATAAACCCTGACCGTATCCTGGTAATAGTTGGACTCGCATGGCGCGATAGCATACCCACCAACCAGGTAATCGACAAAAGGAGGAGGCACGCCGGTAGGAACCACATTTACAGATGCGCAACCGCTTGTGCAATTCAGGTACGAGTTATATGCCCCGGGCGCACCTGGTGCAATAGAGTTCCAGGTAATGGTAGGCACGGAAAAACCCGTGGTGGCGAGTGTTGATGAGCATCCGTTGCGCACCAGAATTGAATCAGGAACAGTAGGAGCCGGAATGGAAACGATACCATAAGAATTAATGTTATTACCCGGTTTACAGAAAGTAAGAATATGTGGGCCCTGGCCATTCAAACAAATAGGTGTACCAACAGCGATCGGTGGCCCGCAGCCTATCTGGTAGAACAAGGCACCGGGAGGTACGGCGCCATATACCTGGAAATGAATACCCATGGCGCCTACATCTAAAAGTATGGTAATCTTAATACATTTGTCGGGTGCAGAAGAACCGCAACAGGTGTCGTCCCTCGCTACATTGGGAGTAATGACAGTACCGTTTGGGGCGCCGATAAGATTTGCAGTGAAACTGGGTGTGGAAGGGCCGCATTGCGCGTAGGTTTTATTACCCATACAAGCCAGGAAAAAGAGGACAAGGCAGACTAACAGTTTACGGTATTCAGAATAAAAACGTTTTATAAATATGTCCATTCGTGTGTATTTAAATAAAACTTTTTCTAAAACCAGTTTTCAAATGTTAAAATGTTACCATTCAAAATTACTTTTTATTTAGAGTATTTTGAAGATGATTTTCAGGATAATTTTGACACCTGGCTTTAACTGGTTCAACTTAAATTCTCTCTGAAAAGTTACGCCACAAAAAGCCAATTTTAGTTAAGGCTAATTTGTTTTCGTCCTAAATAGTTGATCCTCAAATTTTAGGCTGGCTACCTGCTGTGAATCAGGCGCCAACAATGTTAATAAGTTACAGTTTGTTTTTAATTTCCTGTGGGTTCGTATCAATAGAAAAGGCGGACCTGAAAGATCCGCCTTTTAAACTCTTATTTTTAAATGTTATTTAGTCAATACCAGTTTTTTAACAACCGAACCGGTTTTCGAATTCAGGGTCACAAAATAAATCCCTTCAGTTAAATTTGATCCGTTGAAAACAACATTGTATTCTTCGTTGGCATTTACTTCACCGTTGTATAAGGTCTGAACCAGTTGGCCGTTGAAGCTGTATACATTTACCGACACATTGCCTGATTCCTCTAAACGGAAACTCACATTTGAATTATCGGCAAAAGGATTGGGGAATCCTGCAAGTTCAGAACCAGAATTTTCAAGACTGCTGATGCTGATGGCTTCGTTGTTGGCACCGAAGGCACTTCTGTTGGATGAAGCACAGGAGCAGGCGAGGTAACCAAGATTTTGGGTGCCACCGTCATAATTTAAATTGATATTATTAAGCGCGTCGTTCACCTGTGTAGCTGTGTACATAGAACTTACACCGCCCAGTATATTGTCAGCTTCATTTAATAAAGCGGCAACGCTCCAACCTTCAAATGTTCCCGAAGAAATGATCAAACCACTAAGCGGGGAAGTAGAAGGAGAAAAACCTGAACTCCAGTTGTCGAAGCCAATGCTTAATTTTAAAGCAGCTGCCTGTCCGGCCAGTACATTTTTATACGAGCTTCCCGGGTTGGTTAATGTACCATTATTTAAAGCGCGTGGTGTTGTTGAACTTGGAAGAAACGCATCAACCGCGGCGGCAGAAGTTAATTTCACCTGTTTTGAACCAGTTCCTAAAACCAGGCCATTTGGAAAAGCGCCGGCAAAGTTGGTGTTCCTGTAACATCCCCAGTTACCACCGTTGCAACCGGCTCCCCAGCCACCCTGGCTCGCGGTTACAAAACCTGAACATGGCAGCAGCGCAACTGCCAGCCCGTTTACAGCGTTTGTGCAGCCATTAGCGTCAACAACACTAACATTCCAGTTACCAACCGGTAATTGAGCTGCTGCTGAATTTTGTGAAGGCGCGGTGTTCCAGCTAAACGCGTATGGGCTTGTTCCACCAACAGCGGAGGCATTAGCAAGGCCGGTGCCGCCATAACAGGTAACATCAGATTTTGTAGCGCCTAATACAAGAAGTTCAGGCTCGGTTACTTCAATGCTTCTTTCAGCCTGGCAACCGTTGGCATCTGTTATCTGATAAGAGTATGTTCCTGCAGTAACATTATATATAGCAGTACCGGTATATGGACTTGTTCCACCTGTGCCGTTTACATTAACGTTGGTTGACCCGCCGTTGCAAAGAATATTGCCGGCTGTAACAACTGCAACAAGAACAGGAGGTTCGCTCACGCTAGCAGAAACTGTCGCGGTGCAGCCTTTTGTATCTGTAATGGTATATGAAGAAATACCAGCGGAAACAATGAAAGTACCATCACCCGTAAAAGGAGCGGTACCACCGATTGCACTTACCAGCACCGAGGTAGTACCACCGTTACAAAGGATGTTTCCTGAAACGGCCGAAGCTGTCATATTACAAATTGGACCGCAGGTTAAAAAGCCCGTGTCTTCAACACCTTCGTGATAATTAAGGTTAATGCTTGCCGCAGCAGCGTTCAGGTCAGCATAACTGTATTGGGTTGAACAACCCCCAATAATGGAGTTGGCCAGGGCAATAAAATTTCCAACACTCATGCCCGTGAATGGTCCTGAGGTAATTGAATAATTTGGCAACGCTATACTTGCCGATGAAAATGAAGGATCGTAGGCGTCGAAGGTGGCATTCAGCATCAAAGCAACTAACTGCCCGGCCAGCACATTGCTGTATGAATTTCCCGGATCGGTTAAAGTACCCGATGGAAGAGCGGCTGGCGTTGTACCGGATGGAAGAAAAGCAATAACGTCAGTGGCTGTGGTTAATACCAGTTGGTCGTTGCAGCCAAGCGTGAGTCCTGAAGGAAATGCAGAGCTAAAGTTTAAAGAAAGGTAATTGGTGGCAGGATTGCCGTTAGGCGCGCCCCAGCCGCCTTGAGAATAGGTCATGCCCTGGCAGTTTGTCTGGGCGGTTGTCGTTGTTGTCAGCAGAAGCATGACAAACATCACGCCTGCGCATTTAAAATAATTTTTCATTTTGTGTGGGTTTGTGGGATTTAGGCCAATGCTAAGGTTAATTTTCGACTAAATCTGTTTAGGTATCGATAAAATTCGTTTCGCGTTTTATTAAATGCTTGTTATTCAGCAATTTAAATTTTTTTTAGGTCGTTTTATTTCGATGAAGATCAGAAAAATGGTCCTGTTTATAGACTTGCAGTTTATAACAACTATATTGCGCCATATTAATTTGCCTTAAAATTTTAAGGGTTCGTCGTGGTTTTATCTGGTCTTATCGTAAAATCGCGATTCACAGATCTGCATTTACAAGTAATTTAAATAAAAACAAAAATGCTGATGAATTAATCCCCCTGGGATTTTACTCTAACGCTTTCGCCCTGGTCTGCCACATTGCACCATTCCCCCCGGTGCCGGTTCATGGCAGATCATTGATTTTTCAGTTGTGTTGATCTTCGGACTCAGGTAAGGAATGCCGAGATTGAGCCCCCGGAGGATCAAAAACAGCGCCATTGCTGTTATCATGACTGGTACCAGGCTTCGCATTCTACTTCTTGCCGAAGGAGTGATCCAGCTTCCGGCCAGCGGTAAAAGCAACATCATGGGTAAAGTACCGGCTCCAAACGCCGCCATGAACAAGGCGCCGCTCAAGAGACCACCGGTAGCAACAGCGCCGGCAAGGCCAACATACACAAGACCGCAGGGAAGCAAGCCATTTAATAATCCTACAAGAAAAAGAGAAGAATTACGGCCGATAGAAAATGCCCTCGCAAAAACTGTTTTGATCCAAAGAAAAAACGGGTTAACGCTTAAACCATTTTTAAAACGAATAAACACAAATGCCAGCAGGCCAACACCAACGCTTATTGAAAGGGCTTGTTGCAACCCGGCCAGAATAAAACTCCTGCCAATAATACCAGCCAAAAGCCCAAGCAGGGAATAAGTAATAATTCTTCCGGCGTTGTAAGATAAGATCAGCAGATATCTGAGCAGGGGCGGTTTATTGTGCACCGGAAGGCTAAGAGCAATGGGTCCGCACATGCCTATGCAGTGAAAACTTCCTAAAAACCCAAGAGATATGGCGGCGACAATAAAATTCATTAGTTGAAATTGATAACGGCTTCCTTGTAATAACTTTTACCCATACTCACAAACGAGATCTGCATTTTATAAACGCCTTTCACGAGCCCCGGGTCTATCATCTGTATGCCATCTTCATCGGTTGCCAGCATGACACTTTTGTCTTTTGAGGCATCAGAGGGCCTTAAAAAATAAACCGTTCCTTTCAAATCTCTGTTGAGTAGTTCTGTTGGTATAAAGATCTGAACGGCCCTGTCCATTATTTTATAAGTGATAGGGTTTTTTAATTGCTCTGAGTTTTGGCTCGCGTTGATCTGCTCCTGGAATTTTATTTCTTTCGCGTAATAATCCTTGTGCTCCAGTTCTGTTTTATGCCGGAAGCAGGTGATCACCAATGTAAGTATGATAGCGACGAAGCCAAGATACAATACCGTTATTTTTATTCCCCAATTCATAATTGTTTTTTTATTAATGAGACACAGGTCCCAGGAAGTTTGTTTTTACTGTTTTTATTTTTTTGTTGTTGGAATAAATGCCGATGATCAGCCTGGTCTTCCTTGAGCGCAGATCAGATTTGTTGAGGTACACAAAAAATTCACCCTGCGACATGGCTTCTTTTTTTGTTGAGAGGTCTTTTCCCATTACTTCTATCCTGCCTTTTAAATTTTCGATCCTCAGTTCCACCGGGAAACTATCGCGCGTTTTATTTACGAACTTCACAGTAAACAGGTTGCTCACCTGCCCGCTGTCTCGTTCCTGGTACAACATGCCCTTGGCCCTTAGAACCGTTGCGTCGTAATCAGAGCGGGTGGCAAGCAGTGTGGCTTCTATACCTACCAGTATCAGCAGCACAATGGAGTATGCTTTCATTCTTGTTGTGAAGCGCAGTTTTTTCTTTTCGGCAATGCCTTTTTCAGAATCAAAGCGGATCAGGCCTGTTGGGTATTTTACGCTTTCCATCATGTGATCACAGGCGTCGATACAGGCGGTACAATTTACGCACTCAAGCTGTGTGCCGTTCCGGATGTCAATTCCGGTTGGACAGACTTTGACGCATAAGCCACAATCAATACAATCGCCCTTTACCACGGCGGGATCCTTTGTGTATTTGTGCCTTGGTTCCCCGCGGATATAATCGTAGGCCACGATGATAGACTCTTTGTCGAGGAGTACACCCTGCATTCTTCCATACGGACACATGATAATACACACCTGTTCGCGAAACCATGAATAGATAAAAAAGAAAACTGAAGTAAACACCAGGATGCTCACAAGCCCGCCCGTATGCTGACTGAGGGGATCAGTAACGATTTTAATCACTTCATCCAACCCGATGATGTAACACAGAAATGTGTTTGCGATAACAAAAGACAATACAAAGAACAGGATATATTTTACCGCAAAGCGGGTAATTTTTTCGCTGTTCCAGGACATTCTTTTCAGGGCTTTCTGCTGATTCGCGTCTCCCATGATCCAGTACTCGATGCGCCTGAAAAGCATTTCCATAAAAACGGTTTGGGGGCAGGCCCAGCCGCAGAAAACCCGGCCGAATATGACCGTGAACAGGGCGATGAACACAATAAAAATTAGCATTCCCAAACCGAAAATAAAAAAGTCCTGCGGCCAGAAGATCATGCCAAACAAAATGAACTTACGTTCTATAATGTTGAACAAAAAAAGAGGCGCGCCGGCCACTTTAATAAATGGCAGACCAAAGAAAATCAGCAGGTAGGCGTATGAGAAATATTTCCTGAGGTTATATAGCTTGCCTTTTGGTTTCGAAGGGTAAATCCATTTTCTTTTTCCCTGCCCGTCGATGGTTGCGATTGAATCACGAAAGTTCTCTTTTTGTATGTTAACAGGGTCGGGCATGGATCAATTGTTATTGAGAGGCAAATCTGAAACAAGGGTTTTTGTGCTGTCAGTTTTAACTACTGTTGAATCAGAAGCTGAGCTTTGCTCAAGGTATAAGTCACCCTGTTGTTCTTTTGCTTTGGGCGGATTGGTGCCGTTTAACGAACGGATAAAGCCGGTGAGCTGCGCGATCTGCATTGGCGAAAAATCTTCTTTCCACGATTTCATCCCCTTGTCGGGCCATCCATATTTAATGGTCTTAAAAATATCTCTCACACTTCCGTTGTGCAGCCAGTAGTCATCAGTTAAATTCGGACCAACAGTGCCTTCTCCAAGTTTACCGTGGCAGGCAGAGCAGGTGGAAATGAACAGGTCTTTGCCGGCAGCGAGGTCCGATGCGTCGGTAAGCAGTTTCACAGTGTTCTCATCAACATTGTCGGCCGAATTTTTCATGTATTGCGCGATCTCGGCTTCGGCTTTTTTTATGCTGTTGGTGTATTCTTCCATCTGCAAAGGCGCGGTTTTAGTGATGTGATAATTGATCATATAAATAAACGCGATGATGATGGTCAGGTAAAAACCATACTTCCACCAGGGTGGTAAATTGTTGTCGAGTTCTTTAATGCCATCATAGTCATGATCCAGCATAATGCTTTCTTCCTGTTCAATATCCACTGTGTCGTTTATTTGATCGAGGATGGTTTTTGTTTTAGGTTTAGCAACTGCCTGCGGTTTTGCTTCAGTTTTGTTGATGCCGAGCAACGTTTTAAAAATACTGAACAGGATGCCCAATACCAGTAGTTCGCCGGCAATGGTAACTATCAGCAGGTAAAAAGCAGACTGGTCAAGTCCACCGATCGTGGTGTCATTTAAGATACGGACAGTTTTTTCCTGGGAGTACAAAGACAAACCGCTTAGTAAAAAGAGGATCAGCAGACTTGTAATTTTAGGGCTGGTTTTTTTATCCGCCTTGTTTTCGTTTTTTATTTTTTCCCTGAACGCGTCTGAAGCCACCACATTTTTGAGCGCATTGCCAACACCAATAATCATAATGGCAAGCACAATAATGATCAAAAGCAACGTGTTAAATAAGGCGTTGGAAAAGTACGTTTGTCCACCCTGAAGGCCTGTTTGTTGTGAAAAGCATATTTGAGGCAATGCGCATATTACAGCTAAAACCAGCGCTTTTCTTAGCTTGTTGTTTTTATCTTTTTTCATAGCTAAAATCGTTTTTTTGTGTGTCCAGTGGAATTCGGGCTACCTCCTCAAAATGTTTTTTGCCAGATTTAATAAGATAGATGCTTACCACAAGGAAAAACACGAAGAAGATGATGAATGAAGCCAAAGGATAAAAACCTATCCCCGTGATGCTTTCTAAATAATTAATGAATTTCATTTTTTTGGTTTTGGTTTGAGAGGGATGCTTTTTGGTTTTTTAATTGGAAAGTTTTTCAAGTTCGGCTTTTGGCGCGGCTTTGATGTCTTTGCCTAATTTTTGTAAATAAGCGATAAGTGCAATTATTTCTTTATCTGCCAGGGTTTGAATACCGTCTTTTTTAAGACTGGCTGCAATTTCTTCCGCCTGTTTTTTCATATCCGAGAGGGCTTGTTTTTCGTATCCCTTAGGGTAGGGTACTCCCAGTCTTTGCATGGCTTTTATTTTTCCGACGGTGCTTGCCGCGTCTATCTGGTCGTCGAGCAACCAGGGATAGGTGGGCATGATCGACCCAGGCGACATGGAGGTAGGATCCATCATGTGATTATAGTGCCAGCTGTCGGGGTACTTACCGCCAAGGCGCGCCAGATCGGGACCCGTACGTTTCGAACCCCATTGAAAGGGATGATCATATACAAACTCACCCGCTTTTGAATATTCGCCATATCTCGCGGTTTCATCACGGAAAGGCCGTACCATTTGTGAATGACAGGTATAACAACCTTCACGCACATAAATATCGCGGCCCTGTAATTCGAGCGGGGTATAGGGTTTTACGCTTGAAATCGTGGGTATATTTGATTTTACCAGGAAAGTGGGAACGATTTCGATCACACCGCCGATCAGGACCACTACGAGGCTTAGGATCATCAACTGAACCGGACGGCGCTCGATCCAACGGTGCCAGTGGTCGTTGTGATGCGCCTTGTATGACGAGGTAAGGGCAGGCGCTTCGGCCTCTTCGTTGGCAAGGAAGTTTCCAGCCTTTACAGTTTTGATCAGGTTGTAACACATCATCAAAGTGCCAACAAGAAAGAGGGTCCCTCCAACCGCGCGACCGGCATAGAAAGGCAGCATCTTGGTTACGGTGTCCATAAATTGCCATTTCAACTGCCCTTCCGGTGTAAATTCTTTCCACATGAGGCTTTGCATGATGCCGGCCCAGTATAGCGGCACAGTGTAAAGAATGATGCCGAGGGTGCCAATCCAGAAATGCATATTGGCGAGTTTATTCGAATACAGCCTCGTGCGGAACATGCGCGGGATGAGCCAGTACAGAATACCAAATGTGAGGAAACCGTTCCATCCCAAAGCGCCCACGTGCACGTGCGCCACAGTCCAGTCAGTAAAATGACTGATGGCGTTGATGTTTTTTATCGACAGCATCGGACCTTCAAAAGTGGCCATACCATAAGCAGTGATGGCTACAACCAGGAATTTTAAAACAACATCGTCGCGTACTTTATCCCAGGCGCCGCGTAAAGTAAGCAGACCATTGATCATACCTCCCCACGAAGGGGCGATCAGCATCACCGAGAATACAACACCCAATGATTGTGCCCAGTCGGGTACAGCAGTGTAAAGTAAGTGGTGCGGGCCGGCCCAGATGTAAATAAAGATCAGCGCCCAGAAGTGTATGATCGAAAGCCTGTATGAATAAACCGGGCGGTTCGCGGCTTTTGGAAGAAAATAATACATCAGTCCTAAATAAGGAGTGGTAAGGAAGAAGGCCACGGCATTATGTCCATACCACCATTGCACCAGGGCGTCCTGCACACCTGCGTACCATGAATACGATTTCCAGAACGATACAGGAATCTCGATGGAGTTTACGATGTGCAGGAGCGCGACAGTAACAAAGGTGGCGATGTAAAACCAGATGGCAACATACAGATGTCTTTCCCTTCTTCTCACAATAGTGCCAAACATGTTCCATCCAAATACCACCCAAACGATGGTGATCAGTATATCAATCGGCCACTCCAGTTCAGCATATTCTTTGCCCGTAGTTTTGCCCATCAGCAAAGTTACAGCGGCAAGAACGATCACCAACTGCCATCCCCAAAAATGAATTTTGCTTAGCAGGTCGCTGAACATCCTGGCTTTTAGAAGCCTTTGCAGTGAATAGTAAACACCCATAAAAATACCGTTGCCCACAAAGGCGAAGATCACAGCATTGGTATGCACCGGCCTTACCCGGCCAAAGGTTGTTTGTGCAGTTTCAAAATTAAACACCGGCCACACCAGTTGCAGGGCGGCCAGCAAACCCGCCAGCATGCCAACAACGCCCCAGAGCATGGTGGCGTAAGCAAATTGTTTTACGATCTTGTTGTCATATTGAAATTTTTCGATTTCCATGTGAGTTTTTTTTGTTTGAGTTTTTGTATTTTTTATTCTGTTTGTTTTTTTATTTTGTTTTCCATGCCGGCATTAGTACTCACCGGAACCGACGGACTCCCCGTAATTACCTGTTGGCTGTTTTGAATGTCATTTTCAAAAAGCATACGTACCGAGGGCGTATAATCATCATCGTATTGCCCGTTTTTTACCGACCAGATGAAGGCCAGCAGGAAGCCAATGGCGATGGTCAAACTGGCGGCGAGAAGAATCAGGATCACACTCATTATAGCGGTAAAAGTAGTACGCCGGAAAAAAGTGTATTATGACATGGCACAGGATAAAGAATGATTTAAGTCAGGAATATTTTTTTGGATTGTAACCTGAAAAAACAGGAGGACTATTTCGAAATTTTTTTGCCTGTCCATCGGCTGAAAGCCGTTGTGAACATCACAATGGATACAGAACTCAGCGGCATCAGTATGGCGGCTATCACGGGCGAAAGGTCTCCCTGTACTGCGAAGTAAAGTCCCGTTACGTTATACAAAATAGAAATAATGAAACTCCCGTAAATAATGCTTTTTTCTTTTTTGCAATAACCGAGCAGGTGTTTCAAACGGGAAAACTGTTTTCCGTCAAGAATAGCATCACAGCCAGGAGAAAAATTATTGATGTCGTCGCTGATCACTATCCCTGCGTCGCTTTGTTGAATGGCGCCGGCGTCGTTGAGACCATCGCCGATCATGATTACTTTTTTACCTTTTTCCTGGAGTTGGCGAATGTAATCCAGCTTTTGTTGCGGACTCTGCTCAAAAAGCAGCCTGGCGTCATCGCCGAAGATCTTCCGTAACAACCGCTCCTCTGAATTATTGTCTCCCGAGAGTAGCGCAAGCTGGTAGTCCTTTTTTAAACCGGTGATGAGTCCCACCAGTCCATCGCGGTATGCAGTACACACATTAAAATAACCAGGTTTCTTGCCGTTAACCGATACATATACCCTTGATCCGGTTGCACTGGCGCGAGATTGAAAACCCATTACAAACATTTCTGACCCGATCTTAATTATTTCATTATTAACCCAAGCCTTGCAGCCTTCTCCTTTCAGCTCAACAAAGTTCTTTACCACGAGTGGTGACTGAACCGGCAGGTGGTTGGTAATGGCCCTGCTCAGGGGGTGCGTGGAGTGTTTTGCCGCCGACCTGATGAGTTGTTTTTCGTAGTCGCTGAGAATGCCTCCTTCAAATTTGATCTCAGCTTCTGTTTGAAGACTGATGGTGCCGGTTTTATCAAAAACAATGGTGTCGGCCTCCGCCAATCCTTCGAGCACATTGGTATTTTTAATGAAGAAGCCTCCTTTCTGCAACCTGCTCATCATGCTCCCACTGGTAAACGAAGCAGATAAAAGCAAAGCGCAGGGGCAGGCGACAATTAAAACAGACGTAACGGCGTTCGCAACTCGCGTGGGATCGTTGATCAACCAATACAACGCAGTTGTGATTGCAATGCCTGATAAAACATACGTAAAATATCTGCTCACCCTGTGTACAAAAGATTTTCTTTTTTCAACGGTGGTTTTTTTAAATACGTCGTTGTTCCATAATTGTGTGAGGTAACTTTGCGAAACTTCTTTTATCACTTCGATTTCAATAGCGGCACCAATTTGTTTCCCGCCTGCGTAAACCAATTCTCCTATTCCCTTTTCGCAGGATAAGGATTCGCCTGTAACAAAACTATAATCGATATTGCCGGTTCCCATAAACAGGATACCATCTGCCGGGATGATCTCCTGGCTGTGAACCAGCAGGCGATCTCCCTTTCTGATCTCTGAAACGGGAATTTGTTCTTCGTCGCCGTTCCTTGTCAGGCGCGTGATCCCGATGGGGAAGTAAGAAGTGTAGTCCCGGTCGAAGGTGAGCGACTGGTAAGTTTTGTCCTGGAAGAACCTGCCAATGAGCATAAAAAAAACTATCCCGCTCATAGAATCGAGAAAACCGGGACCTGATTGCGTGAAAATATCGTAAAGGCTCCTCGAAAAGGTGATCAGGATAGCCAGCGCAATAGGCGCGTCGATGTTCAAGAATCTTTGTTTAAGGCTTTTAAAGGCAGAAGAAAAAAATTCTGAAGCACAATAAAAAAACACTGGCAATGAAAGACCCACGTTAATTACATTAAACACTGTTTTCAGGTAGGGCTCCTGCAGATCGCCGGAAGAAAAATATTCGGGAAAACTTAACAACATGATGTTGCCGAAACAAAAGCCAGCGATGCCGATCTTATAAATGCGCGAGCGGTCATATTTTTTAACATTGCCCCCATTCATATCATGAAGGCTGATATGTGGTTCGTAACCCACGGCGGTGAGAAGAGTGGCAAGTTGTTTCAACTTTACCTTATTTGTGTCGTATACAATGGTCACCTCCCTTTTAGGGAAATTTACAGTTGAACTGATAATGCCGGAATTTAACTTTGCAAGATGTTCCAATAACCAGATACAACTGCTGCAATGCATTTGGGGGAGATAAAAAGTAACGTGCGCCTGTTCTTCCAAACGAAAGTGAATAAGACCTGAGGCAATGGTTTCGTTATCGAGGAAAGCGAATTTTTCGGGGCGCACCTTCACCTTCATTTTTACACCTGGATTTTCGGAAAGTTGATAATAGTCACACAGGTCATGTTCGTTAATGATACCGTAAACCATTTTACAGCCTTCGCAGCAAAATACTTTTTCGGCTGTGTGAATATGTTTGTCGCTGCAGGATTCGCCGCAGTGATAACAAACTGGTTTTTCAAGTGTTTTTTCTGAAAAGCCCATTCCTAGCCTCCTATGTCTCCGGTTTTTTTTGTGGACATTTTAAAAAAATAGTAAACAGGGCAGAACCCAAGCCAGGCACTAAGAAAAAATACAACACAAAACAGCAGAGCCGTTATCGCCCACAACCCTGTAATTATATTAAAGAGCCAGAGGCTGAATAAAACAAGAGAGAGAATTTTTCTTATGCCTTTGTCAACAGATCCTATATTGTTCCACATGGTTGTATATCAGGTTTGTGATTCGGATACAAAAATAGAGATGACTCATTTCTGAGAGCTGACGAAACTCATTGTTACACCTGATAAATATCACACAAATCTTTAATCACTCTTGTTACGTTTGTGACTGAAACAACACACACAATAACATGTACATCGAACAGATTTATACACAATGCCTTTCTGAAGCTACCTATTACATCGAGAGCAACGGGTTTGCCGCTATCATTGATCCACTGCGCGAGGTGCAACCTTATCTTGATCTGGCAAAGCGCCGCAACGCCAGGATCATGTATGTTTTTGAAACACATTTTCACGCCGATTTTGTAAGCGGGCACGTTGATCTTTCAGACAAAACCGGCGCAACGATTGTTTACGGCCCAACCACCGTTAAAACCGGGTATCGCTGCCTGATCGCGAAAGACGAACAGGAGTTCGGGCTTGGGAACGTTTCATTAAAATTGATACACACACCGGGGCACACGATGGAAAGTTCGTGTTTGTTGTTGAACGACGATTCGGGAACACCAGTGGCCTTATTTACAGGCGATACCTTGTTTATTGGCGATGTGGGCAGACCTGATCTTGCCCAGAAGATAAGCGCTGCGCTAACACCACGAAAATTAGCGGGACATTTGTTCGACTCCCTGAGAAATAAGATCATGCCTCTACCCGACAGTCTTATTGTTTATCCGGGGCATGGAGCCGGCAGTGCCTGCGGTAAAAACATGAGTAAGGAAACTACTGATACTTTAGGACACCAGAAAAAGGTGAACTACGCTTTAAACAAGTTATTGAGCAAAGAAGAATTTATCACTACGGTGTTAAACGGTTTAACGCCACCGCCGGCTTATTTTCCACAGGATGTAATGCTTAACATTAAGGGGTATGAGTCACTGGATCGTGTACTTCTGCGCAGCCTGAGTCCTCTTGAATCAACAGAATTTTATGAGCTTGTCCAGAGACGTCATGCGCTGGTGATTGATACGCGTGATGCACAGGCGTTCGCCAAGTCTTTCATCCCGGGTTCTGTCAACATTGGTCTCGACGGTAAATTTGCCGTGTGGAGCGGAACGCTGATTAAAGATGTGGCTTCACCCGTTTTAATTGTTGCTGATCCGGGTAGGGAAAACGAAGCGGTGATGCGCCTGGCCAGGATCGGTTTCAGCCAAGTGCTTGGATTTTTAAACGGGGGATTTGCATCGTGGCTGGCTGCGGCCAAGCCCATAGAGAGTATTATCTCCATTGACCCATTTGAATTTTCCGGAATCGTAAGGAAAGGAAGGGCCGAGCTACTTGACGTAAGAAGTGCCGTTGAATATGATGCGGGGCACGTAACAACTGCCAGGAATATCCCGCTTGAATACGTTGATGAAAACGGCAGCATTGTTCAGGACAAAACAAGCTACGTTTATTGCGCGGGTGGCTATCGGTCGATGACCTTTGTGTCGATGATGAAGGCCCGTGGGTTTGACCACTTTGTTGATGTGAGGGGCGGATTTACGGCAATAAAGAACTCCGGTTTTTTTAATGAGCTGCTAACCGGCCCGGTTGAGGAAGAAACTTTTTGCGACATCACCAAACGGAGCGCGAGGTTAAAATTTTAAAGAACGGTTGACCTTGTCAAGCCGGTTCCTGTTTTGGGAACCTGGAAGTCGTGTTACAGAAATATAGTATGTTCCGGAGATGACCGGCGTTATTTTAATATAAACATCAGCCTCCTGACTTGCCGCAGCAATGAAAGAAAAAGAGGAATTATACAATGAGATGTACCTGTCGGCAATCCGGTTGTTGCGGCAGGGTGAATCACACCTCGCGATTGAGGAATACCTGCTGCGGGAAAGTGACGATATCGTTCTTATCACTGTGGCGATCACAGAAGCAAAAAAAACCCATTATGCCGCGCTGAGGAAGCAGGGGTTCAGGCTGATGGTGGTTGGCTGTATAACAGGCCTATCGGGTTTTTTGATCACCTGTATTAATTTCAATACCAGCCGCCCGATAGATTTCGCCATGTACGGTCTTACTTCGGTTGGTATAACAACCGTGTGCTGGGGTTTATTTAAGATCATCGGTTAAGAATCATGATAACAGGTATTGATTTAACGGCGATGAATCATTGACGTTTCAACTACAGATATTTAAGATGAAAAAGCAAATGACATGAAACAAACAGAATTTAAGGTGAGCGCGGGCATCAGGGAGATCCGCAAGGATTATATAAAAAATATTTTACTCGAGGAAAATTGTAACAAAGACCCCTTCGGGCAGTTTGAACAGTGGTTATCTGAAGCGATGATCGCCGACAATCACTATGCCAATGCCATGACCCTTTCAACTGTGAATAAAGAGGCCATGCCGGAGTCGAGGATTGTGCTGCTGCGCGACATAAGTTATGGAGGCTTTACTTTTTTTACCAATTACAAAAGCGACAAAGGGTTGCAAATAGCGCTTCGTCCAAATGTGTCGCTTTTATTTTTCTGGAAAGAACTTGAACGTCAGGTCAGAATCAGGGGTGAAGTACAACTTCTTCCGGATCAGGCATCTGACGTATATTTTAAATCAAGACCGTTTGAAAGCCAGGTCGGGGCATGGGCCTCGCAGCAGAGTAACATTGTTGAAAGCAGGCAGAGTCTCGACGCCAGGTTTGAGGCAGAGTTCGAGAAACGCAAAGGCGCCGTTGTACCGCGGCCTGATCACTGGGGAGGTTACGTGGTGTTACCTTCGGTGTTTGAGTTCTGGCAGGGCCGGGAAAGCCGCCTGCATGATCGCATCAGGTACACCCATCAGGCGGATAATAAAAGCTGGAAGATGGAGAGACTAATGCCCTGAAAAAACCTGCCGGCCTATTTCAATAAATTTTAAAATGCTTTTAAAAAAAGAAGGGCAAATTGACCCTGGTTATTTTTGAAGTAGTTTTTAACCTGTTTTACGGCCTAATTTTAAAAGGAACTCTGTGATCAGATCGGTGACACCGTTTTCATTGTTTCCTTCGGTTTCTTCATGGCTCCTGTCCTGAGTTTCATTTGACGCCTGGTACGCCGACGCTTTGCGGCCCCTACGCGATACCATCCTGTACAGGTAATCGGTCCCTAAATTGAGACCAATTTTTAAGAGATTTGTTTTGAAGTCTTTTTTTTCTGCCAGGTTACAAGCTACCTCCGAGATGTAGTGAACTGGATCTTTTGTGATCGCGTAAAGCTCCGACACATGATTTAAGATTTGCGCTTCCTGCTTTTCGCAGTTTTCTTTTAACGACCCTATCCGTTGCTCGAGGTCTTCGTAATTAAAGTATTGATTTTTCATAACTGTTTGTCACCGGTTAATTCCTTAACAATCCTGTTCCGCAGAGGCCGCGCCAGCAAGCTGGTTCTGAACAACGCAAACAATAATCCAAGTAGCAGGTAAATGCTGCCTATCAGAAGAAACGACAGCATGTAAGAATGGAGGATATGATAGAGAAAAAAGGCAAATGCCAGGCTTAAGAATATAGCCGACATCAGCAACACCACGATGATGATCATGGTGGCGATCAGGCCCGCACCTGATCCTGCCGTTTTCCGGATCAGCTGCAGTTCGAGCAATTCGTAACGCACTTTTAAATAATCTTTTAGAAGTATGCCCGGGTCGTTTGTTTTAGCTTCATCCATCCTGATCTTATTTTAAGGTTGTTTTTTTTCAACAAGCATATAAACCTGTGAGAGGATCTGGGCCCTGTCCTGGAACCCGACACGATTCCATACCATGTTGCCCTTATCATATAAAATAGTCACGGGCAGGCCATCCACTTCGAAATACTCTGCAATTAAGGGATTAAGTTCCATGTCGATCACCATCAGTTCAATCTGCGCACCCACTTCGCCCATTACCGCGGTTAACACTGGTTTTTGCCGTTTACAAACAACGCACCAGTCGGCAGTGAAATTAACCAGCAGCGGCCTGGATGTTGTTTTAAGTTTGTTGTTAAATTGTGCAACAGTAATACCTGATGGTTGTGTTTGCACAGTAAGGCTTTCAGAATTCTGTCCAAAAAAGCAGGTGGGTAAACAGAAAGAGAATAGAAGTGAGAGTATTTTTTTCATGTGAGATATTATTGAGTAAAAGCGTTTTTTAAATGTGTATAAGCCTCGTCGATTTCAGTTTTAAAAAAATTCCATTTGTTTTTGACGTCGTTTTTTTCCTCCGAAACCTTCACTCTGAGTAGATCAACTTTCCGGTGAAACTCGGCCAATTTTTGTCCGAAATTATATTCCATTGTCACCTTTTTAAGTTTGAAGTGCAGTCGTATCAGTTCAAGCTTGGCTTTAAATTTTTCTATTTCCAGTTGTACTTCAGCGGTATGCCCAGGCAGGAGGTGCTGATTTTTTAATTCTGATTCCAGGACATTGAGTGAACCGTTGATCTTTTTAAGTTGTTTTTCAAACATGTCTTTTGTTTCGGCGATCCCGAGCGCCATCTGCACCTGGACATTTTCAAGGGCATTAACAAGGGGTACAACGTGCCTGTTGGTTTTAAGCGTCGCGTACCTGGCTTTAATTTCACCCAACCTTCCGTTGAACTTGTATTTAAGCTCTTCAAAAACGGCCCTGGTTTCAGCTTTGCCAAGAGAGATCTGCACCTGGAGTTCCTCTAATTCTGTGGCTGCCGCTTTTAACCCATTAATGAGTTTGTCGGCAAAAGTCTTATCGTTAGTTTCCATTATCCGAATTTTAATCAAAAATATGAAGGCGGTTGTTCAGGCGACTTAATCCCCGTCATACTATAAGATGATCTTTATCATACCTGACCTTTGTCACAACGCCTTACGAGCATTACAGCTAGCTTTGCAAAACTTTATCAACGATGAATAACATACGATTTACAGGAAAGAACCCGCGGGACCGGCAGTTCGCGACAGTACTCAAAAAGGAAGTGAATGATTATTTTAAAAAGAATCGTTTATCAACCAAGGCAAATGCGTCGATGGTTTTTAAAACGATTTTACTTGTTGCCATGTATCTGATACCATTTGTTTTGATACTAACAGTGCCAATGAACGCCTGGCTGGCATTGTTATGCGCAGTGGCGATGGGTATTGGTGTTGCCGGGGTTGGCATGGGCGTGATGCACGACGCAGCGCACGGCGCCTATTCAAGAAAACAATGGGTTAACGACCTGCTTGCGGGTTCACTTTATTTGTTGGGGAGTAACGTGCTGAACTGGAAAATTCAGCACAATGTTCTGCACCACACTTATACGAATATTAACGGACTTGATGAAGACATAGATTCAAAAGGCCCGATTCGTTTGTCTGAAAATATGCCTCTTAAAAAAAGTCACCGGTTTCAATACCTCTATGCTGTATTTTTTTATGGCTTGATGACGATTGTGATGCTTACCAACGATTTTGTACGCCTGCGCCGGTATGCCGTCATGGGACTACTTAACACCCAAAACAAAAGCCTGCGAAGCGAGTTTATAAAAATGTTGCTACGTAAAATTTCTTACCTGGCAGTTATTTTTGGCTTACCCTTATGGTTAACTCCCTTCGGCTTCTGGCAGATCATGGCGGGATTTTTATTGATGCACTGGGTGGCAAGCATCATTTTGAGTTTTGTATTCCAAATGGCTCACGTTGTGGAGGGCGCCACACAGAATGATTCAGCACATGATGTTGATTCGGGCTGGCATGTCCACCAGATGCTGACAACCAGCGACTTTGCGAGGAACAATAAACTGCTGAGCTGGTATGTTGGTGGACTGAATTTCCAGATTGAACATCATCTGTTCCCTGGTATCTGCCACATTCATTACAAAAAACTGGCTATTATTGTTGAGAAAACGGCGAAAGAATTCGGTGTGCCTTATAACCTGAAGCCCTCTTTCGCCGCGGCCCTGCATTCACACCTGGTTCGTTTAAAAGAACTCGGTAGGCAACAAACTGAAGTGCAGAACTGATTTTTATCAGTTGCGATCATGATAAATGGTATTATTTGCCCGTATGATCACCCGCATATTTGTGCCGTTAATTTCAGGTAAAGAAAATAAAATTCAGCGGTATGAATGCGTCATGTAATCTTGTTTTATCCGGGGGAGGCACCAGAGGTTATTCGCACATTGGTGTAATAGCTGCCCTGCTGCAAAAGGGCGTCTGCGTGAGTGCCATAAGCGGCGCGAGTTGCGGGGCTGTGGTGGGCGCTTTTATCTGCGACGGTTTTCACCCGGTCGAAATCGGGGAGATCCTGCTGAAGCATGAACCTGAACTCGGGTTCAACTATACCAGGTTCTGGAAAAACCTCATGTCATTTGACGCCTACGCGCGGATTTTAAAAACCAACCTGAGAAGTAAGACCTTTGAGGACCTTGAGAAACCTTTGTATGTAGCCGTTACCGACTTAAACAACGGTTGCCAGGCAGTCATCAGCAAGGGAAACATACTCGAAGCCCTTATTGCCAGTACCGCTGTCCCCGTTCTTTTGCCGCCATACTATATAAACGGGGTTCCATACGCGGATGGAAGTTTGAGCAATAATCTACCGGTAGAACCCTTTATGAATTCCACGGAAAAGATTATTGGCGTCCACGCCAATCCAATCCCTGATTTTGATCCAGGCATAGGCATGATGCAGGGTATCGACAGGTCGCTGCATCTGATCATGCGCCAGTTGATCTTAAAGAACAGCCGGCATTGCGATGTTTTTATAGAAGCCCCGGCCCTGAAAACACACCAGCTTTTTGAATCAAAAAAGACCATGGATTTAATAAACATCGGGTATAACCACGTGATGAATGAGGTGGACCTATCATCCTTAAAAAACGTAACATGAAAATAAAATTCATTGGCGCCACAGAAAGTGTCACCGGCAGCAAACATCTTTTAATAACCGGCAAGGGGAGACAGATCCTTCTGGATTGTGGATTATACCAGGGTATGGGTAAAGAAACAGATGTTCTTAACCGGAATCTTAATCTCGATCCTTCCGCCATTGACGCGGTTATTTTGTCGCACGGACACATTGATCATTGCGGAAGCCTGCCCAGTCTTGTTAACGAAGGGTTTAAAGGCCGCATCTACTGCACGCCCGCCACACTGGATGTGTGCAGCATATTATTGCTTGATAGCGCCCACATCCACGAAAGTGATGTGCGCTATATTAATAAACGAAGAAAGAGGAGGGGAGAACGTGAAATAAAACCTTTGTACACTGTGCGTGAAGCAGAAAAATGTTTGAAACAATTTAAAGCCGTTCCCTTCAATACTGATTTTCACATCAACGATGAACTTGAATTTCACTTTTCAGAGAATGGTCATATCATTGGTAGCGCGGCGGTTAATTTAACCGCGAACGAAAACGGAAAAATTACCAGGCTTACTTTTACAGGGGATATTGGTCGCTATGCAGATCCCCTGCTAAAGCCGCCAGGATCCTTCCCGCAATCTGATTATATTATTTGTGAGTCAACCTATGGTGATCGGCTCCACGAATCACTTGTTGATTCGGAAAGTAAATTACTCGAGATCCTGCGCAGTACATGTGTGGGTCGCAATGGTAAATTGATAATACCAGCGTTCAGCCTTGGTCGTACACAGGAGGTTTTATACCTGTTCGATAAACTGAAGAATAAAGGCGCCCTTCCCGACCTGAAAATATTTGTGGACAGTCCGCTTTCTACCAAAGCTACCGACATCGTGCGAAAACACCCTGAAAGTTTTAATGAGGAGTTAAGGAAATATATAGCGAAAGATGCAGATCCCTTTGGTTTTGAAAATCTAACATACATCCAGGATGCCGAGGAATCAAAAGCCCTGAACCAACTCAGTGAACCCTGCGTGATCATTTCGGCGGCAGGGATGGCAGACGCGGGCCGGGTAAAACACCATATCGCGAATTCTATCACCAATCCTGACAACACCATTCTTTTAATGGGTTACTGCGCACCGCACACCTTGGGCGGTAAGCTAATGGCCGGTGAAAGGCGTGTTCATATTTTTGGTGATTATTTTGATGTTAGCGCCCGCATCGAGAGCATTCTCTCGTTAAGTGCGCATGCTGACTATAGCGAGATCATTAAGTACCTGTCGTGCCAGGACAAACAAAAAGTCAGAAAGATTTTTCTTGTGCACGGTGAGGCGGAGGCTAAAGTGTCGCTTAAAGACAAACTTATGGCTGAAGGATACAACGATGTTTCTATCCCCCTCAAAGGCGAGTCATTTAAACTTGTATAGATCCTAACGTCAAAGGGTGGAATGATGAAGGTCATACAAATCAGCGATTAAACTCAGTAGCTCCCTGGCACAGATGAAATAAATTTAAAAAAAATTATGGAAACGATTGTAGTAGGAACCGATTTCTCAGCGCCGGCTAATAACGCAGTAAATTATGCAGTAAGCCTGGCCAAATTCTTCAACGCTAAACTGGTGTTGGTAAATGCCTATCCCATACCTGTAGCTGGTTATGATGCCTTCCTGTCCACAGAAATGATTGCCGGGATCCAGGAATCTTCGTCAGAAGGACTTGAAGCCTTAAAAAAAGAAATCATCAAAAAAAATTACGATTTTGGCATCGACTGCGTTTCCGAAGCCGGCACTTCCTCTGCGGTGATCAACTGGGTTGCCAGCAAGTACTCAGCTGATCTTGTGGTAATGGGTATGGTTGGCGAAGGTGGTTTTCTGAAACGGCACTTGTTTGGATGCTCTGCCCTTCAGGCCGCAAGAGATCTTAAGATTCCTCTGTTCATTATTCCGGAAGCGGTTACCTACCGGCGTGTACGGCGCATCTGCTTTGCCTGTGACATGGAAAGGATAGAAGAAGGCACGCTGCTTTATACAGCCCGGTATTTTGCCTCTGTATTTGGCGCCGAAATTGAACTCGTTACCGTTAAACACAGCATCGAAGAAGTTTCCTGGAACAAAAGTGAAACCTACTCATTAGTTGAGAAGCGTTTGCAGAACATCAAACACAAAAGCGTGTACATCAAAGACAACGATGTGTCGCAGGCCCTTGAATACTATTTTAAATTTCATAAAACCGACCTGGTATTGGTGAATCCTAAAAAGCACGGCTTTTTTCAGACTTTATTCGGCGAAAGTGTAACAAAGAACCTGGCGTTTAAAATTGAAGTGCCTTTACTGATCGTTCATTGAATTTTAATACCGGGTTAATCAGCATGGTTTTGGTTGATGCTTTTAAACGGTTGAAAAGTGACGAAACAATCCGGCAAGGCCTATCAGAAGGATTAACGAAAGCGTAAAATACCTGAACTGGGATTCGCTGAAATAGCGCAGAAGTTTTTTCCCGGCGTAAGTGCCGGCAATACTAACAACTAACAAGATCAGGATAAGGTACAAATCATGACGGTGAATGTATCCGTTTGAAAAATACACAAGGCCCCTGCTTAAGTCAACACCGAGGTCGATCACTGCAGAGGTAGCGATAAAAACATTTTTCTCAATATTAAACGCGGCGAGGGTAAGGCCTCTCACGGCGCCACCGGAACCCAACAGTCCGGCGGTAAATCCTGAAAACGCGCCTCCGGTAATTGAATTAAACAGAGTTGGTTTGAGTTTTAAATTTTTGAAGAGGATCAGCAGCCCCCCGATCACAACTAAAAAAATGGAAAGCACAAGTTGAAGAACTTCATTGTTGAAGAAACGGCATAAGATGGCACCGGCAATTACAAATATTATCGCGGGAACCCCCACAGTTAAAATCAGTTTTTTATTAAAACCATGCCTGAACAAGGCGATCTTACTAATGTTACTGCAGATGTGAAAGGCGGCGGTAATACCCAACACAGAATGAAAATCAAGAAAATAGCCGGCAATAGGTACAAAAAAAAGGGATGAGCCGAATCCGCCCACGGTGCCAAGAATTTCGGCAAGTAAAGCAAGAATAATAAAAATAACGAGGTGATCGATCATCCTTCCGAAATTTCAAATAAGTTTATTTGATCCTGCCACTGCGTTTGGATTTCAGTATCCATAGATACAAGGTGACCAGGGAGGTTGATCCTGAAAAGCACCAAAACCAGTTCATGTAAGCTGCCAGGTAATTGTGTGTGTACGAACCGGCGATGATGCCGGCAGTAAAAACCGCTGCCTTAAATACTGCCAGTTCCACGTTTGACCAGCTTGTTCTATGTCTCAATAAGTGTATCATGTTCTTTTTTAAAAATTTTCGGGGGTTTATTCGTGAATAGCCATTACCGGTACCCTGGCGGCAAAAGCAACACGTTTTGTTACCGACTCATTAAAGAGATTGTATACCACAGAGTGTTTTTTACTTATCACCGCAACAAGGTCGATTTTCCCCGCAGCACAATATTTTTTAATGCCACTTTCAATGTTGTTGCTTTTAAAAACTTCGACGTCTTTTTTGTCGCCATTAAGTTTTAACGTCCTGTTTTTTGGCGCAACAATTACTTCGTCCGGTGTGCGGATGTGAAGCGGCTTAATAACGCTTTTACAGGATTTTGCGAATTTCTCAATGTTTCTTAAAGACGTAGTGTGTAACTTTTCGGCATTATCAACGGCCAGCAGAATGGTATTGATCCTGTGTTCTTTGTATTTTTCAGGTACGATGATCACCGGTGCGTCGATTTTTCCGGCAATTTTAACCCCGTGGCTTCCCCAAATGAATTTTGAAATCCGGGTTTTTGATTCCAATCCCATCACCACTGATTCAACCAGGTGACTGCCTATAAATGTTTCAAGTTCATCTTCAAACACGCCACTTGTAGCGAGGGCATTTATTTTGAGTCCAGGAAATTCTTCCTGGAGTTTTTCAATCAGCTTTGAAATTCTTTTTTTACTTGTTGTTTTTACAGAAGCATAAGAGATGCCATAGAGGCCAGAGTTGGAGTGTAACACGGGTGCAAGAAAGAGATTAAAAACAGTGAGTTTACAATTCGATTTGTGAGCCAGTAGGGCCGCATACCTGCATGCGTTTAATGAAGAGGAGGTAAAATCTGTTCCAGCGAGAATGGTTTTCATAGTGTTAGTTTTATAATGTTTTGATTGTAAAATTAATGTAACCCCAGGCGTGTAACGTTGACGCTTGTTATCCGGATTAGTGACATAAATCAGTCTTTTTGACCTTACGCCTCGTCACTCTTGCCGAAGCCAGGGGCGACAAATTCGATGTCGAATTGTTGGTTGTCTTCCTTAATGTTCACCGGGGGGCAATGATTGGCTGAACTCCTTTTCGAAAAAGTGGTTCCCGAAAAATTTGTCGGCATCGAAGAGGTCCGACAGTGGAAAAGGATGTAGATCTTCTTTTTTGTTTGATTTAACAGTTGTCACAATGGTTTGTTTTTGGTTTGACATGATTTGACTTTAACAGATCAAATGTACGGGGAGCTGTGGTTTTTTGGAACTGTGAGATATCTGCTATGTCACTGATCTTTGTCAACCATGCGTTTATTGTCAGCGAGATATTTGCTCAGGCTTTCTCCCTGGCTATTTTGTTCATCCAGGGTCCAACCATCAGTAACAGTTGTTTCAAGCCAGACCTTTCCTGATCTGCGAAAAACCTGCACCCCAAGGCCGTACACGTCACGAAAGCGCTGTTCGAGCTCAGTGACAGTCATAGCCCCGTTAATTGTGATTGCGCCGTTATTGTGTACGGTCCGGCATTCACCGAGTGTTTCGCCGGGATGTTTAATAAACTTCTTCGTTAAAGGGCCCGCATGCTGGTGCCCTTTGGCGAAAAATTCCAGTTTGAGGTAGGGAAAGTTTTTTGAAAAGGTTTCTTGTATTGCAAAAATTCTGCGATTATCGTTAATGGTGATTTTCATGATTTCATTTTTAGGTTTTAATTGTAAGAAGGTATTGTGGAGTAAAAGTACTGGTCAATGTCAGCATCTTCTATGAGCCGGATCACGATTAAACATGATCGTTCTCAGTACGGATGAGGCATGACATAAATCAGTTTTCCTGTTGATTTTTGTCACCGGCCCGCCCATGGATCTTACGAATTTTGTTGTGATGAGGCGCGGTGCCCTAAACGGATTAAATTAGCTATTTTAGCCCTAGAAAATATGTTCGAAATGGAAAGTCTGAATGCACTTTTTGAGTACGCCACCGAGGGTATCATTATCTGTGATAACACAGGTAAAATAATGAGGGCGAACCCAAGCAGTGAACGTTTATTTGGGTATGAAACTGGCGAATTAACCGGTAAAGTAATAGAAGACCTGGTGCCGCAAAGGTACAAAGAGCGACATGAACACGACCGTGGTAATTATGTAAAGAATCCCCACGCACGCTCGATGGGCAAAAACATGGACCTGTATGGCCGCCGGAAGGACGATTCTGAGTTTTCTGTGGAAATAAGTTTATCTTATTATAAAAAGGACGAAGAAACCTTTGTGATTGCTTTTATTATTGATGTGACCGAGCGTAAAAAACACGAGCAAAATATCATCAGGCTCAACCAGGAACTTGAAAAAAAAGTAGAGGAGCGAACAAAAGTATTGCATGAAGCTCTGATCGAGCTGGAGAACTCCAAAGAGCAGTTGAGCCTTGCGCTTGCTTCGGAAAAAGAACTCAACGATATGAAATCGCGCTTTGTGACTATGGCCTCCCACGAGTTCAGGACACCGTTGAGCACCATTTTATCGTCTATTTCTATGGTGAATAAATACGAACATCATGAAAACACCGAAAAAGTGGAAAAACATGTAAAGCGGATCCGTTCAGCGGTTACAAATATGACTTTGATCCTGAATGACTTTCTTTCGGCGGAAAAACTTGAAGAAGGTAAAGTGCTTGTGCGGATGGAAGAAGGGAACCTGGAGGAACTTGCACAGACGATCAACAGCGAGGTAAAAGGCATTATGAAAGCCGGGCAGAAAATAGACTACAGGCACAATGGATTGCAGGAAGTTTTTTTTGATAAACAGATCATCCGTAACATTTTATTGAACCTGATCTCGAACGCGATTAAATTTTCTCCCGAAAATAAAAGCATCAAATTACGGACATCAGTTAATGAGCAGGAAATTAAAGTGGAAGTGAGCGACGAAGGCATTGGGATCCCGAAAGAAGAACAGGAACACCTGTTTGAAAGGTTTTTTCGTTCGAAGAACGCCACCAACATACAGGGCACCGGTCTTGGTCTCAACATTGTTGCCAAATACCTTGAAGTAATGAATGGTAAAATTGAATTTACAAGTGAACTGAATTATGGCACTTCTTTTTACCTTACTGTACCCTGTGGCAAACCCTGACTACACCGTTCGACAACGGTTGGGGTTACCGGAATTTTTTTTAAAACACTAAAACGAACAATATGAAAACTATCCTGGTAATCGAAGACAATGAAGACGTGCGTGAGAATACGGCTGAGATCCTTGAGTATGCTAATTACAAAGTGTTCCAGGCCGAAAACGGTAAGGTAGGCATTGAGCTGGCACAAGCTATTAAACCCGACCTTATTATCTGCGATATCATGATGCCGGTGCTCGACGGTTACGGCGTGATTCACCTGCTGAATAAAAATCCTGAAACGGCGGCCATCCCCTTTATCTTTCTTACCGCTAAGAGCGAACGCACCGATATGCGCAGGGGGATGGAGATGGGAGCAGACGATTATATCAGTAAACCATTCGACGATATTGAACTTCTTAACGCGGTGGAGATCAGGCTGAAAAAGAACGAGGTGCTTAAAGCTGAATATTCGCAAAATGTGCAGGGCCTCAACAAATTTTTCAGCGAGGTGCAGCGGTTCGACGATCTGAAAAAACTTTCGGCTGACAGGCGCACCAAATTGTACAAAAAAAAGGAAACTATTTTTGGCGAAGAGAATGTCCCTGTCTTTCTTTATTTCCTGGTAAAAGGAAAAGTAAAAACCTACCGCTCACATGAATACGGAAAGGAGCTGATAACCACCTTATATAAAGAAGGTGATTTTTTCGGATACAACGCTTTGCTTGAAGAAAAGCCCTATGCCGAGACCGCGGAGGCCCTGGAAGACGCCGAAGTTTGCCTGATCCCAAAGGAAGATTTTTATGCCCTGGTGCATAACAATGTGAACGTAATGCGCACCTTCATAAAAATGTTATCCGGTAACATCGCAGAAAAAGAAAAACAATTGCTTAACCTGGCCTACAGCTCGGTGCGTAAACGTGTGGCTGAAGCACTGCTGCATTTGCAGGAACGTTACAGCAGACCCGCCGATCAGACTTTTAGCATGGCTATTTCACGCGAGGACCTTGCCAATATGGTAGGTACAGCGACAGAATCCCTGATCAGAACGCTCAGCGAATTTAAAGAAGATAAACTCATAGAAATAAAGGGTAGTAGCATTACCATTGTAGATGAATTAAAATTAAAACGGATGAAAGGCTGAGGTGCCTGGTTACTTTGATTTCGTAAGACCGGCCGATATTTTTTAATGCATGTTTATGCTAACGCGTATAACCGCTTAATTCAAGGCCTTCCTGGTTTTGTTTTCTTAACGTCCAGTCATCGGTAAGCGTGGTTTCGAGCCACGACCGTCCTGATTTTCTGAATACCTGTACCGGTAGCCCAAAATTATCCATGATCATCTGTTCTACTGCCGCCACGGTTAAATCGGCGGTGATAACAAGTTCGGCCTCTTTTGTACTGCTTATGGCCGCGACTAACATGCTGTCAGATCTGACCTGGTCTTTTTTATTATTGCCCCTATTCACTTTGTGCGGGTGCTTGAAAAATTCGAGCTTAAGAAAGGGAAAGTCAGCGTTGAATTTTTTTTGAAGAGTAGAGATCTTCATTCCTTTTTGAATGGTGAGCATGAGCGCTTATTATTATTGTTCGGGCGAAAATGCCCGTTATTTTAGGTTGATAAAGTGGTCAAGGCTTATTGTTCTGTATTCAGGCGGGAAAAGCAACAAGGTAGTAATCAAGACAAGTCTTGGAAAAACATGTTTCATATCCCACATGGTTTCCATATATGTAAAGGCAATGGCTACCAGTAAAAGGTCCAAACCAAGCGCGTATAGCGCGTAACTGGTGCAAAGTCCGGTGAGCAGCAATATACCACCGAAAAATTCGGTGAAGCTACTGAACCATGCCAAAGCGCTTATTAAAGGCACGGGGATGTGTTTGTTTTGCGCGTCGGTTTTAAAAACCTCAATTACTCCTGTAATGCCAATGCGGAATAGTTTATCGTATCCCTGGAAGATCAGTAAAACGCCGGCAAAAAGCCGTATCAGCAATTCAGCTACCTGTAAATTGGTTGTTGTCATTTCATTTTTTCTTTGCACAAAGTTCGGCCAGATACCGGCTAAAATGTATGATAAATATCATTTGTAACAATGATTGATCTCAATCTGGCAACTCCTGATTAGCAGCAATTTTGACCTGCGGACTTTTCAATTAATTAATGATTATTAATCCCGCTGCAAAAAGGCGGCGGATAAAAAAGAAAAAAACATGAAAACGGATTTTGAAATTCAACAGGATGTAATGGCGGAACTCCTCTGGGAACCGGCCTTGAATGGTGTACAGATTGGCGTGGCGGTCGACAAAGGTGTTGTAATGCTTTCAGGTGTTGTAGACACTTATTACAAAAAGTCGCTCGCAGAAAAAACTACAAAAAAGGTAAGCGGGGTAAAAGCCGTTGCCGAGGAAATTATTGTAAAGGTGCCCGGGAGCAAAACCCGGACCGACGTTGATATTGCAAAAGCAGTGTTAAATGCCCTGGCGTGGAACAGTACGGTAGATCAAAGCAGAATCACTGTGCAGGTAGAAGGCTCCGCGGTAACACTCGATGGGGAGGTTGAGTGGAATTTCCAGAAAGTTTCAGCGCAAAAGGCGGTAGAAACACTTGAGGGGGTTTGCAATATTACCAATAACATTCGGGTTAAGAACAGGGTCATAGAGGAAGATGTAAAACAAAAGATTGCCCGTTCCTTTCAGAGACACGCAACACTTGATTCCGGAAAAATTAAAGTAGCCATCTTTAACGACAAGGTGACCTTAAGGGGCACCGTGCGCTCGTTTGCCGAAAAAAAGGATGCGGAACGCGCTGTGTGGTCGTACCCTGGTATAATCGGCGTAGACAACTACCTTGAAATAGAATCTGGAGTGGTGATTTAAAAAAGCAGGAGCAATAATCCCCGAAAAAAAGCGGGGATTAGCGCTTTAAAACGAAGTTCAGGTTGTAAGCGGCGGAATAATTTATCTACAGGCGGGAGGAATTCAATTAAACCAAATAAATATCTGGTCTCGGACAGGGTGGCGTCCGTGATATAACAAAACTTTTTAAAATTCCGAATGAGTAGAAAAAAAAATACGATCAGCGGCACAATATCTGAACTGGGGGAACTCGGCGCTTTCAGCGCTAAATTTTTCCGTCAGTTTTTCCGGCCGCGTTTTGAGTTTTCTGAATTGCTCAGGCAATGCTACTACATTGGGTACAAAACGCTTTTCCTGGTCGGGATCACAGGTTTTATCATGGGACTGGTGATTACCATCCAGTCATACCCGTCAATGGAAACTTTTGGTGCCGAGTCGTGGCTGCCTTCAGTGGTGTCTGTGTCGCTTGTACGTGAAATTGTCCCGGTGATCACCGCCCTCATCTGCGCCGGTAAGATCGGCTCAAGTATTGGCGCAGAACTGGGTTCAATGCGGGTGACCGAGCAAATAGACGCTATGGAGGTGTCAGGTACCAATCCTTTCAGGTACCTGGTGGTTACACGGGTTCTTGCGTGTATACTCATGACACCCTTGCTGATCATTATCAGTGATACCATTTCGTTGTATGGCGCGTTTGTTGGCATCAATATGAAACAGATGATCAGTTTCCAGCTATTTTTAAATCAGGTTTTTGAGAAACTGGGATTTGGAGACCTGTTACCATCTGTAATTAAGGGGTTTTTCTTTGGTTTTGCCATTGGCATTATTGGATGTTTTAAGGGTTATTACACCAAAAAAGGAACACGGGGCGTAGGTATGGCCGCTAATACAGCCGTGGTGTTGTCAACGTTCGCCGTGTTCATCATCGATCTTATCGCGGCCCAGATCGCCGATATTTTCCACTTTACGTGAGCAGGGATTCGACATACCCGCCCAAAATAATGGTCAGTGTCAACAGGCTGCAAAAGGCATTTGGAGATCTCAGGGTATTAAGGGATTTCAGTCTCGATCTTCACGAAGGTGAAAACGTGGCGGTATTGGGCAAATCCGGCTCGGGCAAGTCTGTGCTCATCAAGTGTATTATCGGATTGATACAGCCTGATGCCGGAAGCATCATCGTTGACGGTGAAAATGTGGCCGGCCTTTCAAACAACAGTTTAAACGATCTTCGCCTTAAGATCGGTTTTTTGTTTCAGAGCAATGCCTTATATGATTCAATGACCGTGCGCGAAAATCTTGAATTTCCCCTGCGCCACCACGCGGTGAAGACATCTAAAAAAGACATGGATGAACTGGTAATGGAGGCCCTGACAAATGTGGGTCTGGCTGATGCCATTGACTTCATGCCCGAGCAACTTTCGGGCGGGATGCGTAAGAGGATCGCGCTGGCGAGGACGATCATATTAAAACCGAAAATCATCCTGTACGACGAACCAACAACGGGTCTGGATCCTATTACCTCAAAAGAGATAAGCATGCTGATGCTTGAACTTCAGAAAAAATACAATGTCTCTTCAATTATCATTTCACACGATATGAACTGTGTAAAGCTCACGGCCAACAGGTTGGTGATGCTGGTAGATGGCACTTGTCTTGCAAACGGCACATACAATGAAATGCAGCAACTCGAAGATCCACGCGTAAAACAGTTTTTTGATTAAACAAAATTTTCCATGATGAAAGAAGAATCTACAAACAAAATAAAGCTCGGACTTTTTATTTTAACAGGTACAGTATTGCTGGTATTGGGACTTTATTATATCGGCAGTCAAAAAAATATTTTTCATAAAACCATTACCGTCAGCGCGTATTTTAACAATGTAAGCGGCCTTGTTCCTGGCAACAATGTGAGATTTAATGGCATTAACGCCGGCACAGTTTCAGGCCTGATGAACGTTTCAGATACGCTGGTGAAAGTTGAATTCAGTATTGATGAAGAACTCGCCGGATTGATAGGTGAGAACGCGGTTGTGTCTGTTGGTACTGATGGCTTGCTTGGCAACAAACTGCTTGAGATCACGCCCGCCGCAAAAAGAGGGCAATTAATTAAGGAAGGCAGCACGCTGCAGTCTTTAAATCCAATGCAAATGGACAACACACTGAGATCTCTTAGCAATTCAAGCGGCAACCTCGAAGTCATCACCGGTAATTTAAAAAGCTTTTCAGGAGAGATCATGAAAAATAACTCTTTTTGGAGTTTGTTGAAAGACACAACTCTTTCAGGCAACATAAAAACCACCCTGGTGAACATCCGGTTAACGAGCGATCAGGCAAATAACATAACAGGAGATATCAGGGCGATTACTTCGGCGATCAGGAATAAGTTTGCTGAGGAATCTGCATCAGGCTATC
>JAZKFC010000008.1:106544-160283 GCA_040386615.1 Bacteroidota bacterium
TAACATTCCTGTAGTGATTGGTGGTAATCCACTTTTTGACACTACGAATGGAGGAGTCACTGCTGCAGGTGCCAATATCAGTTTTTCTTCGACATTAAATGGAGCTTCAGCAGCTACTTTAAGAGCAGGAACGGGAGGGGTAGTTTCGGCACCCTGCTAACCGACACTTTATTATCAGCCAGGCTCAGGCAAATAGTGGTAAAATTCGAGAGGCTGAATGATACCGCTGAAGTGATAGCTGCCGATGTTTCATACCTCCTGAATGATCTCAGACAGGGAAAAGGTTCATTGGGCGTTTTGTTGAAAGACACCATGGTGGTTCACAATTTAAACAGGAGCATACTGAGGATTGATACGGCTGCCGCGGGATTTAATGACAACATGAACAGCCTGAAACGCAGCTGGCCGTTTAAAAAAGGCGCCCGGAAAAGGTGATAAAGATCATTCCTGTCCACTGATCTGGATCAGCTGCCAGAGCCAAAAGCAGCCGTAATTTTGAACTATAAAATACAACGATCATGACAACACTAACAAAAACTTACAGCCGTTTCGACACGAACACACAAACAATCAGCCTTGCTTCGCGCTATAATCAATTTATTAAAAAAATAGAATTCAGCTATTTCGGCATCATATCCGGCGCGATCCTATTCAGCAGTTGCCTTGGGAGCATCGCCACCATGAAAATTTTTGAAAGCGCTGGGCCACTCTGGATGTTTATTCTGAGCCTGAGCGTAACTATGGCCAACCTTGTTGCCTGCATTTCACAGGCGCCACTTAAATGGGTAGTGAATTTATTTACCCTGAGCATAGTGGTAAACACTCTGCTATTATTGGTTAATGTACTTTAACAGGCGAACCTTTGGCTTCGATTTGTCTTGTTTTTGGGCAAGGTAATCGGAGCCATTTCATTAAACATTCCAACTAATCAATACGCTTCCACCAACTACCATCAGGCTTTCAAAACCACGAAGGAAATGAAACAATTAACAACATTTTTTTCGCTGGCATATCTTATTTCGTGGTTGACCTGGTTGCCGCTTTATATACAAATCCTCCCGGATAACAGTTTCAGGTACCTGCACGCACTTGGTGGCCTGGGGCCATTAATAGCGGCTGTTATTTGTACATTCATTTTTGATGGAAAACCGGCGCTGAAAAAACTGGCTGTGTCAACATTTGCCACCTCAAGGATATTTCTGTTATTGCTGGCATTGGTAAGTCCTTTTCTGCTTAATGCCATAGCAGCAACCATTAATTATTTTCAAAAGGGGCATTGGGATGATCTTAGCTTGATAGGCCTCAGCAAAGAGTTTCCGGATTTCAATTTTATAGAATTTTTTATCTATAATCTTGTTTTTTTTGGTTTTGGCGAAGAAGTTGGTTGGCGTGGATTTGCATTGCCACGCTTACAAAAACCCTTCAAAGCTCTAAACGCAAGTCTCATCCTCAGTTTGTTCTGGGCCATCTGGCATTGGCCCCTGTTCCTTTACAGGCCGGGCTACATGAGTATGGACATTTTGGGCGCTCTCGGTTGGATCTTTAGTTTACTTACCGGAAGTATTTTATTGACCTGGTTGTTCAATACATCGCGGGGCAGTATCCTGGTTTGCGCAGTTTTTCATTCAGCCATGGATGTGGCCTTTACATCTGACTACCTGGACAAAAATATTGTTGGGCTTGTGGGCATGCTGGTAACCCTTTGGGGAATAGTAACCCTGTTGATCTTTAAACCGCTTAACTTATCTTCCAGTGAAAAAGTGACTAGCGTGGACGCCGGGTAATTTTATTTTATCTTTGCATTTCAAATAAAACTAATCTTTATGTCAGAACTCCCGGCTTGCCCAAAATGTAAATGCGAATACACCTACTTAAGTGGTGCTTTGATCGTTTGTCCGGAGTGTTTTTATGAATGGAACCCGAAAGAGGAGAAGGAGGTAAGCGAAGTGCCAACAAAAATTCTGGACGCCAATGGGAATGAACTAAACGATGGAGACACCGTAATCGTGATAAAAGATTTGCCTGTGAAGGGCGCGTCGAAGTCAGTGAAAGCGGGAACAAAAGTGAAGAACATACGTCTTACCGACGGGGATCATAATATCGATTGTAAAATTGAAGGTTTTGGGGCTATGGGGTTAAAGTCGGAGTTTGTAAGGAAGGCTTAATCAAACATCACGCCCAACCTTCCGCAACAAAAGGTCACCAGAAAGCTGGCTCAGGAAATTATCCAGGATGCCTGGTTTTACGTGAGGCATTACAACAATCTTGTACCATCGTGGATCATCATGATTGTCGGGCACCAGGCAAAATTTAGAGGCGAGCTGGTTACTAACGTAGTTGCTGCTGATTGTAACGATGTTCAATTGTGGATGCCTGTAATATTCCACGTTCAGTTCATCCAGTGCATGACAAAGCGAGGTGGTCTTGTCGAGCAGATGGTTCATTTTCACCGTCCAGCCAACCGACCCGTGCATGTGCAGGATCATCCATACGCAGATTGCGTTAGCCCCCGACCTGCTTCCACAAAGCGTGTAGTCTTTTCCCTGAACATACGACGCTTCTTCGGTGCACACATATGGGATCATGTTTTTACGTACCAGAAATATGCCGGTGCCGTATGGCGCCTGTAACATTTTGTGTCCATCAATGGTAATGGAACTTACATGAGGGTTTCTGAAATTATGTCGGCTGTTTTCTTTGGTGAAAGGATAGATAAAGCCACCAAATGCAGCGTCAATATGGAGTTTGTATTCCAGGTGAAACAGGTTTAAAAGGTCTGTGATCTTGTCTATGTCGTCCACGCTGCCAAACATGGTAGTAGAAAGATTAACATTCACAATAAAATATTTGACGCCTTTTTTAATTTGCTCCAGCACTTTTTTTTCCAGGTCTATAATGTTTGTTTCCCTTGTTTTGGCATTTACACCAAATACAACAGATCTCAACGAAAGTAAATCAGCTGCCTTTGGAAATGAATAGTGACTGTCTTCGGAATACAATAGGGCGATTTCTTCGGGCTGGGCATGACGCTGCTTTAAAAAGTAATTCCTGTAGATCCAGCAGGCTTCAATATTAGCTTCAGTTCCGCCGGAGGCAACATAACCATCATAGGATTTTGGCTCTGCTTCGAAAATCTCTTCCGAGCAAATCCTTATCAGGTCGCGTTCTATCTCCTGGCTACCTTTAAAAATAGGTTCTTTTTCGCCATCAAGCGTATGACATCCTATGTGATTGGGGTTAGCAACAAGCATCGACAAAAAGGGCGCGTCCTTTAAGAAAGGAGCGTCCTCATAAAATATATCAGTATCAAGATAAGTGGCTGGAATGCCTAAAATATTCTCACTTCGGTAATTGAGGTTTTTACCAAGCGCTTCAAATACCCTTAGTTTTATATTTTGTGTGCTGAGTTTAGGCCAGTTCATTGTGGATTTTTAACAGATGATTTCAGTCGTAAATTTCAGCACCCTGAGCAGATTCCAATATGACAAATGTCATTCTCTGGCCTGACCATAGTCAGAAAGACCGATCATTACCCGCAAAGAGAAGCTACCTTAAGATGCAAAGAAAAAAAGTGTTTTTAAGGAACAGTAAATTACGTACTCTTTGGTTCCTTTGCTTTATACAGCGTGTTTCAACTGCCGCTTTTTTATCCTTGCCTTAAAAACTTTTTTCCGCTTGCTGTATTTCTGCTTCACTTTATCCAGATCAACCTGGTAATCATATCCTCTCTTGTTATTGGCATTACTGCCCTCCTTGTATAATACCACATACGTATTCGGTAGAGGTTGTTGAAACGTGAATTTTCTTTTTGAGCCTTTTACGTTGGCAACCGGGATTATACTATCCGCGCCGGGAATAAATAGCCTTACCGAATGGTTGCGGTATTTCATAGGTACTTTCAGGAGGAAGTTCTTTTTCTTCTGGAAATATATAATTTTGGTATAATCGCTTAATGGAATTTCATAACACCAGCATTCTTTTAACCGTGGGCAGCGGGCGCTGTCGCAATCCATCACGTATTTCTCTATATTGCCGGAAAAGGAATATCCGATCTTGTCCGCACTCAGGCCCGAATCGGCAAAGAATATCCGTCCCCTGCCTCTGTATGGGAACTTAGCCACGGTAACGCTTTTTTGTCCCTCCCTGGATAAGATAGTAGATCGTACGATCCTGAAATTCCTGGAACTTTTAAACCTGCTCAGTTCAGGAACGGCAATCACTCCGGCCGAATCCGCGCATCTTCCGCCCCTCGCCCTGCTGGCAATTTTATCGAGGTTGATCATGTTGCCCGGGCACAATTTAACTGTGAGAGTGTACAGTTTGGTGTTTTCGTCGTAATCTAATTGACCGCCTGAGTTTTTGAACCATTGTGAGAGCGTCTGACCCCCGGCCACCTGAGCGGCATCCCATATTTCCATTTCTTCATCGAATTTGGCACCCGGAATTTCTATGATCATATCGGTACACTTATTGGCATCCTGGCCGTCGAAGGTCAGGCCAATCATTCCCCCGGTAGTCAGGGGGCAACCATCCGCAGTGGTAAGGCCGATGCCAGCCCGCGCCGCCTGTTCATCGGTATATATTTCCGTGATTCGCGGGTTGCATTCGCAGATGCCGCGGGGGGCGAAATAATCCCTTCTAACGGCCAGCGACATGCCGCCTTTTCCCTTCAGTTTTACACGGCCTTTATTGATTTTAAAATAAAAAATTTCAACCCGCCTGTTTTTTGCACGACCCTCTTCTGTGGCGTTGGTGCTAAGTGGTGTTGCCTCGCCCCGCACTTTTTCGAGGATCTCGAATTGACAGGCGGAGTTTTTCTTTATATAGCTGACGATGCTGTTGAAACGTTTGCGCGCAAGTTTGTTATTGTAATCAACAGAAGCAATGCTGTCGGTGAAGGCATATACCTCGAGAAGAAATGTATCGGTTTTCTGGCTGAACTGGCCGGTAAGGTCGCGGAGTTTTTTTTCTTCCGTTTCCTGAACAGAGGACTTGTCGGATTCAAAAAACACCATGGTTTTTTTATCGCAGACCTGGGCTCTCGCTGTTTGCTGCGGGATCACAAAAAGAAATACGAGATAAACCGGCAGAAAAATAAACTTCCTGGTACCATTATAGGGTGTGCAGAGCATTCTTTTAAAAATAATCGTTGTCATGTAAAATCGGGTTTAAACCTTTGTGATGTTCAAAAGTGAAAATACAACAAACCGGGCAAAGCAAAAAGCTAAAAATGGGAGCAATGCAAACAGGGCTATTTTAGTGGAGTAACACCGGATTTGACATATTGAAGGTTGACAGAAGGGTCCAATAAGTGTATAAAGGTCATTCCTCATTGAGGGAATAAGTTCAATTTAAGAGCAGTAAGAGTTACTTTTATAGAGTGTCCGCATTGTCATGATAAACAAAACAATTATCTTCTTGTTCGTAATTTTTGGTTGCGTTTGCTTATCGCCAGCACAAACAAATATCGGATTTGAGCAAACTGTGCCGGGTGTATATACAGCATCCAACGCCGTAAGCGGGTGGACCCTTGAAAGTACTACAACCTCGCTAAATGCAGTTATTTGCAATACCAATATTACCTGGTCTCCGGGCAGTGTGGAATTTTCAGTAATGATAACTCCAATTCTGGCAAATCCTTATACTCTTGCAAATCCTTTCAGTATCGATAACATCTCCATCATGAATTCACCTTTGGGCGGAAACAATGTCGTTAGATTGCAGGACGCCACCGGAACCGCGCTTGCAACAAGATTGAGAACAACTTTTCCTGTTACCACAGCGAATTCAACGTTTTATTTTGCTTACGCCGGATCCTGGGATGGCTCCGCTCACCAATGCTGTGATCAGCCATCTTTTCATGTGAAGATATACAGTTGCGCCGGTTTGGCTGATGCCTGCCGGTCAACCTCTGTTATACCATTGGGTAGCTCATGTATAGGGGGAGTTAATAATTACAGTTTCACAAATTCAATCTCCTGGACCAATTGGCAAACCAATACCGTTGACCTTTCGGCCTATATCGGCTCCTGTGTAACGATTGAGGTTACCAACAGTGATTGTACCGGAAATTCACATCATGGATCTGTTTATTTTGATGCCAAGACGGGCACTTCCTATCCTTTAACCGCACCTTCAGTGCCAATATTCACATGTTTACCTTTACCACCGGTGAACCTTTGCTCAAATTCATCTTTCGCGACGATTGTTGCTCCCGCCGGTTATTTCTACTATCAATGGTATGCTCCCGGCAATCCACCTGTTGCTGTACCGGGTTTTTTAGGTGGTAATTCAAGCATTTTGACAGTCACAAATGCGCTTGTCGGGAGCATTTATACAGTTCAGATGGTCTCGCCCGCGGGCTGCAGTGTAACCATCCAGAACACCATACAGTTTTCCACAGTTTCAATTGCCGGAGTTGGATCAAGCTCTACCAATTGCGGAAATGCGAACGGTTCAGCAACGGTGATTGCCGGTGGCAGTGGTACCGGATACAATTATGCATGGTACGCGGCTGGAAATTCTAATCCTGTAGGAACGGGTTCCGTAATTTCAAATCTAGCTGCGGGGGTGTATACGGTAGGTGTGAGCGCTTTTAATTCTGTTGGTTGCGGCTCCGCGGTAGCTACGGTTACAGTGGGTGTCAATAATGTTTCAACAAGCATACAATACTTCTGTCCAAATGAAGCTAATTTATCTGCGCCAATTAATGCAAGCAATATTCAGTGGTACAATGGACTTTCCGCAATCTCTGCCGGCGCGGGAGGTACTGCCCAGAATTACACTGTTACTTCACCCTACAATAACCAATATTTGTGGTTGAGTTATAATTCCAGTTTATCGTGCAGGGATTCGGTTAAAGTAATACTGACAACCAATGGACCAGTTAACTTCACATTAAGTCCGCTTTCATCAACTCTGTGCCAGGGTAGTAGCATCACCGCGAGCGTTATTCTTACAGGTCAGCCGGCGCTGTACAATTGTGCCTGGTCACCGCTAACGTTCCTGTCAAGTACCTCGCCGAATCAACAAACAATGACAATCAACCCGTTCAGTACTATTGGTACCACCAATAGCATCGTTTATACCGTAGTAGTTACGCCAACTGCCGGAACCTGTCCCGCGAGCAAAACGCTTGCTGTAATTTATATAAATCCACCTCAACCAACTATCGGGGTCATTCCTGCATTTTGCAGAAACTCTCCACCTTTTACCGTAACGGCCAGTCCATCGGGGGGAGTTTTTTCAGGTCCTTTTCCGGTATTTGGGAACGGTATAATAGTTCCTTCATCTGGCAGTGCCGGTTTATACACATTTTCATATTCTTCACTCATTGGTAACTGTACTTCAACAGCTTTTGGCTCGTTCCTCATTAACCCACTCCCAACTTTATCAATAGCTGGCACCACCATGATTTGTATTGGAAATACTACAACCCTGGTCGCTAATGGCGCGAACACGTATACCTGGAGCACTAATGGGACCAACCCAGCCATGGTAATTTCGCCAACGGTCACTACCTCTTTTAGCGTTGCTGGTACAAACACTTTAACCAATTGCGTTAATACAAAAACCGCGCAGGTTACTGTTAATCCATTGCCGCTTTTGTTATTATTTGGCAACACAACCGTGTGCAAGGGTCAGGCAGTGACTTTAACGGCAATGGGCGCAAACTCTTATACCTGGAGCACAAATGCAACTGGTTCGGTGGTTGTTGCTTCTCCAATGATGTCAACTAATTACAGCGTCACGGGCACAAACACCTTAACCGGTTGTCTTAATACAAAATCAGTGCCGGTGACCGTTAACCCGCTACCCGTATTATCAATTGCAGGAAATACAAGTATTTGCGAAGGTGAAACAACGACCATCATTATTTCAGGTGCTACCGGCGGATATGAATGGAGCAATGGATCGATAACCAATAGTATTGTGGTTTCTCCTGGCGGAACTACAGCTTACTCTGTTGTCGGCACAAGTGTTCTTCAATGCGAAAGTTCGATGACTGTCACAATTCTTGTATCAGAATGCACAGGTCTCAATGAGATGACAGTTGCGGAAGAGCTAATCCGAATATACCCGAATCCAACAAGTGGCATTTTATTTATTGAGTTGAAGACCACAACTTTTCTGACTTTATGTAATCAGGATGGCGCGGTGTTATTTGAAGGCGTCATGGAAGGAGGCAAACATTTGATCTCTCTCACTGATTACGCGGCAGGAATTTACATGCTACAATGTGTTGGAAATAAGACCTCTCAGAGAACTTTCAGGATAGTTGTGCTGCCTTAGAAAAAACAATATCCGCGATTTCTTCCTGCCTGTTTAGCACCATCCAGTGTTGCGCATCTTTAATCGCAACAATTTCAGTTTGTGGGCACATTTCTTTAAACGCGTACGCATGATTGATTGAAAAATGTTTTCCCTTTTCAGCCCAAATTAAGGTAACCGGACATTTTATGTTTTGGTAATAAGCCGGAAGCTTTTTTAACTGCGCGCCATATCCGGCACACATGCGAACGATATACTTTCTGACTTCCTTTTTTTTGAAATTCAGCCATAAATCGTTTTTTAATTCTTCGTTAATTGCAGAGCGACCGTGTTCAACGAAAGTGCGCGTTGCTATTCTGAAAACCAAATGGGGCAGGTAATTCAGCACGAACTCATTAAATCTGAACTTTCGCAGTAATGTTATTTCCCAGGATGTTTTTTCGTTCCACATTAAAAGCGAATTCATAACGAAAACAGATTGTGTATAGATGGGATAGAGGGATGCGAAGACGAGTCCGGCCTGTCCGCCCATGTCCTGGGCAAGAATATTTATTTTTTTTAACTGGAAGTGATCTGCTATTTTTTTCAGGCGGTTCGCCATGATGACAGGTGTAGCCCCTCCTGCCCATGCTTCGCTGTCACCCATCCCCGGCCAGTCGAATCCAACAACATAATAGTGCTTTGCTAAAAGAGGTGCTATTTTATGCCAGATCTGCAAATTGTCGGGATAGCCATGCAATAAAATAAATACGCTGTTCTTTTTATCACCGAGTTCAAAGTAACGCAGCTTTTTGGTCTCAATAACAGTATAGTTTGTTTTAAGTAGCACTTACAGATCTTTTATAAGTTGGTTAGAAGTTAGTATACCGGAAATAGCGCAAAAGCTGACCCATTGCCCGGGATGCGTTGAACTGCCGCAAAAGTATAAACCTTTAAAATATGGACTTTTATGATGCATTCGTCCCATGCGCATAAATTGACTGGTCATAACCGGATTCATACTTTTGTTGTATAAAACAAATTTTTCTGACCAGGTTCGGGGGGTATTGTAAGACAACACTTCAAAATCTGTAATGCCGGCCTTCCACCAACTTTCTTCTAAAACCGCATCAATCATTTTTTTACAGTCAGTATCGCTCAATGTCAAAGAAAATTCATGAGGCAACGGAAAAACCAGGCGGGCATTCATCCATGTTTCTGTATTTTTTTGAGTAATAATATCCGGCAAAATAAAAGATTTACAGTTCGGGATATCTTTTTCTAACTTAAACTTTATATAGCTGCCTTCAGGGCGCCCTTTTACTCTCAAAAACACACAAACTCCCGGAGATTGCAGAGGCAAGGTTTTTATTTTGTTTTTAAAAGAAACAGGTGTCTCTTCAATTAAATTGAGGTAAGTGTCTATTGCACTGTTGTTGGAGATAACATGCGTGCATTCTAAAAAATTGTTGTCATTGTATTCGACACCGGTTACACAATTATTTTGAATGCGGATTTTTTTTGCTTTACTGTTAAACATAAAATTTACTTTATGCTGAACACATTCGTTAAAGAGTTTATCGGCAATACTTCCGATTCCACTTTCAGGATAATAAGCACCTATATGATGGATCAGGCCAGGAACAAAGGACATTGGACTCGGAGCTTTGTCAAGAGATTGTGCTGCAATATGTGTCCAGATTCCAATTCCGTTTTTTATGGGATCGTTTAACCCAAATGTATTTAATACTTTTCCCAAAGAACTTAACAAAAAAGGAATGAGACTTAGTTTCCCACTTTTTATAATTTTTATAGGGCTGGGAGCAGAAAAGGTAAAAGGAATAAGTTGCCTGTATTTTTTGTAAGTCTTGGTTACGAAATCCGCGTAATGGTCTCCTTGTTTGTTCCATTTAGCGTTTAATTCACCTATCGTTTTATTAAGATCTGAATAAACAGTAAAAATACTATCGTCCATTTCAACAGAATAAACATTTTCTATTCGCTTTAAATTTAAACTTTGTAAATCTAATCCTACTTGCTCAAAGGCCCATTCAAGGCCCGGCTTGTCGAGTAAAACATATGGACCCGCATCAAACGTGTTTCCTGAAACCGAGACGCTTTTTGCTAATCCACCCGGTTTATCAGTTGCTTCAAGAACAGTCACCTGAAATCCTTTTTTGGCCAGATTTAAAGCCGCAGATAATCCACCGATACCGGAACCGATTATTGAAACATTCGTCATGAAATGAAGTGTTTGTCTTTCTTGAATTCCATTCCTGAAAAGTCTTTTGTGGGAAGCGTTCCGAAAATTTTATCCCAAAGTAATGAACTCGTTCCGAAAACTCTATCCGGTTCAACAAAGTGATGAATGTAGTGGTACCGGGTTAGTTTTGGAAAATATTTCGAAAATCTTTGATGATGAATAAAATAGTGAACAGTGATATATTGAATAACACCAATTTCTAATCCGAAAAAAAGGAGAAAAGCATAGTGTTTAAAACAGAATTTGAAAACCACCAATGTAACTACTTGCATGCCTATTCGTAAAAGCAATGGCACAAACAATGTTTTGGCAGGTTCGTGATGATGAACGCCATGTAAAATATACCTCACAAATAATATATTTTTGTTTTTAGATTCGAGATGAAAAACAAAACGATGCATCATGTATTCGGTTAACCCCCAGATGAACCAGCCGGCAAAAGGTAAAATTAAAAACAGAATAAGGGAGTGATGGTAAAAAGATTCAAAATACACACATACAAGCAGCATTGTAAAACTTAGTATGTAAGAAAGCACCGGGGATGATTTTGAAACCCAAATCAGATATTTTTTTTGCAAATAATTTAAAATCAAACTCTTACTATTAAATATAACGTAAATTTAGGGTAATTTATTTTAAATCGTAATATACAATGGGGAAGATTTATGATGAGTTCGTAAATGAATTAAATCAAATTGCCGCAAAATATAAGGGGCAACCCGCCCGGGAACTGGACAAACTATTGCAAATAGCATTGGAAAGAGAGGAACTTGTTACTACAGCTTACCGGGCAAGTTTTTTACACAAGAATATTGAAAGATTAAATGTAGACCAGGATTTAAAAACAATTTTCAGACAGGCATTCATCTGGATATGGAAGGACGAAGACATGCATACTGTTTATACACGGGGGGCGCTACTTAAATCGGGTAGTTATTCACACAAGTTGAAAACATTTATCAGCCAGTTGCAGGGATTTATTGGCGGTTGGTCGGGCTCCATCATTCAACACCTCAGTTGGAAAGAGGCCCCCGTTTCAGTGGCTCTTGCAAAGTTCGTTCTTTCATTCGGAAAAATTTCAGGGAAAATTCCCAAAGAAATAAGAAACGAATTAAAACACGGATCATTTAAGAACTTTTGTGCGTTTAATATGGATGCTGAAAATACAGCTAAAGTTTGTTGGGAAAGAATTATCGCATTAGCAAAGAAAGACCCGCGTTATAACAACGAGCATCTCAACGATTTTCAACGTATTATTTTTGATGAAACCAGGCACGAAAATATATTCAGGATTATTTTCGAGAATCTAACGCAAGCAGATAAATTAATTGAGGGGGCTGTTAAAGAAGATGTTATTTCTCAAATTAAAAATGTGAGCGATTATTTTTTACCGGTAACGTTTCGCAGTAAAACAAACAATCCTGTTGGAAGCGGAGGCACAGTATGGGTGGCGGAAAATAACGGTGACACAAATAAATACGATTTTTTTATACATGAATTAGAAAAAACAGAATTAGTATCTGAATTAACACAAAAAGCAAAGGCCAATAACCAGCCTATTGAGAAATTAAAAATAGTGATTAAAGTTTCTTTTTCAATGGGCTACAACAAACAAGACTTATCTCCGATAGGCGATGCAGTTTTAATTAAAAAGTTTGCAGAATATATTTATAAGCTCGGATTCAAAAATATAAAGGTGATTGACATAGACTCGATTTACATTAATTTTTATAAAAACAGATCGGTTACTGAGCTTGCCAGGTATTTTCATTTTGAATCGGAGTATTATCAAATTGTAAATGCTACAGAAGAGTTGGAAGAACACTATTTCACACGTGGTATTGGAAATTATAAAGTCTCAAAAACCTGGAAAGACTCTGATTTTAGAATAAATTTTGCAAAAGTTAAAAGCCATCCAACCGAAATGGCTCTTTTATCAATTAGTAATTTAGAGTGGCTAACAGGCAATGCCAAGGAATTTGTTTTTGTTGATCGTGTTGTGAACAGAGAAACCACTACCTGCATGTTATTGGATGATTTTCCTCCGGATTTCACAATTGTGGAAGCGTATGATTTAGTACCTATCGGCATCCTTGGCGTAATGGGCTGTAAAAACCCCATCAGCCCCAGGCGGTTTTATTTTGGAACGGATATCATATCGGTGGATCTGACAATTGCCAGACATTTAAATATTGCCCCCATTCCTGAAAAAAGTTCTCTTAAGAATACACTTTACTGGTTTGGAATAGAAAAACTTGAGTACAAAATTGTAGGAGAAGACTCTATCATAAGAGAATGGAAGTCGCCCACCAAAAATTATTTTTGGGCTTTTTTGGGCCTTATATCACTGCCGGTGTATCAGTTGTTAAGTAATAAGGGAGAGTTATTTGTACCAAAAATGGATACTGTAAATTTCCCGCCCAGGAACAATCCGGGTATAATTTCATTCTTCAGGTTATTAAATAGAAAAATAACAAACCTTCCTTAAATAAGTTTCAGATGTGAAGAGAGTTGAATGCCAGTTTCATTTCGCCAGACTTCACATCATCTGGATCTGACCAATGGAAATTGCTGTGTACTTGGTTTTCCCTCAATCATTCCGGATATTTCAGCTAACAGTGAGTCGTTTGTTATTCGTGTATACGTGATTTTTTGAGGAAAATCGTGTTCGGGATTTTCAAAAACCAGTAGATCGTCGGTTTGCGAGGTCATTTGGAATGTCACCGGTTGCCCACTGTTTTGTCCCTTTACAGTTGGAACATAGAATAAGTCTAACCCGGATTGCAGGAGACTGATTTTTTCAAAAGAAACGGTATCTTTCCCCGCGATGAAGTAACTGACTCCATTAAATGTTGAATCATTTTCCTTTTCCCATATTTCGGCAGCGTAACCTTCAGGTGTTTTGTTTTCCCATTTACCAACGAGCCAGTCTAATTTTTGCAATTTGTCATAATTAGTCTTGACATCTACTTTGACGTCTTCCACTTTTTCAGATGAACACGAATAAAAAAGAACCAGGGTTAGGCTTAAAGAGCCAATTATTGATCTACCTATTTTTCTCATTTGATTATTTTATTGAATGTAAAGCTAACTTATTCCCTTCCGTATCGATGAACATTGCAAAGTATCCCATTTCAGGACTGATCTGAGTTTTGGGTACAATAATTTTGCCTTTGCTGTTTTCCACTTTATCGAGGATAGTTTGCAGATCTTCTCCACCATTCAGATAAATGGTCACACCTTCCATCGAAGGGGCATAATCATCGCCTTTTACTATTGCACCAGAGACGTTTTTTCCATCTGAGGGAAAAAAGCCCATTTTGGAGCCAAACATGTCGGCCTCCTGGATCTCAAGACCAAGAATACCTTTATAAAATCCTATTGCGCGATTAAAGTCTTTAGCCGGGATTTCAAACCAGTTAATCAGATTTTTCATTTCTATTTTATTTCAGGTTGATGCACTATTGCAAAGCAAAATTGCAATGCTTCAATCGGTTAGAATTGTAAAAATGCGACAGTTTATTCTGTGTCTATAAACAGCGCAGACATTTTAAGATTACCGGCGAAGAATTTTTTTGGACTCATGCCTGTAAATTCTTTGAAATCTTTAATGAAATGTGCCTGGTCGTAATAATCTCCTTCGTAGGCTATAGCGGTGAGACTTGTAAATTGTTTGTTGGCCAGCATCTTTAACGTCGCCTGCAACCTTATGATTTTTGAAAGTTGTTTCGGACTTAGACCTATTGCAGATGAAAACCTTCTTTCTAACTGTCTGCGGTTAATTTTAACATGTTCTGTTAATTCATCAACGGATAACTGCCCCTTTAAATGAGTAATAATATCTATGCTCTCTTTTGTTATGCGATCAATCGAATCGGTAGTAATTAACCTCTTCAATAAAAACGATTTCACGATCGTTATCCGGTCTTCATTCTTCTTTGCCTTCAATATTTTTTTTTCCAAAGCGATTCCATCTTCTCCGAAAAGCTCTTTTAAAGGAACGGCCCTGTTTTCCATTTCTGTGAGAGGCTTTGTAGTTAAAGGCGTTAGGCCATCCGGGTTAAAACGAACTGCAAAAATGCCGGTTATGCCAGTTGGTTCAATTTCCAGCGGTGAGGTTATCTGGCCAAATACAAAACATTTTGGCTGAACAATTGAATTGCCATTTTTGAGATATTGTTTATACTGATCACCGTAATGAAAAATCATTTCCATGCATCCATCCGGAACAATACGCTGCTTCACAGGGGCCAATTCAGCAGGTCCATCCAATGACCAGTAACATTTTATAAAGGCAGACAGATCAGAATCCGGAGGATATGTTTTGTAATCCATAGAATAAGCGCAAATTACAAAAAAAAGTGCTGTAGGTAGATAGGCGTACTTTTCAATAAAGAACAAAAACTGGGTTCATTAACTATACAAATTTAGTTAGAATTTAATCAGAAATTGAATCTTCATTAATCTCTAAAGGTCTTAGCGTGCCTTTGTAGCCCAATTTTTCTAAGGCATTCTTTAGCATTAATTTTATAGTTTTTTTGCCCATTGTCGTTTTAAAGTACTTTTCTCTTTTTCTGGCATCTTCTTCGAAAAGGTAGAATTCACAAAAGATAAGTTGGAGGGGGGTTCTATTAGCAGTACTGATATTACCGGCTGAATTGTGTTTTTTAACTCTTGCTTCTACATTTGTGGAAAAAACCAATATATAGAAGCGAATCTCTATGACTAAATAGTATGTAAACACAATAAGGAAGCGGCATTGTCAAAAATAAAAACAATAATCATGGAATGAAGCAGAAGTTTACTGCGTAAACTACGCTTCACCCCACCATAAAGCGAAAGCCCCTTCCGATATTTCACGAAAGGGGCTTTCTGCTTTATTAATTAAGGACAGTCTTTGGAATGAAGCAGAAGTTTACTGCGTAAACTACTTCACCCCACCATAAAGCGAAAGCCCCTCCGATATTTCACGAAAGGGGCTTTCTGCTTTATGGTGGTGCCTCCAGGAATCGAACCAGGGACACAAGGATTTTCAGTCCTTTGCTCTACCGACTGAGCTAAGGCACCGCTCACTCTTTTAATTCGAGGTTGCAAAAATACGCATTTTCTCAGGACTGCAAAATATTTCCAAAAAAATCTTAATATAAATTTGAGTCAGGTTTAAAAATATACCTTTATCGCAAATGAATTTGATTTTAGATTTCGGCAATACCCGCGTAAAAGCCGGCGTATTTGATGGAAAAGACCTCGCCGTTCATAAAATATTCGATTCCGCCACTCAACTGATTGATCACCTGCCTGCCTTTCCACCCATCGACAAATGCCTGATAGGCTCGGTAACAGGCGCCCACGAAGCTGTTTTCGAAACCCTGAAAAAAAAATTCAACACCAGCCTGTTTTCAACCACAACACCGGTACCCCTTAAAAACCTTTACCAGAGCGCGCTCACCCTGGGTTCCGACCGCATGGCCGCCGCTGTGGGTGCATACAGCTTTTATCCCAACAGCAACGTACTTACCATAGATGCCGGCACCTGCATCAAATACAATTTTGTGAATGCCGACAACGAATACCTGGGCGGGGCCATCTCGCCCGGCATCCCCATGCGCCTGCAAGCCATGCACCATTATACACACGCGCTCCCTGAAATAAAAGCTGACGAAAATTACGAAAAGCTTACCGGCCAGAACACCCGCGAATCTTTGCTGAGCGGCGCTATTATCGGGGCCGCCCTCGAAGCCGACGGCATGATCAGCAGGTACAAAACGCTTTATCCGGCACTGCAGATAGTTATTACCGGCGGTGATTCGCCTTATTTGTGCAAACAACTTAAAAACCGTTTCTTTGCCAACCAAAATATATTGCTTTACGGCCTCAACACCATCCTAAATTTTAATATTGAAAAATAGATCCCACATTATATTTTGGGCCCTCCTGGTTCCTTTTTTGGCATTGGCCCAAAACAATACCTTTAGTCCTTATTCGCGTTACGCGTTGGGCGAATTAACGCCACCTACCCTGGCGCATAACTCAGGCATGGGCGGCGCGTTTATCGCGATGAAGCCAGACTCGATGATGCCCATTTTTATTAATACCGGCAATCCCGCGGCTTATGCCCTCATTAAATTAACTTCGCTCGAAGTGGGCGGTAGCGGGGTTTACTCTAAATTTTCAGGCAGCAGTACTTCGGTAACAAAGTGGTCGACCAATTTTTCATACGGCGCGCTTGGCTTTCCAATTGCCAATAACGGCGGGGCCTGTTTTGGTATCATGCCATACAGCCATGTGGGTTACGACCTCCAGAACAAAGTCACTGAAACCGGCATCGGTGAGGTCAACTATTTGTACAATGGTTCAGGCGGATTAAACAAGGCCTTTATAGGTTATGGCATAATGCCCTTCAGTAAACGCTTCATTAAATTCAGGGGCAAGCAGGCTGTGCCCGATTCCTTAAAAACACTCAGGGGCAGCAAATACCGCGCTGTTGAAATGGGTGCCAAGGTGCTCAGCGATTTTTCTATAGGCTTTAATGTAAATTATATTTTCGGGGGACTTCAAAATACCACCCGCGTGATCTATCCGAATTCGGTACTTTATAATAACACCTTTCGTGAGAGGACTTTAACCCTGGGTGATTTTACCGGCAATTTTGGTATTCAAAGCGCGTTAAGCATTGACAGTGTTGCTGATAAAAAAGGAAGAAAAGACAGGATCAACGCCCAGGTAGCCGCCTTAAAAGCGCTGGGTTATTCAGAAGAAGTCCTCAAAAACCGCAGAGACAGCCTCAATGCCTACACCCCACTCAACAAAAGGGCCATGCGTGAAAAAACAAAAATCACCTTTGGTTATTTTATGGCGCTTAATAATGCCCTTGATGTGAATTATAGCTCGGCAGTTTATAATTACATCATAAGCGCTACGGGCCAGGAAATCATCCGCGACACGGTGATTTACAGGACCAATCAAAAAAGCACCATTTCTTTGCCCTTGGAGCAGGGCTTTGGCTTAGGCTATAAAAAAGGCGAGCGCGTGAACGCGGTAGTGGATTTTGCGATCACCAACTGGCAGAATTTTAAATACCTTGACAACGTAAGTGATTTTAAAAATAATTACAGGATCGCGGCCGGTGTTAATTTTGTACCCGAAAAATATGCCGCGGGTCATAATGCTTTTCTTAAACGTATTAATTACCGCATTGGTGTTTCTTATCAAACAGGCTATATAGAACTTAAAAATACGCTCATCACCAATTACGCGGTTACAGCCGGTATGGGCTTCCCCGTGGGTATCGGGCGCCTTTCATCCATGGTGAACCTGAGCGTGCAATACGGACAGGTGGGTACTTCCTCGAACAACCTGACTAAAGAAAATTACATCAGGTTTAATTTCGGTTTTACGTTTTCTGACCGCTGGTTTCAAAAAATGCGTTACGATTAGGCCTGTTGTTTTATAAACACATATTCGTTTTTTCTTTATTGACCCTGATCTTTACATCCTGCACCAACGATCTTAAAGATGTAATGTCGTTACCCAATAATAAAAAAAGTCCCTCGCAGGTGGGTGACAGTGTTACCATGTTGTACACCGATAGTGCGCGACTGAAGATCATGCTGAAGGCCAACCGCATGCTGATGTTTAGCAAGAATGTAAAAGAACCGCTTACCATTTTACCAAAAGGTGTGTTTGTGACGTTTTTCGACGAGGATGAAAAAGTTTCTTCAACGCTAAGAGCCAACTACGGGATCCGTTATGACCTTTCCAAGCGCATGGAAGCCAAATACGCGGTTGAGGTAGTGAACAAAACCGGCGAAAAGCTCGAAACGGAAAGGCTCATCTGGGATGAAAACAGCAAGAGGATCTATACCGATGCCTTTGTGAAAATTACCACCGCCACCGAGGTTATCAGGGGCAAGGGCATGGAGAGCAACCAGGATTTTACCAAATACCAGATCAAACAAGTAACAGGCACCATTCAAATCAAAAACGATGAACCCTAAAAATCAAATTGCCACTTTTATTTTCCTTGAACGCCTATGGTTTGTAGGCGCCATCCTGGGCATGCTTTGCGTGATCTATTTTCTTGTCACCAAAGACAACGACAGCGCCCTGTTCTTTTTTGGATTTTTTATTCTCTCGTCAGTGATTTACCTGATGCGCAAAAGGCAACGTAAAAAACACGAAGGTTACCTGAAGTTTAAAGAAGAGGAGAAGAAAAAAAGCTAAGCCCTTTACACAAATTGAATGTGAACGTCGGCTGGGTTCCCTCAGGCTTCAGCATACCCAACCATGAACAGGAAAAAGCCGTATTATTACAGAAGGCTAGTGAAGTAGAATCAAAAATATGCTTTATTAACCCAGGCTTTTATCGTATAATAAATTAGGTATTGAAAACACTATTTAAATATATTGGCCTGCTTATTTTTGTTTTAATTTTTTGCTCCTGTAAAAAAGTAAAGTATCCCGAAAACAACAAAAAGACCTGGGGCCCGCAAAAGATCGACTTGATGCGGGGATCTATAACCGTGTATAAGGTTAATGGCATTGATAGTTTAGACGCTTTGGACAGCTATTGGTTAAGTCATTATAAGAGATCTCTAAAGCTGTGCAGATTTAATATAATCAGCGAGGACCGCCGTAACGTGCTTTATGAATCCAATTTTGGCTTAATAAAATATGCCTGGACCAACAAATACAAAAATATTTACATTTATCACCTTTCTGATCCGAAACGAAATATCTTTATTGAAACCGGCATCAGTTGGCAGATCCTGAAGTTGGAGCAGAAGTCAGATGTCAACCATCACTTAAAAATAAGATCTGAGCAAAACGGCAACACATACGAGATCCAGTTTAACTGAGCGTTTAAAGATGAATTAATTTGTTGGGTACAAAAACATCCAAAAACAACCGTTTGTACTAAAATGCCACGCGCTTCCCTGATTTTCCCGTAAATTTACTTGTGTTTTTTGTTCTGTTCAAAGAGAGTTTATTGTTTGCCTGGCAGTCACTGGTTGGTAACAAACTCCGTTCCTTTCTAAGCCTGTTGGGCATTACCATTGGCATCTTTGCAATTATCCTCGTTTTTACGATCGTTGACAGTCTCGAAAATAATATCCGCGGCAGTATTCAAACCCTTGGCAATAATGTGGTGTATGTTCAAAAATGGCCCTGGCTCTTTGGACCGGATTACCCCTGGTGGAAATACATTAACCGCCCAACCCCACAGTATTATGAGTTGGACGAGCTCAATAAACGCTGCCGCAGCACCGAAGCCCTGGCATACAGGCTGGGCGCCCGCAAAACTATCAAATACAAATCCAGCAATATTCAAAACGCGGTGGTTGCAGGAATTTCCCATGATTTTTACAAGATCAAAAGTTTCGATCTCAGCGCCGGCCGTTATTTTACGCAGAATGAAACCGATGCCGGTTACCACGTTACTTTAATAGGGGCGGAGATAGCGGCGGGTTTATTTCCCAATGAAGACCCTTTAGGCAAGGAAATAAAAATAGCCGGACAAAAAGCAACCGTTATTGGTGTGATTACCAAAGAAGGTGAAAGCCTGCTGGGTAACAGTTATGATTACCAGGCCATTATCCCATTTAATTTTGCACGCTATTTAATGGATACCAAATCTGAGAACTCAGATCCCACCATTTATGCCAAAGCAAGGCCCAATGTGAGCAATGCCGAGATGATAGATGAGCTTACGGGTCTTTTAAGAAGCATCAGGCGACTCAAGCCATTAAGTGAACCCAACTTCGCGCTCAACGAGATCAGCCTCCTGAGCAAGGGTTTTGATACCCTGTTCGGCATCATAGGTCTTGCCGGCTGGATCATAGGCGGATTTTCAATCCTGGTTGGAGGCTTTGGCATTGCCAACATCATGTTTGTATCGGTAAGAGAGCGTACCAATTTAATAGGCATACAAAAAAGCCTGGGGGCCAGGAATATTTTTATACTGGTGCAGTTTTTAGGTGAGAGCGTTCTGCTATGTATCATTGGCGGTTTTTTCGGCCTGTTGCTAACCTGGTTAATGACCCTTTTGGCCAGGAGCGCTATGGAGATCGACATCAGTCTTACCGGCACCAATATTATCCTGGGTTTTACCATTTCCGTTCTCATTGGCATCATTAGCGGCTTTATTCCGGCTTATGGCGCCTCCCAGCTCGATCCAGTAGAAGCCATCAGAAGCAATTGAAACGTCCAAAGATCATATCGTTTATCTGTATTGTCGGCTACCTGTCGGTATTACTGGCTTTTCCACAGGTTTTTTCTCCGCAGGTTAAGAAACTGGGCGCCTTGATGCCTGCATTGTTTGGCGTACTGGTAGCCGCTAACTTTATAGCCTGTGTTGGGATCTGGTATTATAAGCAATGGGGCGTTCAGCTCTACTTACTCTCCTTTTTCGCCAAAATCCTGTTTAACCTCAGTATTGATGACCTGGGATTCGGATTTTACTTCAATTTGACCCTTACAGTTTTGTTCATTTTTGCTTTGCTGAGGTTTTATCCTAAAATGGACCGGAACCTTTAAAGAATTAAACATCTGTCTATAAAATGTGTTTAATTATCTAAAACTTGAGGTTTACGGCAAAAAAACTTGTCAGATAAAAATAAAATTGTATATCTTTAGAATAGAAATTGAGAAACAGTAAAATTTACTTCACTCAGTAGAACATACATTTTAATCAACGAAACACATGGTTGCCGAAGTCGAAACAGCAGAATTACTCGAAACTTTAAAAAGCTTTTTTGGCTTTGACGGGTTTAAAGGAACTCAGGAACAAATCATCAAAAGCCTGCTCTCCGGCAAGGATACTTTTGTAATAATGCCAACCGGAGGCGGAAAAAGTCTTTGTTACCAGCTCCCGGCAATTTTAAATGAAGGAACCGCCATCGTGGTTTCTCCCCTCATTGCCTTAATGAAAAACCAGGTGGATGCCATCAGGGGATTTAGCAACGAAAATGGCATCGCCCATTTTTTAAATTCATCTTTAAACAAAAGCGACATAGCCCAGGTAAAAAAGGATGTAATTTCAGGTAAAACCAAATTACTTTACATTGCACCAGAAACTTTAACCAAGGAAGAAAACATCAATTTTTTCAAAGAATTTAAAATTTCTTTCTTTGCGATAGACGAAGCACATTGTATCTCTGAATGGGGACATGATTTCAGGCCTGAATACCGTCGCCTTCGTCCCATTATCGACGCGGTAGGTAATGTGCCCGTTATGGCCCTTACAGCAACCGCTACTCCCAAAGTGCAGCAGGACATTCAAAAGAACCTGGGCATGATGACAGCCAATGTTTTTAAATCTTCCTTCAACAGGGGTAACCTGTATTACGAGGTAAGGTCAAAACAACATGTTATTAAGGAGATCATTAAATACGTTAAACAAAACAACAATAAAAGCGGCATTATCTATTGTTTAAGCCGCAAAAAAGTGGAGGAGATCGCCGAAGCCCTTAAAGTGAACGGCATCAGCGCCGCACCTTACCATGCAGGGCTCGACGCCAAGGAGCGCGCCAAGACCCAGGATGGTTTTTTAATGGAAGACATCAAGGTGATTGTAGCCACCATTGCTTTTGGAATGGGTATCGATAAGCCCGATGTAAGGTTTGTGATCCACCACGATATTCCTAAATCGCTTGAGGGCTATTACCAGGAGACCGGTCGCGCAGGACGTGATGGGGGAGAAGGTAATTGCGTGACCTTTTACAGTTACGATGATATCATCAAGTTGGAAAAGTTCATGAAAGACAAGCCAGTGGCCGAGCAGGAAATAGGAAAACAAATGCTTTCTGAAACTGCTTCATTCGCTGAAACCAGCAGTTGCCGCCGTAAATTCATCCTGCATTATTTTGGGGAAGAATTCGACGCGAAAGGCTGCAACGGCATGTGCGACAATTGCAGGCATCCTAAACAAAGCTTCGAAGCAAAAGAAGATCTTGAACTGGCTATTGAATGTGTTTTAGAAATTAAAGAAAAACACAAGATCAAGGACGTGATCAATGTGATTGTAGGAACATTGACGGCTACGGCCAAAACATACAAACACAACACCCTGGAGTCGTGGGGCAAAGGCGTTGACCATGATAAAGACGAAAAATACTGGCAGGCAGTTCTGCGCCAGGCCATTGTTAATGGTTTCCTTGCAAAAGACATAGAAAATTATGGTTTGCTGAAAGTGACTGAAAAAGGCCGCTCGTTTTTGAAAAAACCTGTGAGCATTAAATTTACCCGCGATCACGATTATAATAACGGCGATAAAGACAGTGGCGACGACGATATATTATTGGGTGGTAAAGGTGGCAGCAGCGCGGCCGACGAAGTACTTTTCGCCTTGCTGAAGGATCTTGTGAAAAAAACCGCGAAAGCGAAAGGATTACCACCATACGTGATCTTTACAGAACCATCTCTCGAGGAAATGTCGATACAGTATCCCATCACGATGGATGAAATGACAAAGATCAGTGGCGTTGGCGCTGGAAAGGCTGCTAAATACGGCAAACCCTTTATCGACCTCATTAAAAAACATGTTGAGGACAACGAAATTGAGCGTCCGGTTGACATGGTCATTAAATCGGTGGTGAATAAATCGGGATTAAAGGTTTATATCATTCAGAATATCGATCGCAAGATAGGACTGAAGGAAATGGCCAAAAGCAAAAACCTCACCTTGCCCAACCTGCTTACCGAAATTGAAACCATTGTTGAATCCGGCACTAAGGTGAACATCAACTATTATATTGATGACCTGATGGATGAGGAAAAACAGGATGAGATCATGGAGTATTTTAAGGAAAGCAATACCGATAGCGTTGCCGAAGCCATGAAAGAGCTTGGTGAAAACGACTATGATGAAGAAGAGATCAGGGTGATGCGGATTAAATTCCTGTCAGATTTCGGTAATTAAGCACCCAAATATTTTATTTTTGTTTAGGTCAGGAGAGTTCAAAACTTTTCGAAGCCTAAACTTTACCCATTTGTATTTAACCCAGATTATGCATTGGAGATTCGTTATGAAAGCCAAAAACCCAATAAAAGATAAACTTTTGCGATTGAAGCGTAGTCATCACTACGGTGAATGAGAAAAAGTTGCGAAGCCTTATCTTTTGAAGGGATTTTGGCTTGCAATAGGATGTCTAATGCATAATCTGGGTTTAACCAAACATTCTTTCTATTTTCAGGTAATTTATTTACCGTTTTTTCGTTTTAAATAAGAATTGTTTTCAGAAAAAATTCATAGGTACATTTTTTTATTCGGCGTCTGCAGCCTGGGTTTTGGCATGATGATAGGCGCCGTACCAACAAGTGTTCCGGTACTCATCCTCCTCGGCAATTGGGTTATAGAACTCAATTTCAGGCAAAAATGGGAAAAGATTAAAACCAACACGTTGTTCTGGATCCTGAGTTCTGTTTTTTTTATTCACGTGATCGGTGTTTTCTATTCCTCAGACCTCCAGGCGGCCATCTCTGATCTGAATATAAAAGCGCCGCTCTTCATTTTACCGCTGGTTTTTTTAAGCGCCAAACCCCTTTCACGTAAGGAGTTTCATTTTGTCCTTTGTTGTTTTTTAATTGGCGCCTTTGTTGATACAGCGTGGTGCCTGGCCTACAGCTTTATTATTCACCACAACGAAGTGGGAAGGGATGCTTCACGCTTTATGAGCCACATTCGCCTGGGATTGTATTTAAACATGGCGGTAGCATGCAGTATTTATTTTGCGGCCACCCTCGCAGGTACTTTTAAAAAGTGTTTGATGCTGATACTGGCGGTTTGGTTTATATGGATAATGTATGTGTTGGGACTCGCGTCGGGGCTGGCCAATTTGTTTATCCTGTCATTTATAACGGTTTGCGTAGTTGTTTACAGGCAAAAGCCCCTGGTAAAGGTTCTTGCATTTTTATTACTGGTGGTGGCTACGGTTCTCATTGCCCGCTATATTGGAGAGGTCAGCAGGTCGCAGCTGAGCGTAAACAACACAGCCAATAATATACAGGCACGCAAAAGTCTGTCGGGACGTCCTTATTCGCATTTCGATACCAAAGGTCAGAAAGAGAATGGCAATTATGTTTTGATCAACATACAGCTGGATGAACTGAAGAAAGAATGGCGCCTTCAGTTTCCTGCAGATAGTTTTAGTTTCCATCCCCGTGCGCATAATATCAACCGTTATGAAGTGTTGATCAGGTACCTGGCGAGCAGGGGACTGAATAAGGACTCGGTTGGTCTCTCGCAACTGAGCGATGTAGATAAAAGTAACATACAAAAAGACATTTGTAATTACCGGTATACAGACTGGAACTTTATGCAGCAAAGAATTTACGAGTTGGTTTGCGAGTACGACGACTTCATCAACAGGCGTGATGTGAATGGTCATTCGCTTACCATGCGTTTTTATTTCTGGCACGCCGCGGCGCAGGTCATCAGCGAACATCCGCTTTATGGTGTAGGCACCGGCGATGTGCAGGCCGAATTAAACAGGGTATATGAACGCAGTGATTCGCCATTGGAAAGGGAATGGTATAAACGACCGCATAACCAGTTTCTCACAGTACTGCTGGCGCTCGGCATTCCCGGAACAGTTATATTCCTGTTCGGCATTTTTTACCCTGCGATTCGGTTCAGGAAACAGCTTTCGGTTTTATACTGGCCTTTTTTTATATTGGCCCTGGTTTCTTTTATTCCCGAAGACACACTCGAAACCCAGGCGGGAGTGACTTTTTACGCGTTCTTTAATACGTTATTTCTTTCGGTGGCCTATTATAGGCAAAGGGCCGGGGAAAAAAACTGGGTGGAAGTTTAACCACAGAGAACACAAAGTTTTAACCACAATGGACGCAGAGGGCCACAAAGGCCCTGGGGTTTCTTAGTGGCCTGCTTGCTAAGTGGTTTTCACTAACAACTGCCAACTGCCTCCTACAAACTGATAACTCATAAGTGCCCACTGCCAACCCCTCAGTGTCCCCTTAAGTGGCCTGAGTGCCTTAGTGGTTTCTGAGCCGACTGCCTCCTGCAAACTGCTTCCTGCCAACTTCTCAGTGCCCCTTCAGTGTTTTTAGTGTCTTAGTGGTTATTGGAAAAACAGTTCTCAGAACGAAACAAACTCCTGTGGATTGATAGGCGACCCGTTGAACCACAATTCAAAATGCAGATGCTGACCCTTGCTTCTTTCGCCAGTGTTGCCGACTACCGCGATGGCTTCACCCGATTTTACTTTTTCGCCCGTTGTTTTGAGCAGCGCGGCGCAGTGTTTATAGATGCTCACCAGGTTGTTACTGTGCTGTACATGAATAATATTTCCATCTTCGGCCGAAAAGCCGGTAAAGATCACGGTACCGTCGAGGGTTGTTTTAATGGTCTCGTCCTGTTTGGTAACAACGTCTACCCCAAAATGATCTTCCGCCAGGTCGTACGAATTACTCACCAGCCCTTCAACCGGTGTAAAAAAAACGATCTCGCTTAAACCACCGTATTTTATTTTGGCAACTGTAACAATCGAGTTGGCTTTGCTTTTTTCATAGTCATTCCTGAAATCAATATCGGTGCTGCTGGGATTTGTATTGAGTTTGCTGTATTTGCCGGTCGTATCTTTTTTCGGTTTTTCGGTTTTTGATTCCACTTTTTCGTTCAGCACATTTAAAATGCTGGCCATATAGGCATTTCTCGAATCGAGGGTTTGTTCAAGCGAATCGGCTTTTAAGTTCAGGGAGAGGATCTGTTTTCGTTCGGTCACGTCTCCATAACCCGGAATATATTCCCTTAAAGGCGTAAAAGCCACCAGACTTATCACCAGGGTAGTCATCACAATGGTGATGGCCGAAATGCCAATAATCAGGGTAATGGGAGATAGGCGCAGGGAGAATTTTTCACCGAACGTGGTGTCATTCAGGAGGATAAGCCGGTATTTTTTCCTCAAAAACACCCTGATCCTGGCCCTTTTACTATTTGTTACCTCTGCCATCCGGTTGTAAAGATGCAAATAATTTTTTTTCTCAGGAAACTTGCAAGACAATTAAAGTTTCCTTAGTTTTGTCCCCGAAAATTAAAATGGAACCACAGGAAAAAATATTAAAAACATCTTTAGAGTTATTCTTTAAGTACGGTATCAAGCACGTAACCATGGATGACATTGCCAAAGAACTGGGCATGTCGAAGAAAACCATCTACCAGTTTTACAAGGAAAAAGACGATCTGGTGAATCAATTGTGCGGGATAGAATTAAAAGAGCAGGAAAAACAGTTCGACGAGATGAATAAAACGGCTAAAGATCCCATTCATGAGATCATGCTGATTTCAGACAAGATGAGAATGATGATGCAAAACATCAATCCTATGTTCTTCCTCGATCTTCAGAAATTTTACCCGGCAGCCTTTCAGCGTTTCCAGGCTTTTAAAGAAAATTGCGCTTACCGCAATATTCTGGTCAACATTAAACGTGGCATAGAACAAGGCGTTTACCGCTCAGACCTCGACGCTGAATTTGTTTCGCGACTCAGGCTCGCGCAGATAGATATGCTCATGTTCGGAAATTATTTCTCCTACGAAAAGGTCAGTTTTGCTACCACCCACGCGCTTGTGCTTGATATTTTTGTATTCGGCATCTGTACGGTTAAAGGACATAAATTATTTAATAACTATAAAAAAATAAAAGAAGAAGATTAACCCTGAAGCAGAGCAAAGCTCGCTTCAGGGCTACTTCAGGGATAACAACAACAAAAAAAACCACAATTACCCATATGAAACAATTTAAAACATATACACTGATCGTTGCGCTGACAATGTTCTTGTATACTTCAAACGCGCAGGAAGCCAATAAAACGAGCTTCAGCCTTCAGGAGGCCATTGACTACGGACTTAAAAACAGTCCGGGATACAAAAGCACAGAACTTGACGTGGAGAATGCCAATTACCGGCGCAAAGAAATTACGGGCCTGGGATTACCACAGGTAACCGGAAGTTTTGATGTTAAAAAATACCTTAACATCCCTGTACAGGTTATTCCAACAGAAGCGTTCGGAGGCCCTCCGGGTTCTTACACCACAGTTACCTTTGGCGTACCTTACAACGCAACTGCAGGATTAAATGCTTCTCAGTTGATTTTTAGCAGTGATTACATCTTCGGATTAAAGGCCGCGAAAGAGTATATGAACCTGGCCAGGATGAGCGTAACGAATAGTAAATCGCAAATGGTGTCGCAGATTTCAAAAGCATATTACAATGTGATGATCAATAAAGACAGGATCAAGCTGCTTGAAGCAAACGTAACGCGATTAAAAAAAATATATGAGGAGACCAAAGCATTTAATCAACAGGGTTTTGTTGAACTGATAGATGTAGAGCGCCTTGAGGTGTCTTACAACAACCTCACCACCGAAAAAGAGAAGGTAGTCAGACTGATTGGAATGTCGGAAATGATGTTAAAATTTCAAATGGGATACAAACTCAGCGACCCGATCGTGGTAAGCGATAGTTTAAATATTCGCTCAGAAGAGTTTCAGGAATTAGCCCTGGGAAAAATGGATTTCGGTCAGCGCCCTGATTATATATTGTTACAGTCACAACAATCCTTGCTCGATCTTGACCTTAAGAGTAAAAAATGGGGATATCTGCCAACGGTAGCGGCTTATGGCGCATACCAATACACTACGCAGAGAATAGGTCCGAATATATTTGAATCGGATAAATCTAACCCAATCAAACAGTGGTATAAAGTGGCCCTGATAGGGGTGACTTTAAATCTGAATATTTTTGACGGTTTTCAACGTCACAATAAAATACAACAGGCGCGGATCGCCTCTACCAAAAATACCTACGCATTGAGAACACTCGAAATGGCTGCAGAGCTGGAAGTGAACGTTGCCACGATTTCATACAACAACGCTTATTTCACACTCCAGTCTAATAAAAGGAACATGGACCTTGCGCAGCATGTGGTTGAGGTGGCTCAAAAAAAATACACCAGTGGTGTGGGAAGCAATATTGAGGTGATAACTGCTGAGACTTCCTTAAAGGAGGCGCAGACCAATTATTACAACGCGGTTTACGATATGCTGGTTGCTAAAGTAGATTATCAGAAAGCGCTAGGAACACTTGTAAAATAAAATATTATGAAAAACAACAAAACAATATACCCCAACATTATGAAAAATAAATTTATATACATTGCCCTTACCATTCTTGTAGCCGCCTGCAGCGCGCCTGATAAAAAAGCGGAACTTGAAAAATTAAAATCTGAGAGATCGGCTGTTGAAGCTAAAATTATGGCGCTCGAAGAAGAGATCGCCAAAACCGACACAACTAAAAAAGAAGACATCGTTGAGGTGGTGGCCATGCCGCTTGTACCGCAGGTATTTAAGACCTATATCGAGGTTCAGGGACGCGTTGACGCCGACGAAAATGTTTCATTGTCATCTGAAATGCCTGGTACCATCACTAAAGTAAGTGTGAAGGTGGGCGACGAAGTAAGTAAAGGCCAGGTGCTGGCCGAAACAGACGCGCGTGCCATCTACCAGCAAATTGCCGACCTGCAAAATAGTCTCGACCTGGCTAAACAGGTTTACGACAAACAAAAAAATCTGTGGGATCAGAAGATCGGAACCGAGATCCAGTTTTTGCAGGCCAAGAATAACAAGGAAAGCCTTGAACACAAGATGGCAAGCATGCAGGAACAGGTTCGCATGAGCAAGATTATTTCTCCAATCAACGGCACCGTTGATGAGGTGAATGTAAAAGTTGGCCAGGCAGTGATGCCGGGAATGGCTGCAATCAACGTGATTAATTTTTCTAACCTGAAAGTAAAAGCAGACGTTGCTGAAAGTTACACAGCGCGTATTAAAACCGGGAATGAAGTGCTCGTGCTTTTTCCCGATATGAAGGATTCTTTGCGCTCTAAAGTTCAATACGCGTCGAGAGGGATCAACGCTTTGAGCAGAACCTTCAACGTTGAGGTGTTGTTGGATAACAAAAAAGAGTATCACCCTAACATGGTGGCCAAACTAAAAATAAATGACTATCAATCATCAGTGCCAAAGGTGGTAATACCGGTGAGGTTTATTCAGAAAGGCACAAATGAAAGTTATGTATTGATCGCCGAAAAAGGGGTAGCCGTAAAAAAATTGATTAAAATCAGCCGCGAGTACAGCGGTGTGGCCGAGGTTTCAGAAGGTGTTGCTGCCGGCGACCTGTTAATCACCGAAGGTTACGACCTGGTGAATGAAGGAGACAAAATTACAGTGCGTAAATAAAACCTGGTTTTTAATACAATACCAAACTCAAGATTATGTTAGATAAAATTAAAGAATTTAAGCCCTCAAGTTGGGCCATAGATAATAAGATCACTATTTATATAGTGACGATCATTATCACGATCATGGGTATAAAAACCTATAACTCTTTGCCTAAAGAGCAGTTTCCGGACATCACGGTGCCAACCATTTTTATAAGTACCGTTAACGGTGGAAACTCACCTACCAATATCGAAAACACAATCACAAAGCCAATCGAAAAGAGATTAAAATCTATTTCAGGACTTAAAAAATTCACGAGTACCTCTTTACAGGACGTGTCGGTAATTGTTGTAGAGTTTCATACAGATGTGAAAGTTGAGGTTGCAAAGCAGAAGGTGAGAGACGCTGTGGATGAAGCCCGTACGGATATGCCGCAGGTACTTACAAGGGAACCAATGATAAAGGAAATTGCCTTTTCGGAGATCCCTATCATGTACGTTAACATAGCCGGTAACTTTGACCTGAAACAGTTAAAAAAATACGCCGAAAATTTGCAGGACAGGATAGAAGGACTGAAGGAGATTAATGAGGCACAGATCGTGGGTGGCCTTGAACGTGAGATCCAGGTGAACATCGACGCTTATAAATTGCAGGCTGCCCAATTAACGCTCGGTGATATTCAACGCGCGATAGGTCAGGAAAACCTCACTATTTCGGGTGGAAATATAGCACTGAATGGAATGAAACCCACATTAAGTATCAAGAGTGAGTTCCAGGATCCCAAAGAAATTGAGAATATCATTGTAAGTTCCCAGTCGGGCGCGCAACTCTTTATAAAAGATTTTGCTGAAGTGGTTGATGGTTTCAAAGAACAGGAAAGTTATTCAAGTTCTAAAGGTAAAAATGTAATTACGTTGAATGTCATTAAGCGCTCCGGTGAGAACCTGATCAACGCGGCTGATAAGATCAAAGCCACAATAGCCGAAATGCAAAAAGATGAGTTTCCAAAAGGATTGGATATTACCATCAGCGGAGATCAGAGTAACGATACCAAAACAACCCTGCATGACCTCATTAACACCATTATCATCGGGTTTATCCTGGTAACGCTGGTGCTCATGTTTTTTATGGGAGTAACAAACGCGTTGTTTGTGGCCCTGTCTGTTCCACTATCGATGTTCATTGCCTTTTTGGTAATGCCAAGTATAGGGTTTTCCTTTAATATGATCGTGCTCTTTTCATTTATTCTTGCATTGGGTATTGTGGTAGATGACGCCATTGTGGTGATCGAAAATACGCACCGTATTTTTGATAACGGTAAACGTGAGATTAAGGTCGCGGCGAAAATGGCGGTAGGTGAGGTATTCATGCCTGTATTGTCTGGTACATTAACAACCCTGGCGCCGTTTGTACCACTTGTGTTCTGGTCGGGTATCATCGGTAAATTCATGTACTTCCTGCCTGTTACACTCATTATCTCCTTACTCGCCTCCTTGTTTGTAGCCTATATCATTAACCCTGTTTTTGCGGTTGATTTTATGAAACCACACGATGAAGAAAAAAAGGCATACGGTAAAATAAACAAAAAGGCAAGACTTCAGCTGATCGTTTACGCCCTGATCGCTTTTGCTTCATATGCCAGCGGCCACGTTGGCATAGGCAACTTTGTTGTGTTCCTCGCTTTTTTCCTGATACTCAACCGCTTGTTATTGTACAAAGCCATTGAAGCATGGCAATTCAGGATCTGGCCTGGAATTGTAAGAAGATATGTGAAAATCCTGGAGTGGTGCCTGCGCAGACCGTGGATGACATTGGTGTATGTATTGGTATTAATGATCATGTCAGTGACGTTGTTTGTGATCCGCAGCCCACAGGTGGTGTTTTTTCCAAGCGGTGATCCTAATAACGTTTTTGTGTATGTTAAGTTACCCGAAGGAACCGATCCTAAAATTACAAACGGGGTGATGCGTAAAGTAGAAGCCAAAGTAAATTCAGTGGTGGGCGAAAACAATCCCATCGTGGAGTCTATGATCAGTAACGTTACGATAGGTGTAACCGATCCCGCGGATATGGATCAGAATTCATACCCGAACAAAGGCAAGGTAGCCATCGCGTTTGTTCCCTTCGAAAAACGCAAAGGAGAATCTACCGGCGATTACCTGAAGAAACTACAGGCACTCGAATGGGATATTCCCGGCGCTGATATTACGGTGAATAAGGAACAGGCCGGTCCTCCAACGCCAAAACCAATCAGTATCGAGATCATTGGCGAAGACTTTAATGAACTGGTAAAGAACGCAAACGAACTCAAAAAGTTTCTCGCCAATGCCAAAGTACAGGGCGTTTCAGGATTAAAGTCTGATTTTGTGAGCAACAAACCTGAGATCATTTTTGATATCGACAGGGAAAGAGCTTTAAGAGAAGGAATTTCAACCTCTCAGTTGGCTATGGAGATCAGGGGCGCTGTTTATGGTGTGGAAGCCACTAAATTCAGGGATGTAGATGATGAATATCCAGTGCAGCTGCGTTATAAAATGGAGCAAAGAGACGATATTGAAACCATCAGGAACTTAAAGGTAACCTACCGCGACATGAACATGGGCGGAAAAGTAAGAAGTGTACCGCTCTCAGCAGTCTGCGATATCCGTTATGATTATACCTACTCGGGCATTAAACGTAAAAACGACAAGCGCGTTATTACACTGTCATCGGATGTGAAAGACGGATTTAATCCCAATGAGGTAGTTGCGAAAGTACAGGCGGCTATGACCAAATTCCAGAAAAGTGGTGGTGTAACCGTGAAATTCGCCGGTGACCAGGAAGAGCAGGAAGAAACCATGGGTTTCCTTGGTAATGCCATGCTCATTGCCATTGGAAGCATGCTCCTGATCCTTGTGGGTTTATTTAATTCTTTAGGCAAACCATTGATCATTTTATCGGAAATAGTTTTCAGTATAGTAGGGGTATTGCTCGGTGTATCTGTCTTTAAGATGGAAATGAGTATAGTTATGACAGGAGTAGGTATTATTGCCCTTGGTGGCATCGTTGTAAGGAACGGGATCTTGCTGGTTGAGTTCGCTGAGTTTGCCCGCGAAGGCGGCATGAACCTCTACGACGCCACTGTTGAAGCCGGAAGAACAAGGATGACGCCGGTAATTCTAACCGCCGCGGCCGCTATTTTAGGTTTAATACCGCTGGCGGTAGGTCTGAATATTAATTTTGAAACACTGTTTTCAGAATTAAATCCGCATATTTTCTTCGGTGGCGACAACGTAGCCTTCTTTGGGCCTTTAAGCTGGACCATGATCTTTGGTTTGTTTTTTGCTACGGCCTTAACACTGTTGTTGATCCCGTCGATGTACCTCATTGCCGAAAGATTAAAACGCAAATCGGTAATTATTTTGAACCATTTCGATCTGCCAAGAATAATGATGTACGTCCCTTTCTTTATATTGATCCTCAGGGCGATCATGGGAATCAGGGGCAAAAAGCTGGATTACGGCAACCTGGATTATTAGTTCAACGCACAATAAAAATCTCCTTTTACAGTTATAGTAAAAGGAGATTTCTTAATTCGTTATTTATTTAACTCAAAATTATGAAATTACATTTCACTGCGATAGCCTTGCTTTTTATTTTGCTGAGCAATGCAGGTCTTGCGAGAACTTCAGATCTTTACGCGAGTAAATATTATGTTTTTCAAAGTAATCTGCAGTTAAACGCCCACCTCTTTTTATACAACAAAGCCATAGCCTGTAAATTCGGGAAAGCGCACGAAGACTCCCTGGTTCACTTCGCGTTTAAGGATAAGGCAAATACTTTGTCGCAGGCCGACCTCACTGCTTTGAGCGGTATTATTCGTTTCTACAGAGATTCATTGTTATCCAGGGACCTCTTGTTCGACAGCCTTATGCGCAATGTATCTGATCATCTTAGTTCGGGAAGCTCCTCTAAAATAAAACTAAAGACCCCCTGGCAGCTTGCCACATTGGAGCATCTCAGGTTATTTCAGCCTTATTTTACAAAATTGTACTGGCACGCTATCGACTCCACCAACAGGGCCTGGCTTAATCTCAACAAGAACCAGATCACGGCAATGGAAGGTGATATTGTAAAGGAGCTCGAAAAAATTTATAAGACCACACTCCCTGAAGGCAGGATCAGGGTTGACCTTAGCTGTTACGCCACATGGGCCGGTGCTTACAGCTACAATGATGCTTTTTGTCACGTGATCTTTTCCACAGCCAGCAAAGCCAACCAGGGCGACCTGGCCGTTGAAGTGCTCTTTCACGAAACCTCTCATTTTTTGGCCGACAGGTTAATGACGCAGATTACCACGCAACTCAAACACAAACGGCTTGAAAAGCCCTCGAGTCTCTGGCACGACGTTATTTTTTATACCACAGGTTTTGTGCTTGAAAAACATTATAAATTAAAATGGCAAAAATTTGAACCCTATTATGTACAGATGAAATTCCAGGATAAATTCCCGGCATTTAAAAATAGTGTGGACGGTTGTAAGTTGCATTGGGATCCTTATCTGCAAGGGCAGGCAACGTTTGATGAATCAATCAGTAAGTTGGTGAATTTTGTGGCTGAGAAGTAAAAATCTTTGGAGTCTCTGTGGCTAACGCCAAATATTTAGTCGTGTCTCAAATACTCTGCAACCATCGTTATTAGTGGATTGCTTTGAATCACCCGGCCGGCAATTGTTATAGTTGTAGATTATATCGCAAACAATTTATGTCACGTTTAACTCTGGTTACGTCTCGGATAGTGCGGCCGCCGACGGCGATTTGGTGCGAACCCGAATTTTTTTAAATTTGGGTCACGCATTTGGGCGCAAGTGCAAAAAATTCAGGTTGGCAAATCGCCTTGATTTCTTTGTTACTTTCTTCATTAAGGAAGAAAGTAAGTTCTAAAAAAAGTTTTTGAGGACCGACTATTTACAAACATTCCGGCCTTATTCCAATTTAAAACTATCATCGTCTTTATTATCATTCCAATGATATTCAATTTCCTTTGCCGCTGTTCTTGCAAATTCAATTCCCTGCCGATCGCTTAAAAAACCTAAAGCCATGTCCATGCCGGCGCTCACACCAGATGAGGTATAATATTTTCCGTCCATCGTCCATCTTGCTTTTTTGTCCCAGTATACATGGGGGCCGTTTGTGATCGCCCACGAAAACGCGCGTTTATTGGAGGTGGCCCTTTTGCCGTCCAGTAAGCCGGTTTTAGCAAGTAAGGCGCTGCCGGTGCAGACCGTCAATACATAATGGCTTCGCTCAGCAGTTTCCCTGATCAGGTCAATGAGTGATTTGTTGTCAACTACTATCCTCGTACCTATACCACCCGGAATGAGGAAGATCTCAATAGCATTGTCGTTTTCAAACTTTTCGGTCAGTGTAACTATCCCATGCTTGTTTTTAATGAGTCCGCCATTGAGAGAGTAAAACCTGATCGTGTAAAGGTCGGTGAGGCGACCAAAGATCTCCACGGGACCATAAACGTCGAGGGTTTCAAAATCTTCGAAAAGTAAAACAGCAATATTCATTCACAGGGGATTTAATTTTATGGTATGTTGTTTTTGCGGTTGAATTTTGGCCTTTTTCAATGCCATGTCACTTCGAGTCCCGATGGCTATCGGGAGGAAGTGGTCTCGACTGCGCTCCTTTGGTCGCCGGAGGCTTGCCCAAGGCGTGGCGACCTGACGCATTTCTAACCGTAAACCAATACAGGATTTAATGATGTTGTTACGCGCCGTCTCGATTTTATAAAAGTACAAATGTAACAGACAATTCACGAACAAAAAAACCGCCGGATCTCTTGGGCGGTTTAATTTGTTTTTATTTTTTTATTTCTGTTTGGTGAATTGGATCTCGGCGTTTATTTTAACTTCATCGCTTACCATTACACCGCCTGTTTCAAGGGCCGCGTTCCAGGTGAGGCCCCAGTCTTTGCGGTTGAGTTTGCCGCTGACCGAAAAGCCAGCCTTTTCATTACCCCAGGGATCTTTGTTAATGCCTCCGAAGTCTACGTCCAGCACTATTTCTTTGCTCACGTTCAGCATGCTCAGATGCCCATGGAGTTTAAATTCCTCCTGGTTTATTTTTTCGAATTTCGTCCCCGTAAAAGTGATTTCTTTGTATTGCTCCACGTTAAAAAACTCAGCGCTTTTTAAATGTGTATCACGGTTATCGTCGTTGGTAAAAATGGAGTTCGCGTCTATTTTCAGTTTGATTTTCGCGGTGCTGAAATCATCACCCTGTGTGATCACTTCAGCGCTTTTATTTCTGAATTCACCTTTTACATTGGTGATCATTAAATGTCTTACTTTAAATAAGATCTCGCTGTGTGCCGGGTCTAAGACCCATTTGGTTGTATTTTCCATGATCTTTGTATTAAATTGTTATCAGTATAATTTGATGATACAAAGATACCGGCATGGACGGCTCGGGCGGAATAAGGTAGATTAGGAAACAGGCTTAACCTGGATTAAGGGTTCCTCAGCGCGACACCCGCTCATTGCGGATTTTGCTGAGAAATTCGGGGGTGATTCCCAAAAAGGAAGCGATGTAAGTATTAGGGATCCTGTTCGCTAAAGCGGGATATTGTTTCAGAAAATCTTCATACCTGGCCCTGGCGTCTGAGCCCATGTTTTGCAGCAGGCGTTCCTGCAGTTTTACCAGGCTGTTTTCAACCAGGATCCTGAAGATACGGTCGAATTTGGGTGCTTTATTGTACAGGTCAAGCAGGTCGTCACGTTTGATCTGCAGCACGGTGGTATCTTCAATCGCTTCTATGTTGAGTAAAGAAGGTTTTTGTGAATGAAAGCTGCCCAGGTCGGCCATCCACCAGTTTTCACAGGCAAACTGTATGATATGTGTAGAACCCGACTCATCGGCCTTGTACATGCGCAGGCAGCCGCTTACGACAAAATTAGAGATGTTGCACACATCTCCTTCCTGTAAAATATACTGGCGTTTCCTGTACAGCCGCGGTTGAAACCTGGCGCTCACCAGTTCTTTTTCTTCATCACTGAGAGGAAATAGTTTTGAAAAATACGCGATCAGTATCGAAGTGAAATTTTGGTCTGTTTTTGGTTTTTTGTCCATGGCGTGCGTTATTACCGTAGTTAAAAGTACGAATGTACACCGAGCTGTGAAAATAATTCTGGTCAAACAAGTCCAGGCATCAACTTTGCAGCCGATGTGTTTGTAACTCAAAAACAGTAAACTATGAGAAATTTTTTATCAATAGTAGCACTATTAAGCATTTCATTTATTTCCCTTTCTATGACAGCTTGCCGCAAAAAGGATAAAGGAAAATGTTACTGTAAATATGTAAGTGGCGATAAAAAGGACTTCAACTTAAATTCTCTTCCCCGGAATGAACAGGTTGATTCCTGCGCGGTAATAGACCAAAACGCCGAATCTTTCGGAGGAAGTTGTAAGCTTGAATAGTTTTGTTTAGTTGATAGAAAGCACTACTTAGAACGGACCGCACGCTGGCGTCCGTTTTTGCTAAGTCCAAGTTATGCATTTAAGCGTTAACACGCAAAAAATTACGCTTGCCTGGTGTTATAAGCAGATTGTGGTACACAGGTGCGACACGCTTATGTGACCGCCTGTTGACCATATAAAATTTGTTATAAAATTGTTATTGCGCAATAGTGTCATTAACGAAAGGTTTTGCGTCGGTTACATAATTATAAATTTCTCTTATGTCTTGTTCGGTCAATATACCCTCAAACACTGTCATTCGCTGGTCTTTATATTCAGATCTAAGTTTTGCGGCATAAGGATCGCCCGATAAAAAAACCTTTTCGTTATTTATACAATATTTAATGAAGTAATTTTCTGAAGGATGAGGAAGTCTGTCGCGAATACCTTTTAAACTTGGTCCATTAAAGTCTTTGTCGTCAAATGCTGAATGACAAACAGCACAATTTTGCTTAAATAATTTATTTCCTTTGTCCCAGTATGAAACGTCTATGCGTTTACTTTCACTTTGTGTTCCGCAAAAATTACCGTCGTCAGGTTTGTCTTCGTGAACGCCCGATCTTGGTCCGCATGAAAAGAGCAATGCCAAAAGGAGAAAGCCAATTGTCAAAATGAAATTTATATTTTGGAATGGTCTGTCCACAATTTGCTTATAACGTTTGGCGGCCTTGCGCCGTTTTTTGCTAAGTCCAAGTTATGCATTTGAGCGTTAACGCGCAAAAAATGGAGCGAGACCGCTGTTAGGGGCTGTTATGCTTGTTATACTGGTCGTAGGTCAGTTCGTTAAAGTCTGTCTGTAAACCAACACTTTCAGCCTTTTTTCTAAATGAGTCGTAGTCCACAAACCTACCTTTTAAAATAACTTTGTCGCCGGCGAGGATATTTTGGATCTGTCTGAGTTTTTGATAAATACCATTTGCTTTAAAAAGAAACTCCTTCAATATAATTTTTTGGTCGTCAACTTTAGAATTGTCAAACTGTTTAACAGTAAGTAAACCGATGTCGTTTAGATCACGAAAAGATTTTTCTTTATTGTTCCATCCTTTCTGTTGTTTCCACCATTCATAATCAATGTCTGATAATTTATTATCATCTAGGTCGACGGTTGCAGGAATAGGAATATTTAAAATTTTGTCTAGGATAATTTGTGGTAATCTTAAACTATGATGTTCAACATAATGTTGAAGTCCTTCCGGCCAAACATATTGTCCGTCTGTGTATTCAGCACTTCCGAGATTTTCATTTCCACAGCGAAATCGACACCAACTTGAACCTAAATGAATAGCATTTGTTTTTATACCAGCCCTCAAATATTTCAAAGTATATTCTTTAACAGATTCATCACAAAGGTCGTCAATGAAATTTGCGGGGTCTGGACAGTCAGGTTCTGACAAGCTGTGCCAATATCCAATTATTTTTAGTCGATCATTATTCATTTGTCACAGAATTGATGTCAGGTCTACCCGCATAATTGCCCCTAACGTATGGCGAATAGGCCTTGTGCGATATTTCCAATGCTACAAGTTCGCGTGTCCGCCGTAAAGCTAAAATAGTACAACTAACCGAAATACGCAATGGCAATAAAATAAAAACGCGAAGCGGCAAAACGATGATCGGCATTGCGCAACCGAATGTCCGTCCGCATAAGGCCTATTTGCTGTTAGTGGGTCGTAGCCGACACACAGTTTAGTGTCCTACAAGTCAATTACAGGAATTCGGCTGGCTTCTACCTCAATGGAATCTTGCGTCATCCGATATTTACTTTTATTAATTGCATAAAAGTTATTGTCAAGCGTAAAAAAAATTGCCGGAGGAAGTTCGTTGAAAACTTCAACAGATTTTAAATAATATTTATATGGCATGTCATTTGTCATAATAACATGAACGCCATTTAAACTGTCCCCAGATTTTTTTAAGTTGTTTAAATAAGAACGCATTAAGGCAATAGTCTGATTGTTTGTCGTTGTGTCGGACGTTAAAGAAAATGTTTGATATGCCCGCAATTTATTCAGATAATCTGGATCTACACAGGTCGGAGGAGCGTAAGTTGTCACAGCGTAACCTCTTGCTTTATTTTGGCCGGCATTAATGCTAGTCAAGTAATATGTCGCGAGGACTGCTATCAATACAAGTCCAGTTGTCAAGCCGATATATAAGTTGATTTTTTTCATGTCTGATGTCCTACGGCTATGCCCGCTAACGGTTTGCGGCTACTTGCAGTTTTTTGCTATGCCAGGTTACGCGTTTGAGCGCTAACCCGCAAAAAATTGAAAGTAGCTGCTGTTAGCAGGTCGTAACCGCTACACAATTTTACTTTAACTCTTTCCAAACATATTTTGTCGGTGTCCCGTCGGGTTTTCTTAAAAGAACCTGTTGAACAACCTTATACTTTGATTTCGTAACGTCAGAGTAAAAATGGCATTCGGGCATTCCCAACCTTGATCCGAGTGCAATTAATGCACCGCATAATTTTATGCCTTCAATTTCTTTGCGATTTAACGTAATTTCTTTTTTGTCCATTGTTTCAATAGTCAATTTGAGTTTGTCATACCTTTTAATTGTGCCAATGATTTTGTCACGGTTTATCAATTTGAGATTAATTGTGTCATTAAGTTTAAATATTTTTTGGAGATCGTCTGTTTCAAATAACAAATATGGTGACGCCTTAAAGTCAGAAGGTAATTTATTAATGTCACCGGCTTTCATGTCAATAATAAACGGACTCTTCCGAATTTCTGTGCTGTTAAACGACCTTACGTAAATCGTATCCTTTGTCGAATCGTCTAAGGCAATTAGATCGATGCGAATAAGATTGCCGCGATCATTTTTTTGACTATAAGTACCGCAAGGTTGTGGCTTACAGCCAAATCCAAAGTAAGTAGGCCCTGAAAATCCCTTTATTGAATCTTTGTCCCAGCTCGTTTCGAAAACTGATAAACGTCTGCCCGTAGAATTTTTAAACTCATAGTCGTAAGTCTGTCCATAAGAAAGTAAACGAAATAAGATTAAAATTGTGGATATGAATTTATGTCTGAATGTCATGTCTTCGGTTATGCCTGCTAACGGATTCGGGCTTGGCGCCGGCGAAAAAAACAGATTTCGACGATGCTAAAACGTTCCGATGTCCAACGTGAATTTACAATAAAATGAGCATTTGCAAAAACAATAAAAAGTCCCGAAGGGGCAATTGAAAAACTTGCAAATGCATTCACAAATGTCCGCTGGCGCCATTAGCCCGTGTTATAGGTAGTTGCCATCACGCAGTCCGTCAAGCTTACTTGTCCGCTTGTGCTTTTTTTAATTGATTAATTTTTTTAATAAAAAGAAGAGTTACAAGAAGTCCAATTAAAGGTGTTACTAAAACTGCTAACCAATAACCCCCAATGTGGTAGCAAAATAATACTGGGCCCCAAACACCAACATATTCTACAGTGCCTGATTCTAATTCATTCAGGTCTGTAATTGTCCAAATTGATAAAATCGTTATTGCAATCCAAAAAACAATAACCATTCTTTTGTAATAAAGTTTCTGGTCTTGAAGTGATGCGTTTGCGGGAGGGGCAAGGGCTCTGTCTTCATTATTTGTTGTCCTCAGCTTTTTGAAGCATGAATATGATTTATATGATAATACAAGAATTAAAATGCTTCCAAGAATAAGTCCTGTCTCGTCGGGCTTATTAAATATAGTCAAGAGAAGTAAAAAAACGCTAATTAAAGCGTAAGTCCATGCGTAAAAAAGTAAATAGTGTTTTTGTTTCATTTAAAAGTCTTTATTGTCAACCGATAACCTATCTCGGAGAAGTCGTCCGCGGCAATTACCTATAACTACCTTATATGTCTCATTTTATTATACATATCCCGCAAAAATTGCAGGATATGTGTAATAAAACGAATCTTGTTCAATCAAATATATACATTTTCCCTTTTTCACTCCCGCCATCTAAAAAACATTTCCAATAATACTTCTTAGTTTTGTGATTATGCTCGTAAGAACATACACCCCTGCCGACCGCCAGGCCTGCATCATTATTTTTAAAAGCAACCTGCCTTTGTATTTTGATGCCTCTGAGTTGATCTATCTTGAGAACTGGCTCAATGCCAAAGACCAGGGTATTAACGCATATCCCAACAACCTGGCTGAGTTTTTTTATGTGCTCGAAATAAAAGGACAAGTACTGGCCTGCGGTGGATTTTATATTCCCAACGACGAAAAAAGAGCCAACATGGTGTGGGGCATGGTAAAAAATGCCTGGCACAAAAAAGGCCTGGGTAAACATTTATTGTTACACCGCATTTCTGTCATTCAACAGGAGTTTCCCGGCTTTAAGACCAGTCTCGATACCAGCCAACATACCTACCAGTTTTTTGAAAAGTTGGGATTCTCTGTGTTAAAAATAACTGAGAATTCTTATGGGGAAGGCCTGCATCGTTACGATATGCTGCTGTAAATTAAGGGGTTAAGCGGCAACTAAACATTTAGGTAACATTTTACCACTTATAAGATAACAACTTGCAAACCAGCAAAAATTCACTATCTTGTGTGACCCAATTTAAACACACAAATTACACCCATGAAAAAAACCATTTTTGCAGGAATTCTTTCAGTCGCGTCACTTTTTTTAAGCGCGCAGGTAAATTCAAAATTGCAGGCCTATGTGAAAGAAACTTCATATAACAAGCAAAAACAACTCAACTTCATTAAATTAAATGAATCACCGGTGGTGACCGAAAATGAAGTCGCGGGTTTTATCAATTCCATGATCTTTAACGGTGGTACCAACAAAGTAGCTGTACAAAAGGTGGAAAAAGACGATTATGGCTTCACGCATACCCGTTACAATATCCTGCAAAATGGTATTATTTTGTATAACAAGATCATTATCGCGCATTGTCAGAATGGCAAACTGCTTTCACTGAACGGCGAATTAAGGAATTTTGCTGCGCCTGCCAATCCTTTTGCATTGAGCGAGAAAAACGCACTTGCCGCTGCTCTTAAAAAGATCCACGCCAAAAAATACAAGTGGGAAAATAAAGCCGAAGAAGCGCACATGCGTGAGGTGTTGAACAAACCTGATTTTACCTATTACCCTACCGGTATTAAAACCGTGCTTGAAAAGAACGGTAAATTATACAATACCTACCAGTTTACCATTTACGCCGAAACGCCTTTATACCGCGCCAATGTTTTTGTTGACGCCAATACCGGCAAAGTGCTGGATGAAAAAACCCTTATCTGTGAGATCAATGTACCGGGGTCAATGGCTACCAAATACAGCGGCACACAAACCGTTACCATCGACCAGAACGGCTCTGTGTTCCGTATGCGTGAAACAGTGCGCGGCCTTGGGGTAGAAACCTATAACCTCAATTATACTTCTTCTTATACCTTCAACGCTAATTCTGATTTTACAAATACTACTTCCAGCTACACAGGCATCAACAATAACCAGGGTGCCCGCGACGCGCACTGGGGCGCCGAAAAAACCTACGACTATTTTTTTAACCAACACCAGCGCAACAGCATTGATAACTCTGGCTTTAAACTGTTGAGTTATGTACATTATAATACCAACTACGCCAACGCTTTCTGGGATGGTTTCCGTATGACTTACGGGGATGGTAACAATACATCCACTACAATTTTTACCGCACTCGATGTTTGCGGCCACGAGATCTCGCACGGACTGACCGAGAACACTGCCGGTTTGGATTACCAGGATGAGTCGGGTGCCCTTAACGAAAGTTATTCTGATATTTTTGGTGCCTGCATAGAAAACTACGCGCGTCCTACTAACTGGAACTGGAAGGTTGGGGAAGATCTTACGACAAGCGGTAATGGCTTGCGTAATATGTCTGCACCGAATGGATACGGTGATCCTGATACTTATACGGGTACCAACTGGTACATTGGCACTGCCGACAACGGTGGAGTGCATACCAATAGTGGCGTAAGCAATTACTGGTTTTATTTATTGACTACAGGAGGCTCCGGCACCAACGATCTGGGGAACGCTTATTCGGTGGCATCCATTGGCATGACCTCGGCTGCAAGGATCGCGTTCAGGGCACTCACGGTTTATTACACGCCTTTCACCGATTACCCAACCGCGCGCGCCTTGTCTATACAGGCAGCCAAAGATATTTTTGGTAACTGTTCTTTTGAAGTTGAACAAACGGCCAAAGCCTGGCATGCGGTAGGCGTGGGTGGACCATACAGCACCAATGTGGTTGGACCGAATTTTAATTCACTGATCACCAATTTTTGCGCATTGCCGGCAACCGTTATGTTTAATAATACTACGGCCAACGGGCAAAATTACACCTGGTCGTTTGGCGACGGCGCAACAGCCACAACCACCAACGCGGTTCACACTTATACTTCAAGCGGTACCTTTAACGTAAAATTAAAAGCCACAGGTTGCGGCAACGCACTCGATAGTATTACCATGCCTTCATATGTGAGCATTAACGTGCCACCTTCACCGGTAGTTACCAATGGTGTTGGTTGCGGGCCAGGACCGGTAAGTCTGAGCGCCAGCGGAACAGGCAACATGACCTGGTTCACGAGTCCTTTTTCGCCTTCACCCCTTAGCTCAGGCAATACTTTTATAACTCCTAATCTTTCGTCGAACACCACGTTTTATGTAGCCAATTCAATTCCCAATGCGCCCGCCAACGGCGGAATGCTCAACAACTCAACCGGTAACGGTGGTTACCTGGCAACTCCGGCCCAATGGCTGGTTTTTAATGTGATACAAAACAGCAACCTGGTTTCGGTGGTGGCTTACGCCAACTCTGCAGGACCGCGAACGGTGGAGCTTCGTAATTTCAGCGGCGTGATCAATTCCACTACCTTTAATATGTCGGTGGGCGCCAATACACTCATCTTAAATTATAATCTAGCGCCCGGCAACAACTATGAGTTAGGCTTAAGCGCAAGTTCAAATTCTTATCTGTACCGGAATACCACCGGGATGGTTTTTCCATATAACATCGCGGGCTGTGTGAGCATTACCGGTTCAAGCAGCGGTTATTATTACTTTTTTTATAACTGGAAAGTTGCAAAGGCAGATTGTATGAGCCCGGCAGTTCCGGTTGTGGCTGCTATAGTGCCACCGGTGGTTGCTTCTCTTTCAACACCGCAGAATGTATTTTGCACAGGCGACGCACCTGTTACTTTATTGGGAACACCTGCGGGTGGAACCATGAGCGGCTTAAACGTTTCGGGTACGGCTTTTAACCCGTTGATCACCGGTACTAACAGTGTTGTATACAGCTATACAGATCCTAACGGTTGTTCCGACACCAGTGTTGTCAGCATGCAGGTGATGGCTTGCACCGGCATTCATGCAAACGCCGCCAACAGCAACCTGAGTATTTATCCTAATCCTGCCACCGATCACCTCGTAATCAACAACGAAACAGGAGATCTGAATGTCAACATTACCGATGCTACAGGAAGACTCATCTTCGCTAAACAAGTGCAAAGAGGTGAAGAGACCATTGATCTGAGTACAGTAGCCAAAGGCATTTACCTGGTGCAGGTCAGCGACCAATTAGGTAAAACGGTTAAAACCGTTAAACTTGTCAAAGAGTAATTGTCGGGAAAAGGTTTAAGGGTTTAATTCTGATCTGGTTGTCAAAAGAACTGCAGAATCTTTCTCAGTGGCTTTAAGTACAGCGTGTAAAATCTTGGTTTCAATCCGTTGATCTCCCAGGCCCTGCGGTCCTCGAGGTTGGCGTTGATCCTGTTTTGTACGGTCACATTGCTCTTGCCACCCACACGCATTTTTACCGTGTATTCGGGCAGGTAAGCCAGGTTGATCTTTTGTTTGTGAATGAACCGGAGCATCAGCTCATAGTCGGCAGCACTTTTAAAACCCAGGTTGAATTGTCCAAATTTTACGTACAGTTCTTTTTTTACAAAAAAAGTAGGGTGGGGTGGCATCCAGCCATTCACAAAGGCCCCGGGGCTGTAGCTCCCGCTTTTCCATTTGCGCACGATCTTGCCTGTATCTGTTTTGTCTACATAATAAAGATCGCTGTAAACTGCGTCGGGTTTTTTATCAATAAATAGTTGCGCGTATTTTTCAATGACCTTATCGTCGATATAAAAATCATCGGAGTGCAAGAGGCCGATCACATCTCCTGTTGCCAGGCCAATTCCCTTGTTCAGGGCATCGTAAAGCCCGGAGTCTTTTTCTGATACAACTTTGGCGATCCTGTGCTTGTATTTTTCAACGATCTTGAGAGTATCGTCGGTCGACTGGCCATCAACAATAATGTATTCAATATCAGGATGGCTTTGCCCTATCACCGAGAGGATAGTTTGTTCGATGGTAGCCGCCGAATTGTAAGTAACGGTTATAATAGAGATCTTCAAATTGTGTTTTGTAAAGCGGTTATAAATTCGTTAAGGGATTTGAAATTAAAATCTATGCCAGGGTGTTCGGTGATTTTTTCGGAGATAAAAACTGTTTTCATGCCTGCTGTTCTTCCAAACGCCATATCGCTCATGCTGTCGCCAATAATGATGCTTTTATTGAAATCTATTTCGGGGTAGTCCTGCCTGGCGTTATGGGCCATGCCTATACCCGGCTTGCGCGTGGGATGGTTCTCTGAATTAAGGTAAGGAGAAAAATAAACTTTATCAATCCTGCCGCCGTGGTAAACAATTTCGTAGATCATGTTTTTATGGATCAGTTCAAGGTCTTCTGTTCTGTACAAACCCTTGCCAATGCCCTGTTGGTTGGTAACCACCACAATTTTCCCGAACACCGTATTCAGGTATTTTAAGGCGTCGAAAACCCCGTCGATGAACTCAAATTCTATCCAGTGCTTCACGTAATCATTCTCCAGTTTTTTATTGATCACACCGTCACGGTCTAAAAATAAAGCCCAGCTCTTATCTATATTTAAATCCTTTAAAATCATTTTGCGCTTTATTGTAGTCTTCGGGAATGCCAATGTCGATAAAATAACCATTGAACTCAAAGCCCTTCACTATAAAATTATTCAATTTTTTTTCAAAAAAATCTTTTTCAATTGAGAAATTATTCTCTTGTGGCGTGTGCTTTAAAAACAGCTCTTTGTTGAGGATATAAACGCCGCCGTTGATCAGTCCGCCTTGTTGCTCACCGGTTTTTTCTTTAAAGGAGATAATTCTGCTGTCGCTGTCTGTTTCAATGGTGCCGTACCTGGCTGCGTCTTCAACCTGTCGCAGCGCCAGCGAGAACTGTGATTTTGCAAGTTGATGCTGCCCGAAAAAGTCATGCAGGTTAATATCGAAAAACGAATCGCCGTTGAGCACCAGCGCTTCGGGGTCGCCGCATTGTTCAATGGCAAGGCGAATGCCGCCTCCCGTGCCTAAGGGAGATTTTTCTTCGGCGTAACTGATCTCAAGTCCTTCGAAATTATTTTGAAAATAAGCCGTTATTTTTTCAGAGAGGTGGCCAACAGAAAGGATCACCTTTTTGAAACCAAAATGTTTTAAATACTTTAACTGGTAACTTAAGAATGGCGCGCCGTTCATGGGCGCCATGGGTTTGGGCAGGTCGCTCACCACCGATTGAAGGCGTGTGCCAAAGCCTCCCGCCAATAAAATTGCCGTGTTTAACATGTTATGCTTCATGTCCACTCTTGGTGCCAGCTTTAAATTTGAGGGGCATCATTGTTTTTTGGGAAACATGCCCATTTCCACCATTTCGCAGATGGTATGGCCCAGCAGCATGTGACATTCCTGGATGCGGGGTGTGTCGGTGCTTGGGATGTTAATGAGGTGTTTGCAAATGTATTTCATTTCACCTCCGGTTTGCCCGGTAAATCCAACGGTGGTAATTCCCATGGCGTTGGCTTTTTCAATGGCCCGTAACACATTTTTGCTGTTGCCGCTGGTACTCAGGCCGAAGAGTATGTCACCTTTCACGCCCATGGCCTGAACCAACCTACTGTAGATCACATCGTAGCTATAATCGTTGGCCACAGCGGTGGTGTAACTTGTATTCACGTGCAGCGCTTCAGAAAAAAGAGGCGGTCTGTCGTAATAAAACCTGCCACTGAGTTCGGCGGCCAGGTGCTGCGCATCGGCTGCGCTGCCACCATTCCCACACCATAGTACTTTTCCGCCGTTCCGGTAGCTGGTAATAATTTCACTTACGAGCGTGTTGATTGAATTCAAAATTGCTTCATTACTCAGTAAAGAAGTTTTTAAATTGATCGAATCCTGGATTTTGGATTGTATAAAGCCTATCATGGTTTAAATTTATGTTTTTTTTCAGAATAAATTCACGTCAAAGGCATTTTAGCCGCTGAAAAGGAAGCTGATGTACAAATTTGTGAGTTTTATCGAATTTACTCCGGCGAAGCGGGGAAATTTTCAAATAAAATGTTAAGTTTGCTTTAGAAATCACTATTCGCGTCAATGAAGATCGAAGTTTGTTTTAGCCCTCAAAGTTACCCTCTTTTTCATAAACCAGATTCCATAGTGGTAGTTATTGATATACTGCGCGCCACTTCCGCCATCACCACCGCTTTTTTTAACGGGGTGGCTAAAATGATCCCTGTTGCCACTATAGAAGAAGCCCAAAAATACAAAGAGAACGGTTTCCTGGTTGCCGCAGAACGCAACGCCGAGATCATAGAGGGTTTTGACCTGGGGAACAGTCCTTTTGGATACATGAACGACCGTGTGAAAGGTAAAACCATCGCCATTACCACTACCAACGGCACGCAGGCCATTAATGCGGCCAAAAACGCCAGCAAGGTGATCGTTGGCAGTTTTTTAAACCAGGACAAAGTAACCGAATATTTAAAAAACCAGAAAAAAGACGTGTTGTTTTTATGCGCAGGCTGGAAAGAAAAATTTAACCTGGAAGACACTTTGTTTGCCGGGGCCGTTGCTGACGCGCTGGTTTATAAATATGGTTTCGATACTATCTGCGATTCAACCATAGCGGCCATTGAGTTATACAAAATTGCCAGGTACGACCTGTATGGCTTCCTGGCTAACTCCTCTCACCGCAACAGGCTTGCAAAACTCGATCTTGAACGTGATATCCGCTATTGCCTTACGCCCAATCAGTGCCCTGTGTTACCAGTTATGGAAGGCAAATTCCTGGTGAAGGCCTGAAACATCTGAGCGTTGATCTTTGAGTACGATCTGGTTCTTTTTTGCGAATTATAAAACGACTACACATCTGATATATGTACTTCAGTAAATAGCGGCAGCGCCAAATGACAAAAGAAGAAACATTATGTAAACGAAGCGATCTTAAAATAAACGCGATTTTGAAGCAGGAACTAACAGACAATAATTATTTTTTTATATTTACACTTCCCGCAAGCAGACGCTGGAATTTTTCGCAAAGGATCCTATATGTCTGGGAACATTATCATAAATAAAAAAACAATGATAAGAACGCTAGCCACCGCAATTTTGTTTTCATTTGCCTCGCAGTTTTTCGCGCAAACCAGCAAGAAACAAAACCAGAAGGAAAAAGACGACTTCTTCCAGAAAATCGAGAAGGTGAACTTTCTGCTCGAAAAATACAGAAAGATGTCGCCCTTGTCGGAAGAAGAGAACAAGGATAAAATAATAGACTCAACGGGAAACGAAATTGTTTCGGGCCTGCTCAAAATTCTAAATGATAAAAGGATCCAGCAATATAAAATCGAAATGTTTATCGACGAAAATGGATTGTCGATCTCAAAGTCGCCCGACAGCAAGATCTACTTCTTTTCAATCGACGCTAAAACCGGCGGGGCTGTCAGATCCAATAAAACCATCATTCATTACCGGCTTCCGAACGGCGAAGTAAAAGCCAAACTTTTTGGTGGAGAGGCATCCGAAGCGCTTGCAATTTCAGCTTACGAAAAAGTGCACCTGCTCGACAGCGCAACCCGTGAGTACTTTGTGATTGGCCGGGTGCACACCTGTAACACCTGCGTTTCTTCACTGGGCATTACCATTAAACTCGACTCCAATGCCTATAAAACAGAACTGGTGGCGCAGTACGAAGGACGCATCAGCAATCTTGTTAACCTCGAATTTAACCCTGCAGCCAAAGAGCTTTTATTTGAATACTACACGGCCGACAAGGATGACGCGCTTTACGCCAGCGACAATGAAAACCCGCAGTTTTTGCACAGGTACAAAAGCAAATTCAAATACCTGTTTGGCGAGCTCATAGAGATAGAAAGATGTGAGTTCCTGGATAAAAAGGATTGAGTAGAGTGTTTGCTGATGAAGGGGATTACCTTTTGGTCATCGTGTCGGGATTCTTGGAGGCTTTCTTGCTGCCATCATACAGCTCAAATTTTAAGAAGCGGCACTCCAGCGAGCCGTTAAAAATATGGATCCTGCGCGAAGGTCTCAGGCCAATACTCTTAACACCCTCAGGGTTGCTGGTAATGATCCAGGCGTTGAAGCCCTTAAAATCTTTTTTGAGTTTGTTGCCTATCTCTTTATACAGTTTTTCTATTTCTTCAACGGGTAATCTTTCTCCGTAAGGAGGATTTAAAATGATCACCCCGCCGCCCCGCGTGGGCGTTATGTCGAAGAAAGATTGATTGGTGCAGGTCACCACATCGTCGACCTTTGCATTTTTAGTATTGGTGATGGCTTTTTTATAGGTGGCGGTTTCAATGTCGTTGGCAATGATCTCCACCTTGTCTTCCCTTATTTTCTGAATACTGCTTTCGTGTATGGTTTCATACAATGCTTCATCGAAATTGCTCCAGCGCATAAATCCAAATTCATTCCTGAAATAACCCGCGGGAATATTGTTGGCCCACAATGCCGCTTCAATGGCTATGGTACCAGCGCCGCACATGCCGTCAATTAACTGCAGGTGTTTTTCCCAGCCGCTCAGTTTCACCAAACCCGCCGCCAGTACTTCTTTCATTGGCGCTTCGTTGATGTCGGAGCGATAGCCGCGTTTGTACAAAGGCTCTCCGCTGCTGTCGAGGTGCAGGCTCACTTCATTTTTAAAAATATGCACGTACAAACGAAACGATGGATGAATGAGGTCCACATCGGGCCTCTTGCCGGTTTTGTCGCGGAAACGATCCACGATGCCGTCTTTTACCTTTTGTGAAACGTATAGGCTGTGTGTAAAAATTTCAGAGTTGGCAACGCCTTCCACCATTAAGGTATCGGTGTTCGAAATAAATTTTTCCCACTCAATTAATTTGATGTTGTCGTACAGTTCCTGTTCGTTATTGGCGGTGAATTTAGCAATGGGAATGATCACTTTTAAAGCGGTATGCAAACAAAGGTTGGCTTTGTATAAAAACCCAATGTCACCCACCACTGAAACGCCGCGTTTAAAGACCTCTATGTTCTTTCCTCCCAGTTGTTGCAATTCTGAAGCAAGAATTTCCTCCAGGCCAAAAAAGGTGGTGACTTTCATTTCGAAGTCACCTTTGTGACTGTAATCGTAAATTAATTGACCCATGGTAAGAGAATTTCGGTGGTGTTTTTCTTTATTTTTTCTGCAATTTCGTCTGTGGGAAGATCATTGTCGTCGCTTCCAAAGGGTTCTTCAATTTCTTCACTGATCAGCTCGAGCGAAGCAAAGGCGTAGAACATGAACATCACGATGGGGATGGACCAGTAGCCGATGCTAATGCCAAAGGAGAGCGGCATGGTGATGATGTAAATGAAAACCACGCGTTTAATAAAAATACTGTATGAATAGGGAATGGGCGTGTTTTTGATCCGTTCGCATGAACCGCAAATATCTGTAAGACTGTTGATGTTTTCGTTAAGGATTAAATACTCATTGGAGATGTGGGTGCTTTTTTTACTGTAATTCATGATGAGCGCGGTTAATTGCGTGGCAATATAGTTGGGCTTGTGTGACCTGGTCGCGTAGTGCTCCTCTTTCAATTCGTTTGTAAATTCAATTCCTTTGATTGTTGGATTGTCGCGCAGGTGCTCTTTCAAAGCAAAGGCGAAATTTGTGATGAGGGTCTGAAGTTCTTTTCTGAGTACCTTATCATCTTTAGGAACAAGGGTGTTCAATTTAACAGCGAGATTCCTGGAGTTATTAAGCAGTGAACCCCAGAGTTTTCTTCCTTCCCACCAGCGGTCGTAGGCGGAGTTGACCCTAAAAACCAAAACCAATGAAATAATAAATCCCGAAAGCTGATGAAAAATGGTGAGGTTATCGGGCATGTAACCTTTAAAAAAAGTTTGTTCTGCAAAAGTAACCGCGGCCGTAATAAAACCAAGCAGGAACAGGGCAGGCAGCAGAACTCTGAAGGTGTCGGACTTATGAAAATGAACAAGAAGAAGAAGCCAGTCTTTTGGATTGTATGTTACCATTTAATTTTTTATTTCTTACAAAGCGTGAGAAAGCTCTGTGTTATGAATAAAGTGATTAATCAAAAGATAAAATTACTTTGCGGATGATGGCTACACATTCCATTAACTGATCTTTGGTAATAACCAGTGGAGGCGCGAACCGGATAATGTTGCCATGTGTTGGTTTGGCCAGCAAACCATTTTCAGCGAATTTAACACACACGTCCCAGGCGGTTTTGCCATTTTTTTCCTTGATCACGATGGCGTTGAACAAACCTTTGCCTCTAACGGCTGTAACAAGATCAGATTCCTTATTTAATTTTTCGAGTTCGGCCCTGAAGATGATACCCAGTTTTTCAGAATTTTCGGCCAGCTTTTCATCTTTTATCACTTTTAGGGCTTCCATGGCCACAGCACAGGCCAGGGGGTTTCCGCCGTAAGTGCTGCCGTGCTCGCCCGGCTTGATGGTGAGCATAATTTCGTTATTGGCTAAAACAGCACTAACCGGCATAATTCCCCCGCTCAGGGCTTTGCCTAAAATCAGGATGTCGGCCTTTACATTTTCATGATCACAGGCCAGTAATTTTCCGGTGCGGGCAAGGCCGGTTTGTACTTCATCGGCTATAAATAAAACATTGTATTTGGAACAAAGCGCTCTCACTCCTTTTAAATAACCCTCGTCGGGCACCACAACGCCCGCTTCGCCCTGAATGGGTTCTACCATAAAGGCGGCAGTATTCGGGTCACTGATGGCTTTCTCAAGCGCGCCAAGGTCGTTATAATCTACCAGTTCATAACCCGGCATATAAGGACCAAAACCGGTATAGCTGGTGGGATCGTCGCTGGCTGAAATCGCGGCCAGCGTTCTTCCCCAGAAATTTCCTCTGGCGAAAACAATCTTAGCTTCATTTTTTTTAACCCCTTTTACATCATAGGCCCAGCGCCGCGCCAGCTTTAAAGCCGTTTCGCCACCCTCAACGCCAGTGTTCATAGGTAAAACCTTATCGTAACCAAAATAGGAAGTAATGTATTTTTCGTATTCACCCAAAACCGAATTGTAAAAAGCGCGGGAGGTGAGGGTTAATTTCTGTGCCTGCGTAGTTAATGCTTTAAGTATGCGGGGATGACAATGTCCCTGGTTGACCGCGCTGTAGGCCGCTAAAAAATCAAAGTACCTTTTACCATCTACATCCCACACAAAAACGCCTTCACCTCTTTCGAGCACAACAGGGATGGGATGGTAATTATGCGCCCCGTGATTTTCCTCGAGTTCCATCAGGTAAGCGCTCTTTGTATTCGTATCAATCATAACTTTGAATTTAAAGGGCAAAGATAGGCTAAAAAGCCGAGATTTTCCCCGGGAAAACGCCTTTATCTGTAGGTGTCGAGCAGGTAAACCAGGGCCCCTATTGCCGCGGCGCTTAGCTCCAGTTCACGTTTGTGCACTTTATCGAAGGTGTCCTGCGCAGTATGATGGATGTCGAAATAACGTTGTCCGTCGGGTTCAAAACCTATACAGGCCACTCCCGACTTTTTGAGATTAGACAGGTCGGCGCCTCCGCCTCCTTTTTCAATTTTGCTGATTAAATACGGTGAAAAAAGATCCTTCCACTTTACCACCATATTGTAAAGCCCGCCGGTGGTATCAACGCCAAAACCGCGGGGAGTGAAGCCCCCAGCATCTGTTTCAAGAGCGGCAAGATGTTTCTCGTTGTTCTCTTCGGCAAAATTCGCATAAGCCCGGCTTCCAGCCAGCCCGTTTTCTTCATTCATAAAAGCCACGGCGCGTATGCTGTGCCTGGGTTTAATGCCAAGGGTTTTAAACATATACAGCAGTTCAATGCTTTGTACTATGCCTGTTCCATTGTCATGCGCGCCCTGTCCGGTATCCCAGCTATCAAGGTGTCCGCCGGCGATCAAAAATTCACCCGGTTTTTCCGAGCCGTTAATTTGTCCCACCACGTTGTAAGACAACACGTCTTTTAGCGTTTCGCAATGACTCTCGAGGTATAGTTTCACGCCGTTTTCATTTCTGAGAGCGTCACTTAGCTTTGAGGCCGACTGGTAACCAAGGGCGAAGGCGGGGATACGGCTTTTGCTCAGGGAGGTGTCATAATTCATATTGCCGGTGTGCGGCTCGTCGTCAGCCAAAGAGGTCATGCTTCTTAGTACCACAGCTACCG
>JAZKFC010000008.1:160293-201750 GCA_040386615.1 Bacteroidota bacterium
GCTGCGTAACTCGCGCCGCGGCTCCTGTAGGGAACAGCTCCGCCGTAAGCGTGCCCGGTGTTGATGAGGGTCTGGTCGAAGAAAACATTGTAGAAGACGATCTTTCCCCGTATGTTTTTTTCGCCGAGGGCTTTCAGCTGGTCGAAGCTCTTCACTTCTATCACCGCGGCGGTTATGCCGGTATTGCCCGTGCCAACAGAACTTCCAAGAGCAACACATCGTAAAGGAGTGGCTTTTGTTTTTGGAGATGTTAATAAACACTTTTCTTTTTTTCCGCGAACCCAGTGCGGCACCATACAGGGCTGAAGGATAATTGTATCCGCCCCAGCGGCATACATGGCTTTTTTTGCCCAGGCCACCGCCTTTTCGGCCTCAGGGCTGCCGGTTAAACGACCACCTATCTTCGTGGTAAGAAATTCAAGATTCGAATAACACTTGCTTTGCGTGAGGTAAAAATTGTAAATTTTTTTTAACGCAATCGAATCGTTGTTTTGTGAAAGTATAACTGAAGGAAGAAAAAATAAACTTAAAACCAGGATTTTCATCGAATTTTGCTTTTGGGTATGCGGCAAATTTATCGATATTATTTATTAAATGATTTTTATTTTACCATCACTTCGGCAATTGCGCCGATGATCCACGGTGCAGCAGCCCGCTCGTTATAGTATTTATTTCCCTTGGTGTTGTTGTTCATCATTTCGATGGTGTTTACCGTTTCATGGATAAGGATGTTCACAGCGCCTGGCAGGTCTTTACTGAAATTCCAGAAGCTAAGAACAATTTTGTTGCCTGAATTGGTGTACGCCGGTAAGAAAAATGAGAAAAAACTTACATTCACAATTATTTCATTGTTGTTTTCCTGCATCTGGCTGGCAATCTCATCGGGTGTGAGATCTGTGTAGTTAAATTTACGGTATCCTTTAATCTGCTCGTAAAATTCAGGATCACTTAAAATTTCGTTGGCTTTTCTAACAGCGGCCCTGATCTTCTTGATCCTGCCGAGGTAAATTAATCGTACATTCTTTTCCATAACTGTTATTATTGTGTTTAGTTTTTGTTGCGGGTGATAACCAGATAGTCGTGCACCGCTTTCAATGAATTTCCTGTAACACTGATCGCGAATAGCAGATCTTCTTCCTTGCAGTTGAAGAGCGTACACCATTTGCGGACATTTTCCTGTGAGTTGATCTCAATTTTTTCGATTTGTAATTCTGTTTGATACATAAATGTTCTTAGTTAAAACTCATTATCATAAACTGTAACGACTAAATAAGAACATTTATTACTTTGTATCAATGAGTATAAATACCTATTGAGATATGTTAAAATTTTTACAATCTACTGTAAATCAATTCGGTATATTTTTGTTAAAATTTTAGATTTTTAGACCCGACGCCAAAAACTCCAGAACGTAACCGGGATGTTGAAATCACTGCCCTCAAATTTCAATTGAAAAAAGCAGGCTCCTCTTAAGGAATACACATACAACTATTTAGTAAATTCATATCTTAGCAATTATACCCACTTTACTTATTTTCCACCAATGACAGACAATACTGATAGTATAAAAAAATTTGACCGTGTTATTAATGTAGGTGTGGTAGACGACCACCTCTTGTTCAGGTCGGGCATGGTGTCGTTGTTGGGAAATTTTGATGAAGTTAAAGTTGTTTTAGAGGCGTCGAACGGGCGCGATCTGCTTGAGCAACTCGATGCCACTGCACACAGGAGCAAGAACGGAAAAAATAATCTGCCTGATGTATTGTTGCTCGATCTGCAAATGCCCGAAATGAATGGGATACAGACCACAGTGTTTCTCCAGGAGGAATATCCGGCGGTCAAAATCATTATTCTAACCATGCACAATGAAGAGGAATTTATTTTTGACCTCCTTAACAAAGGTGCCAACGGTTTCCTGGCAAAAGACAAGACTGTTGAGACGGTAATGGACGCTATTACTTCGGTGATGAACGACGGCATGTACGTGAACGAACAAATTCTGAAAGCCATTGTGCGAGGTTCTCAAAGAAAAAATCATCTTTCCGAATTATCACCAAAAACTCCTGGTCTTACCGAGCGTGAAATAGAAATCATACAGTTGATCTGCGAGCAAAAAACCAACAAGGAAATTGCCGATTTTTTTCAGCTCAGTACCCGAACGGTTGAAAACCACAGGGTAGCTATTCTCGCGAAAACGGGAGTAAAAAATATGGCCGGGCTGGTTCTTTATGCCATCAAATACAATCTCATCAACGTTAAAAACGCCAGCCACTAAAAGATGATTGATCATAAAAAACCGGGCACAAAAAAAAGGCGATGCAAGCATCGCCCTTTTTTATAAACATTGTTGTAGAACTTTCATTTTTTCAACCCACTTGAGATAATGTGAAACACTATCCGATGAAATCCTGGCAACTATGTTAATGTTTAATTTTTATTACTTAAACATATTACAACTTGGTGCCAGCCCGAGACGCCCTGAAAACGGCACTTTTGTGGAAAAAAACAGTATGAATGAGGAATTATTACCACATTTTAATACGGGATGAATTCAGGCCTTGAAACGCTGAACGCTCTTACCCTTAAAGTGAAACTGGTGATGGGATTATATTTTAAAACATAAGCCTGTCCGTCGGGAAAAAAAGGATATAAACCGAACGAAACCTGGAAGGTACTGCTCAGGAGATTTTCATTTCTGAATAAAATGCCAAGGGAGTATCCCTGAAAAAGCCTGCTTTTCCGGATACGGTTCTGTGGATCGCCAAGAACACCCACGCCGACCATTAATACCGGCGCCATTCTGAAGCCAATGATGTTATAGGGCATGTAAGCCACCGTTTCGGAATTAAGCACCATTTTGGTGTTCCCAAGCAGGTTGGGCCCCGGACTAAACCCATATAAATCTTCTGAAGAAAGCGTTATTTTTTCACCTGCCAGTTTATTTTCGCCGTGCAGCACGTTATAGCTTATAAACTCCCTGAAGTACCACCGGCCTTTTCGTAAAAGGTTGCTGAAATAGTTGATCTTGTAGCTAACAGTAACATCGTTGGGTACCTGTTTGTTAAAAAAAACACCGTAGGCAAAGGTGGTTGAGAGGTATCCAAAATCAAAATGTTTGGCCCTGGCAATTTCAGCGCCGAGATAATACCTCAGTTTTAGTAATTCTCTTTTCAGTCCGCCGTAAATCAACTGTACAATCAGGCCCTGGGGCACGTCTTCGTTGGCGCCAAACCTGTATATGTATTTGTCTTTATAAAATTGCTGGATAGAAAATCCAACATTGCCTACAAAGGCCGAATAGTTCCTGATGCCGCCATCCACTTCCAAAGCGGGTCGGTGCTGGTAAATATTCTGGTAATATCTTCCGCCCACAACAAAATTTGTGCTTTGATTAAATAAGCTGGTGTCCTTGCTTAATTTTATATTTTTGCCGGCCCAGGCATCATAATAAATACTGTTCAGCGAAGTACTTTTTCCAACGCCTTCACTGGTGTCAAAATAATTGTATTTGAGCCACGACTGGGTCACCTGCGCGCCACCCGCCCATTTGGCCAGGGGAGAATAAAACGGCCTGTCGAAAACCAGGGAGGTTCTGGTGCCATCTATGGTAGTTTGATAAGAAAGGTTTGATGATATAAATGTGTTATCAATGTTCGAGATATTGTAATACCCGCTGTACTCGTACTGACCTGATCTTTTGTAACCAACAAATTGTTGAAACTGTTGTCCCCAGCCGAAGAGATTCTGGTTCCTGAATTTAGCGCTGGCGTCGATATCGCTGGCGGCAAGAGGAATGGTGATGGGCCATTTGTCGTGCACGATCACGTTCACGTCAACACTGTCTTCGCTTGGCGTTTCGGTTACAAAGATCCTGGCGTCGTTTACAAACACCGCTTCTCTCAGGATCCTTTCTGATTCGCTTAGTTTTAAAGCGTTTAAAGGTTCATTGTCTTCAAACAACAGGCGATTATGGATAATGAACTTCCGTGTTTTAATGTGCAGGTTGTTTCCGATTTTCTGCGAGTTATTTATTTTTTTACGGACGGTATCTGTTACCGAATAACCGAATGGGTCGTACACTTCGATGTTCACATACCGGATAATGCGGTTCGAGTATTTCAGATAGGGGTTTACTATTTTTTCTTCGCAGGAAGCCGGCTGCTTTGGATATTCCTTTGGTTCCGGATCAACAAATACAGCGTCGTAAGCCATGGTACTGTATTTATGCCGGTAAGCGAATTTTTTGAGTTTTTTATAAAAACGCAGTGAGTCCTTTTCCTGCGCCACAGCGGAACTAAAAAACAAAAGTAAAACGATCCCCAGAACCACCCTTTTGTTAAAGATGATCCGGAGATCGAATTTCAGAGTTTTTTTATGTGACCAGGCCTGCATCTTATTTTAAATGCTGCTTAACAAACTGGTTGGCGCGCGTATTTAAACACGATGTTTATTTTTAAAAAAAAACCTCCCATTGGGAGGTTTTTAATTTTGAAAGCAAATTTTATTCTTTGATAAAACGTTTAACACCAGTGCTGTTGTCGGTAGTGTTGGTGGTTTTGATGAAATAGCATCCTGGCTGAAGATCAGAAACATTTAATTTAAATGCGTTTCCTGATTGCAGGTTAGTGCTGATCGTTTTTCCGGTAATGTCTATTACTTCGAATTTGTATGCGTCAGATGAAGAAGGCACTTTTAAAACGATAACGTCTTTTGCCGGGTTAGGGAACATTTCGAATGCCACAGTGTTTGAGATCTCACCTACTTTTAAAGGAGCAGTGTTATCAGCAACCGCGAACGGGCTTAAAGATGTAATGCCTGTACGTGTGAGTTCAAAAGTTGTGTTTGCACCCGCAGTAGCGGCTCCTGAAGTATAGGTGTCCCAAGCGTTATTTGTATAATGCCTGATCATTGCGCTGTTACGGTTAAAGCTATTTACTTCAGCGGCAGCAACCCATCCCAGTTTTAAGTTCATGTTTACAGTCACTCCTGTTTCAGCGTCGATAAACCATGTTCTGTGAACAACTGGCATTGAACCAGCCGAAAATCCTGAGTAACCCGCGGTTAACACGTCATTCATTGCTTTTACCATGATGTTACCCGATGTTGCTGCAGATGCCTGCTGGATATGTGCCGGAGAGTAATTGGCTAAAGTTCCTACCGGGAAAGTAACAAATGATCCGCCTGCGGCCACATTCATTTTTAACCTGCCGAAACCTGTACCGGTCGTTGCAACGTAACGTGTTTCGTTGTAGCCTGTAATGGTACCACCTGACGCGATAGTAAGGTCGCCGTTGTCGATGAGGAGTTTACCAGAGGTAAAGGCCAGTTCGTCCTTGATCATTAAAGCCGATCCCAGAGCTACAGCTCCTGCGCCGGCCACATTCAAACGCAATTTAGAAATGGTATTGTTGGCAGCCGTGCTGTTATTAAAATAAAGTGTTGATCCTGTAGCAGAAGTGAGGTTTAAATTCACTTCTGAACTTGGATTACCAATGAATGAAGAATTCATGTTTTGCAGTAAGGTTCCGTTCAGGGTGATTGTTCTTGCGTTCAGGTTCATCTGGCCGCTCATCATATTTAAATTACCTCCAACAACAACGTTGTTATTAAGAGTTACAACCGCACCAGAACCTGTAAGATTCACAGTCACATTGTTCAAACCGCTTCCGCTAAGTTCCAATCCGCCCGCAGAACTTGAAGTTCCGATGTATTCAACGTTGTAAGAACTGGTTCCTGTAAAAGTTCCGGTGTTGGAAGAAATGTTACCGCCTTCTACATGCACCATAGAACCTGAGTTCATAGTAGCTGATCCACCCGACTCAAGGCTTAAAGTGCCTATCAGTAAATTTAAAGTGCCTGAAATGTTCTGGGCAGATGATAGTTTAACTGTTGTAGCACGGTTAACTGTAAGGTTATGAATAGAAGAACCTGCAGAAAACATTAAATTACTGGTAAGCGCACCTGTACCTTCGATAATGAGATCGGATGTAGCGTTACTTGTTAACGAAGCGCCAGTTCCCATGATGAGGTCACCTTTAAGGATCAGTTTGCTTCCTGAGAAGTTTAACATTCCCGTGGTCACATTCAGAGCGTTGTTAACGGTAGTAGTTCCGGTAAGTGTTACGCTCTGTGCGTTGTTGTTCAGTTTTACAGTTAATTTTTGCAGCGTTGAACCGTTTAATTCAATACCCGCAGTTTTTGAAGATCCAACATAAATTACGTTATAGTTGTTGGAAGTGTTCAACATACCGCTGCCACTAACACCTAATGTTCCGTTGTTGACTTTAACGGTAGATCCTGACAATAAAGACAGGCTACCATTGTTGTTCAATGTAAGGCTACCGGCGTCAAGGATCAGGGAATCGCCAATGTTTGCGGTACCTACAAAGCCTAACGCGGCAATTGAATTCACCATTTCGTTTACAGCAATTGTTCCCGAAAAGGCGGTAGTAGTTACACCTGAAAACACAATTTTGCGGATAGCGATGTTACCAGTGCCAACCAGCGCGCCTTGTGTTATGGTTAATTTATTGTTTGTTGAGCTGCTCAGTGTACCCGCTACACTAAAGGTATTGGCCAGGCCGGTAAATGTTACATCTGTATCAAGCGTAACGGTAATTCCGACAGGGATGATAATGTCTGCAGCTACTACATTTGGTCCGGGAGCTACTCCTCCCCAGGTGGCTGCACTACTCCAGTTTCCTGAAGTTACGGCAGTAAAAGCGTTTGCTGCTCCAGAGAACAGAACCGCCAGGATCATCACCATTGTTTTTAAGTTCGGTAGTTTTTTTTTCATTTTTCGTTGTTTTTAGTTTATATATATTTTATTAGTTGTTGCAATGCGAATGTGATGCCACTTCGTTTTATAAAAAATGGGGTCTTGTTCACACAAAACCCCATTTTATTTAACATTTTTTTAGTATGAAGTTTTCAACTCTACCCTGCGGTTTTTAGCTTTGCCGGCAGCGGTTTTATTATCAGCGATCGGCCTTGTTTCGCCATATCCTATAGCTGTTAAACGGCTGGCGTCAATCCCTTTTGAAACCAGGTAGTCTCTTACAGACTCTGTTCTTTTTTGTGAAAGGGTTTGATTGTAAGCGTCGTCAGCATCACTGTCGGTATGTCCTTCAATGGTCAGGTTAACACCGTCGTATTTTTTAAGGATTTCTGAAAGGTCATCCAGCTGTGTATTAGAGATCAATTTGAGTTTAGCACTGTTGGTCTCAAAATAAATTTTGCTGGCAATCAGGGTGATCCTCAATATATCTTCTTTTGCCATTTCAGGACAGCCTTTATTTTCAATAGTTCCTTTAATAGCAGGGCAAAGATCATCAAGGTCAGACACGCCATCCACATCTTTGTCGGGACAACCTTTAAGGCTTAAACTGCCTGCAAGATCAGGGCAACGGTCTTCTTCGTTCATGATACCATCTTTATCGTTATCGTATGTACAACCGGCAGCGTCAACCTTGTAACCTGCTTTGGTACCCGGACATTTATCGTCGGTATCAACAATACCATCTTTGTCGGAATCAGGACAACCTTTGAGTTCTTTTGGTCCAACAACATCAGGACAACGGTCTTCTTTATCAGTAATGCCATCCATGTCTTTGTCAGGGCAACCAGCTAATGAAGCAATACCTGATATTTGCGGGCAGCTGTCCAGGTAATCGGCAACGCCATCACCATCGCTATCGACTGGGCAGCCGGTTTTGTCAACTGCTGCGCCAACAGGTGTAGCAGGGCATTTATCGTTTTTGTCAACCACGCCGTCTTTGTCTTCATCATGTTTTTTGCCCATGTTAAATGTAAGACCCGCTGTGTGAAACAAGATCATGTCGTTATCACTTCCAGCATTTTTATAGTCGATATTGTCGGTACTGGTGTATAAAAATGATTCCTGTAAATTAAGCGACACTACATCTCCCATTCTTATGTTTAAGCCACCACCAAAGGTTGGTACAGAAAACTCGAAGCGTTCGTGTTTAATATTATACACAGCTTCGTACCAGATGGTACCGGCACCCGCGAAGATGTAAGGCCTTAAAATAGTATTAGGTGTTGTAAAATAAAACCGCGCGATAAGATTCGCGGTGTTGGTGCGCACCAAAAAGCTATTCGGATTTCCAAGTTCGTTTAACGGCTGGTTGCGTTGTATATAGCCGAATTCGCCTCTTGTAAAAAATAAGGAGGCGTCGAAGTGCCTTCCAAGGTAACGCGAAAAAGAAACACCGGCGAAACCATAGGCTGCCTGGTCTGTTTTATAGAAGCCCCTGCCAAGGTCGCCGCTATATTGCATAAGGCCTCCGTGGAGGCCGAGGTTCCATTTTTTTTCATCTGTTTGTGAAAACGTATGGATCGCGATAAAACAACACGCAAAAAGAAGTAGTATTTTTTTCATGATTTCTTTAATCTAGGATTAGTTTATAGGGTTAAAAAATATTGATACCACAATATGATTTTTGCGTGTTTTACGCACGTATATAGGGGTGAAACACGCTCGTGACAATACTGGCAGAGGTTCCTTTTTAAGTATTTATGTTAAAAATTCCCAGTGCAGCCTCATCCCGTTATGAGGAAATAACTGCCCAACAACTGTTGAAATCTGGGCACGCAGAGTGATTACACAAAGTTATTTTGGCATTTGTATTGAATAAAAAAATGTAAAAATAATTGGGCGCGAAAGTCGATCATCAAAAAAACAGAAGCGTTGTTGTCTGCAATGATTAACGGGAGAGAGTTGACAAGTGAAAATATGGCGGAACTACACCAGGATAAGAATATTTCTGAAAATCAATAAATAAAAAAACTACCCTTTACTATTTTAAGAATTAAACACTAACAAATTTTAAAATCAACACCATGTCGAAATGTAATTTTTCAATCGCGTTTTCAGGAAGTCCGGAGGCCCTGGTTGAAAAAGCCGCCGAGGCCATCAGCAAAGCAAATGGAAACTTTAACGGCGATGCAGGCTCAGGTTCTTTTAATTTGTCAACCCCAATTGGCGCAGTAAACGGCAGTTATACGATGAGCGAATCGTCAATTAACATACAGATTGATGAAAAACCGATGTTTATAGCTTGTGGCAAAATTGAAAGTGAATTGCAAAAATATCTTAATGGCTAATATGGAAATTATTCCACAATCCAACGTTGACGCCGGTGGGAATTTCCTTGGCCTGTTTGCATTTCGCTAAAAATCAATCTAATGACGGGCAGTGCGCCTTTGGCACGATTTTCGACCAAAATACCTGTTAGAAAAACTCACTTATGAAAGTTCTGGAAATTAAAACCATGAAAGGACCTAACTTCTGGTCAAATTACCGTCACCAACTTATTGTTTTAAAAATCGATCTCGGGGAAATGGAAACCTTTCCCACGAACAAGGTGCCTGGATTTTTGGAGCGTATAAAATTGCGTTTACCTTCATTGTTTAGTCACCGTTGTTCTGAAGATCATGAAGGCGGGTTTTTCGAAAGAGTTGAGGAAGGTACCTGGATGGGTCATGTAATTGAACACATTGCACTGGAACTACAAACGCTGGCAGGAATGGAATGTGGCTTCGGCAGGACCCGCTCCACGGGAGAGGAGGGTATTTATACGGTTATTTTTACCTATGAACTTGAAGAAGCCGGGGTGTATGCCGCGGAAGCGGCTGTGAGCATTGCGGAAAAGTTAATTAGCGGAGAGGACTTTGATGTAACAGACGATGTAAACCATTTAAAAAAGATTCACACCAGAAAATGTTTTGGGCCAAGTACGCAATCTATCATTAACGAAGCAAAAAAGAGAAATATTCCATACCGCAGCCTCGAGAATGGGTCGATGGTTTTATTTGGACATGGCGCCAATCAAAAAATGATCAGGGCCTCAATGACTTCAAATACCAGTAATTGGGGAGTTGAGACAGCCAGTGACAAGGAAGAGACAAAACGACTTTTAGCGAAGGCCTATATTCCTGTGCCCGAGGGCATGGCCATCTACAACGAGAGCGAACTCATGGAGGCCATCGACGCGATTGAATTTCCTCTGGTGATTAAACCAGTGGATGGCAATCACGGTCGCGGAATTACAACGAACATCCGTTCAATAGAGCAGGCGCTGGAAGCGTTCAAACTTGCAAAAACCATATCAAGGGAACTCGTTATTGAAAAATATATCAGCGGCGAAGATTTTAGATTTTTGGTGATCAACTATAAACTTGTGGCTGTTGCAAAGAGAACGCCGGCAATGGTGATGGGCGACGGCGTATCAACCGTAAGAACGCTCATAGAAATAACCAACCTGGATACCAACCGCGGCGAAGGACATGAAAAAATACTTACCACGATAAAAATAGACAGCGTTACAGAAAATGTGCTCAGAAATAAAAATCTTTCTTTGGAATCGGTGGTGCCGCTGGGAGAGATTTTATACCTGAAAGACACAGCGAACCTGAGTACCGGAGGCACCTCCACCGATCTTACCGACGAGGTGCATCCCTATAATGTTTTTATGGCCGAGCGAATTGCCAGGCTCATGAATCTTGACATTTGCGGAATTGATGTGGTGGCAAAAGATGTAAGCGTGCCGCTAACACCCGAAAATGGTGGCATTGTCGAGGTGAACGCCTGCCCCGGTTTCAGGATGCATCTGAGCCCATCAAAAGGAATGGCACGAAACGTTGCCGAGCCGGTGATTGACATGTTGTTCCCGGATAACAAGCCTTCGCGTATTCCGATAGTAGCGGTTACAGGCACTAATGGCAAGACCACCACCACGCGCCTCATTGCTCACATGGCAAAAACTGCCGGTCACAAGGTGGGTTACACAACCACCGAAGGTATTTATATCCAGGACCATATGATCAATCATGGCGATTGCACCGGGAGCCAGAGCGCGGCCACAATTCTCACCGACCCCACTGTTGATTTCGCTGTGCTGGAGTGTGCAAGAGGCGGGATCTTAAGATCGGGCCTTGGATTTGACCATTGCAATATCAGCATCGTAACAAATATTTCTGAAGATCATCTGGGATTAAAAGGCATTAAAACCCTTGCTGAAATGGCACAGGTAAAAGCAGTTGTGCCAAACAGTACTTTTGATCATGGATACGCGATTTTAAACGCCGATGATGATCTGGTCTTTGAAATGGCTGAAGACCTGTATTGCAACATTGCTTTATTCAGCATGGATGCGGCTAATCCGCGGGTTAAAAAACACTGCGACAAAGGTGGACTGGCAGCTGTAATTGAGAAAGGATACCTTACCATCTGCAAAGGCAGCTGGAAAATAAGGGTGGCCCGCGTTGAAAATATCCCTTTAACCATTGATGGAAAAGCGGAGTGCATGATAAAGAACATTTTGCCTTCGGTACTAGCGGCAATTATCCAGAATTTTAAAATAGAAGACATACGCAGGGCGCTACAAACGTTTATTCCATCGCCTGAACAAACACCCGGCAGGATGAACATTTTTAAATTCAGAAATTTTGAATTGATGGTAGACTACGCGCACAATACTGGTGGCTTTGAAGAACTGGGCGCTTTTATGAAAAAAGTGAACGCGGCCGTTAAAGTGGGTATCATTACCGGTGTGGGCGACCGCAGGGACGAAGACATCAGGAATCTTGGTATTTTATCGGGACAGATGTTTGATGAAATAATTATCCGTCATGACAAGGATATGAGAGGAAGACCTGAAAGTGAGGTAACCAGGCTGTTGTTGGAAGGGATCAGGATAAAAAACCCCAACGCACCAGTTTTGGTCATCTCAGATGAAACCGAAGCCATACAATATGCCATCGATCATGCGAGAGAAAATTCATTTATTGTAGTTTCAACCGATGCCATTTATGAAAGCATAGATTTCATAAAAAATAAAATGGCAGAGGAAAAAGAAAATTTTAAAGAACTCGACAAGTTATTCGCTAAAAACCAACGGTTATGATTAAAGGCACGGAAAACAGAGATTTTGATATCAGTCGCCGCGACGGCGTTTCTTTTAGGCACTACCAGATCCTGGTAAAACTTTTTCGTGACGAACAAACAGAACGCCACAACCTGGATATTTTTACCACCGGTCCCGAACAGTTACTCGAAATGCGGCGGGTATTTACCAAAACGTACAGAACACCCCATTCGCGGGTGATCTACAACATGATGAAAAATAATTAATTTTCGAGTGTACGGTGAAAATTTGGTTTGATGCCACTTGTAAAATGGCTTACCATCTGCCACAGTCTTTCAACTTCTTTTTCAAGCAGCAGATTTTTACTTTTTAATTCCAGGTAAGCTTCGTCCTTCCAAAAACTAACAGCTTCTTTTTCGACTTCAAGATCTTTGATCCCGTTGGGCAGCATGTCGCCTATGCCATGAAGCATCCACTCATTGGTGGTGCCAAACACGTTAATGATGCGCTGTAGCGAAGATTTCTGAGGTTTAACGGTTCTGCCGTTTTCCAAATGAAAAATGGCAACATGCGAGAGGCCGCAGCGAACGCCAAACTCTTTAATACCCATGTTGTAGTGGGATCTTAGCTCCTTAATTCTGTGTGCTAGTTTCTTTTCCATAACTGTTAACCTTTTAGATTTATTAAATAATTAAGAATTAATTTCAAATCTGATCTCAAAAATAGTACCAAGTTTTTTATTTTTTTGGCAGATTGATTGAAGAGGCGGTTACAATTAGTGAACTAAAAACGCCAAACAAAGGTGACCGCACCTGTTAAAAATATTTCTTTATTGCTGTATTACAGTGTTTTAACCAATATATTTAACATTAATCAAAGGGCGTAAACTTCTGTTTTTAAGGCAATTTATAATACATTTATTATTACAAATGCACCCAACTCTTTTTCATATTACCTTGTATAGAATAGAGAGAAACTTTATACCCCTGTTATGAACATTCAGCAAAAACTGATTAGCGATTGTATTGATCGTGACCGTAGGGCTGAATATGAATTGTATAAAGTGACTTATAGTTATTTGATGAGTATTTGCATCCGCTACACGCGAAACGCAGATAAGGCAAACGAGGTACTTAACATCGGTTTTTTAAAGATCCTTACCAATTTAAAAACCTACAACACCGAATTGCCTTTTAAAGCCTGGGCCCGCAAAGTGATGATCAATACGCTGATTAATGAGTATAAAAAGGAAAAAAAACATCATGAAACAGTTCTCTATGTGGAGGAATTGTATGAAACCGACGAGTTCGCGGATATTAACACCGCGATCACCAAGATAGATGCTGATCAGATTTACGAATTGATCGCCAGGCTTCCCCCTGCAAGTCAGCAAGTGTTCAATTTGTATTTTATCGACGGTTTTAAACACAAAGAGATTTCAGAGATGTTGGATATAAGTGAAGGAACGTCGAAATGGCATTTGAACGCGGCGAGGGAAAAATTGAAAAAAATGCTTGAGAATATTGAATTACCAGTAATAATAGCTAAACCATGAGTAGCGAAGAAAAATTTAAGGACTTACTAAAGCAAAAGCTCGAGGCAAAGGAATTTCCTTTTAACCCTGAGAACTGGGAGAAAGCCAGCGATTTGATAGATGCGTCGCGTGGACGGAAAAAAAGGATCGTTCCTTTTATTTTGTTATGCATTGGTATTTTTATTTCAGGTGGTGTTTGTTTTCATTTCTTTGATACGGCTTTAAATCCCGCCGCGCAAGACCTGGCAATTCAATCCACTACCGAACCTGCAGTTGGCTCTGATAAAACGACAACAGCCGCCGGTTTGGAAAAAGGCACGCGGTTAGCTGCTGAACCGGCATCTTTGAAAGAAAAAGAACTGAATGGCGAAACCGGTAAAAATAATCCTTCTGTGGGCACCAACATGGCCACAGGCAAGCCACGCTCGGGAGAAAAAATAAGAACTGAGGACAATAAAATAAAGATGAATGAGACGCGGGCTGCCAGATCAGAACAAAGCGATCAAAATACAGGTCAACCATCCGCTACGGCCCGAAATACAATAAATACGAATAACGCCGTTGCAACTGCTCAAACTAAAGCCACAACGGCTCAAGTGGCCCTGAAGAAAAAACCAAAAACAAATACCGGAGATAATGCCCCTTCAGCAAACGACAGGGGCAATGCTGCTTCTCAGAATGTTGTGACTGGTGGCAACTCCGCGGCCACGATCAAAAGAGCAAATTCTAAAAATAAAACAGAGGCGGCGCCCACTGCAAAGCCGGAAGTGGTTTTAAATCCAATACCTGAAATTAAACAACCTGAAACAGTTGCAGGCACGCCCGAGTCGTCAGTAAAAACTCCCGAAAATACCCCAGCTCCGGAGTTCAGTCCTGAAACCCCGGTAGGTAGCCCGGTAGCTGCAACACCTACAACGGACCCTACTCCTGAAACAAAAGCAGAAGTGCCGGTGGCCGTGGTCAAACCAGACACCACTCAGAAAAAAACAGATGAATCTCCAAAGAATATTTTTTCTGTTGAAGGCGGACTCAATTATCACCTTGCATGGAAAGATGACAAGGGTAAGGATGCCAATGGCGTGAATCCTGTTATTGGGCTCAACTATCTGAGAGTTGTCACCAGCAAGATCGGTGTGTCGCTTGGCGCGCATTACACTACTGTTGGCAATCTTGGCAATTACAGCAACCAAACCGAACAAAAACGTTACAGTTTTGGCAATGTAAGCGCCATGACTGTGATCACGCCGGTTAAAATTCATTACCTCTATGCCCCGTTGCGGGTGACTTACGCGTTAAACAGTAAGAATACTTTTGGCGCCGGTTATTCATTTGGTTACCTGTTAACCGTGAACAGTAAAGTAGAGAACTATACCCAGAAGCTGAACGAAACCAGCGATCACAGAACCTCTGAAACAAAAGGATACGCGCAGGGCTTTAACAGTTATGATTCGCAGGTGTCGGTGTTTTACAGAAGAAAAATTTACGCGGATCTTTCTGCCAACGCTGAGTTTTTCTTCGGCTTGTCAGACATAAAGGATAATACTTTTTTCGCGTCAAAACACTTTGAGCGCAATACAGGCATGAAATTCACATTAATTTATAATATATTCAAGAGATAAAATGAGAGCGATACATTTTTATATTATTTTGTTCCTTGTCGGGCTTGGTTTTTCCTGTAAAAAGAAAAACTATCCGGTATCCGCCGCTGAGAACGAGGTGGTGTTTTATTTCAAGGGCGACGTGAACAGCAACCCGGTGTCTTTCGCCGCGGGTAACGACGATTATTACATGTATTCTGCTTATGGGCAGGATGTGAATGGTGTATATAATTTTTTAGGGGATCTGAGGAAAGTCAATTGCTCAAGCTGCCCCGCGCTCCGCATTAAAATCAACGATTTCCGCGTCTCTTCATCTGGCGCAGGCGCGGTGATAGATTCTTCTCTTCAAAAAGGATTTTACCCATTTATTGCCGGTGATAAAAGCCCATATTCAGTGGAGTTTGCATCCAGCTATAACAGGCCGGCGGCGGGTTTCCAGTGGGACTTTGGAGATGGGAATACTTCTACACAAGCCAACCCAACACATACCTATGCAAAAAGCGGCACTTACAATGTGTGTTTAAGTGTGACCGGAGCTAATTCATGCGTTTCCACCATTTGTAATGAACAAAAAATAGGGCCTTTAAGTAATTCTGCCCGAACGTTTATCACCGCGGCGAACCTAGGTGTAAAAACAATACAGTTTTCTCAAATTCCTGTTGGATTTACTCCTGTTTCTTATCTCTGGGATTTTGGTGATGGTACGCCCCGCAGTTCTTTATCAGCGCCATCGCATTCTTACACCAACCATGGCGCTTATCCTGTTACCCTGCAGGTGACAGACGCCAACAACAAGGTAATTACAGCGCGTTACAACGTGGTTACCATGAACGATGCTTCTTCCTGCGCCACCAATTATTCTGTTGCCAGTGTGAGCACCGTCACCAACTCACCGGCTTACCTGAATTTAAAAGGAGTTGAAATTAGCTGGGTGGATGCCAGCGGAACTGTTTATACTTCCAATAGTTCTTTACAACCTTCTTCGAATTATTTTGAGATCTTGTCGGTTGAAAATTATGAAAACAACGAAAACCAGCAAAAGACAAAAAAAATACATGTTAGGTTCAGGGCCACTGTGTACTATGGCACACAATCAATGCTCATAGATAACGCTGAAGCGGTTTTTGCCGTTGCTTATCAATAATTGTTTAAATAAAGGAAATGAAAAGAATAAGAAATTATAGCACTTTGATTTTTTTACTTTACCTGCTAACCGGTTCAAGAATGGCACATGCGCAGACCTGTACGGCGGTAAGTTATTCGGTGGGCGCCAACGGTAATGTATTTTTTACTGCTGTTACTTCACCAACCAATGCCACAGCGGTCTACAACTGGAATTTTGGTAACAATACTACAGGATCCGGAAGTAATGCGATGGCAACCTATACAACCAACGGCTCCTATGTGGTGGTGCTTTCATTCAGTACCAGTGTTCCTTTCGCCACTTGTACGGTGCCAACAACTGTCATAGTTAACAGTGTTTGTTCTATGAGCGTGAATTATACCATGCCCAATCCTATTAACGCCTGCAATGGCACGGCTACTGTTTCGGGTGTTGGTTTCTGCACCCCCCCGGGTTTTATCTGGTCCAATCTCACCACGGGCGCTGTTACAGGCGGCCTTTGCAAGGGAACAACTTACTCTGTGACTTCAACGAACAACGGCCCCAATTGCTGTCCGAGCATGTCAGCCACCTTCGCTATTCCCAATACGACCTGCGGCCTTACTTCCCAATTCACGGTTGGCACGGTAACTCAGACATCCGGCGCGGTTGGTTTCACAGCCACCTCCACCGGTACCAATGCGAGTGTCGGTTATACCTGGATCTGGGGTGATGGGACTTTCCCCAATGGAAGTGGCGCCACACCTGTGCACAGCTATTCCATTCCGGGAATTTTTTCTCCAACTTTGGTGACAACTAACGTCGTAAGTCCATGCGTGGATGCAATCACAAAAACACTTACGGTGCCTTGCAGCATTAATCCTTCTTTTTCAATCGTAGGCCCTAACGCGAGTTCGGTAACCCTTAACAATACTTCCCAGGGAACCCACGGGGGAACTTCCTACACCTGGAAATTCGGCGATGGCTCACCAAATTCAGTGAGTCAGAATACGAACCACGTGTACACAAGCAGCGGCAGTTATTCCATAACATTAGTGGTCAATAATAATTTCAGTGTTACCTGTAAAGACAGTATCACACAAAATGTTACGGTTAACGTGGCCATTCCCTGCGCGATCAGTACAACCATTATACCGCAAACGGGTGCCGGAGGGGTAGTGAATTTCTCAAGCCAGTCCACCGGAACAAATATAAGCACCTCGTACCTTTGGAAATTCGCGAATGGGATTACTTCAACAACACCTTCCCCGGTTTATACCTACACGGCGAATGGTCTTTGGACAGTGACTTTAACGGTTACCAACAGTCCAACCTGTAGTGTCGTTGCCCAGAAGGCGTTGACGATTACCTCTGTGCCAGTGCCCTGTACGCTTTCAGCCAGTTTTGCTCATACTGTGGGCACAGGCGGAGGCGTTACTTTTCTCAGCACGTCTTCAGGTGTAGGGAATTCAACAACTTATAAATGGAATTTTGGTGACGGGGTTTATGCTTTTGGCAACCTCACTAACCACACGTACCAGTACAATGGGGCCTACAATGTAAAACTTGTAATAAAAGATACGCTCGGCAACTGCGCTGCTGACAGCGTTATTTATTCAGTTAATGTGACGGGAATGTCCTGCATAGCGGTTTCCGCATTTAATTTAAGTCCAAGTGGCGTACCACAATACTGGAATGCCACACCTATTTATCCATGGAACGTGAGTTACGCGACCTGGGACTGGGGTGATGGCTCATCGTCAAACACCTTATATTCTTCGCATAGTTATTCCGCCGCCGGTACTTATAGCATTTGTCTCACGGTAACTGTATCATGCGGGTCCAGCGCCGCTACCTGCACCTCGGCCGCTATTTACAGGCTTCAAAACGGCAGTGAAGGCCAGGCAATGGTTTACATTAATGTCTTAAAACCAGAGCTTTCTAATTCACTCCCCGCTTATGAAAATAACGGCTTTGATTTTATTGTGTTTCCAAACCCTGGCAATGGCCTCTTTAATTTGAACGTTACAGGGCCCGGCAATAGGAAATTCAGCATAGGCATTTACGACCTGGTAGGGAAATTAATTTATGAGGAAAATGCTGAAAATGCTAATGGTAGTTTTGTTAAAGACATTAACCTCGACCAGACCCCCGAAGGTATTTATTTCATCCGGGTGAGTTCTGATAACCAGGTAGCCGTAAAGAAGCTGATCATCAGCAAACAATAGTTAATTTGAGTACCGTTTGTGTGAGAGCCGGTCACCCACTTGTGGGGACTGGCTCTTTCTTTTTCGAGGAGTGCATTGGTAAAAATATCTGATAATTACCCAACTCTTTAAGCCCGGCTCTTGTATAGTGATATAGGGAGGGTACTGAAAACCTCAAAAAGAACAAATAATCCTCCGAATAAAAAATTGCGCAGTTAACAAACAATAATAATAGTGGTTATTAGTTAAGTTGTTTGTGTTTAAAGAGCCGGTCTAGCCTCCGGCTCTTTTTTTGTGCGGTTGGCTGAAGATTCAATATGGCTTTGGTACAAAAAAACAGGTTGTTTAGAAAGCGGTTTTTAATACTCATGCGATCAGCTGTCAGGAAGATGTTTTCGTGCTGACCGCACGTTACGTATCCCTTTAATGATACGTCATTGCCCTGAATTGGTCGTTATTCTGCCATATTTTGGCGAAAAATCGAATTTTAACCCCTTTCAATTGAAAAGGTTTCCAAATTTTTATACCTTCATCCTTCAAATTAAATCAAGATGGTTACTTTATCCGGGTCAGACTTTAAATCACACCTAAAATTTTTAGCTTTAAACAGGATCATAAAATACTTTACCGTTTCGGCAGCTCTATTATTTGTTCAATTTTCGACCGCTCAAAACTGGAAACTGCTTATTAAAAGCAATGTTGAACTTCGCACCTGGAAGCTCACAACCAAAGCCGACAGGGAAGACAGGGCCCTTCCGGGAGCCAGTATCAAATTATTTAAGGGAACTACGCTTGTGGCTGAAGCCACCAGCCAGGGAAATGGGGATTTTTCGATTTTGGTGCCACCCAATGACGTGTTCATACTGGCTGTGTCATACGCGGGCTGCAACACAAAAAAGTTTGAGATCTCAACAACCGGAGTACCAGAGGATATCGGGATAGAAACCTATAAACCAACTTTTAGTATCGGTGGTTTTATTATGGCAAAACCCCTGCCGGGCATTGATTACTCGGGACTTCAAAGCTCACTGCTGCGGGTAGAATTTAAAAAAAGGGACAAAAAATTCGACAACGACGAAGCCGAAACTGAAAGGGGAAAAAGGACGGTTTCAAAGATCTTTGAAGCCGAAGATATTTTAGTGGAGCAGTTTTGTACCGCAAACCGCGAAGGCGATGCCGCGCTGTTAAAACCAGATTGTCCCTTGGCAAAGGCTTGTTACGAAAGGGCCATTACGTTGATCCCGGGCGAACAATACCCGGTAGCCCAATTGCCTAAAGTTGGTAAATGTCTCAAAGACGCGGAAGAAGCAGCTAAAAAGGCGGAAGCCGAAGCAAAGGCAGCAAAGGAAAAAGCTGAAGCAGAGGCAAAGTTAGCAAAGGAAAAAGCAGATAAAAAGGCCATTGAAGACGCCCTCGCCAAAGCAGCTGCCGACAAAGCGGCGGCCGATAAAGCAGAATCTGAGAAATTAGCCAAAGCACAGGCTGAACAGGCGAAAAAGAAAGAGGCCGAAGAAAAAAAGGCGGCTGAGGAACAAAAATTATCTGATGCTAAAAGAGCCGCTGAAGAAAAGAAAGCGGCTGAAGCCGCTAAAATAGCAGACGAGAAGAAAGCAAAAGATGAAAAGAAGTCGGCGGAAGAGGCCAGGCTTGCCGAGGAGAAAAAAGTTGCCGACGAAAAGAAAGCGGCTGAAGCCGCTAAGTTAGCCGAAGAGAAAAAAGCAGCCGATGACAAAAAAGCTGCTGAAGAAGCTAAACTGGCTGATGAAAAAAAGAGCAAAGAGGAAAAGAAACTAGCCGAAGAAAAAAAGATTGAAGAAGAAAAAAAGGTAGCTAAAGCCGCCGAAGAAAAGAAAGTTGCTGAAGAAAAAAAGGTAGCGGAAGAGAAAAAAGTGGTTGAAAAAACCGCGATAGAAAATAAACCAAAAGAAGTTCCTGCACCGGCCGACAATACAAAAGTGGTTAGTGAAAAACCACCGGTGAGTACAGGTCCGGTTACAAAAGGGCCCATTGTTATTAAACCAAAAAGTGAACGACAAATAGAAGCAGATAAGCGCAGGAATGGTCAGGCTAAGTCTGATGCAGATGATTTTGAAAAAGCCAGGGAAAAAGCGGCTTTTGAAGAAGGAAAGCGTAAAGAGGCCGAAAAACTGGAAAGGGCAGAGGAAGAGAAAAGACGGGAAGAATATCTAAAGGGGCAAGCCATACAGGAAGAAATGGAAAAAGAAGAAAGGAAAAAAGACGAAGCGGCCTTAGCTGAACAAAGGGAGAAGATGGGACAGGGTAACAGTGATTTTGTAACGCCTGTACCAATGGCTGTTGACAGATACAAGCCTACTATGGAAAGAGCCAATTCTTATGTAAAAATGAAACGTTACGAAGAAGCAAAAAAATTATACGAAGAGGCGCTTAAATATAAACCTAACGACGCCGTTGCTACCGCGAAGCTGGCAGAAGTGACTAAACTTCTTACCAAGTAAAATTAATTAATAAATCATCTGACTGCGGAAATCTCCGCCCAACACTTTTTTTGTGCACATCAGGGAGCGTTCAATCCCGATCTATTGGTCATTCTCGCAAAAAAAGGGCATTTACTTATCCCTGTAATTTTTATTTTTTTTGGCGCTTCTATTATTTTACTGTGTATGTTAATATAATACACTCTGTATGATTTTTTTATATATTTGATTGAGGATTAATTTTAGTCCGTTCAAAAAAGTATTTAAAAAAATTAAATCAGCGTGCAATGAAAAACATCAACGTATTGTATGTGAACCGGCAGGTAAAACAGCTGTCGGACTTCAGGGCCGAGTACGGTCAGTATTATACTGTTTTTACGGCCTCATCGGTAATAGAGGCGCAAATGATTTCGACGGCAAACCAAATACAAATCGTAGTTGCTGAACCGGAGAGCGAAGCAGATAAAAATGCGATCGCAGCGTTTTCTGAATTATACCCGCAACAAATCAGTTTTTTGGTTATTTCAGATCCGGAGAGTCAGGCGTCGGCTGGCAGTTCTCAAACCCCAGGTTTCTTTAAGTGTATTTCCAAAACAACTGCCCCCGCGACCTTAAGAAAAGTTATAAATGCCGCTTATGAAATATACGCACTTGAAAAAATGAAGCAAGAACTGAATGCGGAACGGCTGAAGGTTGAAGAAGAATTGATGGAGCTGAAGGGATGAATGTTGCGGTATAAATAATGTAAAATATTTTTTGCCTTTTCGTGATTTTAATGAGGCGTGCAGCATATGACAACGCTAGAGGTAGAAAAACGCATCAAATTTAGAAGCCCTGTTGCGCACTATGAAACAGTATCACTTAAAAATAATTTTTTACGGGAAATCTTTGTAAAGTAAAATGATTGCTGTAAAAGGGATTCATGGCATCTAAATGGATTTTATAAAATGATAAAAATTCGGGTTTAAGTATTTTACGGGTTTTTTCCGTAAAATATCTGGTCAAAAAATTGATTTACGAAAATTGCGGTGATAGTTTTGAGGTAAATTTATTAGTTCTAAAGTAAAAAATAAATTTACGGTTAAACCCAAAGCCGTTTTAATTTTGGATAAAATCAACAACCACCAAAAATGAAAAAACTTATTTACACTTTATGTTTTGTACTTAGTCTTTTAGCTGTGAAAGCGCAATACTGGAATACAAGTCTTAATGCCGGTTCGACTTTAAAATTGGGAACGAGTTCTTCTGATCCCATTAATTTTTATTCTAATAACCGTTTGTTAATGAGGTTGAGTGCAAATGGTGTTTTAAAGCTTGATAGCCTTGCCGGGTCGTCTTATGGATTGCTTTACGCCGATCCGGATGGCAACCTGGGTAAATTGCCCAACACCGTTCCGGGGCGTCCTTGTATACAAACGGCATTGCCCTGGTCACAGGGTGGAAATAACTATTTAACATACAACACGATTGGTACCTGTAGTGGCGAAGACTTTATATTAATGTCAGCGAACATCAAACAGGTATTTGTGACCACCAGTGGTTTTGTTGGCGTAGGGGTTGACAACACAGCACCAACAGCGGCTTTGGATATTTCAGACAACAGTAACCTGAGTAACCAGATAGAGCACATGAAAATATTTGGTGACATGAATGGTACCATTGAGTCCACCAGCTCCTTTAATTTGAATTATGCATCAAACGGCGGCTTTTATGTGAACCAGGGAACCGGTGCTTTTGCAAATAAATTTTCAATATACAATGGTATTGCCAACATGAGTACTGATCTTAAGGTAAGCGGTAAGACCAATGTGGGGTCGCAGACCAACGCGCCTAATTCAGCCAAACTGAATTTGAACCTGAACAGCACGAACACAGGCGCATCAGCCGACAATGCACTGGATGTTTATGACCAGTCTTCCCAAAAAGTGAATTTCAGGGTAAAAGCATCGGGTTATACTTACGCCAAGGAGATCAACGTTCAGTTAACCACCTTCCCCGATTATGTATTTAGTAAGGATTATGAATTAGAGAGCCTTGAGAGCCTTGAAAAATACATTAAACAAAATAAACATTTGCCCAATGTGCCAACAGCAGCTGATGTTGAGAAAAACGGTGCCAATTTGGGGGAACTGAGTCGGATACAGATGGAGAAAATAGAGGAATTGACGCTGTATGTCATAGAATTGAAAAAGGAAATAGATGATTTGAAAAAACAAATGAACAATAAATAGTTTTCTGATTTATAAACCTTAAAAATTTTAATGATGAAGACTGTAAATGCAATTATAGTAATGGTGTTTTTTTTGTGTTCGAATTTTGTTAGAGGCCAATCTACGCCTACTTGCGGAGGTACTAATGCGCCTCTGCCATGTTCCTACACTCCGGATTGGCAATGGTGGGATGTTACTCAAGAAAATTGGAGGGCTCAGATTGGGAGTTCAACTACCTCTATGACTTGCCCGTTCTACGGCAACTCAAATAGTGATGATATTGTAAGTATAAATAATTCACTGGACTATTTGCCGGTACAAGGATGGAATTTAATGGGAAAAGATTTTGGTTGTCCTGGCGGACAAGCCATAACAAGTGCGATGCCTTACTTTATTTTATATAACAAGTATAGAAGTGTAATCCGAGTATTCTTATATTTTGGTAATCAAATTACCGGAAGCAACGCGAGTCTTGTCTTAAAATGGAGTTCGGTCAATGGCGCGCAAACAAATAATTCGTTATTAACTTTAAGCAATCAGTGGCCACATTCAAATGACTACTATCTTAATAATAGTAATGCAGATAATGAAAAGCACTTCAATTATATTAACCCAGTTGCTTCAAATGGTGGGTGGTCAGTCACGGAATATATCGTGAATTTTGATCCTAACACCATTAAGAGTCCAGATAATTTTCAGTACCTGAAATTCGATTTCCATATTTCAACAACAGGGAACATAGCAATGGCTGGCGCTTTCAGTTTTTCAACCCAGTCAGCTACCGCAAAAGAGCCTGCGGCACCAACAACGAATTCAGGTAACCCAAATTTACTAGACAACCTCATCACAGGCAAAAACGCTATCGCCAAGGCGCCCAAAAAAAGCAAAGTGGTATCTGGATTTCAAACTATTGCATCAAAGGTTGACAGTACAGATGCTAAATTTTGCAATAATTTTACTCGCTCTTTACATAATTTTAACAATAGCCTTCAAAATGGAAAATTGAAACAATATCTAATAAACGCAGCTGGGTTAGCGGAGGATATTGGTGGGCTACTAGGAGTTGCGGGAACCATTGCAGAACTTTTCATGTCTAAATCCAACAGTGCAGTGAGTACAAGCACGGAGACATTTTTTCAACCGACTATTTCGGAGGGAACAATGAAATTGACGGGAACGATAATAACTGCGGTAAATCCTTTGAATATTTCTATACAATTGCCTGGCACTTCGCATAAATTCTCAAATGGAACGGTAAATTGCCCCAATCTTCCAATCTATGATTGTCCGTTAGGAATTGTTTCTTTGCAAGAGACTCCGAGCATAGAAGTAAGAACGTGGACAGAACCGGAGAGAATAGGAAATTATGTTTGTTCTTTAGATTTCGACTTGCCCGCAGGTCTTTGTAACGATCCCTCCGCCCCTGCTAACGGTGTCACACAAACAACTTTGCTCGCGACACCTTCGCACACTACGTTTCATCGTAGCGCTGTATGTCCGGCGATTTACAATACGCGGACAATTAAAAGTTATAAAGTAACCGGTGACGTTAAATTGGCTCTTAATGGTGCCGCTGGAGTTGAAATAGAAAGTGCTAGAGCAGCTTTGTTTTTTGTTATCAATGATACAACTTTAAATATTTACAGTGGCGGTCCGACGCCTCCGGCAGCATGCTGCAATCCTACTGCTCAGTTACCTAATAATTGCAATTATCTGACAAACAATGGTCCGGCGACAAATGTTCCAACGTTTTTTAATTTATCAACGACTTATCAGGATCTGGTACCCTATAAAAATTATGTCAAGGATTTACTGAATGACAATATTTTAAAATTATCCTATCATGATTCACTTGGATTTCATCGGTTTCAAACGGAATTTATTGATATCGACAAATTTAAAAATACGGCTGTAACCATGCAAAGTGGTGCTACCGTCTATTTGAAGTTATTGATAACGTTAAGGCCGACAGATCTGAATGATGATCAAACACCGATTGTTAATGTTGTAACGTACGAGATCCCATCAGGTAAATTCGTTACGAACAGTGGCACGACACCATATACAATGACCTGTGCTCAAAAGCTGGGAATGGAACCTAAAGTAATTGGTCAAAACAATGTGTCATCAAGCTTAGGAAATACTGTAGTAGCAGGCGTTAAAATAGAATCTGCTCAAAATAGCACTTTGATTGCTAGCCCATCCAACCAGACAAACTTGGAAGCATATTCATTGATTTCTTTGAAGCCACAATTTGCAACACAGGTCCAGAATAATGGTTTATTTAGGGCATTCCTCAATCCTTCGCTTGGAGGGTGTGCCGCAGGAGCTAACGCATTGATAGTTAACACGCATACTTATAGTTGCGCAAACAACGGTGCAGGGAATAAATTAATGCCGACACTAGATGTTCTGGGATTTATTATAGATGAACAGCAAAATCACCAAACATCTGTTGCAGAAGAAATTCAGGGAATATATATGAAAATTGCTCCTAATCCGAATAATGCAAATTTTACACTAATGTTTAGCAAAAGAGTAAGTCATGGAATTGTTGAGGTTTATAACACAGTAGGTGAGAAAGTGCTTAACCAAACTTTACCTGGTGACGCAATTCATTATGAATTGAATTTAATTGAATATCTAAGCAAAGGAGTATATTATCTTACTTGGAGTGATGGAGAAATTTGTTTAAATAAAAAATTAATAATTAACTGATGTATAAAATTTTAGTCTGGTTTTTAGCTTTTTTTTGCACTACTATATCTTGTAAGAAAGATACTATCAATGACATATCTGAACCCTCGGCAGAAAGCCCAAAACGTCATAGAATTAAAATAGTCTTTGTTAATAGGTTGGGTTTTAGAGGGGACTCAGTGTCTTATGGAGATACTTATAGAGCATTTCAAGGGCCTTGTATAGATTCAAAATTCTATAACAAAATTGAAAATAAGAGTTATTTGTCCAATACTTGCTATAACCGGAATTTCCCATCGGATAATTTCCCCACGCAGGATTCTTTGCTGTTCAGGGATTTTGAATATAGTGATGGAAGCTTTTTAGCAATACAGGTTGAATTACGCTGGTGGTTGCGGTATACCGCGGATCAGTCTTCGGTTGTGGGATTGAATGGTAAAATAGTGAGATACACGTCAAGATTTTGGCCAAATGGCGATACGATTAAAGTGGCGAAGGACACAATCATCAAATTCATCTGGCCCGATGATACCGTTTCCGGACGATTTAAAAAAACTTACCAGTGGCCTTAGCTATAATAATAATGTTCCCCGGATTATTTGAATGATGAGAAGGCTCTTTCTGACGTTTATTGTTGTAGCCGCCGCCTGCCTCTTCACCTCCTGCCTTAGCACCTATGGCGATAACATTATGCGCCATTACACGCTTTTAAAGCCAGATACAAGTCGCCTGTATCCTAATGACAAACCGGTTGCGGTTTTTTTTGACGGAGAACCCCTCACTTTTGAATATGATAAGATGGGCATTATTGAAGTGAAGGGCGACCAGTATTGTACTACCGCTAACTTACTTGATCACTTAAAGTACGAAGCCATGAAGAACGGCGCCAACGGTGTGATAGGGGTTAAAGATGGTTACGCAACCCGGCAATCGGGAAGTGCTTTTTTCCAAAACCCCGCCCAGCGAATACAGTTCGCATATTTACAGCGGTATTGCCGTGAAACTGAAAGTAAAGGATAGCGCCACGATCGGCAACTTTAACGGGCAAAACGACCTGGCTTATATAAAGAGAGTGCGGGAGTATGATGTGGCTTATTCCAGGAAGGCTGGGAACCAGGTCACAGCTTCATTTATTTTAGTGTTGGTGTTAATTGGGGTGGGGATCTACCTGGTGGCAAATAAATAGTTTACTTCTTCCCCGGCCGCTTCTTTACAATTTTCTTTTCAGGCAAGCGTTCATCCAGCTTTTTCTCAAGGCTTTCGATCAGGCGCTTCAGGCTTTCAAATTCATCCCTGCTCGGGGGACCGTATTTATTTGCAGGGTCTTTTAGTTCAGGCAGATCGGCACTGTAATAACCGAAAAAGTCGTGTTTCAGAACTTTGCTGATCTGTTTCAGCTGGTCAGTATCAATGTATTCTTTTGCGAAAATTTTGTATGCCCCGTCGCGGCTCAAATTGATGCTTTTGGCGAAATCAACAACCGTGAAAGCCGACTTATCAAGAACCTCTCTGATCCTTTTCCCAATGTGGATTTTAGACATGCAGCAAAATTGCCGTTTTTGAACATCTTATCTTGATAAGATGGTATTGTATTATAATACAGAGTGTATATTATAATTATACATTTTATTATCTTTGTATTCACCCGCAACGGTCCTGTCCCGCGGACAACAACGCAAACTCCCACTACTGAAATGGAAAAAACAAATGTGTTATATGTAGACGATGAGGGCAATAACCTGGAGGTTTTTAAAGGCAATTTCAGAAGGCATTATAACGTGTTTACCGCCGGTTCGGCCGACGAGGCCAGGATAATTCTCAGCACGCGAGAAATTCATGTGCTCATAACCGATCAGAAAATGCCGGTCACCATCGGCACGCAGCTACTTGAAGAAGCCATAAAAGTGTATCCACAACAAACCCGCATCCTGCTCACCGCTTATGCCGAGAGCGAGGCTATTCTCGACGCGTTCCAGCGGGGACTCATCTTTAAATACGTGCTTAAGCCTTACGTGCCCGAGAAACTTAAGGAGATCATCGACAGCGCCTATAAAGTTTACCAGTTGAAGCAGATTAAAGAGCAACTTTACAGGGAGTGGGTGAGAACCCAGGAAGAACTAAATCTGCTGAGAATGAAAACAAAGTAGCTAAATGAGCACGTGAATTTTATGCTTGCCGGGCACTGCCCTGTGGAATTGAGTATCATTCTGAAAATTCCTGAGACTGGCTTCTATGTTTTCGATTTTTGATTCGAGGAATAATTTTTTGTACAGGGTTAACTTCAACTCGGTGGTGCCGGCCTCTGTAATTTCCCTGTGATCCTTTTCACTTAAAAAGTATACCGGAGTGTCACGCTGTACCTGTTTCACGAAATCAAGAATGGAGATCCTGAAAAAAGAACAGATCCTGATGATGATCTCATCGGTAAAATGTTTTTTACCTTTCTCAAGATCGCTGTACTGCTGCTGGCTTTCTAAACCCAACTGACTGGCCATGGTATACTGGATCAGCTTGTGCTTTTTCCGGAGTTCCTTTAAAGCAACGCCATATTGTATATCTGACCCGGTAACAGCCATTTTTTATTGATCTTTTTGTAAGGGAAATACGCCCATCAAATGAAATCCAGATATAAAAATAGTGGATTTTTTCACTATTTAAAACAACTCGCAAAATTTTCTTACGCCGTAAAAGGTGAAATAATTAACAAATTGTGGCAGTTATGAGGTGAATACCAAATACGATAGTTATCCCGCAAAAATTTCGACTTCGTGCATCTGACTGACCTAAGTGTCTCAGTGGTTTCTCCAACCCGGCTTAAACCAATTTAAAAGAAAATTATATCCAATGTCCTGATTATTTTTTGCCGTATTTTTTCCTGGCAGCCGGTTTTTTTTCGGGGAGTCTTTCATCTATTTTTTTGGCCAGAGCCTCCACCAGCTTTTTCAGGTTTTCAAAATCTTCCTTGGTAGCGAAACCAAATTTGTTGGTGGGATCCTTCAGCACCTGCGGTTCGGCTGAGTAATAGGCGAAGAAATCATGATTAAGCACTTTGCTGATGTGTTGCAGCAATTCCGTATCTATCGACTCACGCTTAAAGATATCGTAGATCACCTGCCGGTCTTTGTTGATCAGTGAGGCAAACTCAGTTCCCTTTAACCTGGATTTTTTCCAGATATCTTTTATTTTTTTGCCAATGTGTATTTTGGGCATCAAACAAAAGTGAAAGTTTTAAGGGTGTTCACTTGTATTTGGGTGTTTGAATATACTATACAGGGTGTTTGTTTATTACATACTTACTGTTTGAGCCTGTTTTTACTTTCGTAACCTTCCTGTATTAGTTAATTCTAAAAGATCCAAAAAAAATTTGCGTAACCAGGTAGTTTCATATATATTTGTAACCAAATAGTTACAGATGGAAACAAGAAGGGATGTATTTCAGGCCATTGCCGACCCAAACAGGCGGGCCATTATTGGGCTGCTCGCTACCGAATCACTCAGTTTGAACGGGGTGGCCGAACATTTTAATATCAGCCGCCCCGCGGTATCCAAACACATTAAAATATTAACGGAGTGCGGCCTCGTCACTATTCGCCAGCAGGGAAGGGAACGCTATTGTGAAGCCCGGTTCGAAAACCTTCGTGAAATTTCACTCTGGCTCGAAAAATATAAAAAATTCTGGGCCAGAAAACTCGACGCCCTGGAATTGTACCTGGATGAACTGCAATCAAAACCAGTACGTAAAAAGAAGAAGACGGTAAAACGCCGGAATTAAGATCAGAAACCGAATTACCTAACAAAAAAATATATCACATGGAAAAACAACCTTATGTTATTGAGCGCATTTACAACGCTCCTGTAGCCATTGTTTGGAAAGCCATTTCCAACAAGGAGGACATGAAAAAATGGTATTTCGATCTCGCAGAGTTTAAGCCTGAAGTGGGATTCGAATTCAGGTTCAACGGCGGACCCGATGGCAAGGTGTATGTGCACATTTGCAGGATCACCGAAGTTATTAAAAACAAAAGGATAGCGTACAGCTGGCGTTACGAAGGTTATGAAGGCAATTCACTGGTAACCTTCGAACTATTTGAAGAAGGAAATAAAACCAGGCTGAGGTTAACGCATGCCGGCATCGAAACCTTCCCTGCCAGCAATCCTGACCTTGCGAAAGAAAATTTCGCAATGGGATGGAACGAAATTATCGGCACCTCATTGAAGAATTATGTAGAGAAAACAGATCCTTCGTGATCAGATAAAATCACCGCGTCCGCTATTCGCTTTTTTCGTTTTTGATCCCTTTAAATAAGGCATAAATGGCCATGGCGTGTCCATGGCCAAGATCAAAATCTTCTTTCAGCCAGCTCACAATCTCTCCGGCTTTTACCGCCGGTTTCAGTTGGCCCTTTTGTAAAAAGCCCTTTTTCTCAGCCAGTTTTTTAAAGTCATCGGGACCTTTGCCTGTTTTGACTTTAATGTTATTTATATACGCCTGAAATGACATGATGTTTTTTTTAATGTTAGTTAAGCGCCGCACGTTCAATAGTAGCATTGATCTTATGGTAATAAACATAGGAAGTAGCCAGGATGGCGAAGATGATCAATGGAAAGAAGGATTGTCCCGATGCACCATCAACAATTACATGACTAACACAGGCAGAGATCATCACGATGCCAAAACCTGCGTATGCCCACTCCTTGTACCTGCCTTTAACCGATGGAATAATGAGAACAAGCGCGCCAATTACTTTAAAAACGGTGAGCAGGGTCCTGAAATAATCAGGGTAACCTAAATGACGAATGCCTTCAACTGCCATCTCGGTATGAGAGGTTAATGCGGGCATCACACCTTCAAAAATAAAAATAAGTCCGGTAGCGACCCAATAGATGATTTTGTGTGTTTTATTTGTTTTCATGGTTGTTTGTTTTGCTTATGACAAAGTAAATGCAAAAAAATAAATGTAACAGTGGTAAATTACGCCAATATGGAAGGGACTTTGCGACAAAACCCCATGGTTTTTTTTGTTTTTTATAACGTTTATTCATCGAAAAAAATCGATATATTTGTATCATGGTTATGAAGCTTGATTTAAAGAAGGTTGAAAAGATCTCAAAGGCGCTTGGGGACCCATACCGCTTAAAGATTATGGAGATGGTTAAAAAGCAGCGCGATTGCCTGCAATGCACTGCCATCCTTGAAATGGTGGACCTCGCACAATCCACAGTGTCGCACCACGTGAAGCAGCTGGTAGATGCCGATCTGCTGATTGCTGAGAAAGACGGGAGAAACGCGAGCTACCAGATCAATAAAGAAGTACTCAGCGCCTACATCAGATTTTTGAACCAATACGAAAGTTAAAAAAACCAAATAACAGATCGATACTTTTGAATATGTCGATTTATTACCTTCCTTTGTAACGGAAATAGCAGGCACTTTTAAAGCTGCTTTTTTTTGACACAAAACATCGATATATTTCGATAGATGGATAAGTAGATGTACGCAAAGGAATTATTAACAACATTAAAATACAAAGGAAATGGAAAATTTAAAGAATCAAGACTGCCTGGGCCTGCCACATTTCTGCAGCGCCCGGATGCAAACGGCAAAAGCTGTTCGCGAATCTGAGAACAAAACTACCGTACATTCTGAACCTGTAAAGGTCATCAATAAACAAAAACCCTGGTCGGTTTTTGAGGACGTTTACTGGATCTGACGGCCTGGCGTTTAACGCCGGTTAAGTTTAAAGCATTAATTTTATATAAAGCCTGCGTGAATTTTTCCGCGGGCTTTATTTATTATATACATGGTGATATCTGAATCTTTTTCTTAAATTTAATTGTGCAATTAAAACGTAAAAAAGGCGCTTGTTAACACTTTGTATTTAACTGAATTTAAATCTCAACCTCAAAATGGGAGCGCATCCTCTTAACTTAATACTCAGGTTTGTACTCGAACTATCCGCGCTTTTTATTATAGGCGTATGGGGATGGCGACAGGGTGAAGGAGGCGCGAGATTTTTTCTCGCCCTGGGTTTGCCGCTGGTTGTAGCAGCAATCTGGGGCATATTTAACGTGCCCAACGACCCCAGCCGCTCAGGGTCCGCGCCGGTGATAACACCTGGTTTTGTACGCCTGGCAATTGAACTTTCGATTTTTACGCTTGCTACCCTGGCTCTGTATCCAGTAAAGTCTGAAAAATGGTACCTCCTTTTCGCAGGAATTGTTCTGGTGCATTATATTATTTCTTACGACAGGATCAGTTGGTTATTAAAACACAGAAGTTCTGAATAACACGGCACGGCAATAAAAATGAAAACTAACCAGGTAGATAGGATCAATGTAGTTCTGATAATTGCGTCACTCGGCCTCGCATTGATTGTGCCTTTCAGGTTGTTTCTTTTTTCGTATGCGGTGCTCGGACCAATACATTATCTCACAGAGATCAATTGGCTGCACCAACGCAATTTTTTTGTAAAACAAAGAAAATGGATCTGGTTATTTATGGGAGGCGCGCTATTAATTTCAATTCCTGTTCTGTTAAATCTGCCACTGCTTTCCAGGCTAAATAGTTATTCGCTTTTCACCAGATTAAATATCAGCGTAACTGGTTTAACCGATGTTTTATTATTGACGTTATTTTTTTTCTCTATCGGCCTCCTATATCTGAAGCACTGGCGCTCTATCATGTTGTTTTTACTGGCCAGTCTGATTATCGCCAAACTCATTACCAAATATGTGCTTTTTAGTTATGTGCTGGTTGGGCTTTTTCTTCCTACGCTTGTTCATGTATATCTTTTTACGCTTTTGTTTATGCTGATGGGCACACTTCAGTCAAAAAGCAGGATGGGTTTTGTGGCCATTTTTCTCCTGGTGTTATGCCCTTTCATCATTTGGGTATTCCCAATCGATCCTTCTTTTTACAGGAGCATAGAACCCCCTGAAGCAATTGATACGACAAGGAATTTTCGTTTTATACAACAGTTGCTTTTAATGGTGAATAATATGGGAGACCAGTTATCATTTGCCGGTATCAGGCTGCAGATGTTCCTGGCTTTTTGTTACACCTACCATTACCTGAACTGGTTCTCGAAGACTTCGCTGATTGGCTGGCACAAAAATCTTTCTGCGCTTAAGTTGTCGGTTATTTTTATTCTGTGGGCAAGCCTCGTGGTTTTGTTTTGGTTCGACTACGAAAAAGCCTACCTGGCTTTGTTTTTCCTGGCATTGTTGCACATCGTGCTTGAATTTCCCCTCAACGTGGCTTCAATCAGGTCTATAGGTGCAAGCCTGATGGTAAAAAAAACATCCCGTTAACAACCTCTGCATTTTAAAAATAGGTGGAAGTAAATATCATCAAACAGAGTGATTATTTTAATGGGCTTCGTTTAAAAATTCCTCTATCATTGAAACAGCCAGTTCGGGTACCTTGCTTTCGGGTCGTGGCGACATGGCCTCGCCAAAAAATTCCCCGTGGCCTCCAGGCAGGATCGCTAACCTTGCCTGTGGCATAAGATGAATCATTTCTATGGCATGCTCAGGGCGTACCACATCCTTGTCGCTGACAATCACAAATACAGGCGCCTGAATTTTTTTAAGGTCGTCTTCGTTCCAGTCTTTGAATGTGAGCATGCGCTGCGAATCTTTATTGTACATGTTGAGGAGTTTTTGCTCGTCGGGGTTCACGCTCAAAAATGCGTCTTTGTATAATTGAGGCATGTCTTTAAATGTTCCTTTTTGCATGAAGGGCCAGAACCAGTCGTGCATGCCGGTGCGTTTATAGATGGCCGAAATGGCAACCACCTTGTTTACACTTTCAGGGTGCCTCATGGCAATTTGCAAGCCGGTACTGCCACCGTTGCTAAAGCCGAGAATATCCGCTTTGCTAACTTTTAATTGTTTGAGTAGTTCAGCCACGTCGTCGGCGTCCTGCTCAAAACTTTCGGGGCTGTTCCTGTCACCGGTGCGTCCGTGGGCTTGTAATTCAACGGCAATTACCTGCCGTGTCTGCGCGAACAGCGGCATGATCCTGCTAAAGCTGGTGAAAATAGTTGAACCTCCCCCATGAATAAGTACGAGTGGTTGCCCCGTGCCATGGATCTCGTAATACATGTTAATGCCGTTTACAAGTAAATGGCCGCTTTGGAAGCTGGTGTCTTTTTTTTCAGATGATCCCAGGGTATCCATATTTGTAAGCTGATTTGTTTTTTGTGAGTTGTTTTTTTGTCCGCAACCGGCAAATGTCATCGCCGTGAGCAGGGTGACTGTTTTTATTATTCGGATGAATTTCATGATTGTATAATTTTATCGGTGATCATTCTATGAAGACGTTCCAACATTTGCACCCAACTTGGATGCGCGCCGGTGCGTTTCGCCACGGTTTCGGAGACAGTTTGATGCAGTGTGACCTCGGTTGCGCTACCCATTGCTTTAAAAGTGATGGTAACAAGTGTTTCTCCCGGCCAATCAGGGTCCATACCGGCGGCGGTCGGGTTTACAATCTCCTCGCGCTCATTCGAGATGGCTATGGAATAAACGATCTTCTTGTCTCTGATGATTTCAATGTAAGTGCCCATACACCAGCAATCGCCATGAACGGGGTTACTGATGCAGGAGTGAAATGTTCCGCCTTCACGCAGATCTAATTTTTTATAGTGGATGCTGCATCCATCGGGAGCAAACCACTGCTTTAGCTGAACCGGATCAGACCAGGCATTAAAGACCACTTCCAATGGCGCATTAAATAGGTGCCGGATCAGGACCTCGTTTTTAGTGGCAACGCGGGTTTTATGTTTCTGTGCCATGTTCGTAATTTATTATGCAGTCAAAAGCGCGTTTAATTTTTCCATAGAAGAAGACATGCCGCCCGACAGGCTTGATTTGTTGTGGTTAAAGGAAATTATTTCTTCTGCAGTAGCGTTTACCGGGAAGCAGCTATTTTTAAGAATAGTTTTTCCGTTTTGTGATTTGAGTGTGATTACATTCATGATCTCAAGAGGCCAGTTGTCAAAAAACGGTGCCCTGGTAATCGTTCCGTTTTCGTCGGAAAATGACAGTACGAACTCAACCAATTCAGGACTTTTTATCCGGCCATAGATAAACCTGGCCCACATTACATGTTCCTGATTTTCCATCTTAAAAAGGCACATGCCTTTTGGGTTGAAATCAAATTTTGTGACACGCATCCGGTAGCCGTCGGGCCCCCACCATTGCGAAAGCGCGTTGGGATCTGAGAGCGCGTTAAAAACTGATCGCACCGGCGCATCGAATTCTTTTTCAATGACGAGAATGGCCTCGTTGTTTTTTTGACTTTTTGTTTCCATCTTTTTTAATTGGCTGAATTTTTTTTAAATATTTTTCCAGGGACTCAAAATTCCGGGTCCAGAATTGTTTGTACTCGTCAACCCAGCTGGAGACCTCGCGCAGATTTTGCAGTTTCGCCTCACAAAACCTTTCTCTGCCCTCCTGCCGAATGGTGATAAGCCCGCACTCCCTTAATATTTTTATATGTAGGGAAATGGCCTGACGGCTCATATCAAAATTTTCTGCAATTGTGTTCAGGTTTAAATTCCTGTGGGCTATCATGCCGATGATCTGCCTCCGGGTAGGATCTGATATCGCGTGAAACGCGTCGCGTCTGGTTTCCATATAGTTTATGCAAGTATCTGCTTGCAAATATATAAGCAAGTATGTTCTTGCGCAAATTAAAATTGCATAAAAAGCGTAAAGGACTCATTTTTAATAAAATAAAATGTTTTCGTGGCAGTTTTTTGAAGATTTGCCGCTGCAGCCTGGATTATTTCAGACCTTCAACTGGAAGAGGCTGAGCAATGATCCCCCATAGTGTCCGGGCTGGCCTTCAACTTCATGAAGTTGTTGCTGGCCGAGGTATTCAAAACCGCAATCTATATAATATTTCCTTAAAGTAATGTTGTTGCCCCAGGTATCCATTCTCACAAATTGTTTGCCTTTTTGTTTTGCGTGTATAAGTGCCCAGGTCTTGATGAGTGTCATGATCTTTTTGCCTTTGAACAGAGGATTTACAGCGATGCGGTGCAGGTATACCGCTGGCTCCTTATCGCTTTGGGCGCCCCATATAACAGGGTCAGCGTACATCACCGAAAAAACGCAGACGATTGTTTCAGTACTATCAAGGAGCTTCCAATGCCGGTGCGCGGCGATTTCGTCGCTGATCATCGTTTTGCTGAAACGCGGCCACAATTCATAACCATTTCTTTTCTGATATGCGATGGCATGATCAAAGAGTTCGAAGATGCGGTCCAGGTCATCACCTGTACTATTAATAATCTGTAATCCTGTATGCGGTTGAATGCCGATGGTCATGACATAAAAATACAAAATTAGCCTGTATTCAACTACCGGGTTACCGGAATTATGAGCTCAACGCTTACCTGGTCGGGGACCCCGGCTCTTTTAATGTTATAGTCGTTCGGCGTAATGGCGAGCACGCCCCTGAAGGTTTCTTTAGGATGAAAAGGAAACTGCGCCAATGCCTTTTTACTATCAAATGTAAAAGGAAGTTTAACTTCTTTGGTTACTCCTTTTAGAGTTAAGTTGCCGGTTGCTTCATAACCGGTCGCGTTTTTTTTAACTGATGTGGAAACAAAAGTGATCATTGGAAAATTTCCGGCGTCGAGTGCCTGACTGTCTTTCGCGTGTTCATCCATTAGCCTGTTGCCGGTGTCAATGGTCCTGGCGTCGATAGACGCGGTGATCTTTGAATTTTCGGGATTGTTTTCATTGAACTGGATCAGAGCTTTTAAGCCTTTGAAAGTGCCGCCATTGAACTTCACCGAGTAACCCTCTTTTACTTTCCAGTTAACGCGCTGGATCAGTGTAAAGGCGAATATCGACATCAGCGTCGCGCCGATAAAAAGTGTTTTGGTTTTTTTCATGGTTTTGGCAGCGCCCTGTTTTTAAAGGAGGAGGTTTTTTTAAAAATTTCATTAATTATTCTTCATCGTTATCAATCGCCTGGTGTAAACATTTTTGCAGTGGTAGGTTATTTTCGGCGCGAAGCGGTAAGCGGTGCTCTCGATGGTGAACGCGTTTCCGCCTGGTGCCAGGGTGCCCGTAGCCACACTATTCATGTCAAAATCGGGACTGAAAAAAGAAACGTAAATAATATCGCCATCTAAAGTGGTGTTGTGCATAACGGACTCGGGACCAATCTTAAGCATGTCGAGTGCAAAGCTACGGTTGACCGATCCGGTAGTTACGTTGGCCGTGTAGGTTTCAATGGCCAGGCCAGGACTTGAGGAACCCGCGACAAGCGCCGTACAGGAGCAAACTGCATCGTAACTGCCGTTTAAAAAACCGGCTTTGTTCTCTACCACGTGAACGGTTCTGGTTGCGGGACTCAAAGGTCTTCCACCGGAATTAACGGCTTCGTACTTCAGAACGTAGGCGCCCGGGAGTCTTGTGTTGACTGCTCCGCTGACATTCACCGCTGCGAAACGATCACTGCACTGTGGGATGCCATCGTCATCTTCAATAAAAACCGCGCCGGGGTCTTTGTAATCGCAATAAAGATAGGTGGTATCGTTCTTCCTGCCATTTAATACAATTGTTTCAGGTTTTTTGGCCAACGATGGGTCCCCGTCGTCGCAACCAGAACAAACAATCAGGCAACACAAAAGTATAGAAAAATAAATTTTCACCCTTAACTGTTTCTTTAGTTAACAACCCAAACTGCCAAGGCTGAATTCGAAGTCCTGTTGTATTCCTGCGCCTTTCGCATTTTTTGCCGGGATCCATTTTGGCATTTTATTGATGAGGTCGAGCAGTACCTGGTCGGTTTTAGCGTCACCGGACGAAGTGAGAATTTTTGTGTTGGTGATTTCTCCCTGCTCATCGATCGTGAATCTTAACAATCCTTTTTGAAACAGTTTGGGCGTTGACTCTGATATTTTGTTGATGCCATTTTCCTTTAAATATTTTTTCATGTCTTCACGGCCGGTAGCATACTGAGCCTCTGTTTCGGGCATTATACTCATTACTACATGCATACGGTTGTTTTCAACTTCTTTCGTCACAGGATCCTGGTAGGTGTATCTGACGTTGATGACCAGGTCGCCGCTGAGGTCGGGGTTATTTAAGATGTTTTTTTGTTCTGTGCTCAACTCTTCGTGAGGTGTAATGGCCTTCATAGCTTTACCTTCGCAGGTAGCCTGAATTTCCACCGATACATAGCTGCTGATCCAGTTAACGGGATAACCCGGAATAACATCGCGGATCAATCTGGCATCATGAAGGTTCTCTTTTTTAAGAGGCCGTCGGTATTTGGGATAAAGGTCGAAAGCTAAGTCCTGCGGGCCCGGAAGAAATGAAGGTTGAAAGGTGCTGCCTCCCTGACCGAAAACTGGGACCATAAATAATATTAATAAAAGGGAAAGAAAGATCTGCATTTTGTTGAACCTGGTTTTCATAGCCGTTGATTTTGATTATTACAAAGCTAGCGCAATTGCCCCTTCAATTTTGTTATTGACTCGTTATTCTGTTGTTAACGACTTGTTAATGCACAGCTTTAGCCGGGTAAAATGGCTAATTTTGGAGCATTCAATGAAACTGAACAAAACTTATTTGTTTATTACCATCTCATCGGTGGCCCTGCTCGCCGTATTGATCATTCAGGTAAACTGGATCCTGCAAACAGCCAGAATGAAGGAAGAATTATTCAACGAGAAGGCAAATATGGTTCTTTCTAAAACAGCTGAAGCACTTACCGCTGATAAAGAAACCTTCAAAAACATAGAAACGGGTGTGGGCGGTGACGATGTCCGCAAAATCGACTCTATTTTTAATTACTACATGAAATTTTATAAAATCCAGATAGGTTATTTTTTTGAAGTGAAGCCCGGTATACCGGAGACTAAAAGTGGAGGAGACGGGAAAAATATTTTTTTCGGCGATCAACCCAACTGTTACAAACAGTGTCTACCGGCAGGGCAAGGTAAAGTAAACGGCACATCCGGGGCCGGGGTTGAATTGAAACTGGTTTTTCCCGACAAAGAAGAATTTATTATTGAGGAAATGGGTGGCCTTTTTATCGCTTCGGTAATACTGATCCTTATTGTATTGCTGATGTTCTGGAAAAATACTGCCTCGCTGATAAAGGAAAAAGAAATATCGGAGCACACTACTGATTTTTTAAATAACATGACACATGAATTTAAAACGCCGCTTACAAATATCGGCCTTGCGGGTAAAATGATCATCAGGGATATGGCCGTGAAACAAAACGTGCAGGCTGAAAAGCAGGATGATAAGATAAAACACTATTCAGAGATCATACTTGAAGAGAATGAAAAATTAAGATTGCAGGTGGAACAGGTGCTAAGCATGACCGCGCTTGAAAGAGGGGAGATCCCTTTACAGAAAACAGAACTCGACTTTCATGGCCTGATCGAAAATGCCATCAAATGCATCAGTATCCAGGTGGAAAATCAAGACGGACATTTGCAAGTAAAACTCGATGCGGCAAAATATGTGGTGATGGGAGACCAAACGCATCTTACCAATGCTTTGTGTAACCTGATTGATAACGCCATCAAGTACTCCAGGGCAAAGCCCGAAATTTCGGTCATTACTTCTAATAGCCCGGATTCTTTGATTATTGAAGTAGCCGACCGTGGCATTGGCATTGAGAAAGCCTATCATAAAAAAGTGTTTGAGAAATTTTTCAGGGTACCCACGGGCGACCTGCACGATGTGAAAGGATTTGGCCTGGGCCTGGCATATATAAAAAAGATAATTGAACTGCACGGGGGAACAATAGCCCTCAGAAGCAATGGCGATCCTGCAAATAATCCCGGAGCAACATTTACTATAACCTTACCCCATGTTTAAAGAAAAACTTAAAATATTGCTGGCTGAGGATGACCCTAACATGGGGGTGCTGCTTGTGGATTACCTGGAGAGTGAAAATTTTGATGTGAAATTGTGTAAAGACGGAGAGCTGGCCCTGCGGGCTTTCGAAGCCCAGGCCTTTGACCTGTGCCTGCTTGATGTGATGATGCCTAAACTCGATGGTTTCTCGCTGGGAAAGGCTATTCGCGCGAAAAATAAAAAGATCCCCGTGATCTTTATCACCGCCCGCTCGTTAAAGGAAGACAAATTAAAAGGATACAATTTGGAAGCGGATGATTATATCACCAAGCCCTTCGATGAAGAGGAGCTACTTTGGAAGATCAAAGCAGTGGTCCGCAGAATCCCAGAGAATAAAAGTGACGAAAGGATTGACGCAATCGGGCTGGGGAAATATATTTTTGATTTTAATAACCAGTCTTTAAGCATCAACGAAAGATCAAAACGGATCACAGAAAAGGAAAGTGATATCCTTCGGTATTTATCCGACCACCGAAACAAGGTGATAAGGCGCGATGCCATGGTAAAAGCCATCTGGGGCGAGAGCGATTATTTTTTCGGTCGCAGCCTCGACGTGTTTATCACAAAGATCAGAAAATACCTGAAGGAAGATGAGGCCATCAGCATTGAAAATGTTTTTGGCGTCGGCTTTGTTTTTAATGTCCCCTCTGAATAAACATTCATTTAGTTGTTTACTTCGAGATTTCGGCCAGTACTTTTTTTCCGTTCTCATTTTGTGGGTCAAGCTCAACTGACTTTTTATAATTTTTAATGGCCAATTCTTTGTTGCCGCTCTTCAGATAAGCTTCTCCAAGGCTGTCGTAACAATTTCCTGAGCCCGGGAAAAGGTCTACATTTAATTTAAAAAACTCAATAGCTTCAGCCGTTTTTCCGGAATTCAGAAAGCCATAGCCCACTTCGTTGATCTCGCCTTCATTAATGGCATATAATCCTGAACTTTTAAATTCGGGTAATTTTGCGAAAGCGGCTGCGAGGCCTTGTTTTGTGATCAATTCCTGCACTGCAAGCGCCAACGATTTTTTGGGCAGATCGTAGGGCATGTCGTAAAGTATAGCCCTGATGGCGTAATTCATTTCCGATAAAGGCGCGCCACTTACATTACATAGATAAATAGCCACATTTTTGTCGGAGGGAATTCTTGAGATGAGCGTGTTAAAGCCCTGGATCCCGCCGCTATGCTCGGTGATAAGTAAAGGGTCGGTTGCATTCAACGATGTGTGTTGTAGTCCCCAACCATAACCATAGTACCGGGGGCCATTGGGAATGTGTTTTGTGAACATCAGTTCACGTGTTTTGGCAGACAATAGAATATCGGTTTGCAGGGCCTGGTCCCAGAGATAAAGGTCTTCAACGGTAGAGTAGAGGGCGCCGGCTGAGAATGGAATTGACATATCGAGATGCTCTGCATTCATTAAAATGCTGCCATTTTTATCGTAGCCGGCTGCTCTTTTTTCAATCACTGCTTCATAATGATCAAGGCCTGAGCCGGTCATTTTCAGCGGCGTAAAGATGCGCTCCTGCAGGCATTGTTCATAGGTTTTGCCGCTTACTTTTTCAATGATAAAACCCAATAAAACATAACCGGAATTACTGTAAGAAAATTTCTCACCCGGTTTAAATTCAAGAGGCAGTTCAGAAAATATTTTTACAAGTGCCTCCGGTGAATGCTGGTTGTGGATCATCTTTTTATAATCGGGAAAAGAGGTAAAATTCGGGATCCCGGAACTGTGGGTCATCAGGTGGTGCAGCGTGATCTGGTTGCCCTGTTCTTTTGGATAAGATGGCAGGTAGGTTGTTATCGGTACATCCAGTTTTAATTTACCTTCCTGCCACAACTTTTCATTTTTGAGCTTCTCCAGCTTT
>JAZKFC010000008.1:201760-236068 GCA_040386615.1 Bacteroidota bacterium
GTAATTTTCCATTCAGCGTTTGCCCAGCCGAAGCCTTTTTTATAAATCACCTTTCCTTTGTCAGCCACCAAAACAGTTCCGTTGAATAAGCCATACTCTGCATACTTTTCCATAAGCAGGGCAATTTGATCTGTTTTGCTTTGGGAGGATACAACTCCTGACTTAGCAACCGCCGACATATTTCTCTTCATTGTAAATGTCCCGTCTGGCCTGGTCACAATCACTTCAGTCGCAGCACCATCCTTTCCCATTGTGAAAGCAAGACTTCGTCCACTGTTATCAGCATAAACAAATTTGTGCTGGGCCACCGCGCGCAGTCTTACGTAGTCGTTGTTAACGTGCCTGTATATATAATCGCCATACAAAACCACCGACATCACAGTCATCTTGGTATCACCCGGAGCGGGAAGGTACTCACCACAGTATTTTAATAGCTGGTCTTTTGTAAGTTTTAAACTGTCTTTTAAGTGAAGCGGTTCAGTATGTTTGTTTTTGTCTGGCTGCGCCGGGCCTAAAGTAAACGACAATAATAACATTGCGCCAAGGCTTAGTAGTACTTTGCTTAAAAATTTGGTTGTCATATTATTTATTTTGGATTGAATTTTAATAAGTTTTCAGATTTGTAAAAGTAGTTTTAGTGTTTTACACCATAAAAGTACATGTCCTTATAATAAATCATGTTAATGACTTGTTAACGTAGTAGAATAGTTAATCGCAACCGGCGCTTTCCGCAACCGTGGGAAAATGTAAAAAAAATCCCCGGAATAATTTTTCCCGGGGACCTTTTTCTTTTACAGAATATTAATTTGCAAGGGGCTTGGCGCCCTTTAAGTGTTTTTCAAAAAATTTCTCCATAGAACCATAAAAATCAAAACGATTGTCTTCATTATGAAAACCATGCCCTTCATTATCTTTAAGCATGTATTCTACCGTAACACCTCTTTTTTTAAGGTTTTCAACGATCTGGTCGCTTTCTGCTTTATTAACGCGTGGATCATTGGCGCCCTGTGCTATAAGCAATGGCACTTTGATCCGGTCTGTATGCAAAGCCGGCGAAGCTTCTGCCAGCAAGAGGCTGTCCTTTTTAGGGTCGCCCACCATTTCATGAAATTGATCCAGGTAAGGTTTCCAGTATGGAGGAATAGTGTTCATGAAAGTGAAGAGATTGCTCACGCCAACGTAATCAACAGCGCAGGCATACATATCAGGCGTAAAACAAATACCAGCCAGTGTGGTATAACCGCCGTAACTTCCGCCATAAATAGCCACGCGCTTCGGATCGGCTACACCTTCTTTAATCAGCCATTGTACGCCATCGCTTACATCGTCCTGCATTTTTTTGCCCCACTCTTTAAACGAGGCCATCCAGAATTTTTTTCCATAACCTGTGCTGCCTCTGAAATTCATTTGTAAAACCGCGTAACCCCTGTTGGCTAAAAACTGAGCTTCAGAATTGTAGCCCCATCCATCCCTGGCCCATGGACCTCCATGTGGGTTGATCACTACAGGGAGATTTTTTCCATCACTACCTTTTGGAATGGTGAGGTAACCATGAATGGTCAGGCCATCACGGCTCTGGTAAGTAATGGGTTTCATGTGTGCCATATTTTCTTCTTCCAGCCATGGGTAGGCGTTGGCTGCTTCGGTGGTGCCTTTGCTGGCGAAATCATAGAGGTAATATTTACCGGGAAGCCTGTCGTTACCCGTCCATACAATGGCTTTTGTTCTTTCGTCATTGTAAGTGGTAACATAAACTTCGTAACCCTCGAATTTTTTTTCAAGGCCGTCCTGGATATTTTTCCATTCTTCATCAAAAAAATGCCTTTCGTTTTTTTCGCCTTCCCATTCAACAGCAACAAGTTTGTTTTTCTGTCTGTCATAATCTATGCCTCCCAAATCATAGTCAGGGTTGGCGTAAATTTCCCTGATCTCTTTTTTCGCGATTGGATCATATTCAACCAGAGATACTTTATCGCGGTTAATGTTGGAAAGTACATACATGATCTTATTGGACGAATCGAAACCAGCGGGATTAAAGGATTCTTTAAACGAAACGGTAAGCAGTTCCTTAAATGGTTCTTTTTCAGTGTTGCGGTAATTGTATGTAATATTTACGCCGTCGGTTTTTGTGGCAAGCCTGATAACACCATTGTTATCGGTATACCACGAGTCGTAATTCAGTTTATTGTCGAACAACAAGGTCAGTTTTCCTGTTTTTATGTTCAACAGGTAGGGATCAAAATACTCTTTGTTGCGTTTGTTGATCGTTACGATCAGGTCGTCTTCATGACCTTTTACAAATTTAAGATCGTCCATGATTTCACTACGGATGCCCGGGAAAGGTGTGAGACAGATGGCACCACTGCCATCGGGGTTCACCGAAAAAATCTGGAAATTCTCATCGCCACCCACGTCCTGCTGGTAAATAATCCTGTCGCCTTTCCAGAAATACCCGCTGATGCTCCTGAGAGTGTCATTGGTTACACGTACTGGCTGCGATCCGGGAGCTGCCGGTTGAACAAAAATGTTGGTCTTGCCTTTGAAATCCGCGCGGTAAGAAAAGTATTTACCATCACCTGAGATCCTGAACCCGGCTTTTTCGGGGTTCTTAAAGAACAATTTAAAATCTATCTCTTTTGCCGGCGCTTCTTTTGCCGCCGTTTGGGTCTCTGTTTTTTTATCACCACAACTCGTGAGTATAAGTGTAAACAGGACTGTGCTAAATAGCTGTGTTATTTTCATAGGTTGAAATTTAGAATATAAAGATGATAAAAAGCTTTGACATTTAAGCATTGAAATACGATTATACACGAACGGTAAAAATCGTGGTTAAAGAAAAGGACAAGGCAAGGAATTACTTCTCCCGGATTATTTCTAATAAGCCTGGCCAACCTGCCGTGATTTTAAGCGGCCACTTTCGAAATAAATATTCCACTCCTGTATTTTTTCTTCGTCCTTATAGATGCCACTTTCTTCCATGCGTCCGTTCTCAAAGTACTTTTTATACGCGCCGGTGCGCCGGCCATTCCTGTAATTGGTTAAAATAAATAACATGCCGTTTTCCAGGTACTGCTTCCATTCTCCTTCAGGCATTCCGTTAATATAGCTGCCTGAATCACGCAGTTTTCCATTTTGGTGATAAGCCAGGTAGTCGCCATGATACTTGCCCTGCCTGTAGTTCCTGATATAATTCAACTCTCCGGTTTCGTAAAAGGTTTTCCATTCGCCATCCTTTTTCCCTTTCTTGTAGCTGCCTGTTTCATTCAATTGGCCGCTTGCGTAATTTATTTTCCAGGTGCCTGTTCTCTGGCCTTCGCTATTTAACTCCCCTGTTCCTTCGGGCTCTTTAGGAGCAACATAAGTATAAACAGGGCTGTGCATTACCGAGTCAACCAGTTTTCCCTGCTCGTTGTAGCGTTTCCAGGTCTTTACTTTTTTGTTTTCGTGGTATTCGCCACTTTCTTTCAGCTTGCCGTTTTCGTGGAAGCTTTTCCAGGCACCTTCCAGTGAATGATAATACCCATAGGTTGAACTTTCCTGTATGTTCCCGTTTTCATAATAGGTTCGCGTTCGTATCACCGGGCGCCCATCGTATTCGTTTACCGTATAGTTGATGCTCCATAATTTACCGTTCTCATAAAAGTGTTCCGCCTCGCCACTGTCTATATCAATTGTTGAACGCAATTTGCCATTCTCATAATACATTTTCCACACCCCGCGGCGTTGGCCGTTCCGATATGCACAACTGTCCTGCACATTTCCGTTAGCATACCATACCATCCAGGTGCCCGAAGACTCGCCGTTGTAATAATACTCGGTACGGCTTAACCGGCCGTTTTCATGGTATTCTTTTTTTTCGCTCACCCTTCCTACACTGTCGTATTTTTCTATACTTTGCACTGTGCCATTGGCATGGAACCTTTTTGAGTCGATTGTCCGGCCGCTCGTGTCGCTTTCGGAAAAAAAATTCAAATGACCATTTTCCAGGTACACTTTTGAAAATAGTATCCTGCCGTTTTTGTAGTTTTCATGCCTTGCCAACTGTCCGTTTTGGTAGTAGGCTTTAGCCTCCCCGGTTTGGTTTCCGTTTTCATAAAAGGAAAAGCCTGCCGATTTCCCATCCGGGTAATAATGTTTTGCCTCTCCGGTTATTAAACCAACCGTATAATAGGTTATAGAATTAAGGCTTCCATCTTCATAATAGGTTTTCCATTCACCGGTTTCTTTTCCGTTGTTGTAAAAAGAACTGCTTTTTAGTTTTCCGTCCGGGAAATATTCTTTTTTCTCGCCCTGCAGGGTTCCATCTGCATAAAAGCTATGACTTAGCAGCGCTCCATCGCTACTGTATGCCTTCCATTCTCCCTTTTGTTTGCCATTTTCATATAAGCCCCTTAAAGACAGTTTTCCATTTGAATGGTATTCTTCATAGGGACCGGTTCTCAGACCATTTTTGTATAATGAAACACTCAGGAGCTGACCGTTTCCATGGAACACTTTCCACTGTCCTGTCGGTTGACCCTTGTCATAAAACTCTGTTTGCCCTATGCGCCCACTGTCATAATAATATTTCCATTCGCCAGTGGCGGTATCGTTTCTAAAATGCCTGGTAAAATAAAGCGTTCCGTTTTCATTGTAGCCTTTCCACTCTCCGTTCATTTTGCCGTTTTTGTACATACCACTCTGGCTCAGCTGCCCGCGTTTAAAATAAAGTTTCGACAGGCCGTTGAGCTCGCCGTTCACATAATTGTTTTCGCTGGTTAAAACTTCGTTTTCAGAATACTCTTTCCACAAACCACCAGGCTGACCGTTCCTATAAAACCCTTGTTGTTTTAATGGCCCGAATTCATAATAACTTTTCCAGTCTCCCTCCCATTCCCCTTTGTTGTTGCGATGTCCTATCATTTCAATTTCTCCGCTTTGGTAGTAAACAGTGTCCTGCGCAATTACACAGATGTTAAGGAGACCTGCAAGCAAAAGCAGGACCAGCCTGGTTTTTGCCGGAGCAAACTGGGTGTGTATGCAAAAAGATCTTATTATATAAATTTTCTTCAAAACTGTTCTGTTTCAATTAATTTGCCGGTACTGGTGTAATAACGCCACACTCCTTTTTGAATGCCATTTTCATAAAAGCCCCTGATCTTCAGTTTTCCATTTTTGTAGTAGTGCTTCCATTCTCCGTGCTTCTGACCATCGTGGTAATTCCCGTGTTCGCGCAGCTCACCGGTCTCGTAATAAACAGAGCAGGGCCCCTTCAATTTTCCTTTCTCAAAACTCTCAGACTTGTACAAATTACCATTCGGATAATAATGCGCTTTCTCCATTTTCCACCACACTTCTTTATACCTGTAACTTTCCCTTAGTTTCCCCTCCTGGTTATATTGTTTTGTTTCTGAGCCACCTTTTTTATCATAGGTAACGGTTTGCCACAATTTGCCATCTTCATTGTACATTTTTGAGGTGCCGGTGTTCTTGCCGTTTTTATAAGTTTGAATGAAGCTTAACCGGCCATTTTCGTAAAAGCTTTTGTATTCGCCTTCAATTTTACCGTTTGTGTACCTTGATACATCGCGCACACTCCCGTCCTGGTGATAGATCAGGTTATCGCCTTCGAGGATGCCTTGTTTGTAGCGACAAATTGAATATAGTTTCCCGTTAGCATAATAGCCTTTGAATTCTCCATCCGGTTTTCCATGTTCATAATTTCCCGTAAAGCTTAGTTCGCCGCCTTCATGGTAAGTTCTGATGGTACCATGTTGAACTCCATTCAGAAAGTTGGTGACCTTTTGCAACTGCCCGTTTTCATAATATTCTTTTGCTTCGCCACTGAGTTTTCCTTTTTCGTAGGAGCTGATTTCGTTCACTTTTCCGCTGGGATAGTATGTTTTCCATTCACCCTCTGCCTCGTTGTTTTTATAGTTTTGTGTAGTCAGCAAAAATCCCTCATCGTGATATTGTTTCCATTCCCCTGTCAGTATCCCTTTGTCAAAAGCTCCGCTTTCCATGACCCTCCCGTTCAAATAATAGATCCAGTCGCCGTGCTGCAGCCCCTCACTGTAGGAGCCACTTGCCGACAGTTGTGATTCACCCTCGTAACGTTGCCACAAACCTGAAAGTTTACCCTTACTGAAGTGTTCGATGATGCCGGGTTGGCCATAATCCCAGTATTTTCGCCACTCACCTTCCTTCAGGCCAAATTCATAGCGGCCGCTGTCGCTCAGAGCCGATCGCTCATTGTAGCTTTTCCATTCTCCGTGAAGCACACCGTTGTTATAATGCTCAACGCCCCGTCGGTTGCTATCAGGATAAAACAAACGCCATTCTCCCGTTTTTTGACCCTTTACATCATGCTTTCCAATGGCAGAAATTTTACCGTTGGCATAATAGCTGGTATCCTGGCCCATCGCCTGAACGCAGAGCAAATAAAGAAAGAAACTGAAAAGAGGCTTTTTCACTTAGGACGGAATAGAAAACGAATTTACAAAATTTTAAAATACTGCTCCGGTCCCGCGTCCTTTAGGATCATAAAAAAATAAACAGAGGGCGCTATTAACTTTGCCTGGAACGCGTGAATGCCTGTAAATCTGCTTGCGTTTTAATATTTAAGTATATTCGTTACATGAAATACCTCGCTTTACTGCTTGTTTTTTTATGGAATACCCTCTGTTTATCGGCACAGCAGCCTGCCTATTTTATTTTAGGAAAAGAACAATTTGAAGGTGTTCAGATCTATGGCGTTATACAGGATAATGATCTGAATTACTGGTTCGCGTCTGACCAGGGTTTTTATAAATACGACAGCCATACCTTTTCGAAAGTTGAGTGCGAAGGCATGAAGGGCTTATCGGCCTTTGGTCTTGTGATCAATAAAACGGGCACCATTTTTTGTCATAATTTAAATCATCAGATAATAAAAATTGAAAATGGTAAATGCAGTGTTTTTTATGAAATTCCCGAAGCTGAGCGCGTCAGTGACATATCGTTGGCAATATCAGAAGAAAACAACCTGATCGTTGTAGCAAAGAGTCCCATAATATTTGATCCAGGCGGAAAGTTAATCAGGGTGTATGGTGATTACCAGGGCTCATATGGATTTCCGTTTCATACAAAAAAGGGGGGCATTATATATCATTCCTGGGGAAGAGATTCCATCCTCGAAATTTATCAGAATAAACTAACGATAAAGCCCCTGAACTCGGGAGTGAAAAACAAAACCGGCCCCCTTACTTTTTTCAGAATAAACGATAATGCCTACGGCATCAGCAACAAAAGTAAAATGGTTTACGCTTTTAACGAAGACAGTTACCAGTGTACAGCTCTGGCGGAACAATTTTTTTCAAACAACCAGGAGTACCTGAGGTTTTATAATGTCAATAACCAGGTATGGATCGCCGGCATTTCGGTAGGCGTAAGAAAACTGGAGGGTGAGAGCCGCAATGCCCTTTCTGCACAGATGTATCCCGATTTTTTTATTTCAAGCGTTTATAAAGACCACGAAGGAAACCTTTTACTCAGCACCTTTAACCGCGGCATACTCGTTATTCCTGACCTTCAGGTTGAAGATGTTGTAAGCCTTCCCCAAAAGCAAAGCATTTCAAGTGTGCATGTTGATAAAGAAATAGGAATTGTTTTAGGTTCGTCGGAAGGTGATCTTGTATCCTTTAACAATGGCGCATTTAAAGTTCTTTCAAACAAAGGACGGAAGCCATTGCTGTCGGTTAACAGCTGGCCTGACTTTCCATTTATTATTTATGACGACGGCCAGGTAAAGGCATATGACAAAAAAACCGGACATGTTACCTGTTTATTTGAAAGTTCGCTTAAAGATGCGGCGCTGTATGACCAGGAAACAGTGTACCTCGCTTTAAATTCAGGGGTAAGAAAGATTCAATATCCTGGTTCGGCAGCATTCAGCAGCGAAGCGATAGAGTCTCTTATGATCAGGACTTACGCCATTGAAGTGGAGGCAGTCACGAAGAATATTTTTGTAGCCACCTCCGACGGATTAAGAATAATAAAACCTGGTAACGTCATAGAAAGACCGCTTTTCGAAAAGGGTAATCCTTTTGCCAATGACCTTTTGGCTTATGGCAACAGGCTTTATGTGGCCACCAAAAAGGATGGCATTTTGATTTTTGAAAATGGCAGAATAGTTCAGCGAATTTCTCCGAAAATGGATCAGGGTGACGTTGAAATTTATAAACTGATTCTCAGTGATAATAAAATATACGCAAATTCATCGCGTGGATTTGTTGTTTTATCCGGGACTGGCGAAATTCTGGCGAGACTCAACAAGGTACAGGGATTTTCGGCCAACAAGATTTTTGATTTTGACATTAGAGATGATCAGATCTGGATGGTGCACTCCGGGGGATTTCAAAAAATAAACGTGAAGCAATTAACCCTTGCCAGGGAAAAGCCGGCTCTGGCAATATCCGGCATCGCGGTAAACGATGAACTTCTGGAAGAAATAAATAAGAAAGGCGGCTTTACAAGCGAACAGAGAAAGTTCAAATTTATAATTTCAAGTCCTACGCTTCGCAACAAAGAAAATATAAGGTATCACTATCAACTAAACGGTTACGAAAGCAGCTGGCTGATCGCAGATTATGAAGACAACGAATTGTCGTATAACGCGCTTGGTCCCGGTGAATATACTTTTAGGGTAAAAGCAGAAAACCAGGGAGTGTTTAGTGAGACCCGGGAATATTCTTTCGTGATCTCCCCGCCGTTTTATTACCGCTGGTGGTTTATTGCCGGTGAATTTATAACATTCTTCCTGCTGGTTGCATTTGTTTACCGCTGGCAATTGAGACTTCAACGTAAAAAATCGGAGCGGCAGAACGAGTTAAACAATTCCAAGCTCACAGCCATACAGTCGCAAATGAATCCTCACTTTATTTTCAATTCTTTGAATTCCATCCAGGACCTGGTGCTGAAAGGCGACATTGAAAATTCCTATTCCTATATAACCACATTCTCCAACATGGTAAGGAGAACATTGGAATATTCAGATAAGGATTTTATAGATTTTGAACAGGAGATCGCGCTCCTTGAACTCTATCTTTCGTTGGAAAAACTTCGTTTTAAAAAAGATTTTGAATATGTCATCATTACAGGAAGCGTTGATGATGTGATGCTGCCACCACTTATCATTCAGCCATTCATAGAAAACGCCCTGGTGCACGGGCTTTTGCATAAAAGCGGTTTAAAAAAATTAAAAATAAATTTTGAGCTTCACGACATGTTGATCTGCACAATTGAAGATAACGGTGTTGGCCGTGAAAAGGCCGGGTTAATACAACAACGCCAGCGGGCAGGCCATCAGTCATTTTCTGGGAAAGCCATTCGCAACCGTTTTAAAATACTTACCAATATATTTGAAGGCGACTTTGGTTATACCTACGAAGATCTTTATGAAAATGGCGAAGCGGCGGGAACCAAAGTAACGCTCCGGATCCCTGTGAAAAGAAAGTTCTGATCCGTTGCTGAAATAAAACATGCTGTTACTGAGCGCGTGATAAAAAAACAGAAAAAAGATAATAAGTTTGTAATTGGTGGATAAACTAAAGGCCATATTGGTGGATGATGAGGAAAGCGCGAGGGATGTGCTGGAAAACCTGCTGCAGAGATTTTGTCCGGAGGTTGAACTGCTCGCCAAATGTGACAGTATTAAGAGTGCTTTGGTCCAGATCGCAAAGCATGAGCCCGACCTGGTCTTCCTCGACATCGTGATGCCCGATTATGCCGGGTATGAAATTGTGAAGTTCTTCAGCGATATTAAATTCCAGATCATTTTTGTTACCGCCTATGATCAGTATGCCATCAAAGCCTTTGAAGTGTCGGCTACGGATTATTTGCTGAAGCCTATTGATATCACGCGCCTCAAATCGGCCATTGTACGCGTAAAGCAACAGCGAAACATGCAACAACAATCTGAACGACTGACGTTACTCGACAACGCACTGCAACAAAGAGAAATCAGAAGCATTGTCATCAGCGATAAAGGGCAGCAGCATGTTATCGCCATTAAAAGCATCATAGCCATAGAGGCGCAGGAATCCTACTGCATCATTCACACCCTTGATAAAAAAATTGTGGCCAGCAAAAATTTAAAGCATTTTGAAAAGCTTTTCGATGGTCTTCCGCACTTATTGCGGGTGCACAAATCATGGCTTATCAATAAAGAGCATTTACTCAATTATTCAAGGTCTGAATTGACCATACGGCTAAATGGCGGCGTTCTCGCCAAACTTTCCAAGTATAAAAAAGCCGATTTTGAATCGGCGATCGCATTGTGATTTGACCATTGCTGAAGTAAGTTGGCCATTGCTGAAGTTCATCGCTTGCAGCGCCGAATACAGATTACTTTTACTCAAAATCTAAATTTATGAAAACTAAGAATATTTTATTTTGTGCATCCTTCCTGGTGGGAAGCATGCTGAACGCGCAGGAAGATCAAACCGCAAAAGCCAATAAAATGGGCGAAGGTAAATTTATGAGTTATGTGATCAATGAAAGCGGGGGTAACTATACCTACGCGGGAATTAACAAGGAACCCTGGACCTTTAGTTTTAAACCTTACGAAGGCGATTTTAAAGAGATAGTGGTTCAGGAGGAAGGCCGGTCGGAGGACAGTTATTACCCTGATGAAGAGGCTTTTCCAGCCACCTATGTTTGGGGAAGGCTAAATACAGAGACATGCATGAGGGGTTACGATTATATTGAACGGAATACAGGGAAGAGAATGGTGGTGCTCGACGAGTGGGTTTATATTCTTGAAAAGTGGGAAAACAAAGACAGTTACAGGATACAAAAATGTTTTAAAAAAGGTGAAATGTCGGGTTTTAAGTTAACCAAGAAGGCCTTTGGCGCTGCAAAAGAGATGGAAAATGCAAGGCACAAAGAAACGCTTCAGGCATATCTGGATGAGGCATTTAAAAAGCAAAACGAATTACTGCCGGCATGGCAGGCAAATAACAGGGCCAAAGTTGACAAGCGCCAGGCTGCGAAAGACAGGTACCGCTTCACGATAGATTCAGTTAACGGGAAGTATTGGAATTCGGCCGCGGGGCAAAAAAAGAAAGCCGAATGGGCCAAACCACCGGTATATATTTTTAACGATACCAATGTGGACTTTTTAATGTGTCATGGTCAGGGTGTTTCAACAATTTTAAAGCCGGGCGAAAAAAAGGAGTTCTCCTGTGCGGGTGGAGGCAGAGTGTATAGGGGCAAAAGAAGGCCCGCTAATACACTTGGCTTAGACAGAACAGACCAGGTTTTATTGGATCTGAATGGCAATAACTGCGGAGTAACGTATAAAGCATCAGGTTTTAATTAACGCCACAAACAACAACAAAGTTATTTACACAAAGTCAGGTCCCTTTTTGTTTTAACAGGAAGGGACTTGTTTTTTTTCATGTGCAGGAACCAGACCTCTTATCCTATTTTTATTGAGGTCATGGTTAAAGCGCCCGCCACCGCTTTATCATTAAACAGTGATATTTTTTCTTTCTCATCTTTTAAAGCCAGGCTATAGATCATTGGTAAATAATGTTCCGGGCTTGGAATCGCCAGATCAAACGCTTTGCCCTGCGATTTAAAATTGATGAGTGAAGTATGGTCACCAGATAAAATGCACTGTTTCATTTTTGTGCTCGCTTCAAGGGCCCAGTCAAAAGCATAGTCAGCCGTGTTTAATTTATCCCAGGCAACCAATCCCAGGTTGTGCACCATGTTTCCGCTGCCTACGATCAAAACGCCTTTATTTCTGAGCTCCGCGAGTTCCCTGCCAAGGTCGTAGTGGTATTGCGCGTTTTGCGTGTAGTCGATGCTCATTTGTATAACGGGTACATCGGCCAGTGGATAAAGATGTTTGATGACCGACCATGAACCATGATCAAGACCCCACTGCTGGTCAAGGCCAACCTGCGTTTTTTTAACCAGGTCCCTGGTTTGTTTTGCAAGCCCGGGGCTGCCCGGCGCGGGATATTGAACGTCAAACAGCGCTTTTGGAAAACCCCCAAAATCATGTATGGTGGGAGGCTTTTCCATGGCCGTTACAAATGTGCCTTTGGTTTCCCAATGCGCCGAGATCACTAATATGGCTTTTGGTTTTGGTATGTTTTTCTCAATGTTTCTGAATCCTGTTACAAATTCGTTTTCTTCAATGGCATTCATCGGACTGCCATGGCCTAAGAACAACACCGGCATTTTTTCGGTGTTGACAAATGACTCCGTAATTTTGTTTAAATCATTTAGTCTCATTGCTGCTCCCGCAAATGGTAATAGGGCCAGTGTTTTTACAAATTTTTTTCTGTCCATTTGATTACCTGGTTATTATCATGATTACAATTTCAAATATTTAATTTTTCATCCACCTAACAAGTTTAAAAAAAGCAGGAATGCTGAATTAAAATTAAGCATTTTCTTCGGGTTAGCACTGATGGGCTCTGCAGCGCGCGATACGAAAACCTCCGAATTTATTGTTTCGCCAGGTGGCCGATATCTTTCACTTCTAGAATCGATTTTGGATAACCTATTAAGACAGAGTTGATCATTGCCCGCCCGACCTGCTTAAGTGATAGTGTTTTGCGCGGGTAGAACAGGGCTATTAAAGGAGCCAGTATTTTATAAATTGTTTTTACATTTACCTGTCCTTTAAACGCCTTCATAATCGCTGGACGGAAATTATATACTTTTTTAAAGGGCAAGCGTGTTAGCGCATTTTCTGTTTTGCCCTTTATCCTTGCCCACATTACTTTGCCCTTTTCACTGCTATCGGTTCCCGCGCCGGATACATAAGTAAATACCATGTTTGGACTGATTGAAGAAAGCGTTTCCGCGAATGGGATCACGATCCCGTATGTCGCTTTTGTAAACGCGTCTTCTGCAACCCCTACTGAACTAATACCGGCACAATAAAAACAGGCATCGTAGCCTTTTAATTGTTCGCTGAACTGCTTCAGGTTTGAAAAGTCTGTCACAATTAACTCCTTTAGTTTGGGATGTGTTTTGTCGTAAGGCCTGCGATTTATCATCAGCACCTGTTTTACTGACGAATTTTCAAGACATTCAAATAAAACGCCTTCACCTACCATGCCTGTTGCGCCGGTTATGATTACTTTCATCTTTTTATTTTTTTAGTGAATCCGGTGCCACCAAACGGCGATCGTACCTATCACTTCTTTGTTGGGTTTTCGGGACCAATTTAGCGATTTCAATCCTTTTTCGCCAACTGTGCTCTTGCTGCGTAATTTATTTAGTAAAAGAGTCAGAGAGCAATTTAACAAATGTCCGGAAGTCTTCTAAATCAATCCGGCGCATAAAGCCAGTGAAACCATAATCAATAAAATGGCTACGAGTTTCTGAATAAATTTAAGGGTTACCTTTTTTAGCAATCTGTTACCTACAAATGAACCTGCAATGGCCGAAAGCGTAGCGGCAGCCACCACAGAAATATTTTGATCGAGGCCCGACTTAAAAAATCCGGTCGCATACACCGACAATCTTGTAAAATCAACAAAGCAGGAGATAACGACCGTTGTGGCAATAAAAACTTCTTTGGTCAAGCCTGCTTTGATTAAGAAAGCGCTACGCAAGGCTCCCTGGTTGCCTGATAGACCTCCGAAGAAACCACTTAGCAGCCCGCCGAGCGGTAACATTTTCTTTCCCAAACGCAAATTATTTAAAAAAGGAACCAGGTCAAGAATGGCAAAGCATATCAAAAGTATCGAAATAATAAATTTTACCGGGTACACTTCAAAGTTCTTTCCAAAAAGCTGGTAAGAAAACAGGGGTTTAATATCAGGGATATGCAACAGCAGCCAGGCTCCCGCTATGGCGGCAATAATAGCAGGAATACCAAAGCGGATGAGGATCTGTTTGTCGGCATTTCTGCCAACAAGGGTGAGCTTGAAAATGTTATTCAGAAAGTGGACTACTCCGGTTAATGCTATCGCCAGTTCAACCGGAAAAAATATCATAAATACCGGTGTAAGTATTGTTCCAAGCCCAAAGCCTGAAAAGAAGGTAAGGATTGCAATGATAAATGCCGCGAGCGACAAAACGATCATTTCCATAGCGTATTCATTAATCTGTTAAGAGCAGACATTCTTATGAACTAAGAATCTCATTCCAAATATAACCAATGCCCCTTATTTTGACATATCGTGCGCCCAACAAAATTCAAATTTAATTTTTATGAGCCGGCTCAAACAACTCAATAAGATTTCCGGATAACCGGATCGAATTGATTGGGTTAGTGTAACTTTTATCAACTTAAGTATTATACTATCGTTGAGATTTGTCATCTGCAATTGGACAGCAAAATCAAATCATCAAAATGAAAATAAAATTACTTTCTATCGTTTTCCTTTTTGGCTTTATGCAGGTAATTCCGTGCACCGTTTATAAAATAACCAAAAACGGCAGCACCTTTGTTGGGAATAATGAAGACTATTGGGATGCAAACACGCGGATCTGGTTTGAAAAAGGAAAGGCCGGTGAATACGGATCAATGTTCGTTGGGCTGGACAACCTTCTTGCGCAGGGAGGTATGAACGAAAAAGGACTGGTATTCGACGGCTTTTCGGTGCAGCAAAGGCAAATTAAAGTGAAAAAGGGGAAGCTGAGGTTTTATCCAACTCTCTTTAAAGACGTCATAAAAAAATGCCAGAACACGGCTGAAGTTTATGCGATGCTGAACAAATATGATATAAGTGCCTTAAACGGCGGCATGCTGCTTTACGTTGAAAAAGGAGGTAAGTACCTGGTTGTAGAGGCTGATACTATGTTGATGGGAAACGAGGATAGTTATCTTTTATCAAATTTTTGTCCTTCGCAAACAACAAATGTTCAGGATCTGAACATACCATACTATCAGAAAGGAAGAAAGATGCTGGAGCAGCATACCGACACCAGCCTGAGCTACCTGACACAACTCAGCGATACTATGCACCAGGATTGGGGAGAGGGGTTTGGCGGAACGCTTTACACAACAATTTACGATCTTAATGAAGGAACAGTAAACTTATATTTTTATCACGACTACAGTGTCACTGTCAAATTCAACCTTAAAGATGAACTCAACAAAAAAGACAGGATCCTGATGATCCCTGAGATGTTTCCTGGCAACAACGCCGGGCAAATTCATTATTCAAGGTATAATAACGCAAAAGAGGCTATCCGGTCTTTAGCGGGAAGCATAGTCGCTAATGACTCGCTGGCGCTTGATAATTTTATTGAAGATGAAGAACTATATCCGATGATCAGGGTTTTTGAACCTGATATAAATGATGCCGGATATGCGTTGCTTGAGAAAGGAAAAATAACGGCGGCTATTAATGTATTTAAGCTGAATGTAAAATACTTTCCGAAATCCTGGAACTGTTATGATAGCCTGGCAGATGCTTATATGAAGGCTAAGGAATATCTGCTTGCATTAGTCAATTATAAAAAGTCGGTAGTGATGAATCCCAAAAATGAGCATGGTCATGAACAAATTCGCAAGATAGAAAAACAGGGGAGACGCTGAAGCCACTTAACATCCAAATTCGTTGCGGATTAATTTGATTATTTGTTCTAAGGCAGCGGTATCTTTTGCGGATAGGTGGAGCAGTATGTGTTTGAAAATCAGGAATGCCCCGGCCCCCTATTTCTTTATAATCTTTGCGAAGGTTACGCCTGCTGAAGGATCGCGCAGGAAGTAGATCCCGCTCGGCAGTTCCTGCACATCGCAATAATTCTCGCTGGCACTTAATTCAAAAACTCTCTGAATCTGGCCTAAAACATTAATGAGCTGAATCTGCTGCTTCACTTTTGCCTCGATGATAAAGTGATCATGTACAGGATTTGGATATAACAACAATTTCGTTTGTGTGTAAGTGGAGATCGATGTACAGGGATCTAAAGTCAGGAAAACGATTTGAACTGCTGAACACTGTAAATTGCTATTGGTTCCAGATACCGTATAGGTGGTGGGAATAAGCGGGGTCACAACAATAGAAGAAGTGTTTGCATTGTTGCTCCATAAATAATTTTCGGCACCGGATGCTGTAATTGTAACACTTTCTCCCGGACAAATCGTAAAAGGACCAGTGACACTCATAGCCGGGGTGGGCAAAACATATACATTGATGCTGGCCGAGGATGCGCACCCGTCTTTTGAACCCACCACTGAATAGGTGGTTGTAACAGTCGGCGACACCACCAACGCGCTGGCAGTTGAATTATTGTTGCTCCAGGTGTATTGACTTGCGCCAACAACCGCCAAGGTGGTGGCATTGCCCGGACAGATGGAAACATTTGTGCTGCTAATCATAATTGGACCGGTAGCCAGCAGGTTATTGTATTTAAAACCGGTGATAAGGTTGGGAAGGCCTATCGAGGTTTTTTTGCCCTGAAGGTAAATAGTTGAATCAATGTAGTTGCATGCAAGGCCGACATTGTTGGGTGAATTGAGTACCGACAGATAATTTTTCTGGCCTCTAGAAATATAAATTTTGCCGTCGGGCCCATTGGCCATTTGTCGCCACGAGTCTGGACCGTTGGGAATGATCCAGGTTTTTGAGGCAATTACAGATGCAAGCGGACCGGCGCTTAAATTATACTGATAGATCTCTCCGTGACCAACACAGGAAAAATAGAGTTTTGAGTTATCAGGCGAAAAACAAACGCCATAGTCGGTTTTGGCCGCCGATGGAGGCAGGGCAACTGCGTTTGATACTATACCGGTGGCGGGATTAAAGTCCATGAGACTGGTAAAGCCCTGGTGGAAACCATTACCAAGCCCGTATCCATTTGGTGTCGCCACGGCAATTTTAAGCCCGTTGGGTGAGGCTTTCATCTGACCCACGCCAATATAATGAATGGTGTCTGTAACCGAAACAACCGTATTGGTAATACCTGAGCTGGTTAACAGGAATGAATAATATTTCCTGGTGGTCATTTTATGCACCACGATCCAATAATCAATGTTGTTGGCGTGCCTGATGCAAACCATTTTTTCGGTCATGGAATCTTCCAGGAAGATGTTCTTCGAGGCGATATCAATATCGCCTTTACCACCGTCAAGACACATATCCGCGATGGAGTAGCGAAAACCTCCAACGTAACCGGTTTCCTCAGCACCAAGGGTAAATACATAAAATAACTGCTGATTACCGGGTTTGGGAACTATTATACAACCTCCCGTTGAAGACCTGTGTCCCATCAATGCGCTTCCATTTGGCATCACTGCGTGAAACCGGTTCCAAACCAAAACACCATTGGAATAAAAAAGCAAGGTGCCCGAACTGTCGCTGATGGTGGAACTGGCTTCGTTCCAGCCGATTGGCAAAACAAAATCGGTTTGCCCGTTAGTTAAGGCAACCGGTGGGTTAGGGTTAAAATTAACTCCGGCTTTATCGCCGAAGTACCAGTTGTTGCCCTGTTTTTGAGACAAAAGTGGCAAGTGAAGGAGCCACACGATACAAAATGCTATGGGCAAAAACGACGTTTTTTGAAACGGTAAAACTATTTTCATGACGGAATAATTTATATTATAAAATACCCGGGTAACAAGATGGTGGATTATCAAATATATAAAAAAAACCGACAAACCGAAGCTGCTTAATGGTTTTTTAGCCAACGTTTGCGCTCCAGGACTTAGTGAAACACCTGATTTTATTGACCGTTGCCTATCTGAGATCGATTCAGTCTCAAAAGACCCCGAAACCACGCAGGATTCTGTTTTAAGTGTTTGGGTATATTATTTTTTTGGGTCAAACTTGATCATCCATTCGATACCGAATTTATCTCTAAACATGCCAAAGTAAGTACCATCGGGATTTTCTTCAATAGGCATTTCAATTTGTCCGCCTGCTGAAAGACCATTAAATAACTTGAAAGTTTCTTCTTTACTTTCGGCAGTAACTGCGATTTTACTCCGATTTTCGTTTTCATTTACCCGCCCCATAACTTCCAGAATATCATTTGCGAATAATGAGTTTTTTCCAATTGGCAATGCAATGTGCATGAGTTTATTTGCTTCATTTTCCGGAACAGGAAATTCATCACTTGCAATGTCTTTGAATCGGATAATTTTTGAGAAGTTTCCTCCAAATACTGATCTGTAAAAGGTAAATGCTTCTTCTGCATTTCCGTTGAAGTTGATGTGTGGATTAATTTGTGCCATTGTGTTTATTTGTTTTAGATTGTTTTTATTTAAGATCGGATAAAATAATTTTTTTCTGTTTAAGCGTATTTTTCATTGCCTTTTCTCTAACCTTAGGGTCATCGCTGTTGATAAGGGCAAAATATTCAACAGGAACTACTTGCCATGATAACCCATATTTGTCTCTACACCAGCCACAAGAACTTTCTTCACCGCCATTAGCGGTCAATGCAGTCCAATAATAATCAACCTCTTCCTGGTCTTTGCAATTAATCACAAAAGAAACAGACTCATTAAATTTGAAGAAAGGCCCTGCAGCCAAAATATTAAATTCCATCCCATTAATTTCCATAATTGCAGTTTCAAAGTCGCCTCCACCTGCTTCAGGTGGATTTTTATATTTGTGATGCTCCTTCAGGGTACCTTCTTTGAATATAGAAAGATAATAATCCACTACTGCTTTTGCATCCCTGGTCTCAACCCAAAGGCAAGGCGTTATTTTTTGTTCAATGATTTTCTTGTTTTCGATTGAGTCACTGGCAATTTTATTGCTTGTATTATCTGCATTATTTGACTGTTTTGAATTACAAAAAGAAAATGTCAAACAGATAACAAGTGCTGCGGGGAATATTAATTTGTTCATTGTTTTATTTTTTTAAGTTTGATAGTAATTTTTCAAGTTCATTCAACGTAGCGGTTAATCCTCCCTGGAAGCCCATTTCGATCATCTTTTCCATTCTTTCGAGAGAGTCATTGTGAATTGTAATGGTCACTTTTGTTATTCCTTTAGCTTCTGAAAAACTTAGATCCCAATTAGAACCCGGCAATTGACGATTTTCATCCTTGTCTGCAAAGACACTAAAAAATTTAAAGTTGGTTTTTGGACTAATAGAAGTATATTCTTGTATTTGCCAACCCATTTCCAAACCGTCAGAGCTTACCATTGCGTAAAACCTGCGTCCACCAACTCTGAAGTCCATTGATTTTGTTTTTGCCGAAAAAGGTTTTGGAGCCCACCATTTGTCGAGTAATTCTTGTTTAGTAAATGCATCCCAAACGGATGGAAGGTCTGCTGAAAACTCTCGGCATATTAAGACGGTTTTTGTTGTCTTGTCGACTGTAAAATCAAATAGTAAGTTGCTCATTTTTTGTTTTTTTTAATTGTTGATAATAAGTCCTCCAATTGATTGAATGATTTTTCCCACATGACACGATATTGCGCAATCCACTTGTCAATCTCTTTCATTTTTTCAATTTTCAATGAATAATAAATTTCCCGTCCCTTGTACTCCTGCTTTACAAGTTCGCACTCCGTTAATATTTTAATGTGATTTGATACGCCCTGACGCGACATGTTAAAATGATCAGCCAAGGCATTAGGTGTCATTGCCTGTAAGGCAATAAGGCCAATAATTGCCCTGCGCGTAGGATCAGCTATAGCTTGAAAAATATCCCGTCTCATCTCTTAATATTTAAAACGCAAGTAATCGTTTGCAAATATATGTGCAAACAATCACTTGCACAAATTTATTTTGGAGTTCAGTAAGAATACATATTAAGCGCTTGATTATCAATAAGAAAAAATCAAGCATAAAGGTAAAAAACATTATAAAGCCATGTGAACTCCTTTCACCTTGTATTATTTAGAACGGCAGATGCATTGATTACAACGGGTTTGTATAATGGATTTATCCGGTAAAAAATTTCGAATAAAAAACCCTTTGAAGATCGGTCGCTTCAAAGGGTTTAATGTTGTTTGAGGTCCGGGAGATATTGATTTCGAACGACTAGTAGATATGAAGAAAATGGCGGATTTGTATGATTATTTTGGGTTGAAGTGTTTGGAGTTGTTTTATAAGGAGAAACGGTAAAGGTGATTGACCCACCAGTTCTTCAATATAATATCCCATTTCTCAACTCGATTTATAAATAATAACTTGCTATAAACGTAGCAGTCATAATCGATTTCATTATTATATTACCTTATTTTTGACTCATCGTGCCATTAATCTAAAATATACCCAGTATAAGAGAAATATTCACAAACTCACTAGTCTAAGTGACAAAATACCGTTTAGCTAACCTGTCATCTAATAGAAAATACTGGATACTGGGGTTTTAGCCGCTGTTTGTCTGACCGCCACCCCAAAAATGAAGTGAGGTATTATAAGAGCTAAGTTACATGATAGAGAAAAAAAATAAGAAATTGGCAATCGAGACCTTATTTTTATACTTTTGATAGAATCAATTATTGATATGCAAAAAGTAACACTTGATAATTTTAGAAGCTTTAAAAACCAAGAATTTAATTTTTCAAAAGTTAATATTCTCATTGGCGAAAACAGTGGAGGGAAAAGTAGCTTCCTAAAATTTCTACTTGCCTTAAAACAAACTGTGCTAAACAAGAATATTAATTTGAAATTATATGGTGACTATGTCGATTTGGGCAATTTTCATGAAGTTATATATCAAAACAAAACAGATGAAAAACTAAGTTTTTCGTTCGAGTTCGGAAAAGAATACTCTGATTTTTATTTTCATTTCATTGCAGGCTTGGTTCCAAATATAGAAGAAGAACAAAAGAAGATATTTTTAGATGATGTAAGAAGGTACATTGGAGAATGTACATTGCATCACACGGCTGTGAAATTTGTCTTAGATAAGAACTTAGAAAAGCATGAATCGATAAAAATCGAGTTTTCAAATAAAATACTTGGAACATTGATTATCGAACACCATGAGCAATTAAAAATCGATAATATTGATTTAAATGTTTTAATAGCTGAGAATCCAAAATGCAACCTGAAATATACATCACCCGAGAAAGAATATTTTTTAGAAGACATAGAGTTTCATCCTGACACCTTTATGTCCCGAGTGTTAAGTAATAGTTTAAGGAAACACTGCATTGACAAGCATAACGATATAGGTCTCTTTTATAAAATAGCGTACTTCCTAGTGCTACAGAATCACTTAACTGCTAGTTTGCAAAAAATTAGATTCATTAATCCAATTCATTCTTCCCCGGCAAGATTTTACACTTTGCGTGACGAAACTAGTTATATACACTTGAATATTGAAAGATTCATTAATATTCTAGTTAAGAGTTTTGATGCTAACGGCAGAAACAACATACTTAAATTAATCAATGATACCCTTAATAATTTTGGTCTAGCAGATGAATTGGATATCAGAATAGATGATAAATTTTCAATTGCCGAGTTAAGAGTTAGAATTAAGGATCTATGGAGTAATATTACGGACGTTGGTTATGGAGTTTCATTACAGTTATCGATAATTCTACAAACAATGCTGTCAGAATTTGCCGGGGGCGAGATACTTCTTATCGAGCAACCTGAAGTGCATTTACATCCAAAATTGCAAGCAAGTTTCATTGATACCTTACTTAAAATTGGCCCAAGGAATACTTATTTTATCGAAACTCATAGTGAATCAATAATAAGAAAACTTCAGAGTATAGTAAAAAATAAGACACATAGTAATATAACTAAAGATGATATATCAATACATTACTTTAGACGCGAAAAAGAAAAATTTACAGTCAACACCCATCTAATAAATGAGAATGGTAAATTAAGTCCAAATTTACCAAGTGGATTCTTTGATTCATCTTATTTACTAGCAAAAGAACTAATGTAAGATGGAGGTTTTATTATATCCGGATTTTTTTATTGAATATTTTAAGTCTAACACAAATTTTATTAAATCTTATACTGATAATTTAAGAGCGAATATTATTCATAATTCGTATAATATTATCACATTTTCAGAAAAGTATTTAAACTTCATGGAAGTTTTTTTCAAAGATCATGAATTCTATGATGAGTTTACAAATCTTTACGTACAATTAATGGATAGTAACTCCCCGAAATTTAAAAAAATACTAGACTCAGTTGTCTCAGAAAATCTAGATCAAGAATTCATTCACCTTTCTTCAACAATCAACTGTGATTTTTTTCTTTCAATAGCAGAAAAGCAATTTCCCAATAATCCCACCGTTGTCAGCATTTCGCAAATCAAGAAACCGAATTTCCATTGGCTTTTCAGCGAATTAGCTGCTGCGCATAAATTAAGTTTGGAATACCACGAATTCTCCAATAATCCACAAATTGAGAAATTTTTTGAAGATATTTTTAAAGCTCCAATAAGGATTGATAAAATTTATTATATAGATAGATATGTAAGAAACCTCACTAAACATAGATGCTTTGCTACTTTAAAAGGAAAAAATTACAACGTTGAGGTATTAACCTATGAAATAAAATCGATTCCCAAGAACGGCAATGCAATAAGATACACTCCAGTAGAACTAAATGCAATGAAGGCTGACTCCGTTACTACTTTTGGTGCTTCTTGTAGATTCTTTTACACACAATCAAAAACTCTAATACATGAGAGAAAAGTCCTTTTTAATAATTTAATCATCAATTCAAATGAAGATTTCAGCAAACTAAAAACTCATAACCAAACTTGGACAATTGATATTACATATTCTAGGGTCAACTATTCGAAATTCGTCGAAAAAACAGCCTTATTCACCGAATTGGTGTGACTCTAATCCCTACTTAGGGTCGGAAAACCCCAATCAGCCTTAAAAATAGCCAAAATTCACATAAAGCTAATTGGTCTAAAGTTTTTAGTATATATTTGCAGACTTATTTAAGAAAATTGCTCTATATTTGAATACTTGATTTTTTTCTTCTATATCTTTAATCAATAAAAATGTTCGATTCAAACGCAAAAAAAGATAGTGACACTCTTAAGATAGAAATGTTTCTAAGTAGACTTACTGAACTTTCTGAATCAATTAATGAAACAAGAAATATTTCATTAAACGAATCATCAGAATTAAATGATGCGGAATATTTTAAAGTTATGTCATATCTTTATTATAACGAGACTAACGCCAGACGTTAGTATTTCCAAAAAAGTAATATTCCATTAATATTGGCCTTATTTAATTAGCACTTGAGGTCGGTTCTAGTATAAAAAAATAATCGTCATTCTGGAATGTTAAGCGAAAGCCGCCATATACTATATTGAAAAGCACATCTTTCATGAAAGCTTACCCCCACCCAAAAATAACCTAAGAGATATTAGTGAACCGGGATAGCTAAGAAAAGCCCTAAGCGACTAAATTTTACTATAAAAAAACGCCTATTGTTCGAACAATAGGCGTTTGTCTGTTTGGGAGGTCCCGAGCGGATTAACTTCGTTGATCCGCATGGGGCATGCCTGGAGTCAGAAAGCAAAAGCAAATCGCAAGGGCGATTTGTTTTCTTTTTTCATCCACGTCCGCTCAAGCAGAGCTTGACGGCCTCGCCTGAAAAAAGAAAAGCTTCAACTATCGTTGAAGCCTTTTGCTTTTATCGAGGTCCCGAGCGGATTAGCTAACGCTGATCCGCAATTGGAAGCCGTAGAGTCACAATGCAAAATGTAGCGCCCTAACGGACGCTATTTTTGTTTTCATCTTCAAGCTTAAGCAAGCAGAGCTTGCTACGCTTTCGACGAAAACAAAAACGCCTCCCTTTGGGGAGGCGCATTTTGCATTTATCGAGGTCCCGAGCGGATTCGAACCGCTGTAGCAGCTTTTGCAGAGCTGAGCCTAGCCACTCGGCCACAGGACCTTTTTTAAATTGATAATTGTTTTATTGACAATTTACGATTTAGGGAAGCAAAAATACATTTTTTTTGGACATTTTAAACAAGAAAATAAAATAATTGCCATAAAAACAGAGATTTCCCGGGCTTTACCCCATCAGCTCTTTCACGAGTTTTGCCAGTGTTTCCTTTACTTCGGCCAGTTCTTTTTCAAGCAGGCTTAGTCTTTCTTCCATTGCATTCAGCGGGCGCATTGCCGGCTCAGTGAGGGGCTGATCTTCGTCCGGCTCCTGGCTTTCGCCAAACAAATGTGCATAACGGGTTTCTTTCTGTCCTGGCCTGCGGGGAAGTTCCTTTACAAAAGGTGGTTCCATCTGCGAAAGCCTGTTAAGGGCTTCCTGCACCGACTCCAGTCCCGAAAATTCATGCAGCCGGCCTGAGTTGGTATTGAGTTCACCCGGTGTTTGCGGGCCACGCAAAAACAACAGGCAAAGGATGGCCAGTTCGGCATCGTTCACCGGGTAAAGGGTGAAAAAATTATGTTTGTACTTCACCACGCGACTGCCGGCTCCAACCGCCGTTGATACAAGACTCTGCCCCTTCAGGCTGTTCACCGCCATCATGGTAGTGGATTCATCGTAATCGACCACGGGCCTGCGCGAGGTTTTCTGGTTGCAACCAGCCGTGAGCGCATTCAGCGTCATGGGATAATAATCGGGCGTGGTCTTGCTTTTTTCGATGAGCACACCCAAAACGCGCTGCTCTTCATTACTCAGTAGTTGAAGTTCTTTTTCCATGTGTAAGATTCTTAAAAGTAATAAATTTTACGCCGCCCGCCGCGGAATTTTTATCATGCATTGCCCTGCAAAATACCTGCCGGAATTGATAAAGGGCTTTTAGGCGGACTTGTTTTTTGTATATTTAAGCGCCTGGAAGGCCACGAAAATCCAGGCTGCAAAATCCACGCAATGAAAAAAGTTTTACCGAAAGTTCTAAAGTATCTTCTACTTGCCTTGCTGCTGTATATGCCGGTTTTTGGGTTCTTAAATGTACAGCCGCTTCGTATGTGGGACGAGTCGCGCATTGCTGTGAACGCCCACGAAATGTACACCCGGGGCGAATACATCGTCACCTATTTTGAAGGTCATTCCGATATGTGGAACACCAAACCGCCGTTGCTTGTTTGGTGCCAGGTGATCCTGATGAAACTTATCGGGCCCGATGAATTAGCCGTGCGTCTTCCTTCAGCCATCGCCGCTTTTTTAACCTGCGCCCTGCTGTTGTTTGTGTGTACACGTTACCTCAAAAATTTTTGGTTTGGTTTTACGGCTGTGATGGTGCTGATTACCTGCCAGGGCTATGTGACCATGCATGGAACAAGAACCGGCGACTACGACGCGCTCATGACCTTTTTCACCACCTCGGGGTGCCTGTTTTTTTTCGCTTTTTCAGAGACCCTCAAAACTAAATACCTGTACTGGTTTTTTGTAGCGCTAACACTGGGCGCACTCACCAAAGGTGTGGCGGGTTTATTGTTCACGCCCGCACTGGCTATTTTCTGTATGCTTCAGAAACAGTTATTGATCATACTAAAAAACAAACATTTTTATTTTGGACTTTTATCTTTCCTGGTGATCGTGATAGGTTTTTATCTCGTAAGAGACGCCAGGGATCCTGGTTATATTCACGCCATCCGCGAAAACGAACTGGGTGGCAGGTTCCTGCAGGCACAGGGAGAGAACAAATCCAGCTTCTGGTTTTACTACAACAACTTTATAGACTTTCGCCTGGCCGACAGGTATTTGCTTGTGCCTTGTGGCCTGTTGCTGGGTCTGCTGAGCAAAGATCGTGCGATAAGGCGATTGACCAGCTTTTGTTTTCTCATGTGCCTGGTGTTTTTTGTGTTGATCTCTTCCGCTCAAACCCGCATGATCTGGTATGAAACACCCATGTACCCTTTCCTGGCCATCATCATCACCGTTTGCATTCATTATGTGTTCCAGCTGTTTAAAGACCTCGACGCGGTTAACAGCAGAACAACTGTCAGTGTTTTACCTTTCCTTTTTTTATTTCTTATCCTCATTGTGCCATATAAAAAAATATTTATGGACGCTTACAGGCCCACCGAGTCTTTTTATGATCATGGTCTGTACGACATAGGGTATTACCTGAAGGAAGCCACCGAAAAGCGGCGTGACGTGAACGGAAAATACTTGGTGTACCAGGGGTATGCGGCACAAAACATTTTTTACCTCAGAGTGCTTCAGGAAAGAGGCGTTAAAACCGGCCGCCTTGGCTTAAACGACATCAGGCCGGGGCTGGAGTTCATTGCCTGCCAGGATACCGTGAAGAATTATATCCGTGAAAATTTTATTTATTCCGAAAAACAGGAAAAAAATGATGTCTTTACCTACAAAGTGATCTCATTATGCAAATAAACAGTAAGCTTCCCAACGTGGGCACCACTATTTTTACAACCATGAGCGCTCTTGCGAAGGAGCACAACGCCATTAATCTTTCGCAGGGTTTTCCTGATTTTAATTGCTCACCAAAATTAACCGAACTGGCCGGCAAATACATCAACACCGGCTTCAACCAGTACGCGCCTATGCCCGGTACCATTCAGCTGCGTGAGCGCGTGGCCGAAATGATAGCTTTGTGTTATGAAGCGGTTTATCATCCTGACTCTGAGATAACTATTACAGCCGGCGCCACCCAGGGCATCTTTACAGCGGTATCGGCTTTTATCGGGGCCGGCGATGAGGTAATAGTTTTTGAACCCGCCTATGATTGTTACGTGCCTGCTATTGAACTGCAGGGTGCAAAAGTAGTTTACTGCCAGCTCAACCCGCTTGATTTTTCAATTAACTGGCAGGAAGTGCGATCGAAGATCAGCGACAAAACCAAAATGATCATGATCAATTCTCCGCATAATCCCAGTGGGGCGGTGATTACAGCCCATGATCTGGCCGAGCTCGAAAAAACCGTCAGCGGCAAAAACATCATTGTGCTGAGCGATGAGGTTTATGAACATATGGTTTTTGACGGGCAGCAACACCAAAGTGTAGCGCGTAATAAAACCCTGAGAGAACAATCTGTTATTATTTCTTCATTTGGTAAAACGGTTCATACTACCGGCTGGAAGATCGGATATGTGGCCGCTCCGGATCTGCTCATGAAAGAATTCAGGAAGGTTCACCAGTTTTTGGTATTTGCCGTCAATCATCCCCTGCAACTGGCGCTCGCCGATTTTTTAGTGGATAAAAAAAATTACCTGGACCTGAAAGATTTTTACGAGAAAAAACGCGACCTGTTTTTAAAACTGACTAAATCGTCGCGCCTGCTGCCTTTGAAAACCAGCGGCACTTACTTTCAGTTGATGTCCTGTAAAAACATAAGCGATGAAAGTGACACCGAACTGGCGATAAGATTAACGAAGGAGAAAAAACTGGCTTCAGTGCCGCTATCGGTTTTTTACAATCAAAAAACAGACAATAGCTTGCTGAGGTTCTGTTTTGCGAAAAAGGATGAAACACTTGAAAGGGCTGCGGAGATCATTTGCGGTTTGTGATACTAAATAAACCACTGAGACACATAGAGCACGCAGAAACACTAAGGCGTATATTAAACTACGTTGATCCTGGTGCAGAGTGGTAAGTGACAATGATAAAAAAAGCCACGAATTTCACGAATTACACCAAACGTTGTTTGTGAAATCCGTGAAATTCGTGGCAAATGACGAATCAGGGTCTGATGAATTTTATTCTAAGGTACTATTGCGTTGCGCTTCTTTCCTGTAACGTGAAAGACGCATGGTCCAATAGAAGATACCGCCAATAACCAGGATCCAGATAATGACGTTAGGGCCGTGACCCAAAACCCTCATGCCTTTAAAAATCCATTGAAAAAAAGTTCCTGTTCCTTCAAAAATATCTGTCCAGGTGATCATTAGCATTTTCATAGTTGTATATTAAAATTGGTTATTCAAAATCCTGCTTTCATTCTGTTCCCGCAGGCGTTTTTATATCTCTTAAATTTGTAAGTTTACAGCTACAAAAGTAAAAAAAAATCAGAAACAACAAAATTGTGTTTGCGGGGCTGTTAAATAAGGGTTTTAGGGGCAGTCTCGCGTTACTGATCACTGTTTTTATTGTTTCGGCCATTATCTGTTATTTTGTGCCATTTAGCATAGAAATCAGGAATTATCCCAACCTGTTTTACAACTATTTTACCCAGTACCTCACTAGTAAAGCCCTCCTCGTTGCCATCAACTTTTTGTTTATTGGCCTGGGCGTACTGCTGATCAGCCTTATTTCGGTGAACCAGGAAGTGGTTGAAAAACAAAATTATTTCCCGGTGTTTATCTACCTTTTATTAGGCATCGCCTGTGTTGAGCCCTTCCAGGCTTCGCCACAGATCTTTACCAACGTGTTTGTTTTGTTTTCGATTTACAAGCTGCTCGATACTTATCGCAGCGAAAACGTTTTGGGACAGATCTTTGAAGCAGCCTTTTGGCTGTGCGTTTCATCTTTTATCACTATTTCGAGTATCATCTGTTTCCCCCTGTTTTTTATTATCCTGCTTATATTACGACCTTTTAGCTGGCGCGAATGGGTCATCGCGCTGATGGGATTTTTTCTGCCTATGTTTATTTACGAGTGCATGTCGTACCTGAGCAATTTTAACCAATGGTATTTTTTCGATGCCACCACGCTTTATTTTCAGTTTCTGAAAGTGCCTTCTTTCAGCGAATATTTTTTGCCCCTCTCGGCACTTCTTTTTGTCTTGTTATTTATTTCTATCATCTCAGGTTTGTTTTCAGGCTTCGGCAACACAGTCAAAAAACAACGTTCCAGGTCAATTTTGTTATGGTTCCTGTTCTTCTCCACCTTCGGATTTTTCTCGGGAGGTGCCAATAGTTCCAGCATTATTCTAACCTATGCTTTTCCCCTGTGTTTTTTTATAGGCGATTTTTTATACGGCATCAAACAAATAAAAATCACCAATACCATTCTGGCTTTGCTGATATTTTGCGTGGTATTAATTTTCATGGGACGTTTTGGTTTGTTCAACTAGTGTGACGATTACTAAATTCCTATACTAATTTAATGCGCTTTTTTCTCTCTGCTTTGTTGTGAATTTTAAATGGGTTAGCCGACCCATCTTGCAATTCACGCCTCGCCGGGATAAAAAATCATCATAAAATTTTAGTAAACCAATTTAATAATCATCACACTGGCCGCTCCACTTATCTTTCAAATTAAGCCAATTAAGAGAAATAGGCCTTCGCCAAAAAATGCGTTCTAGCATTATTGTACCCAGGCGGTTAAATTTGAGAAATCAAAAAAATAAAGCGATGAGAAACATATTTATTTTAAGTTTAATATGGAGTGGTACTTTTGCGCAACTGTCGCCAAACACAGTGGGCAAGGACCTCGATAAAAATTACGTCAAAGCCAGGATCCACACCGATAACGATAAGTGCTGGAACAAGTATGGCAATCAATACGCGGCTTACGAGGTTCCCAAGGGAAGAGGCCGGCACGCCATGTTCGCCAACAGTGTCTGGATCGGCGGTCTGGATGCGGGAGGACAACTGCATATTGCCGCCAACACCTATAAACAAACGGGTACCGACTTCTGGCCCGGCCCTCTCGACACCGCTAACATTACAGTTTTTAGCGCAACCAATTCGGCGATCTATAACAAATTGTGGAAAGTGGATTGCAAAGACATCGATAATTTTGTCACGGCTTTTAACAGTGGTTCGGTTTCGGCAGGCACCTACACCATCCCTGACGGTATTAAAACATACCCGGCCCAGGGCACGGCAAATTTTCAAAAGGCCATGCTTCCCTTCGCAGATGTGAACAACAATGGTGTTTACAATCCGCAAACAGACGGCGATTACCCATTAATAAAAGGTCAGCAACAAGTGCTGTCCATCTTTAATGATAGAAATGGGTTACACACCGAGACACACGGGGCGCCAATGGGTGTCGAAATTTATGAACGCTCCTACGCTTATTTTGAGCCTAATATCGATGATACGATGCAGGCGATCAACTACACCACTTTTTTTCACTACACCATATACAACCGCAGCAATGTCAATTATAACAATGTTTACATCACCGACTGGAATGATGTTGACCTTGGGAACTGGACAGACGATTTTGTTGGTACCGACGTTTCGAACAACTTTGCTTATTGTTACAATGGCAATCCTATTGATCCCAGTGCCCCCAACAATGCCGGTTATGGAAACAAGCCACCCGTGATGAGTCACGCCATTCTTAAAACCATTTGTACCAACGATGGTGTTGACAATAATAACAATTCTCAGATCGACGAGCCCGGCGAGCAGTTCGGACTGAGCCGCACAACCTATTTTAATAATAACAACAGTGCCTTCCCGCCGGCAACAACCAATCCGAATGTAGCTATTGAGTATTATAATTATATGACAGGCTTCTGGAAAGACGGTTCAGCATTTACTTATAGTGGTAACGCTTATGGCGGAACTATTCCAACCTCTTTTGTTTATACCGGTGATCCATCCACCAACACAGGATGGACCGAGACAACAGCCGGTAACACCCCCGGCGACAGAAGATTACTGCAAAGCAGTGGCCCTTTTAATTTTCCCGCAGGCAGCCGCATTGAATGGGGCTATGCGCTGGTATTCAGCCAGGATACCAGCCAGGTGATCAACACCATTACCCAGTTTAATTCGAGAGTGGTAAGAGATGTAAGGAACGTGCGGTACTATGACGAAACGCACCAGGCCGCTTTATGCACGCCGCAGGTATATGTGGGCATCAAACAAAATGATACTAAAAAGATCAGTGTGATGGTGTATCCAAATCCAGCCATTGATTTCATTTCAATTGACCTGAGTGAAAATGTGAAAACGGCAAACGTCACGCTCATCGATCTTCTGGGCAGGGCGATTTTTAATGCACAAATCAAAGACGGTTACCGGGCTTCACTGGATCTGTCAACCCTGAATAAAGGTGTTTATTTTGTGGAAGTGACAAGCGGGGATAAGAAGGTAGTAGAGAAGATCGTCAAAAATTGAGTTCTGATTGTGAAGGACTTTTAACCACTAAGGCACTAAGGACACTATGGTCACCAGGTATTCTGCTCTGGTGTTGCTTCGTGCTCTGCGTGTCTTAGTGGTGAGCCTGGAACTTATCCAACGCCCTCGTTAAACGATTCAGTACTTCGTCTTTGCCCATCAGCGCCAGCATATCAAATAACTGGGGACCACCAGCCGCGCCTGTTACCAAAACGCGCAGCAGCTGCATGTCAATTTTTCCAATCTCTTTTACCAGGGCCTCAAAAGCATCGTGAATGTTTTCTGTTTTCCAATCGTTAATGTTTTTAAAAGTACCGAGCACACGGTTAAAAAGTTCTTTGCTCTGCTCGTTCCATTTTTTTGTCATTACTTTTTCATCATAAGTCGCGGGCGCTTCAAAAACATATTTGCCCTGCTCCCAGAATTCGTGTACGAACTGCACTTTTTCTTTTACCAGCCGGCAAAAGGCCACTAAAAACGCCATGTCTTTTTCGTAACCCTTTTCTTTCAGCATCGGCTTAAAGGCTTCCGCCAGTTCCTCATCTGATTTTTTACGCAGGTATTGCTGGTTGAACCATTTTGCTTTTTCGGGATCGAATTTAGCGCCCGATTTGTGAACGCGTTCAAATTCGAAGATCTTACCTAATTCTTCAACACTGAAGATCTCCTCATTGTTACCGGGGTTCCAGCCCAGCAGCGCTAAAATATTTACAAAGGCCTCAGGGTAATACCCCGATTCTTTATAACCGATGTACGGAGAACTTTCGCGCGGATCCTGCCAGCTCAGTGGAAAAACAGGGAACCTCGCTTCGCGTTTTGAGATCTTGCCATTGCCGTCGGGATTTAAAATTAAGGGCAGGTGGGCCAGCATTGGCATGTCATTTTCGAGACCCAGGTAACGGTAAATAAGAATATGTGCGGGGGCACTTGGTAACCATTCTTCACCTCTCACAGCGTGAGAGATTTTCATTTCAATGTCATCCACAATGTGCGCCAGGTGGTAGGTTGGCATGCCATCGCTTTTTAAAAGTACCTTATCATCCACCTGCGATGAGTTAACAACCACCCATCCGCGGATAATGTCCTGGAAACGGATCTCCTCGTTGCGGGGTACTTTTAACCGCACAACATATTTCACACCTTCCGCTAATAGTTTTTTTACTTCATCTTCAGGCAGCGTTAAAGAGTTGCGCATGTTCTGGCGGGTCACGGCATTATATTGCGGCGCCACCACCTTCGCGGCCTCCATACGTTTGCGCATGTCGTCGAGCTCTTCGCTGGTATCAAAAGCGTAATAAGCGTGGCCCGACGCAATCAGCTGGTCGGCATATTTTTTATAAATGCCCGATTCCTTTCTTTCACTTTGCCGGTAGGGGGCATGGGGACCATCCCCGAAACCAACGCCTTCATTGGGTTCAATGCCGCACCATTTAAGCGCTGCTACAATATATTCTTCCGCTCCTTTTACAAAGCGCGTTTGATCAGTATCTTCAATCCTTAAAATAAAATCGCCACCATGTTTTTTGGCGAATAAATAATTAAACAGGGCCGTACGTACACCGCCCATGTGCAAGCCCCCGGTGGGACTCGGCGCGAATCTTACTCTTACACGTTTTTCCATAGTTTGCAAAGATAGTTTAATTTTATAGTTTTTGAATTCATGGAAAAGGACTTTTTTCAGATGGTTTACCAGGTAGTGCGACTCATCCCGAGGGGCCGCGTAACCAGCTACGGCGCTATTGCGGCTTATCTTGGCGCCAAAAATTCTTCACGCGCCGTGGGCTACGCCATGCATAGCGCCGGAAAGGCAAAACCAAAAGTACCCGCACACAGGGTGGTGAACAGCAGCGGACTACTTACCGGCAAACACCATTTTGAAACTCCTTTTAAAATGCAGGAATTGCTTGAAAAGGAAAAAGTAACGGTACAAAACGACAAGGTAGTAGAGTTTAAAAAACTATTCTGGGATCCTTTCGTTGAATTAAAACTGTAACGGTGATGATAACGATGCCGTAGATCAGGCCAGGTAAACCGCGCCTCCGCAGCTGTTTTGAGCGGCACCGGTAACCGACTTTAATGCATTTGTTTTTTGTTGTAATCTTAAATAACCTAAAAAAGCGAAGATGAGCGCTTCCTTAAAATCAACGATCCTGTTTTCGGGAATGATCAGTTCACAATTTGTTTTGCTTTTTATTTTTTCAATTAAAAAGGTATTAAAAGTACCGCCACCGGTTACCAGCACGTTTTTTATGTTTTTTGTGGTGAGTTCAACGGCGATTATCTGCGCCACATGTTCGGTGGCTGTTGCCAGCAGATCGTTTACGCCAATAGATTGTGAAGCGACCAGGGGCAGTATGTTTTTTTCAAACCACTCCCTGCCTATTGATTTGGCGCCGCTTTGTGTGTAATAGTCCTGTTGATTTAAATTGGTGAGTAAAGCGGCATTTAAATTTCCCACCCTGGCCAGGTCCCCGTTTTTATCATAGGCCTTTCCGGTTGTTTCGGCCAGGAAGTTCAGCAGCATATTGGCTTCGCAAATGTCGTATGCCAGCCTGTTGCCATTTTTGTCATCGAAAGAAAGGTTGGCAATGCCACCAATGTTGAGGCAGGCGTCGTACGCCCCAAATAATAATTTATCACCAATAGGTACCAGGGGCGCGCCCTGTCCGCCATTGGCCACATCCAGGCTTCTGAAATCACAAACGGTGGTAATGCCTGTGTGAGCGGCTATTGTGGCGCCGCAACCCAATTGTGTACTGAAACCCGATGCGGGCTGATGAAAAACAGTGTGACCGTGTGAGGCAATAGCATTTGGTTTTGGGCTGTTTTCATTCACAAAAGCATTGACCTCATTGGCAATGTATTTTCCAAAAAGGCTGTTTAGCCCAAAATATTCGAGGGCTGTGGCATTTTTAACATTGTTGAGCCGGTCTTTCCAATCGGGGGTAAACGCCACGGTTGTAGATGCCAGGATCTGGTAGCTGTAGCCACTTTCGGTGGGTTCGAAGCTGCAAAGCGCCAGGTCGAGCCCATCGAGGGAGGTGCCGCTCATCAGGCCTAAGACTGTCATTGTATCCGGAAAATTCTGAGACAAAATAAAATTAATTTTAATTGTAGCTGTGCGGCCATACACTTATATTTGCACCTCACAAAAATAGTATAAACCTAAAAATAGACATCATGCATTTTGATTTATCTGAAGAGCACTTAATGATTCAAAAAGCGGCCCGCGAATTTGCGCAAAACGAATTGAAGCCGGGGGTAATTGAGCGCGACGAACACCAGAAGTTTCCCGCTGAACAGATTAAAAAAATGGGAGAACTTGGATTTCTCGGTATGATGGTAGATCCGAAGTACGGTGGCGGCGGCATGGATGCCATTTCATATGTGTTGGCCATGGAAGAAATCTCTAAAATAGACGCTTCCTGCAGCGTGGTGATGAGCGTGAATAATT
>JAZKFC010000008.1:236078-243232 GCA_040386615.1 Bacteroidota bacterium
TTTGCTGGGGACTGGAGTATTTCGGCACCGAAGCACAAAAACAAAAATACCTGGTGCCTTTGGCTAAAGGCGAAAAGATTGGCGCGTTTTGCCTTTCAGAACCTGAAGCCGGCAGCGATGCCACTTCGCAAAGAACCACTGCCATTGATATGGGCGACCACTATATTTTAAACGGTACTAAGAACTGGATCACGAACGGCAGCAGCGCTTCCACTTACCTGGTGATCGCACAAACCAATGTTGAGGCGGGTCACCGCGGTATTAACGCGCTGATCGTTGAAAAGGGTATGCCTGGTTTTACAGTTGGACCAAAGGAAAATAAAATGGGTATCCGCGGAAGTGACACACACTCGCTGATGTTTGATAATGTAAAAGTGCCAAAAGAGAACAGGATAGGTGAGGATGGTTTTGGATTTAAATTCGCTATGAAGACCCTGAGCGGCGGCCGTATAGGCATTGCTTCACAGGCTTTAGGCATTGCAAGCGGCGCTTATGAACTTGCCCTGGCGTATTCAAAAGAACGCAAGGCTTTTGGAAAAGAGATCAGTCAACACCAGGCCATACAGTTTAAGTTGGCCGATATGGCTACCAGGATCGAGGCTTCACGTCTTTTGATCTACCGTTCGGCCTGGTTAAAAGACCAGCATTTGCCTTTGGATAAGGAAAGTGCCATGGCAAAAGTTTTTGCAAGCGAAACTGCGATGTGGGTCACTACAGAAGCTGTGCAAATTCACGGTGGCTACGGTTACGTTAAAGAATACCACGTTGAGCGCCTGATGCGCGATGCCAAGATCACCCAAATTTACGAAGGTACCAGCGAGGTGCAACGAATAGTGATCTCAAGGCAGGTATTGGCCGCCTCATAATTTCAAAAAATCTACTTAAGCAACCCTTCTTTTTTGAAAGAAGGGTTTTTTTATGCGTGATTTTTAATAAATGTTCGCGCCATATCGTTAAATGTCTTAAATTAGATACACCTACCCCGACCTCAGGTAACAACCAAAGGTGTTTTTTATTTTTCCAACAATGGAGTAACCCGAAAATCCAATAAAAGAGTAGGAGTATTTAGAAACAAACCCCATGAAAAAAATCGTTTTATTTTTTGCGTTGCTTGTATTTTTAAGCAGGTTTAGTGCACAGATCACGTTCGACAATATGTACAATTGCTCTTCGATCTATTTATCACTTAACAAATTTCATTTAAGCGGGTACAAGTACGTGAAAGCGGATGGCGCAACAATCCAGGTGTACAACATCAATCACAGTCTTTTCAAAACCATTACTATCCCACCTCAGCCTTATCCGGTTCTTCGGGTAAAATATGTTTCAGAGCAGCTTTTCAACCAGGATACACTCATAGAATATACAATAAGTACCTACAAATTTACATCCGGAACTCCGTCAACTCAGAACGCTCAATTTAAAATTTATAACGAAAATGGAACCTTACTTATGTTCAAGGATTCGGCGAACCTATCTGAAACGGGCATCAACCAGGTTGCCAGCGTTTTTGGTAACTCTGAAGCGGTCTATTTCGACGGGGTAAATACGAAAATGCAGCTTTCAACGATGGCAATCGGGCTTCCCGGCACAACGCTGATATATACGCTGCCGGGCACTATCCCCTGTGTGCAATGCAGTGCATCCGGAACTTTAACGGGCAAACCTTCGATTTCGAATCCCGGTACGACCAGTCCCGTTTTTTATCCTAACCCAGTTACCGACCAATTGAAATTAAAATATGAGTTGCCTAAAGATTATAAGAGCGCAGAAATTAAGATTTACGACCTGCAGGGCAAATTGATAGAAACCTTTAAAGTAACCGATACTTTTGATTTTATTTACCTGCCGAGCGATTATAACAATGGGCTGTATTTATATTCATTGAATGTGGATGGGAAAGCAATTAAAACTGAAAAGATCATTTTAAATAAATAGAATTGTTATGGGGGATTTTTTTTAACTGTAACCCTGCCTGCCATATGACGCAGAAACCGTATTCTAAAAAGTAGGCGCCTTAAAATGTAAAAGACATGAAAAAGAACCTGTTGATATTCTTGCTACTGGTTTTAACAGGGGCCGGAAAAGCACAAATTACCTTTAATACCTCCTATAACGTAAATTATAATGGCATTTACATTACCAGGTTTCAGGTAAGTGGTTATAAATTCGTGAAAGTGGACTTTCCCAACATGAAGATTGACATTTACAACACGAACCACACGCTTTTCAAGACTATCAATATCCCCACCCTGTCAGATCCCATTCAAGGTGTTAATTATATTTCAGAGAACCTTTTTGATAACGATAACCTGATCGAATACGCGGTCAATGTTTCTTCAGCGAGTGTTCCGGGTGCTCCAACTGGTTTTTATATTTTTAAGGAAAATGGCACACAAGTAATGTTCAGAGACTCGGCCGGAATTGACAACTACGCAATTTCAAATATTTTTGGCAATGTGTCCGGAGTTTTTTTTGATGGTACAAATACCAGGATGAGGCTTCATGTTCAAACAAGCAGCAGCCCATCGCCTAAAACTGAAATTTACACGCTACCAGGTTCTATCCCCTGCGCAGAATGCACAGATGGAGTGGTAACCGCAATTGTTTCGCCAAACAACACAAACGCCTACAGCGCACTTTTTTATCCCAATCCTGTTACTGACCAACTCAGATTAAAATATGAGTTGCCAAAAGATTGTAAGAACGCTGATATTAAGATTTATGACCTTCAGGGCAAATTGATAGAGACCCTTCAGGTAACTGATACTTTTGATTTTATTTACCTGCCAAGCGACTATAATAATGGTTTGTATTTGTATTCATTAAATATTGATGGAAAGACAATTAAAACTCAAAAGATCATTTTAAACAAATAGAACTGTTATTCGGGGATTACTTCTAATAACAAAAACTGACTTACGTATGCGATTGATCTGGAATCCTAAAAAGCTGGCACCTTAAAATTAAAAAACATGAAAAAGAACCTGTTATTAACACTGCTGCTGGTTTTAGCAGGCGCCGGAAAAGCGCAAATTACTTTAAATGCCTCATACAATGTAAGTTATTATGGCATTTACCTGACCAAGCTTCATGTGAGCGGTTATAAATTTGTGAAATTGGATTATCCCAATATGAAGATCGACATTTATAACACTAACCATACACTGTTCAAGACTATCAATATCCCTTCCCTGCCACGCCCCATTCAGAATGTAAGTTTTATTTCAGAAAAACTGTTTGACAACGATAACCTGATTGAATACGCGGTCAATGTTTCTTCACCGGCTTTTCCAGTTGCTGCAACCGGTTTTTACATCTTTAAGGAAAATGGCACCCAAATAATGTTCAGAGACTCTGGCGCCATTCATACCACAGCAGTAAGTTCAGACATTTTTGTGAATGTGTCGGGAGTTTTTTTTGATGGTACAAATACCAGGATGAGGCTTCATGTTCAAACAAGCAGTGGCCCATCGCCTAAAACTGAAATTTACACGCTACCAGGTTCTATACCCTGCGCAGAATGCACAGATGGAGTAGTAACCGGTATTGCAACCCCAAATAACCCAAACACTAACAGCGGCGTTTTTTACCCTAACCCCGTTACCGAGCAGCTCAAATTAAAATATGAGTTACCGAAAGATTGTAAGAACGCTGATATTAAGATTTATGACCTGCAGGACAAATTGATAGAGACCCTTCAGGTAACAGATGCCTTTGATTTTGTTTACCTGCCGGAAGTTTATAACAACGGCCTGTATTTATACTCATTGAATGTGAATGGCAAAGCCATAAAGACTGAAAAGATCATTCTGAATAAATAAAATTTCGCCTGTCAATTTTTTTTGAAACCTTTCTGTCTTACCCGGAATGTACCCAACCATTTGGTAAATTAAACTGTTTATGTATTTAAAGTAGTTTGGAGTTAGCCGAAAATCCAGCAAGAGAGTAGGCCAGTTTAATACAATAGCCATGAAAATTTTTTTAACACTCAGTCTTGTTCTGTTATTAGCGAAACTTGACGCGCAAATTACGTATGACAATGCCTATCCTGCGGCATCGGGTATATTACTCGACAAGCTTCATGTAAGCGGTTACAAATATGTAAGAGTAAGCATACCAAACCTTAAGATAGAACTTTACAACATTAATCACAGTCTTTTTAAAACAATCAGCATTCCTCCTCAAACATCGCAAATACAGAGTGTAAATTATGTTTCTGAAAATCTTTTTGATACAGATAACCTTACAGAATACGCCATAACTACCTATACTTATGCTCCGGGCCAACCGTCGAGCGGTCTCTATAAGTTTTATATTTTTAAAGAAAATGGCACGCAATTATTTTTCCGGGATTCTGCATCTATTTCGCTTTCTAACAGTAATATTTTTAGTAATGTTGACGGTATTTATTTCGATGGACAAAATACAAAAATGAGACTTCAGATCTACGGACCCAATTTCCCTTCTCAGATAAAAACCGAAATTTACACGCTGGCAGGTTCTATTCCCTGCTCCGAATGCAGCAGCACAGGTACCGTTTCAGGCATATCGTCACCCGGTAACCCCGGCCAAAATAATCCCGTTTTTTATCCTAACCCGGTTACCGACCAGCTCAAATTAAAATATGAGCTGCCTAAAGACTACAAAACTGCCGATATCAGAATACACGACCTGCAGGGCAAATTGATAGAAACCTTTAAAGTAACCGATACTTTTGATTTTATTTACCTGCCAAGTGACTACAACAACGGTTTGTACCTGTATTCATTAAATGTGGATGGCAAAACGGTAAAGACCGAGAAGATCATTTTAAACAAATAAGTCAATTACAAACAAAAATCCACCTCTTTTTTAGGTGGTTTTACTATAAAAAACTTTATAAAAACCAATCTTTTTTGGCGGAAAAATTCCGTTAATTTTATTGTTCAGTATTTTATAAGTATGAGTGCGTTTGACGATGATGCAGAAGGATTAAATGACAAGGAATTTGAAGAGAATTTAAAGCTTTTTGAAGATATGCTGGCCACAGGCCGGGTTCATTTTTTTGACGCTGACGACATTGAGGAGATCATTGATTATTATCTCCAGTGGCTGAATTACGACATGGCCAAAAAAGCCATAGATTATGGCCTCGAACGCTATCCGTTTTCTTCTATTATCAAGATCAGGTATGCCCAGTACCTTTCCAGCCAGCACTATACCCACGAAGCGCTGTCCATTTTAAATGAAGTGGAACAGATCGAACAGAACAATTTTGAGTTATATATGGCCCGTGGCTTTATCTACAGCCAAATGGGCCTGGGAGAGCAGGCCATAGAGAACTTCAAAAGCGCCATACCACTCGCCGAACAAAAAGATGAGGTGTATGTGGCCCTGGGAGTTGAGTTCCTGAATGAAGACAAACCCGACGACGCGCTGTATTACCTTAAAAAAGCCATCAAGCTCAATCCCAAGAACGAGATCGCGCTTAATGAGCTATCATTATGCTTCGACCTTACAGGGAAGTCTGACGAGGCCATTTCTTTTTTTGAAAATTACATAGACAACAATCCCTACAGCTACTTTGCCTGGTTTAACCTGGGCCTGGGTTATGGCCGGCTGGGTCTTTTTGAAAAAGCCATTGAGGCCTACGATTACGCCATTGCCATTAACGAGCAGTTCAGCTCCGCTTATTTTAACAAGGCCAATTCGCTGGCGCAGCTAAATAAGTATGAGGATGCCATTGACGTATACAAGGAAACCTTTAAATACGAAGAACAGGAACCCACCACCTACTTTTACATCGGCGAATGCTACGAGAATTTAAACCGCTTTGAAGAAGCGCTGGTCAATTATAACAAATGTGTGAAACTTGATCCGGCACACGCCGACGCCTGGCTGGGCATAGGGGTGGTGCTCGACGCGCTCAACAGGTTGACTGAAGGTGTGCACTATATCAAAAAGGCTATTGAGATCAATCCCAATGAGCCCGACTACTGGTACGTTTTTGCGGAAGTGCAGGAAAAGCTGGGGTTTATTGAGGAAGCGGGTATGGCGTACCAGCGGGTGATCGAACTCGATTATCCCGATTACGATGTGTGGCTGGATTACGCCAGACTCCTGCACCAGTCAGGTGACGTCAAAGAGGCCATAGATACCCTGAAAGAAGGTCTTGAAAAATTTCCGGATGTGGTTGAGATCTATTACCGCATGGCGATAGTGCTGCTAGAAAAGAGCAAAAGAAAGGAATCGCTTGAGTTTTTGGTCAAAGCCCTGGAGATGGATTATACCAAACACAACGAAATTTTTGAATATGCCCCAATTCTTCAAAATGACAAGGAAATTCTAACTTTAATTTCTACTTTTAAAAAATAATTTATTTGTATGGCCACTAACTATAATTTCAATTTATCAGATTTGCCAGAACGCGACAGTGTTCCCCGCAAAAATGGGGTTACCATGGTAATGGATAAAGGGATCAGTTTAAGGCAGGCAGAGGATTTTATAGAAGTATCTTCTCCCTTTGTTGATTTTGTAAAACTGGGTTTTGGTACGTCAATTGTTACTAAAAATCTAAAGGAAAAAGTTAAACTTTACAGGAACGCAGGGATGAAGGTCTTTGTTGGCGGCACCCTGTTCGAAGCCTTTGTGATAAGGAATAAATTCGATGATTACCAGAGCTATATCAACGATCTTGGCCTTGATTCGGCAGAGGTGAGTGATGGCAGTATAGAACTGGCCCACGAAAAAAAATGTGAATACATCAATACCCTTTCGAAGAACTTCACTGTTTTAAGTGAAGTAGGCAGTAAAGAAGAAGGCGTGATCATTCATCCAGCGCGATGGATCAAGATGATGCAAAGTGAACTCGATGCCGGCGCGTTTAAGGTAATTGCCGAAGCACGCGAAAGCGGTAACGTAGGCATATTCCACAAAAATGGCAGCGCACACAGCATGCTCATTGCCCGCATTGTGAACAAAATAAAGATCGAGAATATTATCTGGGAAACCCCGCAAAAAGGCCAGCAGATCTATTTTATCAAATTATTCGGGAGCAATGTCAACCTTGGCAACATTGGTGTTGACGACGTTATACCGCTCGAAACATTAAGGCTTGGTTTACGCGGAGATACCTTCTTTACATTTTTACCAGAAACACTAAAACAACCTGT
>JAZKFC010000008.1:243242-263770 GCA_040386615.1 Bacteroidota bacterium
CATGAAAGAAATTTCAGTAACAGAGTTAAAAAAACTGGTTGACACCGGCGCTGACTTCCAATTGATAGACGTAAGGGAAGAACATGAGTTTGATGAAGCAAACCTTAACGGTCAGCTGATCCCAATGGGGGAGGTTATGGACAGGGTTGACGAGATCTCAAAAGACAAGCAGGTGGTGGTGCATTGCCGTAGTGGCAAAAGAAGCGCGGCCATTATTGGTACGCTCGAAAACCAGCATGGCTTTACCAACCTGTATAACCTCAAAGGCGGCATTCTCGCCTATATCGAAGAAATCGGCCTTTAAAACAAAACCTATGCTACATTCTATTTTAGACTTTTTTCTTCACCTCGATAAACATCTTGCCGGTATAATGCAGGATTACCAGGGAACTACTTATTTTATCTTATGTTTGATTATTTTCTGCGAAACAGGTTTGGTTGCAACGCCGATCCTGCCTGGCGACTCGTTGCTTTTTGCGGCTGGCATGCTAACAGCCAGCACCGGCATCCTGAATATATGGGTTTTAATACCGCTGCTGATAATTTCAGCGATCGCCGGAGACAACGTTAATTATTTTGTTGGCCGGTTTTTCGGTGAAAAGGTTTTTGAAATTAAATTTTTAAAGCGCCTCATAAAACGAGAATACCTTGATAAAACGCATGCGTTTTATGAAAAGCATGGCGGAAAAACAATAATTATGGCCAGGTTCGTTCCCATAGTAAGAACCTTTGCGCCTTTTGCCGCCGGTTTAGGAAAAATGAACTATCCTAAATACATCGCTTTTTGCCTGGGCGGCGCTGTGCTTTGGGTCTCGCTGCTTTCTTTGGCTGGCTACTACCTGGGTAATATTCCCGTTGTAAAGGATAACTTCGAAAAGGTGATCCTTGGAATTATTTTTGTCTCAATACTTCCTATTTTGCTGTCGGCCCTGAAAAAGAAACCGGTTGATAAGGCAAAAACCTTGTCGTAAACCGGAAAGAATTGCTTTACCGGCATTTTTTCAAAAATAAAATATATATTTGAGATCAAACAAATGCCTTCGCTGAGGACCCACCTTAAGCGCCAGGATTCTAACCCATATTTTCAATTAATTTGATGATAGATGTATAAAAAAATCATTTTATTGCTGTTTCTTGCGCTTAATATTCAGCAAGCATTCTCACAGGTCACGAGGCCTAAAATGTATTTCGATAAAGCAGGTAAAAGCTGCCCTGAGAATGTGGCCTACTACTACAGGCAGGAAACCGATACCCAGATGTACTTTAAAAGTTATTTTACCATCAACGGCAAACTGGCCTTCCAGGGTAAAATAAAATCCGCTGCTCCGGCCGAGGAAAGTAAAAACGTTTACAGTGGAAAGTGCTCCTGGTACTACAAAAACGGCAACTTAAAGCAGGTAAAAACCTTTAACGACGAAGGCCTGGAAATTGGTACCTCCCGCTACTACTACGAGTCGGGAAAGATCTGGAAGGAGATCGAATATGAAAACGGCAGGGCTTCCGAGAATTTTATGGTAGAGTACAACGAAGACGGCACGCGGAATAAGATCTTCGAAGAAGAATTTGCCAACAACCAGAACGAATGGGACCTGTTTACCAGCGATAAGAGCAGCGCCAGTATTGAAGACGGACAATTCAGGATCATCTCCTCATCGAGGGAGGGTACCTCAAGATACATCAACCATCCCATTGAATCAGATGCGTACACCATCGAAGCCAATCTCAGCATTCTCGACATCAAAGACAACGATAAGGTAGGCATCGTTTACGGATTCAAAGACTGGCAGAACTACCATTATTTCGCGATCAGTAAAAAGAACATCTATATTGGCACCGTTTATGAAGGCGTAAAATCTGTGTACGTTGATGCCATGTACTGCTCAGCGATCAACTATCTGCAAAATAATATTGTAAAGATCATTTGTAACGGTGAGAATAATTATTATTCGGTTAATGGCGAGGTACAGTACAAAGATCATAACCAGCGCCTGTACGGCAATAATTTTGGTTTTATTTTAAGCGGCAACGCCAAACTAAAAGTCGACCGTTTTGTGTTAAAGGAAATGGATGTGAGAGGTTCGGGTTCTTCTGCCAGCGCGCCAAGCGATGTTGATGTAAAGGCTACCGGATCAGGTATTATTTTTGGCACGGGCGGCTATATTCTAACCAATCACCACGTTGTTGAGAATTCGTCGAAATTTGTGATCGACGTCAACGGCAGTAACGGCAAAACCACTTATAAAGCCGAACTGGTGATGCAGGATAAAGACAATGACCTTGCCATCTTAAAGATAAAGGACGACAATTTTAAAAGTTTTCCTGATATCAGGTACGCCTTCAAAGAAAGCGGCCAGCTCGACGTTGGCGGCAGCGTTTTTACTATTGGCTACCCGCACGCTTTAACCGGCATGGGCAAGGAGGCCAAATTCACTGATGGAAAAATAAGCGCGAAAACAGGTTATAACGGGGTCATCAATTCTTTCCAAACCACTATTCCGGTTCAGCCGGGAAACAGCGGTGGTCCTGTTTTTAACGACAACGGGCAGCTCATTGGCGTGATTAACGCTACATTCAAGGAAGCGGATAATGTGTCGTACGCCATCAAATTAAATTATATAAAAAACCTGATCGAGCTTTTACCCGAGAAAGTAGATCTGCCCGCCAACAATGCGGTTAATGCCCTTAGTCTTGAAGAAAAATTAAAAATATTAACCAACTATGTTGTTCTTGTGAAGGTCAAATAACAAAAGCGAGCAAATGAAAAATGCCTTTATTTTCTTTCTTCTTCTCATCAGCTTGCTTTGTTCTGGCCAGGATAAGCAGGAGCCCGGAAGCAACGATCTTGATAGTAACTTCACGCCAATTTCAAACTCTATTTTTAATCGCTCACATAAAAAAGGAGCCGACGGAAGTTTTTCTAATGTTACATTCAAAAATGTAGTAAAATTTTGTCCTTCCGCCCTGGCGTGGAAAAAAGTGTTGTTTTTTTATGAGCGTGAGCTTTCACGCGGTTTTTCTTTGAATGTTGGAGTGGGAATGTCATTCGGCGATGATGTTTTTCAGAAAAAATATTTTGGCTGGAATACTTACGGCGTGGATTTAGCCGAATATACCCTGGATTTAACCACTAGTGAACTATTAGAAAATTGCAACTACCTTAAGAGCACTCCTTATTTTTACGCTGGACTTCGGTACTATGTTAACAGCACCGCTTTTGAAGGATGGTATGCTGAGTTTGCCACCCGGTATCAAAGAGTCGAGTACCGTGTCGACAATACGATTGGCAGCATAGACTTGGAGGGCCCGAACAGTGCTTTCTTTGAAACGTATGCGGCCACTTTCGGGTGGGGCTATACTGTATTGACAGGTAGCAAAAAAAGGTTCGGTCATGACTTCTACGCTAATTTTGGCTTTAAGTATATTGAACACACACATTTCGCGGTTGTGCAACATTGGGATTCACGCGGATTTTGGTTACCCATGACTTACGTAAAAACAAACTCGGAAGATACCCGGATCCTTTTTCCGGCTATCAACATTGGTTATTGTTTTTGGTTTGGGTTTTAAGGGAATTTTGGTTGGGGGCTGCCGGGATTTTGACGAAAAATAAAAATGTATCAAACAATTATGTAGTACTTATAAAGGGAAAATGACAATGATCAAACACATAAAAATAATTATACTCAGCTCTTTTCTTTTTGCCGGTTTCTTGACTTTTGGCCAGGATAAACCGCAGATAGACGGCGATCAGGATAAAAAATACACGCCTAATCCAAGTTCTATCTTTAACAGCCTGAACAAAAAAAGGGAAGATGGCGGGTCTTCCGACGTGACCATAAAAAATATGATTACCTATTGTCCTACAGCTTTGTTCAGGCAAAAGGTGATGTTTTATTGTCACCGCGACCTGGGCCAGGGTATTGTTGTAAACCTGGGACTGGGTAAAGCTTTTGGCGATGATGTGTTGCAACAAGTTTTTCTTGGGATTAAAAGTGTTACATCTGACTATACCGTGCTGTCGTCGTACGACATGTTAAGCAACGCAACCTATTACAGCAGCACCCCTTACTATTATGTTGGCTTGCGGTATTATTTTTCAGGGAACTCTTTTGAAGAGGGTTTTGTTGACCTGGCCTACAGGCACGAAAGCCTGGAGTATCTCCTCAACCCCGACATTAACAGCAAAAAGGTGGCGGGCAGCAATAGCTTTAATTTAAAAATGAATGCCTTTAGTTTTGGTTATGGGTACACCATTCTCACCGGCCGCAAAAACAATTTCAGCCATGAGTTTTTTATTAATTTCGGTATTAAATACTTTAAGCACTCTTATTTCGAAGTAGTGCAGTACCGAAACCCTGTTACCTATGTGGACGAAGACGTTTATGTGAAGTCTCCATACGAAAAAAAGATGATCATCTACCCTGCTATTAATATGGGTTATAGTTTTGGCTTTGGATTTTAAACGCTTTACTATCATGATCAGTTAAAAAACCCCATCCTCCGTTATATTCAGCTTTAAGGTGTATTTTGATGTTATTGAATAAGTCATATATTTACAAAAAAAAGAAAAACCAGCAACCCACTTGCCAATGAAAAATCTCCTAATTACCCTGTCAGTACTCGCGTGCTTTAAATTTCAGGCCCAGTCTATCGACCTTAAGTGGAGCGACCAGTTTATTTACGATAACAAACTCGACGGTTTTTTTGATTATTATATCGGTACTAACGGTAATAATATTTACGCCAGGTTCAGTGACCTTTCGATGAGAGGGGGAGGCAACAACAAAATAAAGATCATCGCCTTTGATAAAACAACCATGAAGAAGGTTGGCGAAACCAATTTAAAAGGTTACAACAAAAGCAAAAAAGAGGAGGATTATGACTATTATCAGAGCATCATCCTCGACGATATCATTTATGTTTTATGGACAAAAACCGAGAAAAAAATTGTGGAGCTGTACGCTCAGTCCTTTGACGCAAAATTAAAGAAACTGAACCCGCTTAAGAAAATTTACGAGGTAAACAGGAGCAAAGACGGAACTGACAACCTTATTGTGCTTTACAACAAGAATATCGATGATAAGATCTTTATTGGCAAGGAGTATGCCATTACCAAAGACGATGAAAATTTAAAGATAGAATACAAATTTCTTAATGCCGATTTCTCACTCGTGAGTTCCAAACAGGTAACGCTGCCGATTCTCATCACCAAAAGGCGCCGGGGTTTATTTCGCAGTGTGGGCTCTATTAACGATCTCATCGCCAGTTATGAATTAGGTAATGATGGTAACCTCTATATCCAGGAAATGGTTAAAGTATCGGATGAGGAGAAAAAAACATTAAAAAGAGGGGAGGCCTCGGTTTACCCACACGTTATGCAGGTGCAACTCGAAACCGGCAGCACGCAGGATTTTAAACTTAAATTCCCTAAAAAAAATACATTTAATTTTTCCTCCCTGGTGACTAAAGACGGCGTTAAGCTGTATGGCTTTTTCAGCGATCTCGATAAAGATGAAAAAGGAAACGACACGCATGGAACGTTTTTTATTTCATTGGATAGCAAGACTCTCAAGACCAAAGACATGAAATTTTCTTATTTCGACAAAACCTTCCTCGACCAGTTGTACGCGGCAGATAAGGAAAATCAGAAAAAGGGCAGAGGCCTTTTTAAAAGTAAAAAGGCCAAAGCTTCAGATGAGGAAAGTATAGACGATAATTATAAAATAGAGAGGGTAATAGAAGACAAGAACGATATTATCCTGTTTTGTTCCATTATGAAAAACTGGCAGAGAACTGTTTGTACAAGCAATGGCAAGGGCGGCGGCCAAACCTGTCACACCTACTATTATTGCACCAAGAGTAACGTCACCGCCTTTAAATTAAATCCTAAGGGAGACATCGTATGGGCCAGGAATCTTGACCGTTCAATTACTTACCCAAGGTGGAACGTGTACGACCTGAATGTTATAAAAACCGACAATAATTATTATGTTACTTATGGTTCGGCCTATCAGCTGAACAGCAAAAAGAAAAACATGAGATCGAGCAAATCGGGAAAACAGATGACAGACAGACTGGAGTACGCGGTTTTTTCAGGAGCAACAGGAGATTTCCAGAAACAGGAATATAAAGTAAACCCGCTGAACGTTAAAAAAAGCGAGGCAAAATTTGTGAGTCCGGATGATATTGATGTTTTTGACAACAGGTTGTACACGAGTTGCATGCGTACAAAATTAAAGCCGGCCACTTATATCTCCTGCTTATGCCCACCGGTATTTTATTTCCTTTCGTTCTCAGGTAACTCACGAAAAGGCAAAGGATACCTGGGTACTATTTCAGCCTTAAAGTAAGGGGATATTTATCGAGGATAGATTTTAATGTAAGCTCACAACCTGTTGTGAGCTTATTTTTTTGTTTTGCTTCCGCCTTGTAAAATAACTTTTCGGTTAAGCTGATATTTCCTGCGTAAAACTTAAGGCCCACCCCGGTTCCCCACAAAACAGCGTTAACATAAAGCCCGTATTCAACCATTTTAACAATGGCGTAGGCCGAAGCCGATGTGATGGCCAGTGACAGAAGGCCTTTAAGCACATAGCCGTTCATGGCTGAACCCGAACCCGGCACAATGGCTGATGAAAATAAATAAAAATTCAGGTGTTTCCTGTTGTAACTGATAATGTCGTCAAAACAGGTTAGTCCTTTAAACAGAGGGTCTTTTTCTGAAAGTTGAGCGATGCTTACGTGACTGATGCTGGTGTCGATGTCTTTATACAACAGCACTTTTAAAAGCTTTACCATGACACTGCTGTCTTTTGCCGATATTTCGTACTCTTTAAGAAAAAACCGGGCCTGATCATTTTCAATATTGAGGTAGGAGATGAGCGCGGCGTTCCATAAAAATTCGTTTTGTCCTGACGCCAGGCGGCCAATGTTAACACGTTTTATTTCATTAAAAACGAGTGAGTTGGTGATGCCCGCGTTGAGGTAAAGATCTATTTTTTTAAGCAGGATGTTCTGTTTCTCTGTAGCATCGCTGCATTTAAAATACCTGTATTCATAAAACAATAAACTGTCGTTAAGACTGAATTGCCCGTAACAGGTAATACCTGAAAAGAATAGGATCAGTCTAATTATAAAAACGCGTTGCATCGATTAAAAATTGTTTTTTGTATTCTTTCCTGAGTTTGTGCACGGCCTGGTAACTGCCGTAAATATTTGACAAATAAAACACTGTGAAAGCGCCGGCATTAATAATGGTCAATGGATGAGATAAACCGAGTTTTCTCGAACTTTCTATGGTTTGAGCGCTGTATGCCGCGTTTAAAATAAGGGTCATGATAAAAGAACGGGTTTTGCCCACGTACAATTTGCCAAGGCCGGGCACAGCGGTTGAAAGTGCGCCTGCTAAAAAAGGTTTTTTATTGTATGCTCTTTTATATTTTGAGTAGGCATTTTGAGCCTGAGCAGGAAACGCTTCCGCCGCAAAAGCATTTGGATTTAAAGAGGCGTGATAAATGTTCTGAATTTCTTTTAAATCGCCTCTCAACGGGGCTTGTTGAATCGCGTTGAACCAGGTTTGTGTTTTTTGCCGGTCGCTGTTCACAAGGAAGGCCGCGCTTGTTTTTGCGAGCAGGGTTGTATCGGCATCGCAGAGCATTTTGCTTTGGGCGTAATGAAAAAGAAGGAGGGAGTCATTAAAATATTTAAGGTGGAATTTTGTTTTGTAGTAGTTGGTTGAGTCTGAAAGCGGTGGCAGGTTATTTAAATAGAGTTTGTGTTCGCCAGCGAGTTGATTCACCGAGAGGTGTTCAATAAAACCCGCGTCCACCTGGGCCGCGAAGGAACTAATACAAAAGAGAAGTAACAGATATTTATTTGATCGTGGTTTCAGTGGTGTAATTTATTATTTTATTGTCGCCGCTTCGGAAGGCAGGTGGATGCTCATATAAAGCGCCCGCAAAGCATTCGGTCCATTGGTTAAAGCCGCCTAAAACGCCTCTAACAAAACCGTTCTGTTCGATGCTCAGTTTTGTGAATTGCGAGCAACTGATTTGGTAGTTGCAATTTGCCTGGATCTGTTCCGAAAAAATATTCTGGTAAACAAACAGGAGGCCTGCCCCAACATAATTGAGCGGATTAAAATAAGCCGACTTTTTTTTGAAGGTCAGTAATTTTCTTTTCCCTTCAGTATGATCACGGTGCTGCTGAAATGACGCTTTTGTGACCTGCGCGCTGAGGTCAACGCTGGTTTGCGCACCCATCAGGTAAAATCCTGCCAGGAAACAAATTACACAAATGGTTCGCATGTTATTGTAGTTTAGGTGCGTACAGCAGTTCAAAAAGTTCAAAAAGTTCAAAAGTTCAAAAGTTCAACAAATCAAAAATTCAACAAATCTAAAATTCAACAATTCAACAATTCAATAATTCAACAAATCAACAATTCAAAATGATCTTCGGGCCCTGCTAATATATGGATTCGTACCAGTATTTGCATATTTATAGCAGCATTTCAGACTTCATTGTTAGCCGGTTTGCACGAAGGACTATAATATTTACAGGCGAATGCGAATTTAGTAACAGGCAGAGCCATATTTTTTTAAATTTGAAAAATTTTCAACCCGTGCAAAAAATAAGGTTCCTGCTGTGTTTAACAGTTTTATCAGGCTTTACAGCAATATCCCAAAAAAAAGATTATTTTTTTAGCCGCGATTCGGTGAAGATCTGCTACGATGAGTATTTCAGTTCGAAAAAAGCGCCTGTGATATTGCTCTGCCACAGGCAGGGATACAGCCGTGGAGAATATCCTGAGATCGCAAAAAAAATCAAGGGGCTGGGTTACAACTGCATTGCCTTTGATCACAGGAATGGAGATACCTGCAATGGTGTTGCGAATGAAACGATGCGCGATGCCAAAAGTTCAAAAAAGCTAACTACATGGGCCAGGGCCGAAACAGACATAGAGGACGCCACCATTTTTTTTAATAACAAATATCAGAAAAAGCTCATCGTGTTGGGAAGTGGACATTCTTCCTCTGTTATTTTAAAACTCGCAAAAAAAGACAACAGTAAAATCAAAGCGCTGATCTGCTTCAGTCCGGGAGAATATTCCGAATCCTATTCATTGGAGCAGGAACTGAAGGGCCTGAATACTATCGCTCTCATTTACGCTTCAAACGACGAAATGAAGGCGGTTGAACAATGTACTTCCGGCCTGTTAAACCGCCGCACTTTTCATCCTCTGTTTTCTACCGGGGAATATGGTGCCAGTGTACTCTGGAATAGTTCCGCAAGTTCAGCTGAATTCTGGAATGACTTATATGCCCAATTGGGATTTCTGAAAAAAATATAGGTTTAGCCACTTTTTCGGGGCCAAAAAGCACGTCCTGAGCCACGTTTTTGTTAATAAATGACCCTTTATTAATGAAAAACACACGTTTTTAACAATATTCATTAAAAATGTATGAAAAGTTAAAAAATGTATATATTTATCAAAATTTAACCCATTAAAAATCTGACAATGAGAAAAACAATCAAGTCATTACTGCTGGCCTCGGGTGCGGCGCTGATGCTGTCGTCCTGTGTGACGGTGACAAACATGTTAACCGACAACCCTGTAGGGTCTAAAAAAGGTGTAGCCAAATTAAGGATCTTTGGTAAAGACAAAGACATTACTTTGGAAAAAGCGGCCAAAAATGGCGGCATTACTAAAATAAGCCTGGTGGAAGTAAGGACAACTTACTTTATCCTACCATTTGTTAAAACAACAGTTTGGGGCGATTAATTAATCTTAAAAAAAAATCAGACATGAAAACTTTAAAAATAACACTTATTACTTTAGTGGTTGCCTGCCTTACCTCGTGTTCGGTAACTTACCCAATGCACCTTACCAATAATACCATCGGTTCTAAAGTTGGGAAATCTACAAGTGGTTCTATCTTCAACGCATCAGGAGCAGGAATAGCGCCGGTTAATGGATACGCGCCAATGTACCATGGCCTTATCTTCAATAAAGAGTTTAGTATCGCTGACGCAGCCAAAAAAGGTGGGATCACAAAGATCGCTACTGTAGATTACAGGGTTGACTGGTATGTGTTTTTCACTAAAAAAACTTACATAGTAACAGGAGAATAATCATTTAAAAAAATTAAAAACATGAAAAATATAATCTTAATAGCATCAAGCGCTTTAATCCTGGCATCTTGCTCAGTAGCTGGCCCTGTGATGGTAAGTAATCATAAAATTGGTTCAAAAAGAGGTGAGGCCTCACGTAAAATTATTTTTGGAATCACCTTTGGTCACACTGACTTAGGTCTTCAAACAGCGGCTAAAAATGGTGGTATCACTAAAATAGCTACTGTGGACTGGAAAGTAAAAGGTGGTTTTTTCTCTAGGACCGTTTCTACGATCGTTACAGGAGAATAATTTCCATTTATTATAATAAAAGAGGCGTTTCAATAGGAGCGCCTCTTTTTTTTTGATTTAAACGTGGTGCCCCTGTGTCTCCTGAACTCGATGTTAAAACATGCATGGATAGATTACAGGCCGATCCCGATCGCGTAACCGAAAGAAAAATAAACGGTTTTCCCCAGAGCTTTTGCACCTTCCACGACATTTGTTCTGTTAGCCACTTTGTCGATCATAAAGCGTTTATATGAAATTACATTCAGGCCCAAACCAATAAAGAAATCGTGGGTGGTTTTGATGGTGCCCCTGGTTGCAAACTGTGCGCCGCCGATAATCGAAAATGAGGTGTTGAAGATCCTGGTATTGATGTCGTTGATTATATAAGCGCTTGGTTTTACCGGATAATTGTAATTAAAATAGCTTCCCGCCCTGTAGTTTAAACTGTACATGCTGTTGGAGATCCTGAAACCAACGTAACCATCGTTAAAAATATCGTTGGAAAAATAGATCTTCGCGTCCCCCGAAACATAGTACCCGGTTTTGCCGCCCCTGCCGTTAGTTAAAATATCTTCAAGGGCTACCTCATTTTCGGGCCTGGTATTAGTTTCGATAGGCACCACGTTGCCTACCTGGATAAAATCCTTATCGAAGGCTATGCCTGCAGTGCCCTGCAGCGTTAGGTTGTGTACCAGTTGCCACTCATAAGCAAAGGCAAAAATACCCCTGAACAATAAAGTCGGCTCAAATTTAATGCAGGATTTTATCGCCAGCACCGAAAGGTCATTGTTGCCGATTTCCCCCTTTGACTTCACCAGCGGTGTGTTTTTGTCGTCAAGCGAGCCGGGGTAATCTACCTGCGAATAAGAACTGATCGCGGCAAATAAAAAACTAAAAATGAAGGTGCTTACTTGTTTCATAATTAATAAATTTTAATTAATACCAATGAAGGTTTGATGCTCCTGGTTAATTCTTCGAGCGACCCGGTTTTCAAATTGTCAGGGTTCTTGAACTCGATCTCTTCGGGCAAAAAGTCGAGCAGGTTCTTAAAATAGAAAAATTTTACCGCGTAGGTCACGCCGTCAAAATCGCTTCTTTGTTTATTGTACAAGCCAATGCATTCGCCATTGTCGCTGAAAATTGGCGCGCCATTGATCAGGTCTTCCCTGCTTTGCGAGATCTGGTAAAAACTGGTGTTGGCGGCGAATCCTCTTTTTGATGTTATTTTGCCTTTTACAAGGTAACAGTCTTTTAACTGTATTGAGTTGAGAAGTGGAATTTGCAGGCAATACTGGTTCTCGTCTTCCTGTACAAAAGGCAATGTATTTAATTTAAAATTGGGTGGCGGAAATTCCGAGAAACTGGAATCGCTGATCCTGATCAGGGCAAGTCCGTTGATGCTGTCTTTGGCCACCAGTTTGGCCTTAAAGTGTTTTAATTCGCCGGCGATGTTGGCTTCCACCACAAGGTTATTGACTATAAGGTCGGGTATTAAGGTGGTAACAAAGTAACCGCGTTTGTCAAGGCACAAAGCGTTAAGGATGGGCTTTGAAAAGATTATTTTTTCCCTGTCGTTCTTGGCGATATTTTTGTTCACCACCCTGAGCCAGTTCACTTTTACCTTCGCGATGCCGTCGAGCAGGTAGCCGGTATTTTCGCCCACAATGACCGGTGTTTGCAAGGTAATCAAAAGCGTACCGTTGAGGGAATAGTCACATTTCTCAAACTCGGTTCTTATTTTAAATGTGTTGAGGGTGGAAATCAATTCGTCCCTGAACTGAAGCCCGTTTACAAGATATTTGATCTCACCGTTCAACATATGGCCGATGTAATATTTGTTGTAACGTACTAAAAAGAAGTTGTAATTGTTGTAATCCTTAAAGCCGTAAATAATGCCAATTTTGCAAGACCTTTGCCCGTCAATCACATTGATCTGGGTTTCAATTTCAAAGTCACGGCCAATGATGGGTTTAGCGACATAACGCACGGTTCCCCTTTCTATATTCGACTTTATCAAATAAACACCGTCTTCGATTTTTGACTCAGTTTTTTGACTCGTATAAACATCCCATTTATTGTTATTGTCGTTAAAATCTTCAATCCATTGGTTTGTTTTTAAGCCCAGGGAGTCAATAGTTTCAGTCTGCGCCTTTGCGCCCGTGACGCAGGTAGCCAGGAAAAAAAAGGACCAGATAATCTTTTTCAATTTATTCATATACTTAAAATCCAAAGCCAATGGTGTAACCAAAACTTATGGTGTATCCGCCGAAGGCCACTTTAGTTTCATACATGGTTCCTTCTTTAACAAAAGGTTGTCCTGTAACGGCTCCAATCGCTGTGTTAAAGAAAGTATCGCTTTTTAAAATTTTATTTATCGTTGAAATCCGGTATCCAAAACCAACTACAAAGTCGTGTACTAATTTAACTTTTCCGGTAGTATGAACCTGGTAACCGTACGACGCTGTTAATGCAGAACTGGTTACATTTACAGGTTGATTGTTTTTCAGAATATATCCGGTACTTCTATAAAAATCCTCTCCGGTGAATGAAAAATTATAAAGGCAAAACCTGTAGTTGATTTCCGCGTAACCCCCCGGCAGATAGTCGTCCCTTTCAAAATATCCCCGGCCGGCGATCTGCGCTGCAAAACCGCTATCGAATTTTTTTCTTACACTCACGATCTCCGAAAAAGTCATGTGTTTTTCCAAGGCCTCAGAAACAAACATGATAGAATTTAATGAGTTGGCTTTTAGAATCGGGTCAAAGTCATAACTGTATCCCGCGCCCACTGAAACGGCAAAATTATTTTTAATGTAATGGTCATAACCAAAAAAAATACAATTTCTCAGGAGCATGGTGGGCTCAAACTTAATCACATTCTCAAAATACGCGGCCTCCCTGTTTAAACCTACTTTTCTTCTGCCATTAAAAACGGTGTTGTCAGGAATAGTTGAGGAAGTATCGGTTTGGGCCCCCGCATTTCCTATAAAAATGAGTAATAGATAAATAACTAAATTAAAATACTTCATTTCGTTCTTATAAATACTAAAAAATTCTCAATTGGCGGACCGGCAGAATTGGCATTGGTGCTAACATAGTTTTCCATATGCAGATCAATTCGCGAGCCGTCGATAAACGCCAGCAAATCGCTGTTTTTGTAGAGTAGGGTGCTATTGTTTTTTTTTCTCATGGTCATACCCACAATTTGGTTTTTGTTGTTAACGAGCAGGGCACCGGCAATTTTTGAGGCGTTGGGATCGTGATATAATAACAATGAGTTTTCGGAAGGGAAACTGTGATTAAATTGCGTAGCGATCATAGAATCAATACGTATTTCTTTATCAGCAAGCGCGGCCTTAAACGAGTATAGATGCAACGAATCGGCCGACCTGAGCGGCCGCAGCGTTAAAACGGGGCTTGAAGTGAGCTTGGTTTCAAACCCTTCGAGTTTGATCAACGCCAGGTCCAGTATGTCATTTACAAATACTTTGCTGGCCGCGTATGTTTTATTATTCACATCCACCAGGATCTGGTTACCAAGGTCAAGATTGGTATTGCAGGTGATCACATAACCTTCCCGCGGAAATAACAAACCACAACCAAAATTTTTAACGGTTTTGTTTTCTTCGCTGACTTCATTTTGTTTCGTTTTTTCAGAAGTCTGACTTATTTTAAGGTAAGTAACCTTCATCACATCATTTTTTGTGAGAACAAAGCCGAGTTTATCGCCTTTATTCTGGACTATTTTAGATTCATAGATCAGCACCCCGTTTAGATAAAAATGCACTTTGGTGTCTTCATAAATTATCTGCAGCGAGTTTTTTCCATTTACAATTTTGTCCAGGTAAACGCCATCCACCAGTTTGAGGGGTAGATTGTTGGAAACGGTGCCTATGTAGACGTACTTTTTATCGAAAACAAAATAGCTGTAATCTCTCCAGCTTTCGAAGCCAAATATTATACCCGCTTTATTTTCTTTAAAAATGGATGTGTTGTCGATCTCGCAGGAAATGTTGCAAATGTCGGTGCCGTAGGGTGATCTGATAAGGCGTGTGGTGCCGGTTGAACTTTTAGACTTAATAATGTAAGCGTTTTTCTGAAAAAAGGACTCTGATTTTTCAATTTTACCCGTTTCCCATTTTAAAATATTTTGCGAGAAATTTTCTTCGTACGATTTATTCTGCGCCGTTACGCACAGGAATGAGAAGAAATTAATAAAAATAAGTATAGCCCCTTTTGCCTTGTTCATGCATGAAATCAAGCACAAAAGTTACAAAATAATTTCTGAATCAGAAGAAGAAAATGCAGGGACCAGAGTTATTTCTTGTCCTTTTTAATTTCCGCTATTTCAACCTTTAAACCACGCAGCATATTCATAATACTGTCGAGGTTAAGCTCGTCGTTTTCGTATTGGTTCATGTTGAGGCAGCAGGTGTATTCCCAGATCTCCAGCACATCTTCGGCTTTTACTTTAAAAGGTGGGTAAAGTTTGTTGTCTGAATGCAGATCAAAAGCCGCTTCTTTTTTGCTGTAGCTCATAATGCGTTTATACGACAGGCCGTCTTCCTTGGTCACTATCACGTAGGTTTGCCCGAATTTAACCTCGTCAAATTTTTCAAGGTACTTGGCTATCACAAAAGAACCTTCCCTGATGGGAGGCATACTGTCTCCTTTAATAGGGAAAGCGCGGTGTTTGCCGGTAGGCAAAAAAGGCAATTTCATTTGAGGGAGTTTTTCAATGTAATCAGGATCGGCGTATCCCCTGGTATAACCCGCTGAAGCTTTCATAGGTACCAGTTCTACCATGTCGTTGCCGTCACTGTCTAAAAGAATAGGAAATAAAATCCTGTTCTTGCCAATTTTCATGAGCCCGTCGAGATTTGTTTTTTTAAGATCACCTCTCACCAGCGCGTCAATGGCTATATGGAAATATTCAGAAAGCCTTATCAACAGGTCGATAGGGGGTTCATTACGGGCTTCTTCATAACCACCAACCCGTGAACGGGTGATTTTAAGGTCGTCTGCAAGCTGTTCCTGCGATAAACCTTTTAACTGCCTTAAAAAACGGATGTTTGACGATATTTTGCTCATTGCTACAATTTATAGTTTAAAATTACTATTAATTATAGTTATTTCCAAATGCCTTTTTTAATAATTTTTTACCGGCAATTGAAGCCGGGTGATTTAAGGATTTTTTTTCTGTGGCTTGAATAAGTGGTTGTATTTGGCCATTTTCCAGTCCCATTTAGCCGGATCAGAAACCGCTTCAAATTTTTCCTGCTCTTCCACAGGCAGATCTGCAAAAAAATCAAAACCTGTAAGGGCTTCAATCTCATCAATTGTTTTTACATAATTTTCGAGCGCGGCCAGTTTCTGATCTTTGTTTGGTACCAAAAAAGCAATGGCTTTAATTTCAGGTTCCCGGTGATCGAGTACAATTTTAAAGCAGTAATCGGGGATAGCGACCCCGTTGGCTCCCAGGCGCTTTGAATTTTCACTCACGATATTGCCTGTAAAAACCATGATCTCCAGGGCGTCGATGGCCCAGTTATTTACCAGCTTTTCAAGACTTCTCCATTTTCCGCTGTTAACCTTTTCATATTGAGGAGCGCAGTTGGTATAATAAAAAGTTTGTTTCATGGCTTCTTCACTAAACGTCATGGGTTCACAAGGTACCAGATGCCCTTTTTCGAAAGGCATGGCATAATCATCTTTACCCGCCTGCGTTAAATTAACAAGAGGATCGCGGCGAAAACTTCCCTTCCGGGGCAGCAGGCATTGAAGCATTTGTTCTTTTGTTCCTTTATAATATGTCCACAATGGGATGCGGTATTTTTCAAAATAGCCAATGGTATAATAGTCGTGTATTATAACAGTTTGCCAGTGTTCAAGAACAGGATCGAGCTTTATTTTTTGAAAATGGCTATGATGAGTGCCGATGGAATCCTGGGCGAACAAGCATTGACACCATATAATTACGAGCAGAGTAATGCGGGTGCCGGTTCTTTTAATTCTCATTTGGTAAAGGCATGAAGCCACGAATGTCGTTAATTTCTGCCACGAATTTCGCGAATCTCACTAATTAAAAAATCAACATCGCCGATTTGAGTCATTGGTGGCTTAAAAAATTGAGGTGTCATCTCCGGGAATTTCACTTAATTAAAATTCAATTGATAAATTCGTGGAATGGTTCAAGGCGATCAGCAAATTGAAGATTTTTTAAATGGAAAATCAGAACACACATTAATGCTGTACCGGCATTTTCTGAGTGAGTTCAATAAAATAGGCGAAATACAGCTGCACTCCACCAAAACAATGATTGGCATTGCTACCCATCAAAAAAATATTGCCTGGATCACGCAACTGGGAAAAAATTTTATTCATGTTGTGTTTCCTTTTAAGAAGGCCTACGCCGAGAATTTATGTTTTCAAAAAATTGCGCAGGTACCGGGAACGAACCAGTTCAATCATCATTTCAGGATGCTTTTTGTCGAAGACATAAACAAGGAAGTGATCGCTTTTATGAAAATGGCTTACAATAGAACTTAATTGATGATCAGGATTCTTTGTGGATCTTCGGGTAAAATTTTGTGGTTTAAAATTCACCTCAGGCGTTTTCCTGAAGCGCTGGCCGCAATCAGTTTTTTAAGCCTGTTTTCCCTAGTTGTTTCCTGTTTCGCTGCCATCACCCAATGCTGAACAGTTCTTTTATAAGACGGCGCTAAGGCTTCAAAAAACGCCCAGGCCTTTTTATCTTTCTTAAACTCCTTTATAAATGAAGGATCCAGATCCACCGGTTTTTTTTCATAAGCATAGACCTTTGATTTATCTTCCTTCCTGTGTTTAAACGCCGCCAGGCCCGAAGGCATCAGCAGCCCTGATTTTTTTAAAGCCGCTATTTTTTTAATGTTAACAGCACTCCAGATGCTCGGGTTTTTCCTGGGTGTAAAACGGATGGTATAACTTTCATCGCCCATCGATTTGCGCACACCGTCTATCCAGCCAAAACTCAGCGCGGCATCAACAGACTGCGGCCAGGTAAGGCTGGGTTTACCGCTTCCAACTTTATAAAAGCCAACAAGCAGCTCTGTTTTTTTATCATGGTTTTTTTTGAGCCATTCCCTGAATTTTTCATGGGTTGTAAAGAAAACCGGTTGCATCATTGGTAATTTTAATTGACTTAAATATAATTATTTCTGCTCTTACCGATTCCAAAAACAATTTGTTTTTTATGGATCGGCATTTATGCCTAAGTTAATTCGGCACAGGCCAAAATACTCACGCACTTTCTGCACACCAAATATAATTTGCCTTTGGGCGAAATTATATTTGGTGTTAATTTATTTTTGGGCGCTATTTGGCATTTATTGTGTTTAAAAGACAACATAAAGCGCCGGATCACTTATTTTTTAGCAAAAGGTGGATTAAAAAGCCTAAATTACATCGAATAAGCGGGCCAAATTTTATTTGAACGGGTGAGCAGTACTATTACGCCTGAAGAAGAAAGATTCCTTCTACAACCTGCCAGTAATTTTACCGCATCCTATGAAAAATAATGAAGAATCTAACGAGCTCAACCTCGTAAATAAAGCGCTTGCTTTTGAAATTGAACAAAAAGAAAAACGCACGGCAGAACTCGCCATAGCCAATGAAGAACTGGCTTTACAGAATAAGGAAAAAGAAAAACGCCTCGAAGAATTAACGATCGCGAACATAGAACTCGCTTTTCAAAACAGCGAAAAGGAAAAGAGGGCCGCTGAGCTCATTCTTGCCAATAAAGAATTATTGTATCAAAATGAAGAAAAGGGAAAGCGCGCCGCTGAGTTGATCCTTGCTAATATAGAACTGGCTTTTCAGACCATGGAAAAGGCTAAGCGCGCGGCTGAATTAATTGTAGCCAACAAAGAGCACGCTTACCAGAGCGAAGAAAAGGAAAAGAGGGCGTCGGAATTAAGCCTCTTAAACAAGGAGCTTATTTTTCAGAATGAGGAAAAGGGAAAACGTTCAGCCGAACTGGTAATAGCAAATGCCGAACTGGCCTACCAGAACGAAGAAAAGGGAAAGCGGTCGGCCGAACTGATCATTGCCAATAAGGAACTCGCGTACCAAAATCAGGAGAAGGGAAAACGTTCAGCGGAGCTGATAGTTGCGAACAAAGAGCTGGCTTTTCAGAACGAAGAAAAAGGAAAAAGAGCCGCCGAACTGGTAGTTGCCAACAATGAACTGGCCTTTCAAAATGAAGAAAAGGAAAAAAGAGCCCTTGAATTAATTATTGTAAATAAAGAACTGGAGCAATTCGCTTTCATCGCCTCGCACGATCTGCAGCAACCGCTTCGCACGGTGGCCAATTATGTGCAATTGTTTGAGGAAAAGTACCTCCCGCAACTGGATGATGATGCGCACAAATACCTGCGGTCGGTGAATAGCGCGATCAGCAGGATGAACCTTCTCATTAAGTCCCTGATGACCTTTTCACAACTCGGCAACAACAAAACACTGACCTCCACCAATTGTAAAAAAGTAATAGACGACGTACTTGAAGACCTTGAAACACTGATCAAGACCACCGGCACCCTTATTGAAGTTTCTGAAATGCCGGTGTTGAATATCTACGAAACCGAAATGCACCAGCTTTTTCAAAATCTGTTGACTAATGCTATTAAGTTCCAGAAGCCCGGTGCGCAGCCCGTCGTTAAAATTTCGGCGGTTGCTATTGAGGGAAAATGGCAGTTCTGTGTTGCCGATAACGGTATTGGCATTGACACCATGTACTACGAAAAAGTATTTGACATCTTTCAGCGGCTTCACAATAAAAAAGACTTTGAAGGCAGCGGCATAGGCCTGGCCAATTGTAAAAAAATAGTCCAGCTCCACCAGGGAGAGATCTGGCTAAAATCTGAAAAAGAAAAAGGCACTCAATTTTACTTCACCATATCAAACCTCATAAAATGACCCACAAGTTAAAATGTATCATGCTCATCGACGACGATGAAGATGACAATTTTTTTCACAAACGTGAAATTACCGATAATGATCTGGCAGATGCGGTAATTGTTCAGGACTCCGCGACCAAAGCACTCGAGTACCTGAAAACAAAAAAGAATCCTCTTTCAGATTTAATATTCCTGGATATTAATATGCCGCGAATGAACGGCTGGGAGTTTCTCACCGAGTACAACAAACTGGATAAGGAACTGCAGAGCAAAGCCATTATCATTATGCTTTCCACTTCGGAAAACCCCAGTGATGTAGCGAAAGCAAAATCATGGGATTTTGTAGCCGATTATATTACCAAACCCCTGACAAAAAAGTTACTTGAGGGGGTAATTGATAAGTATTTTAACTGATCAGGCACTTTTACTTCTTTGCATGAGAATGGCGCAGAAAAAAATCTTCTGACGCTGTTTCCCAACCCAGCAACAGGTTCGTTTAAAATAGCCATGGACAGTGATTTCGGTGCAGGGGACGAATTTCAAATTACTGAATCAGTCGGGGAAATTAAAACGGGATTAAATTACGGGCTTCCTGCAAACACTATTTTAGATCCTAAAAAATATAATCTCATGCCGCCCTGTGATAGTTCTTTAACACGGTGGATTTTTTATGCAGGTGCCTCGCGTAAATTTCTCCACCCAGCATTGCAATTGGCACACCCAGCAGGGCTTTGGTGATGTTATACCAGGGAGCGGCATGGTGCCATAACAGAATGGTGCCTAAAAGCCACATGATGGCTTCTTTTGTGCCCAGGATAAAGGTTGCTTTTTTAGCTTTTTTTTCGGCGATCATGGCGGTAAAGTATGCCGCGATAAGCGCGTACAGGCTATGGTATGCCAATGAGATCCAGAGTAGGTTCGTATCGAACATGGGTTTTCCAAGCGCGGGAAAAATGCCCGCAAGGTGTAAAATTTCGTGGGTGATGACAGAAAGCACCATGGCGATGATGATGCCCGCGATAACTGATACAATTAAACGTAAAGGCAATTGATATTTAAGCATAGATTGTTACTGTAAAAGTTATGCCAGCGGATGTTTATTCACTGGTCGTAAGTTTTTTTTGCTGGCGCAAAAAATGGTCTTTTACACGAAAGTTTTAAAGAAGCCAGATTAGCTGACGCTGATCTGGTAAA
>JAZKFC010000008.1:263870-302207 GCA_040386615.1 Bacteroidota bacterium
TCTTTTACACGAAAGTTTTAAAGAAGCCAGATTAGCTGACGCTGATCTGGTAAAGGGGCGTTGCAAATAGAAAGCCTTTTTTGCTGGCGCAGAAAATGGTTTTTTACACGAAAGTTCTGAAGCCAGATTAGCTAACGCTGATCTGGTAAATGGGGCGTTGCAAATAGAAAGCCTTTTTCTGCTATCGCAGAAAATGGTCTTTTTTGTTGTTTTACTCAAAAGAGTAAAACTCTTTTTCGCTCAACAACAAAAAAGCCCTTCACTTTCGTGAAAGGCTTTCTGTTTGTCGGGGTGGCCAGATTCGAACTGACGACCTCCTGCTCCCAAAGCAGGCGCGATACCGGGCTACGCTACACCCCGCCTTGCACTCCGCAGCCTTAGCGGAGGAGTGTGTGGCGTCTCAAAAAAATTTGAGGATGCAAATATACGATTTTTTTAAATCTCACAAAAAAACTCGGCACTTTTATGAAATATTGTTTAACAGCCTGTAAATAAGGCTTTTTGACCAAAATTAAAATTGTATTTTTGCAGGCTATGCAAGAACAAATCCTCATCGTAGATTTCGGTTCCCAGTATACACAGCTAATAGCCCGCCGTTTACGCGAATTAAATGTTTACTGCGAAATTCATCCATTCAATAAAATCCCCGCAATAAGCGCCGGCATCAAAGGCGTTATCCTGTCTGGCAGTCCTCATAGCGTGCGCGAAGAAAACCCGCCAAAGCCCGATCTTACGGCCATCAAAGGAAAAGTTCCTCTGCTGGGTGTGTGTTATGGCGCGCAATATTTAGCGCATTTTTTTGGCGGCGAAGTGGGTAAGTCGTCTACAAGAGAATATGGCCGGGCTCATCTCGAGTTTGTAGATGATCAGAATGTATTGCTTAAAAATATATCAACAGGTTCGCAGGTGTGGATGAGCCACGCTGACACCATTTTATCGGTACCGCAAAATTATAAAACCATTGCCAGTACGCATGATGTGAAAGTGGCTGCATTTTGCATCGAAGATGAAACCACTTTTGGTATACAGTTCCACCCCGAAGTTTATCATTCAAGCGAAGGCGTGCAACTGCTCAGGAATTTTGTTTTTGATATTTGCGGGTGCATAGGCGACTGGACACCCGACTCATTCGTTGAAACCAGCATCGCCAGCCTGAAACAAACCATCGGAGAAGACAAGGTGATACTTGGACTAAGTGGTGGCGTAGACAGCAGCGTGGCCGCACTTTTACTGCACAGGGCCATCGGTAAAAACCTGCACTGTATTTTCGTGGATAACGGACTCCTCCGCAAAAACGAGTTTGAAAGTGTTTTGGATTCATACAAACACCTCGGCTTAAATGTAAAAGGTGTAGACGCCAAAACTAAATTCTATGACGCCTTGAACGGCGTTTCAGATCCCGAAAAAAAGCGCAAAGCCATCGGTAAAATTTTTGTTGACGTATTCGATGAAGAATCAAAACTGGTCGCCGACGCTAAATGGCTGGCACAAGGGACCATTTATCCCGACGTGATAGAGAGCGTGAGCGCTGGGGGACCTTCGCAAACAATAAAATCGCACCACAATGTGGGTGGTTTACCCGACTACATGAAATTAAAGGTGGTGGAACCGCTTCGCAGTCTTTTTAAAGATGAGGTGCGCAGGGTGGGAAGAACATTAAAACTGGATGAGAATATTTTAAACCGTCACCCCTTTCCCGGTCCAGGCCTGGCAATCAGGATCCTTGGTGAGATCACCGAAGAGAAGGTAAGGGTCATACAGGAAGTAGACCATATTTTTATCAGCGGACTGAAATCGCACGGCTTGTACAACACCGTGTGGCAGGCGGGCGCTATTTTCCTGCCAATTCAGAGTGTTGGTGTGATGGGCGATGAACGCACCTACGAACATGTTGTTGCCCTTCGGGCTGTGAGCAGCACCGATGGCATGACCGCCGACTGGTGTCATTTACCCTACGAATTCCTCGCGAAAATGAGCAACGAAATCATCAACAAGGTAGAAGGCGTGAACAGGGTGGTGTACGACATCAGCTCTAAGCCACCCGCTACCATTGAATGGGAGTAAACTCCGTTTTGAAGAGTAAAAGAACCACTTTTGACAAAGACCCAATGAGCGGGAAACAGATAAATAAATACTTATTGTCGTGCATTTTTTTTCTTGCGACACTCGTCTATTATGGTCAGGTAAAGTCAAGCAATATTCAATCCATAGACGGAAAAAAATATTATGTCCATAAAATTGAAAAAGGGCAAAGCCTTTACGGTGTTTCAAAATTGTACAATGTGAGCCTCGACCAACTGTACCTGATTAATCCTGACTTAAAAATGGGCGCTAAAGCGGGGCAGGAGATAAAAATTCCATATACCGGAACCGCGAACCCTACTGCGGTTATCACAACTACGTCGACCACCATAGATACAAACAAATATGTTACCCACAGGATCTTAAAAGGAGAAACGGTTTATTCGCTAGCAAAAAAATTCAATCTGAGCGAGAAACAATTGACTACCTACAATCCAATCCTGGCGCAGGGAGTTAAAGAAGGCCAGGTGATCGTGATTGGTGAAAAGGCAAAACCAAAATTAGCAGCCAAAGAGGCAAAAAAAGAAAATAAACCGGTATTCACGGTAAAAGAAAAGCCGGTGGTGACCATCGATTCAGCCTCGTTAAAACCACCATCGAAACCAAAAAAAGCCAGTTATAACGTGGCCCTGATTTTGCCATTCAGGCTCGATCACACCATTGACATGGATCTGAGTATGCTGGTAAAAACCTCCGGAAATTTCCCAACGGTTCCGGCATTGGCGGTTGATTTTTACCTTGGTTTTAAACGCGCTGTTGATTCGCTGGTGAACAAAGATTTCGAAATAAACCTGGAGCTGTATGATGTAGATGACAAGGATTCGTTAAAACTTGTGCAGCTGGCCAACGACCCCAGGTTTAAAGAATTTGACATGATCTTCGGACCCCTTTACGCGAGTGGGTTTAAATCTATCGCGAAAAAAGCCAAGGAACTGAAAATTCCAATTGTGTCGCCTATCACACAACAAAACAAGATCTTATTCAACAATAATTATATTTCAAAGACCAACCCCTCACAATTTACATTGTTGGAGGGCCTTGCAGATTATTGTATCGACTCATTGGTAAAAGGAAACGCCAATGTTATTTTAATGTCGGCTTCCGAAAAAGATAAAAAAGAAACCGCATTTGTGACCGCATTCAAAAAGTACTATAACGATAAACAAAAACTATCGCCTAAGCTGGTTAAAGACACGGTGCGTGTGGTGAAAGGTCTGGCCGGATTAAAGAGCGCTTACGTATCCAACGAAAAGAACATTGTTGTATCACTCACCAACAACCAGGTGTTTGTAGCTGATTTCACCACCCAGCTGGCCTTGTTTGGTGATAAGAAGGATATTACGCTCTGCGGTTGGGAGAACAGCACTACCAATGATAACATCGACCAGGAGTACCTCAACCAGCTGAACTATACATTTCCCAACCAATACAACCTGATCAACACCGCCAGTTACGATCCGCTTATCGGGAGCTATGAGCAGCAGCAGGGCACTTATCCAAGTGAATTTTATTTTATAGGTTTTGACATCGCGCTGTATTATTTAAAAAACCTTAGGGACACAGGACCTGATTTTGTTCATGTACTTAATACTCTGCCCCTGGAAACAAATTATATGCGCTTTAAATACACCCGCCCCGATATGCTGACAGGATTTGACAACAGGGGTGTATATATTTTCAGGTATAATAATTACCGTTTGCAGAAAACAGGATGGAAGTAAGCAGGACGGAGATTTCGGAGTGGCTCAAAAATTTGCAGGATGTTATCTGCACATCACTTCAGCAGGCAGATGGAAAATCGACTTTTGAAGAAGACAACTGGGTGCGTGAAGAAGGCGGCGGTGGCCGGACAAGAATTATCCGAGACGGCAATGTCCTTGAAAAGGGCGGCGTTTTATTCAGCGCGGTTGAGGGAGTGGCCCCCGATTTTTTATTTAACGAATCGCAACACAGCCTGCAGACATCGGCAAAGGAAAAGGCAAAAGACAGGCCGTCTTTTTTCGCCACAGGCGTTTCCATCGTGATCCATCCTTCCAATCCCATGGTTCCGATCATCCACATGAACATCCGTTATTTTGAAATGGATGGGGGAGTGCGTTGGTTAGGCGGTGGCATAGACCTTACGCCACATTATATTTTTAAGGAGGATGCAGCGTTTTTCCATCAAGCGCTTAAGAAGGTTTGCGATAGGCATCACCCGGGTTATTACGCGAAGTTTAAAAACTGGGCCGACGATTATTTTTATATCAGCCACCGCAAAGAAACGCGTGGTATTGGCGGCGTATTTTTCGACCGTTTAAATGAAGGTGAGGGCATGAGTTTCGAAAAGAACCTGGCTTTCTGGAAAGAAATAGGAGAGAACTTCGCGCCGATCTATACCGAACTTATTTCAAGAAATAAAAACAAAAGTTACTCCGAAAAGAACAAAGCCTGGCAACTCCTGCGTCGTGGCCGCTATGTGGAGTTCAATCTTGTTTACGACAAAGGCACTAAATTCGGACTCGAAACCAATGGCCGTGTTGAGTCAATTTTGATGAGCCTGCCCAAAACGGCGGGCTGGGAGTATGACTTTAAACCGGAAAAAGATTCTGACGAAGAAAAGACCATCAACCTTCTTAAAAAGGGAATCAATTGGTCATAGGCTTGCCAGCTCAAGCACAGCGTTTATTTTGTCTTTATCAAAAAGTACCAGTTGACTGTTATAGGTCACGAACATCAGTCTTTTTAATTTTTCATCTTTATCGAAGTGATAGTTTTTAAAACGGATGATTTTTTTTGGCGAAAAGGCTGAGAAGATATGAAGTTTTTTGTTGAGGTGCTTCGACAGTTTGTTGCCGTCTATTGCAAAACAATTGTCGCATTGCACTGAGGGAATAAACAGGTAGAAGTCACCGTCCTCTACGTCCATTTTGAAGTTTTGTTTCAGGTAGGCCTTTAGTTCAGCGACGCGAGGATCTTGATTTTGACAGGAAGACAATATCAGGGAAACTAAAATAAGTAAACAGCAGGCAATCGCCCTATAACTGTGAGGAGAACACATCCCCGTAAATCTAAGTTAAAAGATACATTATTACCGTCTGACTTTGCAGGACGACCCTTTAAGTTTACCGGTGGCGGGTTTTGGTTTGCGGTTGGATTTAATGCGCGATTTTATCCCAGGGTTTTATAAAAAAAAGGCCCCCGGAAAAGGAGGCCTTTTTATGCTGACTGGGCGTGGATTTCCCTAGTCTTGTTTTATCAATTTAGATTTGTAAATCGTTTTATTACTTTCCACAATGTTCAGCAAGTACATGCCATTGCTTAATTCATTAACCGGTACATGATGTTGATCTCCGGAACTCAGGTCCTGTGAATACACCAATTTACCGAGCACGTCGGTTATTTCCAGCAAAGCAGTTTTTCCTTCTGCCATGTGATAGTTGATGGTTATTTCACTTTTGGCAGGATTAGGGTATACTTTAATAGCTGAACTTTCATCAGCTGAACTGATGAGGCCTGTGGCGTAACTGTGCCTTTCGCCTTCTGTTGGTAGCACGATAGGATAGTCATGATCTGTTCCAAAAACAAACCGAAGCATCGCCTGGGCGCTGGCCTGGCCGTCTTTACCGTCGGTACTCGCGTAGTCTTGTAAGAACGCAGTATTCTCATTATTAGACAGCAAGCTGTATATGCCTTCCTCAGTTTGTTCTATTTCTATCATTTTTTCAAGCAGAATTTTCCAGTCTTCTTTCGCTTCCGGTAGATTTTCGCACAGCGACAAGGCAGTATTAAAATCACCTTTTCTCATGTGTATAAAAATCAATTGAATGTCAGCATCGTCCATTCCTCCCTGGTTGGTTTCAAGGAGAACTACTAAACTGTCGTGGTCCTCCGGAAGAGTGTCAGTCAGAAAAAGATTCATTTTACTCGAAACGGCTTGCTGAACATCGAAACCCAAAGCGTCATTTTGCGCATAATATTCCGCGATACTCGTGTTTATATTTTCCAGTCTCGTTTCCCTTGCACCCGGTCCACCGGATGAGGAAGGAAACTGAGGACAATGCGTAGAAAAACTAAATGGAACATTGGAGTTTATCACCAAAACCTGTGGGCTTGCCAGCGTGGTGGGAAAGTTAGGATTGTCGGCTCCTGTTGGCGTACTGGTGTGGATAATTGTTTGATTGCCGCTTTGTACGTACCATTTAAATCCCCCGTCATACAAATTTCTGACAAAGTCAAGGCCCGAAGCCGGGTTGACCTGACTTTGTTTGCTCATCACAAGGCCCAGCACATTTGGGTTATGGGTGACTGCTATGTCGTACATGTTGTTTGTTGCCGAATTGAAAATATTGCAGTTCATTTTTAATCCAAGGTCCCCAATACCGGGTCCTCCATTCTCATCCACGGATATAATTCCTACGATCAGATCACTAAAGGTATTGCGGTAGATCTGATGTGCTCCGATCTTACTTTCATAAGCGATAATGCCGTAAGCCTGCTGTGAAACGCCGCTAATGGTATTATTCTTTATGTCGTAATATTTGCTTCTGTAAATATATATTCCTTGTCCGCTGCTTGCCATTGAAATGGTGTTCTCTGAAAACGAAAAGTGGTGCACATTTTCAACTATAACGTTACGGTCATTATTTGTAAAATCACTGTGTGTGATATATCCGACAAACGCGGGATTAAAATTATCCAGCCAGGCACCGACGGTGAGGTCGCTGAACTGGGTGCGTGCGCCTCCACCAGTGCAAGGCGGACTTGTACAGTATTCGTCAACCTTAAAATGTGAGTCGGTAGTGTAAAGCCCTATGCCGCGGTTCAGAATCGTGTACATATTTTGTGGCGCGGAATAAATAAAATTGCAACCTCTAATATTCAAACCTGAATTTTGGTACAACTTTACGTGTTCTTTCGGCAGGATCTGGTTCCCATTGCCGTCCAGACCTATCTCGTCAGACGTTTCAAATACACAATTGTTGAGTTTGCTTCTTACAGTCCCGAGAAGGTATTTATAAAATATGATGTCAAAAACGTTATTCTGGAATATCCCACCGTCACCAATAACGATTCCACCCGATGTATTAGGGATCCAGTTACCGTTGGCCGAGTTGGTAAGACTGGTATTTATACCTTTGTAGGCTTTGCTGATCTTTCCACCATTCTTCACTTCAACGATCCCGTGATTAGCAGCGTAGCCGGTAGGATTAAAGATCAACTGGTTTTGCGTATTATCTCCATCCACCTCAATGCCTGTCCAAAGCGGTATATTGTATAGCGCTCCCGGAGGAGTGGTTTTGCACCAGCCTGTTACCTCACCGCCGTCAATTACCAGTTTGGCGCCTTTCTCGACTATAATCTTTCCATCGGTAGCCATGGCCACTTTACATTTGATGATGAGGGTGTTACCGGACTTCACAAGAATATCCTTATACATTTGTATGTCAAAATCCCAGGTCTCGGTCACACCACCCGTAACAAGCCATGGATTGGTATGACCGCTCAGCATGTCTTTGGCGAAGATCCTGGTGTTGTTCAAGTGCATTATCCTGGCCCTTCTTGCCATTTGCAGTGGAGACATCCAGCCGTTGAAGGGACCGGAACTCATCACGTTGTTGCTGTAATAGCCTGCGGATGTACTTTCATAACACGATCCGCAGGCAGAGGTTGGTGGGTTGCCTGGAATTCCCGGACAATTGGGATTGTTGGGAGGGAACACATCCGACAGGTATTCTGGACTGCTGCAATTAAGGCTAGAGTTAGTACCTGGTGTTTCCGGACAGCAGGAAGGTGCGTTCGGATAACCGGCGCCCCCGTAATAAGTATGAAGCAAACCCAGGGCATGGCCAATTTCATGCCTAAGCTGAAGAATGGCGAAATTATTATTGTTCTGCTGGCTCACTGCGTCAACACCGGGAATATGGCAAATAGCGATAAACGGTATTACACCTGCCGCGGTAGAATTAATACCGCTTTGGTACTGGCACTCGGTGGTCATCACGATCGGCATTCCTTCCGCTAAGCGACCAGGAAAATTTTGGTCTACATGATTGGCGGCATCGAAGGCGCTGTAGATCCTAGGATTGTTGGAGCTAGCGGGCTGACCATTAGCTGTGCCATAATATAATTGGCTGTTCGTGTAGAAATAAACTGCCGCCACTTCATACCTCAATTTTGAATCCTGGATTTGGGTTGGATTAAAATTAGGGTTAGAGGGAAGCCAACTCATCGCATCAGGGAATCTTTCCGTTTGATTCTGAAAACCATTGCCGGAATACCCGTTAAGCATGGTTAGCAGGGCGGGTAAACCGTGCCAAGGATCGTTGCTGTTGTTAAACGCATTCCAAACAGGAGCAGCCGGTGTAAACACGTGAAAAACCAACTTTACTGTAACCACAGGATCGTTGGTATTTGGAATATAATTTGACAGCGTGGCGTACTTGGCAGCCGTACCGGGAAAGGTTGAGAGACATCCCGCTGGCGGAGCTGACTGACTCTGTGGTGGCGCCGGGGCAGACAGTACCCCGTCGCATTGCGCCAGGGCAGGGGATGCATTGAACAAGCCCGCTATTGCCGCAAGCAGTAAGCCCCTCATCGTTTTTGATTTTACAGTTTGTTGTTTCATGATCTTAGATTTTTATCTTTCAAAGGTATTTCCGTATTATTTTATTATGCTACCGAAAAAAGGATTTTCAGGCACACCGATAATTTACAAAGACCGTTAAAAGGAATTTTGGCACAAATGGTTTCGGCATTTATTCATGATTATATACATTTGCGTGAATGCGAAATCCCGGCCTGATGATTTTATATGTTTTTCTATGCGTCTCAGCCCGCTGCTGTTTCGGGCAAATGCATCGTTTTGAAAATTATACCACAGCGCAGGGTCTTTTGTCGAATGAAACTTACAATATGCTGCAGGACAGAAAAGGTTATATCTGGATCAACACAGCCTTTGGCGCGCAGAAATTCAATGGCACTGAATTCAGGCAGGTGCTTGTCAATCTGCCTCCCGGTGAAACTTTTATGTACTGTATGTATGAAATGCCGAATGGCAGGCTTTGGGCAGCTAATAGCAGCGCTCATGTATATGAAATAAAAAATGACAGCGTATTCAGGGTAAAAGGTTTTGATACCGTTTCGGCACTTCTGAAACGAAGTGTTTCTGAAGTATATCAGCTTCATGTAGACGATAGCCTGAATATTTGTTTGATTACAAAACGTTACTGTTTTATGCTCCAAAGGAAACAAACAGGTTACGGGGTCATTCAACTCAACAACTGTATTCCGGACAGTACTGTCGCTTACCAGGTTTTTGAAAAACAGGGCCAGCTTCTCGCCTCTGGCAATATTGCTCATCACCCTCATCTCGATGTCACCCTGAAAAAAGAATTCATAAAAATCCAAATAGGCGACCAGCGGTATCAAGTAAAATCCATGACCATGGAAGGCCCTCGTTTTTTTAAAAAATTTAACCGGAGCATTTATTTTAGGTTCGATAAAAAGGTGGTGAAGATCAGCCCTGAGGGAAAGGTGACCGATCTTCCGGTTAATTCCAAGATCATGTGTTTCACAATGGATAAAAGAGGCCATCTTTGGATAGGCTGTCAGAACGATGGTCTTTACGAAATAGACACGAAAGATTCGGTGATTGGGCATTATCTTGACAACATCGCGGTAAATGACGTGCTGGTGGATTTCCAGGGAGGTGTATGGGCCAGTACCTACGGTGAGGGGGTTTTTCATTGCGCTGACCTTAACACCTTGCATTTTAAGGAAAGCGACCGACTGGGCAAACCTATCGCCTTTATGAAAGAAATAGACCAGCACCTCATCATCGCCGATAAAAAAGGAGATATTTTTTCTCTTACGAAAGACAGCATACAGTCTCTCAAAACACACCTTGTTCCAAATGAACCTACCGATTTCATAATGATAAACAAAGATTTTTACCTCTCTTACCGCGACCGGCTTGAAAAACTAAAACAGTCGGGCAGGTCAGGGCTGGTGGTTGCGAAGTCATACCGTTATGCGAGAGAACTCCATGCTCTGAATAACGACAGCATTATCTGTCTCCAAAGAACAGGCCTGGCGTATATTGTGAAAGGAAATGCTGCCAGTCGTTTCGAGACGCACCTGAAGATGTTTACTTATGAGCGCTGGAATAACACAGAGTACCTGGGTACCGAAGACGGTGTCTACCTTCACAAACAGGGCAGGATCAACCAACCCCTATTTTTAGCGTCCACCAAAGGTTTCGTCATCAACAAAGCTGTGCCCGACCCATTAGGTAGATTATGGTTCAGCTCTGAAGGTGCCGGTCTGTTTCTGCTCGACCGTTCATGTAACATAAAGCAGATCACCACCGCTAACGGTTTACCTTCTGATATTATTTACCAAGTAAGCTTTACCTCTGACAACAGGATTTTATTAAGCACGCAGCTCGGTCTGTTTGTTTCTGATTATTCAGGAGATATTTCGAAACTTTCATGGAAAAACCTGTATTCAGAGCCGGTTAAAGATGCGATCCTTTTTAATGGGAAAATTTACTTTTACTCCAACAACCGCCTGGCAATTATCGACCCTTACCAACTGGAAAATCCTTTGGTGTACCACCTCAACTTCGCCCGTGTTTTTATCAATTCAGTTGAAACAGATAGTACCAGGCTCCGGTCATTAAAACACAATGAAAATAATATTGAGTTCGATCTTGACCTGATCTCATTTGAGAACATGAAACCCGCGATTTTTTACAGCCTGCGTGGCCCCACTGCCGATAGTGGATTAACGACTGTACATGATCTTAAGTTCATGAATCTCGCGCCGGGGCATTATACTCTGTTGGTTGTTCCACAGGTAGATGGTGGCCAGAAATTAATGATCGCAGTGCCGTTTTTTATCGCGCCAGCATTTTATCAGACAACTGCTTTTAAAGTCAGTGCCTTCGTTTTCATCCTTGCATTGGTAACGTTATTGGTATGGTTGCTCTTCCGTAATAAAAAAAGACGACAAGACAAAATAAACGAAGCTCAGCGCCTGATCCTTGAATACAAATTGATCGCCTTAAAAGCACAGATCAACCCTCACTTTATGTCCAACTGCCTGGCGTCTATTCAAAACCTCATTCTTCAGAACAAAATGCTTCAGGCAACCGATTACATTTCCAAATTCGGCTTATTAGTTAGGAAAATCCTGAATTATTCAACACGTTCACTCATCACAGTGAAAGAAGAACTCGAGATCGCCGGGCTTTACCTTGATCTTGAAAAAATGCGTTTCCAGGATAAATTTGATTATAGGACAGACGTTGAAACCGGGATCGATGTAGATACCTGTTTTGTTCCAGCCCTTATCCTCAATCCTATTCTTGAGAATGCCATCTGGCACGGGATGGCATCCTTAACACCCGACCAGCGGGGTGAGGTCATACTTAACGTCACGCGGACGGGTGAAACTATTCTGTTATCAGTTACCGACAACGGGCAGGGCATTAGCAACTCCGCGAAGGGGTATGGCAATACGCGAGAATCAAAGGGGATACATCTGACCGAACAGCGGCTCAGGAACATTAATTTTCTTTATGGGATCAACAGCGCTGCACTCACTTACGGACCTGCCTTTGAAAAAAATGGAAGACCCATGGGAACAAAAGCCCTTATCTCTCTGCCAACCAATTTAACACCACTGCACAATGAATGAAATCACCGCAGTCATCATCGATGACGAACAATTTAACCGGGAGTTGATCAAGTCTTTTGTGGCACATACAAACCCTGCCTTTATTATCACCGGTGAAGCTGCGAGCGTAGCCGAAGGTTATAAACTGATCAATGCTACCAAACCCGACTTAGTGTTTCTCGATATTAAAATGACCGACGGTACAGGATTCGACCTCTTAAATCTTTTCGACAGGATCGCGTTTGAGGTTGTTTTTATAACCGGCTTTGATGAGTACGCGTTAAAAGCCTTTGATTACCACGCCCTCGATTATATTTTAAAGCCTGTTGAGCTTGCAAAATTTACCGAAACTCTTAAAAAGGTGCAGGCAAGGGTGTTGAGTCAGATCCACTACGATAAAATAAAAAAGATTGTCGAAACCTACAACCCCGGCGAGGCGATCATTGCGAAAATACCGGTGCACTACAACGATAAGGTAGTATTGCTCGATCTTCGCGAAATCGTGCAGGTGAGCGCGCATGAAGGTTGTACCTGTTTTTATAAATCCCAAAACGAAAAATACACCTCGGCGAAACAACTGTCTGATTTTGCATTCATCCTCGAAAGTTTTCCTAGTTTCATCAGGATCACCAAAGGTGTTTTTATTAATATCAATTTTATAACCAGTTATTCGAAAGGGCAGGACTGCACCGTCACTATGAATGACGGCAGCACGCACGAAATTTCACGGCGAAAAAAAACGCAGGTGCTTGAAGCAATACAATTTTCAAAAAATAAATAGTTGGGTGACCTGTTTTTCAGCGCCTGCTCTGAAAGATCATATAAAGCATGAAAAGCACAGGTAATGAACTCAGGAAAATGCCCATGTATCCCTTTGGGAACGTGTCGCTTTCTGAAAAATATTTCATGTTTAAAAAGACATTTATTCCTGAAATAAGGAAACCTAAAAGTGAAAAGCCAATTGCTAAAACCATGAGCTGCGGCCTGTAAGTACATGCGGCGGCGGCGGCTCCCACTACGATCGAGAGATAACCTGTGAATTTGTACACAAAATTAAGATTCATTTTCGGCGTAATAGGTCATTAAACGCCTGCGTAACTTACTGGCATAGGTTTGGGTTTGCCAGTCGGTATGGTTGTTGGTTGAATTAATGCAACGTCCGTATTGTTTCATGCGGTACTTCATCTCTTCACCCAGCAAGTTGAATAACTCTATGGCTTCCTCAAAATCAGAGGCGTTGTCTTTGATCCGCGCAAAGTGGTCCTCGAGACTTTCATCTACAACCGTTTGTGGTTTCTTGCCTTTGCGAATAGCCATCAGATAACGGTCACGCACAATAAATGCTTCGGCGCTTGAATTTAAAAAACGTTCTTTTATTTCAGGTGGCAGATCGTAATCGTTAACCAGTTCGTAATCCCACTCATCTTTGTACCGTTGTTCAAGATACATGTGTGGTGACGCAAATACGTGGTTCCAGTCGATCGGGTACTGCCACAGGTTAAACCTGCGGGAGTTGTTACCGAGATCAATAATGTTAAAGGTTTTTTTATTGGGTAGCACACGGCTGCCGCGGCCTATCATCTGGTGATACAGGGTGAGCGATTTGGTGGCACGGTTCAGGATGATGCATTCCACTTCGGGCTCATCGAAACCGGTGGTTAAGATACTTACCGAGGTGAGGATGCCATCTTTTGTTTTCCTGAACCAGTCGAGGGTATCCACACGGTCTTTATCGCTAAAAGTACTGTCGAGGTGTTTTACGGGATAGCCTTTTGCTTTGAATGTTTCGTAAACGGCCCTGCTGGTAAGGATGCCGGCGTTAAAAATGAGTGTTTTTTTTCCGAGTGCCAGTTCTTCATAAGCTTCAACGAGTTTGCCCTGCATGATGGCCTGGGTATAAAGCACCTCGTGTGATCCAACGGTAAATTCGCCGTTGTTACCCACGCGCAGTGAACTTAAATTCACATCGTATGAAAAGGTCTGCCCCTCACAAAGGTATCCCTGTTCAATGAGGTTCGAAATACTTTCTCCAACAATGAGGCTGGAATAAGTCTGGTAAAGCGGTAGTTTTTTATTGCTGCTCAGCGGCGTAGCGGTAACGCCTAAAATATTAACGTCGTTAAAATAATGAAAGATCTTCCTGAAGGAATTGTTATGCGCCTCATCCACAATCACCAAACCAATATCTTCAATAAACTGGTCGTTCTCCTGGAGACGGTTATTGAGGGTCTCAACAAGGGCAATGAAACTCTGGTAATGACTCTGGTGCGGTAATTGTTTTACTTCGCTGGTAATCACTTTATTGGAGATGCCGGCTACCGTGAGCACATTAGAGGTTTGTTTTCCAAGCTCTATCCTGTGCGTAAGAATCAACACTTTGCGGTTGAATTTTTCAATATATCTTTTGGCGATTTCGCTGAAAATAATCGTTTTACCACCGCCCGTTGGCAATTGAAACAAAAGGTTGGCGTTGGGTGGCAATTCAACCAGCCGGTTAAAAATATTATTTACTGCCTGCTCCTGGTAAGGGTATAATTTACGGGATTCGGTAGCCTCAATCGTTTCTTCCATTTATAAAAATGACAATTTGCAAATATACTGCTAAAGCAGCCAACAGCGTAAAAAATTATCAAAAAATAGGCAAGATATAAACAAATTCAGGTTTTCTTAACATTGACAGGCGGCCATAAATTATAATTTTTGTCGTCCGGAGATCGCCGGGTTTCGCCCACTTACATTTGACCATTGTTTTGAATAACGGGCTTTAAAATACTATCTTCACGCCTGATGAAAACAAAGTTGAACTTCCTGTTTTTGAGCCTTTTTTCAGGCCTGCTTTTATCAGTGGCCTGGTACCTGAAGTTGTCGGTAGTGATCTTTTTCGCGCTGGTGCCCCTGCTATTGCTCGAACACAGGCTTTCACAAAGCGAAGGGATCAACAAGCGAAGGTTTAAACTCTGGCTTTATTCTTATATCACTTTTTTAACCTGGAATATCCTGGTAACCTGGTGGGTGGTGTATGCTTCGCTGGGAGGGGCCTGCATGGCTTTTTTCTGCAACGCCCTTTTAATGAGTTTTGTTTTCCTGATATACTCTGGCATTAAAAACCGCCTCGGGAAAAGCTGGGGTCCCTGGGTATTGATCCCATTATGGCTGGCCTGGGAGCATGGTCATACCCTTTGGGACATTTCATGGACCTGGTTAACCATTGGCAATGTATTCGCGTTTAACCACAACTGGATCCAGTGGTTCGAGATCACAGGCACATCGGGGGGAAGCGCCTGGGCACTGGCGGTAAATATTTTAATTTTTATCACCATAAAAAATAACGCTTCACTAAAAATATTTTCAAGACCGGTTCTCAAAATTGCGGCGGCAATCATTTTACCCATCCTGGTTTCATATGCCATTGTTATTGTCAGGAGCCCCTTGTCAGGAGACTCCGCTAAAAGACATGTGCTGGTAGTGCAGCCCAACATCGATCCTTATAATACCAAGTTCAGCCTTGATTTTCAATCGCAGTTTTATAAATTTTTATCGCTGGTGCGCGGAAAAATCACACCCGCTACCGACTACCTGGTATTGCCTGAAACATTTATCACCGAAAATTTCGACGAGGCCACCATGGCGCAAAGTGAAGAAGTCAAATGGTTCGTTGATAGCCTGCTGAAAAAATTTCCAGATCTTAAAATTGTAACGGGAGGAAATACTTATGTTGTTTATCCAACGAAAGAGGATGCGACCGCCACGGCCCGCTTCGACGAACAATCCAATGATTATTACGACGCGTTCAACACCGGCCTGATGATTGATCAACAGGGTCTGCAGATGTATCACAAATCCAAACTGGTACCGGGTGTTGAGCGCATGCCTTTTCCAGCATTGTTCAGACCTTTGGAGAAGTTCGCGATCAACATGGGTGGCACCATGGGTAGCCTTGGAATGCAGGATGAACGGGGCGTATTCACCGACAAGTCCGGCAAAACAGTCATCGCCCCGGTGATCTGCTACGAGAGTGTGTATGGTGATTATCTCACAGAATATATCCGCAAAAAAGCCAACCTCATTTTTATCATTACCAACGATGGCTGGTGGGAAGACACACCCGGTTATATCCAGCATTTAAATTACGCGCGGCTAAGAGCCATTGAGAACCGGCGACAGATTGCCAGGAGCGCCAATACCGGCACCAGCTGTTTTATCGATGAGTTTGGCAATATCTCTGATGCCACAGCGTGGTGGGAAGAAGCGGTCATCGAAAAAGACATGTACGTGAATGATCAGCTTACTTTTTTTTCAAGGTTTGGTGATTTGCTTTCTTATGTTTCTGTTGTTTTGAGTTTTGGTTTTATGTTGTTAGCGATGTTTTTACGTTTCAAACGTTAGAGGAGCGCTATCACGCATAGGAAAGGTTAAATATTGAAAACACAATATTTTAACAAAAAAATCGTTTATCTTAGAGTAAGGAATCTATTAAAATATGTTTTACAAAAAAACAACATATATAAAGCGAATAGTTCTGCTCCTTTGTTGTTCTGTTTTATTGAGCAACTGCAAAAGAAAGCCGGTTGCCGATTTTACTCTTGATAAAGAGGTGTATAATGCAGGAGACGTAGTGATGGTGACAAATGAATCAACACTCGCAGATTACTATTACCTGTCATATTTTGATACCGATGGGAACGAAATTCAAAACCCGGCAAACTATTATTTTACAAATGCTTCTGAAAACAAAGTCCAGTCGATAAAACTCAGTTCAACTGCTAAGGAGGGTATCTATCGCGTGTGCTTAAAGGCAACAGGCGCAAAACCAGGCAAAACCTCTACCTGTAACAAAATATTTGAAGTAACCAGTTTACTGGGTCCGGTAACGATCACTGCCAAACCCCGAACACTCCACCAACATTCCGGTTCTTATTCCTGGTCGGATTTTCGTGTGGACGGAGAACCTCTGAGCAAATTCGGTTATAGAACTGCGGCGAATAACATAATCGAGTACATGTTGCCCGTCGGTCTTCGTAAAATATCGGCAAGGTGTGATGGCCCGTTTTTTCCGCCCCCTGCTGGATCGATCTACGTTCGGGCGGATCAGGTTACCGAAGTGCATTTTGAATAGGTTGAATTTTTAATTAGCCGTAATTGTCTCTCAGAAAAACCAACAACTATTTTTTGGTGTCTTTATCGTTCTTTAATAATCTTAACAACACTGAGTCCTTTTTCGTTTTCCACTAGTAAAAAATAAATGCCGGTCGGCAGCACACTTACATCAATGCTTTGAGACGTAGCATGGTTGTTCTTTTGTAAAAATTCTTCGCCTGCAGCGTTGACTATACTTAATTTATCTATTGTCACTTCACCATTATTTACGAATAATTTGGCCTCGCATGGATTTGGGTAAACTAACAACTTTGACCCAGGACCTTTAAGATCGCCAAAACCTAAGCAAGCGTCTACCGTTACTGTTATTGCGGTTCGCGAGGCGCTATAAGTGCAGGTTTTTGCTTCAGCATAATAAATGTAATTTCCCAGGTTCAGACTGGGGGTAATAAGACTATAACCACTTGCAAGTATCAAAGTTGAAGTTGCAGATGAATACCAATTTATAACTCCGGTTCCGGTAACCGATAATGTGGTTGACGATACTTCACAAAAGTTTTTGTTCTCGGGTGGCGTAATATCAGTTGGCGACAGCGGAACTCCATTACATAATCCGAGCTTACCGATAAAAACGTCAGAATTGTTACTGTTTGTATTGTTCAGCGATGTCGCGCCAAACATCGCCGATGGACTATTAAAAGTACCTGTTACAAATACATGTCCACTCCCATCAGGAAAAATTGAAACGCCATGATCATTCAGACTTCCACCTGCTGATACTGATGAAAGTTCATTGCCAAGAAAGTCGTATTCTAAAACAAAAACATCGTCCCCTCCATTATTTGTTAAAGTGGATGTTCCAAATACCATGGATGTGTTAGTGTAATAGCCGGTCACAAAAACCCCCTGATTGAAATTTGCGCAAATGCCATTTCCCTCTCCAAAACCCGGCGCTTTTGCCCAAAGTATGTTGCCCGAAGCATCGTACTTGGCAACAAAAATTGTTGGATTCGGAGGTGAGGCATTCGTTAGTGTGTAAGTTCCAAAGACTATTGAAGCACTTTGAAAGGTCCCTGTTAAAAAAGCATTTCCATTAGCGTCGCTGCTAATGGCAGCGCTTATGTCGCCCATTGTTCCACCGGCGGATTTTGCCCAAAGTACAGTTCCATTTGGATCGAACTTTACAATAAATAAATCATGGGAGCCCGCATTGGTCAAGGTGTATGTTCCAAACGTGATCGAGGAATTCAGAAAAAACCCACCTACCAATGTGTTGCCATTAACATCTGCTGAAATGGAAGTTCCCTGCCCCCAAAAGGCCGCATTGGTTCCACCTACCGATTTTGCCCAAAGTACCGTTCCATTCGGGTCATATTTTGCGATTAAAACGTTCTGACCAGAGTTGGCATTACTTAAGCTATACGCTCCGATTGCCAACATCGGGCTTCGGGTGTAACCGGTTACAAATGCATTTCCATTGCTGTCAATTGAAACGCTTCTGCCAACATCACTGTCTGTTCCTCCCGCGGATTTTGCCCAAAGCACCGAGCCTCCCGCATCGAATTTCACTATAAACAGATCATTGTAAATCGGACTACTGGTTAGCGTATATGTGCCAAACACTAGAGAGGTACCGGTGAATGCGCCGGTAACAAAAATATTCCCATTAGTGTCTGTTGCCATACCGTTACCAATACAACTTGAACCTTGCGTTCCAGATGATGTTTTTACCCACAATATATTTCCTGAAGGATCGTATTTTACCAGGTACATGTCACCACTTCCGGTATAAGTAGTTGACCCCAGAGTAAAGGTTGTACCACTGTAACCACCGGTTACATAAACATTCCCAAAAACATCAGTTGTTGTGCCATTTCCATAAGTATCATAGTTTGACGCCCCACTATTGGCCCAATACCAACCTATGGGCTGGGCAGTGGTTTGTTTTTGATTGAGAATCAGGAAAGCTAAAAGCAGGAAATTTTTTTTCACTAAATCTAATTTAATGATGTTTTTACGAATTACAAAACCAATAAGCCCGGTTCCCAAAAAACCCTTAACTTTACTCTGTTTTACGAAAATCCTACTCTACAATATTTTATGGAAAAATTTGATGTAACTATTATAGGCGCTGGTCCGGGAGGATACGTGGCCGCCATTCGTTGCGCACAGCTTGGCATGAAAACGGCTTTAATCGAGAAATACCCTTCGCTGGGTGGCACCTGCTTAAATGTGGGCTGCATTCCTTCAAAAGCGCTTTTAGATTCAAGCGAACATTTTTATAACGCCGTTCATCATTTCGAAGAACACGGTATAGATATCAAAGCGCCAAAAGTGAACTTAAAGCAAATGATAGAGCGCAAACGCGGTGTTGTGAAAATGACTGTGGACGGTATCAATTTTTTAATGAAAAAAAATAAGATCACTGTTTTTACGGGTCATGGCACTTTTGTCACCAAAAACCAGATCGATATTTCAAAGGCCGACGGCAGCAAAGAGCAAATCGAAACCGCCAAAGCGATCATTGCAACAGGTTCAAAACCTTCTAGCCTGCCCGGCATCGACATTGATAAAAAGCGGGTGATTACTTCCACCGAAGCGCTTGAAATGACTGAAATTCCAAAACACCTTGTGATCATTGGTGGTGGTGTGATAGGCCTGGAGCTGGGCAGCGTTTACGGCCGCCTCGGCAGCAAAGTTACGGTAGTAGAATTTATGGACCGCCTCATCCCTGGCATGGATGGAGCGCTGAGCAAGGAACTGCAGCGTGTTTTAAAAAAGCAGATGGGTTTTGAATTTATGTTCAAACATAAAGTTACAGGGGTAAAAACAAGCGGCAAGGAAGTAACCGTTAGCGCTAAAAACAGTAAAGACGAAGATGTAGAAGTAAAAGGCGACTATTGCCTGGTAGCGGTTGGCAGGAAACCTTACTCAGACAACCTGGGGCTTGATAAAATAGGAGTGAAGCTGGATAGCCGCGGCAGGATAGAAACCGACGACCATTTGAAGACCAGCGTTGATGGTATCTACGCCATTGGCGATGTAACCAAGGGCGCCATGCTCGCGCATAAAGCCGAAGAAGAAGGCACTTACGTAGCTGAATTAATGGCCGGGCAGAAACCACATATCAATTACAACCTGATCCCTGGCGTAGTGTACACCTGGCCTGAAGTAGCCGCGGTGGGTTATACCGAAGAACAATTAAAAGAACAGGGGAAAAAATACAGAGTGGGCTCCTTTCCGTTTAAAGCCAGCGGCAGGGCGAGGGCAAGCATGGATACCGACGGTTTTGTGAAGGTACTGGCTGACGAAGCCACCGACGAGATCCTGGGTGTGCACATGATAGGACCCCGCACAGCCGACATGATCGCCGAAGCGGTGGTTGCCATGGAATACAGGGCAAGCGCAGAAGACATTGCCAGGATGAGCCACGCGCACCCTACTTTTACCGAGAGCATGAAAGAAGCCTGTTTGGATGCTACAGCAAAAAGGGCGATCCACATGTAATTTCCGTCAGCCCGCGTTGCTTGTCAGGTCGAGCGTAGTCGAGACCAGGTCTGATCAATTAACCTGTTAGTTAGGGCTCACGGTCATGTCGAGTTGGTTGTCAGGTCGAGCGTAGTCGAGACCAGGTCTGAGCAGGCAATCTGCAAGGTCGGTCGGCCCAACAGTTATCGAATGAGAGGAGGGATTTAGAAATTAAATATTAATAATAAACCAGATCTATGAGCAAAGCAAAAGTTGGAATTATCATGGGAAGCCACAGCGACCTGCCGGTAATGCAGGCAGCGGCCGATATTCTAAAACAGTTTCAGATCGAAATTGAAATAGACATTGTTTCGGCGCACAGAACTCCTGAAAAAATGTTCGACTATGCAAAAAATGCCCACGGGCGTGGCTTACAGGTGATCATTGCGGGTGCCGGTGGCGCGGCGCATTTGCCGGGAATGGTGGCTTCGTTAACACCTTTGCCCGTCATTGGCGTTCCGGTGAAAAGCAGCAACAGCATTGATGGTTGGGACAGTCTCCTGAGCATCGTTCAAATGCCTAACGGGGTACCGGTTGCTACCGTTGCGGTAAACGCCGCGCAAAACGCGGGAATTCTCGCGGCACAGATCATTGGCTGCTCTGATAAGGCTTTGCTGAATAAAATCATTGACTTCAAAACATCCTTAAAAGATAAAGTGATGAAGGCTGCCGAAGAATTAAAAAAATAAATATCCCAGGATTGTTGTCATTAATACCAGAACCGGTTGTATGTAAACTTTTCTAATATCATTGTCGCTTCGAGCGGAATCGGGAAGCGGTCTCGACTCCGATCGACCTGACAGGTTCCAATAGTAATCTACATAATACAGTACCGATGACCAATGGCAAAAAAATCCAATCTCATTAAACTCGGCGACGCTATCAGCCAGTTATTCAAGCAGGAAAAGCTCGATATTAAGATTTCGCAGTTCACCGTTAAAAACGGCTGGAAGGAAATAGTGGGGGAGATGGTGGCCAACAGCACTACAGAGATTTTTTTTAATGATAAAATTATTTTTGTGACCCTGAGCTCTGCTGCCCTTAAACACGAATTGTCTTTCAGGAAAGAAGAAATGATCGCCAACATCAATAAGTTCTGCGGCTATCGGCTCGTGGAGCAGATTGTGATCAGGTGATCGAAATCGATTTCGCTATTGACGTTTTTGTTCCGTATTCAATATCAGCACAAGCAGCAAATCCGAAAACAATAGGTATATGCAACGTTTAGAACAATTTGGTGCACCAAACAGCGTCGAATAGCCGCCAAGGCATGAACTGCAACAAAATCTTCAGCCCATATAGTACAAGCCTTCGTCTTACTTTTCCCTTGATGGAAAAGTAACAATCCCGAATGCTTTCGGGACAAGGCTGCATAAAATTTTCTGGTAAATCATTTGCCTCTTTAAGCCGACGCTACGATCATTTTCCGGCGAAGGGCCGGAAAAGCGTAGCGTCCACGCGCAGGCTGTCCAAAAAAGTTCACCGCCAAACAACTAATCGCTGATGATTTCGAAGACTTTTTTGTCTACGCATTTAAAGACGCAAAGATTTCCCACAAAAATTTTATGAGGCCGGAACACCATTACCCGCTCACTAGAAGCGGCACGGTCTTATTTGTACCTTTTCATCTTGAGGCTAATTCGATTGATATCGAGAATTTAACCTTCCGTCACCGAAGGCGCTAACGCAAAAGCTGTCGCGCAGGCAGCTGCATAAGAGTAGCGGTGGCCAGGAAAAAAAAAGTAAGTTCTAAAAAACTCCAATTTGGCTTCAGGTTTTTTTACAACCCCTACCTTGCCGCCTCGGCGGTTGAACCAGGAATTCTTTCCGAAAATTTAAAACCAACACCATGCAGGTTTTCAATACTGATGTTTTTTTCGTTTGCGAATAATTTGCGTAAGCGCGAAATAAAAACATCGAGACTCCGGCCTAAAAAATAATCATCGTCGCCCCACAAGGCTTTTAGGATCTCCTCGCGTTTCAACACCTTGTTTTTATTATCCAGGAACAGCTGCAATAATTCTGATTCGCGCTGTGTCAGGTTTATTTTTTCTGATTCATTGTACAACAAATATTCCGATGTGTCGAAGTTGTATTTTCCCACAGTATAGTGGTTGACTGATGTGACATGGTTTTTTTTCGAACGGGCAAGAAAGATTCCGATCTTTAATAGCAGTTCCTCTATGCTAAAGGGTTTCACCAGGTAGTCGTCGGCACCCAGCCTCAGGCCTTTAATGCGGTCTTCTTTTAGTATTTTTGAAGAGAGAAAAAAAATCGGGACCTCGGGATTTATTTTCCTGATGGCGGTGGTTAAGTCAAAACCATCCATTTTTGGAAGCATAATGTCGAAGATACAAATATCGAATTTTTCCTTTTTAAAAGTTTCAAGACAAGTGTGTCCGTCGGTGCAATGGGTTACTTCATAGTGATTGAGTTGCAGGTTGTCTTTGGTTAAAAAGGCAAGTGTTTCGTCGTCTTCGGCGTACAGTATTTTAACCGGGTTCATTAGTTTTTAGGAATTAAAAGTGAAATAGTTATTCCATTATCAGGGTTATTCAGCGCGTTGATCTTCCAGCGGTGAAGGCCGCAGATCTTCTTTACATAATACAGGCCAAGGCCAAAGCCATTCACATTGCTGCTTTTGTTGTTGGGGATCCTGTAGAATTTATCAAAGATAAAAGTGATCTTGTTTTTTGAGATGCCAATACCGTTGTCGATAAACTCAATCTGAATTTGCCGCGCCTCATTCTTTAAACGAATGGTGATCTGGGGTGATTGCTCGCAGTACTTAATTGAATTGTCGAGGATATTGTACACGAGATTTGTAAAATGAAATTCGTCGGCGTCAATAAGAAGCGCTTCGTCCGGTGCTTCAATATTTACGGTCAATGATCCATGCTTCAGGCGCAGATTGTCAATGACCCCCTGGATGACCTTGACAGGTTGGAGGCTCTTTTTGTCGAGGCTCAGGGGTGAATTGTCTGAACGCGCGATGTTCAGGATCTTTTCAATGTGATTGTTGAGTTTATCGCTTTGGTTGATGATGATCTCAGTATATTTTTCGAGTTTTTCGTCCGATTTTATTTGTTCCTGCTTCGCCAGGTAATTTGAGGCGATGAGTATGGAAGAAAGCGGAGTCTTAAACTCATGCGTCATGTTATTGATGAAATCACGCTGCAACTCTGAATATTTTTTTTGCTGTAAAATCGTAAAAATGGAGTACACATAGATCAGCAGGATGAGCACCAGCAGGCCGGTCATGAGCAGCCAGAATTTGAGGGAACTGAAGAAATAGGTGGTTTCATTGGGAAAACGGATGGCGAAATAATAAACGAGGTTCTTTTGCTTGGGAAAGTAGAAGGAACTTTTTTTGGCCGATTTATCGGTCATGGAAATATAATTACCATACACCATTTCATCACTCTCACATTTATAGATCGCGTATTCAAAATCAGTGAGCAGGTTCGACTTTCCAAACTCTGTTTTAAGGCAGTACTCAAGCACTTCCGCCTCAAAGTCGTTGTTCACATTTACAATGTAATAATTACTCGAGATCTTATTGATTGGATTTTTAAGAGGGAAGGCATTATTATTGATTTTGTAAAGCCTGTCAACAACATGTAAAAGCGTGATCTGTACTTTTTCACTGAACTTTTTTTCTTCAAGGTTGAAGGCCTGTTTGGTCCATAACAACTGTAGCGACAAGATGCCGGTGATAGCCACGAGGCCCAGCACAATAACACTATTTAATTTATTTATTTTCAAAAGAGTGGGGCAGGGATTGGTGATATAATATTAGGCAAAAAAGAGAGTCGTCATAACGCCATTAACATGTCATTAACAATTATTTGAATTTGCTTAACAGCCTTTGGAGAATCGCCCCTTTACCTTTGTTTTGTTCTTACTGCAGAAAGAGCAAAAAGCTATTCATTAATACAAAAAAACAAAATCCTATGAAAACAATTAAAATTTCAGTGTTCGCATTAGCCGCGCTGCTAATGTCGTTTAGCCCGCTTCCGCAAACGCCGCATGCTTTACAAGTTTCGTCTGTTTCTAAAACCGCTTCAATTAAGTGGAAACAGGTGGAGATTGATCTTGGAGAGATCACGCAGAATCAACCTGTAACGGTAGAGTTTGAATTTACCAATACGGGGGAACTGCCGGTGGTGATTTCAGGTGTGCAGGCATCCTGCGGTTGTACCAGTACCAACTTTTCAAAGACCCCGGTTTTACCTGGCGAAACCAGCAAGGTGTCGGCCATTTACAATGCGGCGGCAAAAGGAAGTTTCAAAAAAACGGTGACCGTGACCACTAACGCCGAGGAGGCTGTAAAAGTGCTGACCCTGATGGGGTCTGTTATTTAGAGAGCTTGGAGAGGAAAGAATAAAACCGGTTTTAAAGGTAATTAACCTTTTAGAACACCAATAATTTATATAGAAAGGCCAGTAGTATTTACTGGCTTTTTTGTGTAGCAGTGGTGCTTTTCCTGATCTTGACATGTTCCTGTGTTTTAACACGCCATGTTGAAACTAATTCAATTTTTAACGATCTTAAATGAGTTTTGCCCTGAATCAGTTTGAATCTTTAAATAATAAATTCCTGTTCTTAAAGGTTTCATTTCAATTTCTTGCTGCGAATTTAATTTGTCAAAGGAATATATAATTTGGCCCAGGCAGTTTACCAAAATACCTTTGGATGTCTCAGTCCACGTGGTAAAATCTACACTTAATTTATCTGTTACGGGGTTAGGGTAAATTTTAATTCCGGTGATGAACTCAGGATTTTTTACGATGCCAACGTTAGAATTGCAGGCATAATTTGTAAATTGTTTTAGACCGAGGGTGTCGTCTTCGTAGCACAAAAAGTTTGTAAATTGATCGATTTGTGTATGCGTCTCGGAGTGACCTGGTGGGTGATAAAAAAACATAAACAGATTGCAGCCAAAACGTTCTGTTATCTGCGCACTATGCTCGACAAGAGGAGGAAAATTATAATTGGAGATGTATCTTACAAACAAGGTCTTTAATAAAAAATTATTGACGACGACGCTTTTCACGGAATCTACAACAACTGTGTAGGAGTTTGCTACATTTTGAGGGACACCCCAGAAAGGATCAATTTCGCAAATACTATTACGCCAACTTTGGCCAGGAAGCGCAGCAAAATTGTATAATATTTGCCAGTTGCCTTGCGTTCCATGATTTTTCATAAAGATCGTGTCGCCGGTTTGCTTGAGTACAGTCAAAATGATGTTGCTGGTTTGAACCCAATTTTCCCAAACATAAAATCGTGTGTGCTTAATAACTTTCACGGTTTCTCCATCGAGAATGGAATCTCTAACATACCTAATTTCTTCATTTGACTGCAAACCGCTAACCTTGGGACTGAATAAATAATGCCATACTGCACCAGATGGACAGTATACAACCTGAGAATGTGCTGTTTTAATTATTGCCGTTGCGTAGAGTAAAAGAATCAGTATTTTCATCGCCAGTTTCTAATCTCAATTCTGGTTTAATAAAAAGGGATAATGATCGGTTCTAAACCGGTTTTATTTCATAAAAATTTCTAACTACCTGAAAAAATAAGCCTTCGCAGTTTGTCTAAATTTTTATTCCACCAGTTGAGCAAATATTTCATGATAACAGGTTTTAGAATTGTATTGAGTACGTGTTCAGAGCCCTAAAAAAACTACATCGCTGCCATCAGCAAATTAATGTCTTTGTGCGGCAGGTTAAAGGCTTCGCCCAGGTACTGGTTGGTTAAAATGCCATTATAAATATAAACACCATTTCTTAGTCCTGCATCTTTTCTAACAATGCTTTCGAAACCGCCTTCATCGCCCATGTTTAAAATGATCTGTGAGAAAATATTACTCAGCGCGTAAGAAGCGGTTCTCGCTACGCGGCTGTTGATGTTGGGTACACAATAATGAATAACCCCGTGTTTGCGGAATACAGGCTTAGTATGATTGGTTACCTGCGAGGTTTCAAACACACCGCCCTGATCGATGCTCACATCAATGATCACCGAGCCGGTTTTCATTTCGCTGACCATGTTCTCGGTCACCACGCAGGGGGTTCTTCCCTGGCTGGCGCGCAAGGCACCAATGGCCACATCGGCGCTTCTTAAATGTTTTTCAAGCACTTTAGGCACTATCACCGATGTAAACACCCGGCTGCCCAACTGATTTTGCAATCTCCTCAGGCGGGAGGTGGAATTGTCAAATACTTTTACCGTTGCGCCCAGGCCAATAGCAGCGCGGGCCGCAAATTCACCAACCGTTCCGGCGCCGATGATGATCACCTCGGTGGGTGAAATGCCGCTGATGCCGCCAAGAATGGCGCCAACGCCGTTATTCACGTTACTTAATAATTCGGCCGCGATCAAAATACTTGCGCCACCTGCAATTTCGCCCATGGCCCGTATAAAGGGAAAGATGCCTGCCTCGTCGATAATGAGATCAAAGGCAACACAGTTTAATTTTTTTGATATTAACTTTTTTAAAAAATCCTGGGGTTGAACACTGAGCTGAAGCGCACTCACCAAAGTTTGTTTGGGCTGCATCAGCTCTATTTCCTCGAGGGTAGGGGGCGCAATTTTAAAGATCGTATCCGCTTTGTAAACATCGTTGGGACTATGCACTATTTCTGCCCCGGCTTCGCTGTAGTCGGTATCGTCGAAGTTAGCGGCTTTGCCGGCACCCGCTTCAATCACAAGACGGTGACCATTGTTTACCAGCAGGGCTACCGCGTCCGGCACCAGGGCCACCCGGTTTTCCTGGAACGCAATTTCTTTTGGAATGCCAATGTACAGTTTGCCTTTTTTACGGGCCACTTCCAGCATCTCTGTCTGCGGGGCGTAAGCGCCCTTGGTTAAAGAAAACAAAACATCTCTTGTCATTACCATAAGTTTGTAAATTTAATTAATACGCGGGGCCATTGTATTTAGGGGCCGTACAGTCGTCCACGCCTTTTCTTTTTTTCCTTTTAACCAATCCAACTCTTAATTCAAAAGTTCTGTTCCTCACCTTTACATTGTCGTGGGTGTGCCTGATGATATCGGGGTTCCAGTGTAATTCGGTAAAACCATAAAAGGTTTTAAAAAGCGGAAATTCATAACCCAGGGCCAGGTCGCCGCTAAACCAGAACTTTGGGAAGTTGGCGCTTACCGGGGTAAATACAGTGGCCTTGCTCCTGAATAGATACTCGAGCCTTATACCTGCCAGCGCGTACCAGTGCGAGTCGAAACCTATGGGATTGTAGAATTTCAGGTAGTTGTTCCATTGTATGTAAGTGTATTTATTAACGCCGAAAGAACCTGTGCGATCGCCGGTGTATGGGTTTATAAGGTCCATTTCCTTGGCGCCTTTGTTCGCATACTCCAGTTCGGTTTGCCAGCGCAGGTTGTCGCGTGTCGAAAATTCAGCGAAGATGCCGGCGCCCCATTTAAAATATTCTTTTGAGATGTGGCTCTGTGGGTAAAAACGATTAAAAACATAAGGAGTATCGTTTTTAATTTCAGTGTCCAGATTTTCATAATAGTGGGCAGACTCTGTCAATGCCCCGAAGATCCCGAAGCCCTTAAAGAACTGCGCTTTCGTGTAGAAAGAGCAAAGTACGGTTATGGATAAAATAAAGTTCCTCATGTTTGTTTCAGGCACTAACGGCATCGGCACCTGCGCTTATTTTTTTAATTAAACCCTGTAGAACCTTGCCGGGCCCTACTTCGATGAATTGTGTAGCGCCATCCATGGTCATTTGCTGCACGCTTTGTGTCCATTTAACGGGCGCGGTCAGTTGCGCAATTAAATTCTTCTTTATATCGCCTGCGTTTGAAACCGCGTTGGCCGTTACATTCTGGTAAACCGGGCATATAGGCTCGCTAAAAGTTGTTGAATTGATTGCCGCTTCAAGTTCCACACGGGCCGGCTCCATCAACGGCGAGTGAAAGGCACCCCCAACAGGCAGTACCAGGGCACGCTTGGCGCCGGCAGCTTTCATTTTTTCACAGGCGATCGCGATCCCTTCATTGCTGCCAGAGATCACCAGTTGCCCGGGACAATTGTAATTCGCAGCCACAACGATATTGCCTGAATGGGTTACGTCCGAACAAATATCCTCAACAACCTTGTCATCTAAATTCAAAATAGCAGCCATGGTGCTCGGGTTGATCTCACAGGCTTTTTGCATGGCCTGGGCACGCTTGAATACAAGTTTTAATGCATCTTCAAAGGTCAGTGCTTTGTTTACCACCAGTGCCGAAAACTCACCAAGTGAATGGCCGGCAACCATGTCTGGTTTAAGCTGATCGCCCAATGTGGCGGCAAGAATAACAGAATGCAAAAATATGGCAGGTTGCGTGATCCTTGTTTGTTTCAACTCTTCTTCGGTGCCCGAGAAAAGCGTATCAGTGATCCTGAAACCTAAGATCTCGTTTGCCTTTTCAAACAACTCTTTTGCCAGAGGATTAGAGTCATAAAGGTCCTTTCCCATCCCGGGGAACTGAGACCCCTGGCCTGGAAACACGTATGCTTTTTTCATAGGTTGTGTAAAAGTTAGGAATGTAAATTTAACAGAATAATGGAATAAAACAAAAGCTATTTAGGAGGCTTTAGTTAACGAAAGAATGTTTATTTCATGATTCTCTTTGCTGGCCCACAATAGAGAAGCAGCGGATTTTCACAAAATACTTTAACACCACGCTGCGACAAGGTAAAGGAGAGACTCCATGAAGGTTACCCGTTTTTTGATAACTTGTGTTTCTTGGAGAGCAAAAAAAAATCCCAATCGGTGATTGGGATTTTAAATAAAAAATGGATATGGTGATTACAGCGCCTGTGAAAACCCGGCCCTGATCTTATCAGCGGCGTATTCGCCACCGTAAAGTTTATCTTTTATCTTGCTGAAAGATTCAATCGTGTATTTAACATCGTCCTGGGTATGCATGGCCGTAGGAATCAGCCTCAGGATAATCATGCCCTTTGGAATCACAGGATACACTACCATTGAACAGAAAATACCAAAATTCTCGCGAAGATCGATCACCATGTTGGTGGCTTCGGGAATGGAACCGCGCATGTAAACCGGGGTCACCATGGTATTGGTAATGCCGATATCAAAGCCAGCGTCAACCAGGCCCTTTTGCAGGCTGTTGGCAATTTCCCAAAGTTTTGTACGGTATTCAGGATGCGCGTTCAGTAACTCAAGTCGTTTTAACAAACCATAAACCAATGGCAGGGGCAACGATTTCGCGAAGATCTGCGAACGCATGTTATAACGTAAAAAGGTAATGATCTCTTTTGTGGAAGAAATAAAACCTCCTATCAAAGCGAATGACTTGGCGAAGGTTCCGAAATACACATCCACGCCATCCTGGCAATCCTGTTGTTCACCGGTTCCGCCGCCTTTAAGCCCCATGGTGCCGATGCCGTGAGCATCGTCAACAAATAAACGGAAGCTGTATTTTTTCTTTAATTCAACTATCTCTTTTAATTTACCTTGTGTGCCACGCATACCGAAAACTCCTTCAGTGATCACGAGAATACCGCCGCCGGTTTTTTCAACAAGCTTTTTCGCGCGTTCCAATTGTTTTTCGCAATCTTCGATGTCGTTATGCTTGTAAACAAAACGTTTGCCCATATGCAAACGCACGCCGTCAAGGATGCAGGCGTGGCTTTCGGCATCGTATACAATCACGTCATGGCGGTCAACCAAAGAATCAATGGCCGAAACCATGGCCTGGTAACCAAAATTACAAAGAATGGTATCTTCCTTTTTCACCAATTGCGACAGGCCTTTTTCAAGTGCTTCGTGGTAATCGGTATTGCCGCTCATCATACGGGCACCCATGGGCGCCGCGAGTCCGAATTTTTCAGTGCCTTCAACATCGGCTTTGCGCACTTCCGGATGATTGGCCAGGCCCAGGTAATTATTAAGGCTCCAGTTCAGCAATTTTTTTCCCCTGAAAATCATGTGCGGGTTAATGTCACCTTCCAGTTTGGGAAAGGTAAAATACCCATGGGATTCTTTCGCGTGCTCGCCAATCGGTCCAAGATTAGCTTTAATCTTTTCAAATATATCTTTCATTTAGGTTTTGTTGATTGAAGCTGTAAAGATAGGCTTTTTAAGGGAAAATAACGGGTTTTTTTTATTAAAAACAGGTCGCGAAAACGTGAATGATGGCGCTTGCTTTGCCCGCTGCAAAGGGATCTGTGTGCCTGTCCCACGAATAAAGCCATGTTGGCAAATTTTCTTATATTTATATATTAAAATTTCAAAGTGGGCTTAAAAATTACCTGGATCAACGTATTTCTCTTTATTTGCGGGCTTGCTGACGCGCAGGTTGGCAATCCGTCTGTTCCGGGAACCGTTTGCCAGAACTGCCCGTCGAAAGGCAGCGGTGGTCAGGCGGTAATGAATGGCACCGCTTCCATCGCCACCAGTTATACTATGAGTGCCTGCGGACTGAACTTTACCCAGGCAAGTATTGATCTTCATCAAAGGGCGGTGAGTCCCAATTCTACGCCCGGGGCCGTGCAACCTGCAACAATGACTATTTCAGGCATTCCACCCTGCAGTTATGTGGTAAAGGCTTTTCTGTACATAGGGGTAATAGGCAACGGGGTTCCATTTACACCAAGCCTGGTAGCTGGTGGTGACACCCAGCCTGTTCCCTTAACCCTGATCGGAACCGATCAAAGTCCTTGCTGGTCGCAAACAGGCACTTTTATTTACAAAGGTGATGTCACTGCTTTTGTGACGGGTAATGGCAACTATACAATTTCCGGTGTCCCCGTTTTCCCTTCTGCTACCGATGCTGAAGGCGCCACCCTGTTTGTTATTTATTCAGACTTAAGCCAAAGCTATACCGGCAATATTGTGATTGCGGATGGTTGCCAGGTTAATGTAGGGATCAACAACGTTGGCAATAGCATCAGCGGATTCAGTGTGTGCGGCACGCCAACGCTCACCAGTAATTTCATGATCATCGGCGACCTGCAGGGTCTGGCACCCTGCCATCTCAGTCTGAACACGCCAACTACAACGCCAAATTATACCACTACCCCCAGCAACGATAAAGTCTGGGATTTTTTCAGCGCCCCCGGGGCCCCGGCGTCAATAGGTCAAAGCACAGCCAGTTATGGACTTCAAAACACCGGTGGCGACTGTTTATTTCTGACATTGGCGGGCATGTATTACCGCACCTCCTGCCTCACCTGTTTAACACAGGCGCCATTAACCGTAACCGCGACCGCTGCCGCCTGTCCCTCAGGCGCCACAGTTGCCGTGAGCGGTGGTATTGCGCCTTACACTTATACCTGGACGGGAACTTCGCAAACAACTTCGGTTGTTACGGGTCTGAGCGCAGGTAACTATACAGTGAAAGTTGCTGATGTTACAGGTTGCAGTCTTGGTAACGCCACATTCGTGGTAAACGCTTCCCCTGCAGCTACGATCGCTGTGAATTCGCCACCACCGGTATGCAACGGCTCAAGTGTGGCATTGATCGCGGGCCCTGCAAGTTCGTATTCCTGGAGTCCCGTCAGTTGGTTAAATAATAATGGCACTGCTTCAGTTATTGCCTCGCCATCGGTGAGTACCGTTTATACGCTCAGCTTCAGCGATGCCATGGGCTGCATCGGCGCCGCTACTATAGCTGTGGTCATCAATCCAAATCCTTTGCCCGTGATCGGTTCAAACAGCCCATTGTGCGAGAATGCAAACCTGTTTTTGACTGCCAGTGGCGGTAATTCTTATCTGTGGAGCGGGCCAAACAGTTTTGCCAGTTCGCTGCAGAATCCGGTTTTCCCGGCTCAACTCAGCAATTCGGGCATTTACCAGGTGATTGTGATTGGGGCAAATGGTTGCCAGGCTTTTTCATATACAACAGTGAGTGTTCAGCCAATACCGTTTGTTTTGGCAAACACTGGCCTTGTCTGTGTTGGTAATCCTGCGGTGCTTCTATCCGGTGGCGCTAACACCTATTCCTGGTCAGGACCCAACAACTTCAATAATAACGCTTCACAAAACATCACTTTTCCGTCGGCGAGCTTTTCATTGGCCGGAACTTATACAGTTACCGGTACTGCGGCAAATTCCTGCACCGCGTCGGCCACTGTAAATCTTTCGGTAGCGCCACTTCCACTTGTTACCAGCGCCAATGTAAATGCGTGCGAGGGGCAAACGGCATTGCTCATAGCAAATGGGGCCAGTAGTTATAATTGGACCGGGCCCATGAATTACAGTTCGATGTCAGCGACTGCGATTGTACCTGTGACCAACAGCCTTAGTGCCGGGGTTTATACGGTAAGCGGAGTTGATAACAATGCCTGCAGTAACACAACAACGGTGAGCCTAACGGTTCTGGCACTGCCGTCGCTTAACGTGACAGGCACCACAACCGTTTGCCTCTATCAGCCTTTAATGATCACTGCCAGTGGCGCCCAGTCATATGTATGGAACGGACCTTCGGGTGTTGTATCAGTTTCGCCCTCCCTGAACATTGCGTCGGCCAGCAGCGTTATTCCAATAACTTATACAGTTACCGGAACGGCTGCAAACTTCTGCACGGTGTCTGCTGTCGCAGTTATTGCCACTTTCCCGCTACCGTCGGTGGTTATAAATTCAGGAAAGAGAAAAGTTTGTGCAGCGGAGAGCACTACACTCACGGCGAGCGGCGCGCTCAACTACTCATGGTTACCGCAGGGTTTGCCGTCTTTAAACATTGTTATTGTAACCCCTTTGGCTAATACCGTGTATACTGTTCAGGGCGTGGACATCAACGGTTGCATGAGTACCGCCGATATCTCGATCTTTGTAACACCCTGTACCGCGATTGGTGAAAACGTAGCACAGCGCGGTGGCGTTTTGGTTTATCCAAATCCCGCCACCGGTAATTTTACTGTTGAATCAAATGACCCAATGCATTTAATGCTGATAAACACACTAGGACAAACTATCAGGGAAATAAATCTGAATAATAATAACCAATATCGCGTTTTTGTCGATCAGGTCGCTGAAGGTGTATATTACCTGGTCTCGCCGGATCAGGGCATCAGTGAAAAAATAATCCTCCAAAGATAAACGCCCGATTTGAAAACTAGTTTCCAGGGACAAAACAATAGTTCAAAAAATAATCATCGAAAAATAAGAATATGAAATTTAAATCAATAGTTTTCATTTGGCTTGCACTTGTTGTGTGTGGCTTGCGGTCCCAGAACGTCTGCAACCCAAACGGCAACCTGATCATTTATACCAATTACGATGGGGGCACGTTAAATATTAATGTAGATCAGAATATTCCCAACCTTGTGATAGGTGTTGTGGGGTACGAAGCTACTGCCATTAACCTGAGTGGCGCATTTGTTGCGAATGTTACTGCGGTACGCTATGCCGGCTTTAACGGCACAAACAATCCCTGTGGTGGTGTATTGGCCACTTCAATCAACGGCGCGCCAATGGCCGCGCTTACCACCACCGTGTTCGCGCCGGCTTCAACACTCGCTAATTCGAATGGTTATAGCATGATCATTTGTGGTTATTCCTGCTCCAACAGCACTAACCAGGGAGGATGCAATACAGTAGATCAGATCGAAGCCTATTTTTTGAATTATTTTTCGGGCAGTTCCCTTTTCGCGCACAAGGTTCAGTATAATTGCTGGAGTGGCACTTACAGTGTTTCAGTGGGGGGATCGTGTTGTCCTGCAAATTCTTTATTACAGGGGAGCATTGCCGGCAATCAAACAGTTTGTTCCTCGGCTACAATTGCACCTCTCACTTCCAGCGTACCTGCAAGTGGTGGCACAGGGGTGATTTCATACCAATGGCAGTCTTCTACAACTTCTTCTTCATCCGGATTTTCCAATATTTCCGGCGCCATGTCAGCGGGATACAATCCGGGATCACTAAGCACCACAACTTATTTCAGGAGAGGGGCGAGCACGTCTGTAAACCCGATAATATACAGCAATGTGATAACGGTGACGGTTAACCCGGCGGCATCGCCCGCGGTCGTTATAACGCCGCTCCAGGTATGCGAAGGAGCAACAGTGAATATGATAGTTTCGTCGCCCGGCGCGGTTTCGTACACCTGGGCGGGTCCGGCGAGTTTTACGAGTGCAGTGCAATCTCCAACACTCATTGCTCAACTGAACAGCGCAGGTGTTTACTCTGTTGTTGTAGCGAATGCATTTTCCTGCACAGCAACTGGCCTGTCTACACCTATGATGATTATTCCCAGGCCTGTGGTTTCTGTGTCTGTTTCACCCGGTTTTGCAGTTTGTTATCCTGCTAATATCAGTTTATTCTCTAACGCGACCGCAGCCACTTCATATTCCTGGGCGGGCCCGAACAGTTTTGTCGCGGCAACTGCAAACACTGTCCTTTTTTCCGCGCCACCTTCATCTTCGGGCATTTATACAGTGACTGCTACAAACAATAATTGTGTAGGCACCAATACCGTGAGTATACTTATTCAACCCAGTCCAACACTTACGGCCATAGGCGCAACTGTGTGTACCGGACAATCAGCCGCACTCACAGCCACAGGCGCTGCCGCTTATTTATGGACAGGCCCGGCAGGTTTTACAGCTACTACGGCGATTATATTTATTCCGGGAGCAAATAATCTGAACTCTCAAATTTATGTTGTAACGGGCAATCTCGGATCCTGCAGCGCCAGTGTTGTTGTTGGGCTTATGGTTGATCCCTGTGCAGGGATTGAAAAGCATGAAAGTCGCAGCGCTGTAACGGTCTTTCCCAATCCTAACACCGGAAGTTTCATGATAGCATCTGATTTGTCGATGCAACTGCTGTTAATAAACGCTTTGGGTCAAACTGTAAAAACCATTGAACTTCCTGGAAAAAAGAACCTTGGTTTATCTTTCACTGATGTGCCTGAAGGAGTTTATTACCTGGTTTCTCCTGACGGATCGTTTAACCAGAAGGTGGTTATCGCCAGATAACAAAACTGTTTATCAGCGTGCCTCCGGGCTTTTGATCTTCGCTTCTTCCGGGTTTCTGAGTCCTTTGTAGCTCATTAGTTTTACCTTAATCGATCCTACGGTAATGGGGGTTTCTATATAGATTGGCAATTTGTTTTTGTCATCACTCACCCATACGATCATGCCTTCACCTTTTTTAAAAATGGTGCCTTCTATTAAAAGGGGGCTGAATTTGATGCATCGGTATGTTCCAAGTTCTTTGGAGACAAATGTTTCCTTGCCAAGGTACCTCACGTAAGTGGGGTAGATCTTTCCATCGAGCAGCAGGGAGATACTCACTGTGTCATTCTTTTTACAGTTCGAATAATCAATACTGCGGGCATAATAGATCGCTGTTAAAACATCTATGGTGCAACTGCCTGTTTTTAATGTATCTACCTTTGCCGGCTTTGAACCGTAATTGATAATGGTGTAGGCTTTTTTAAGGGCGTTATTAAAAAGATAAATATGTTTATCTTTTTTATTTCCTTCATGGATGTCGGCCTTGAACTTTAGAGGCCTGAAGGATTCTGAATCCAGATAAGTTTCGAAAACATCGCGTACCTTAAAAAACCAGTCGTATTTGGGATAAGTATTTCCGCTGCCATTCAGGAGATAACAGGATTTGCCATTGTATGTAGAAGATTTTACTTTAAAACTGGCCTGTGCCGATTCAAGCCAAATCAGGCCCCAGTTGTAAACCACATCATAATTTAATTCCTCGCCGGCAGAGAAAGCGATTGGCTTGAGACCACATGATACCTGGGCAGAAAGGCATCCTCCCTTAAGTGCGATAAAAAGAACAAGCAGTCCGCGGAGTGGTATCATGATTCAGATTTATACTTAACCGGAGCCAATGGTATAGAATGAAAAATCCCCTGCATTAATAACATACAGGGGATTTTTGTGTGGGGGTTGACGGGTTCGAACCGCCGACCCTCTGCTTGTAAGGCAGATGCTCTGAACCAGCTGAGCTAAACCCCCATTTTTTGGTGTGCAAATGTAAAATTTTAATTTTAATTATTCAAAAAAATAATTAAAAATTTACGCCTCAACACCTGTGTCCGGAATTAACATGCCGTCAACCAGGATGCGACCGCAATGTTCACACACAATGATCTTTTTATTTAAACGGATGTCCAACTGGCGCTGAGGTGGAATTTTATTATAACAACCGCCACAAGCGTCACGCTCAACAGCAACAACAGCCAGGCCGTTACGGGAGTTTTTGCGGATACGTTTATAAGCGTTTAACAGGCGGTCTTCAATATGAGAAGAAGCTTTTTCACTTTCTTTCAGCAATTCTTTTTCTTCTTTTTCGGTTTCGGCGATAATTTCATCCAACTCGCTTTTTTTAGCCTTCAGATCTTTGCTGCGCTCGTCAAATTCAATTTTGCTTTTTTCAAGCAATTCGCTTTTCATCGTAATTCCTGCCTTAGCTTCCTTCATGCGTTTTTCAGCCAACTGGATTTCCAGGTTCTGAAATTCCACTTCTTTTGTAATGGCGTCGTACTCGCGGTTATTGCGAACTTTACCCTGCTGAGCTTCGTATTTTTTTATGTTGGATTGAAAATCCTTGATGGCTTGTTTTTTCTCGTTCAATGAGTTTTCTAACTCGGCAACTTCTTCAGTAACGTTGGTAAGCCGTGTTTCGAGGCCCGTTACTGTATCTTCCAGATCGCTCACTTCTAAAGGCAATTCACCGCGAATGATACGCAGGCGGTCAATTTTTGTATCGATTAACTGAAGTTGGTAAAGGTTTTTTAATTTTCCTTCTACCGAAGCATCTACTTTTTCTTTAATTTTTGCGCTCATGTTTTAAAAATAATTTATCGGATTGGTATTAATTTTCGATAAATGGATTGCAAATGTAGTAAATTTTTTATTAATAATCTCATAAAAAATTTCAGGGGTAAACTGCTCAGACTCATAGTGTCCGGTATCAATCATCAGAAGTTTGTTATCGACGTCGAAAAACTCGTGATATTTAAAATCCGAAGTAATAAAGGCATCTGCCTGGCTACCAATGGCATTTTTAAGCAAAAAGTGCCCGCTTCCGCCGCAAAAAGCCACTTTTTTCACGTTTTTACCCAGTTTTTGTGTGTGTTTTAAGGCAGGAACCCGGAAGGTGTTTTTAACATGATTTAAAAATTCGGCTTCGGTCATTGGATTTTCCAGTTCGCCGGTCATCCCACTGCCAATTTGCGGGTGTTTATTACTCAGCAAATATACATCATAGGCAACTTCTTCATAGGGATGGGTATTCAATAAGGCGGCGATGACTTTTTGCTCATTCCCGATACCGAAGATGGTCTCTATCCTGATCTCTTTTTCCCTGCTTAATTCGTTTCGTTTTCCTGTAAACGGATTTGAATGCTCGTTTCCTTTAAAAGTCCCTGTCCCTTCGGTATTAAAGCTGCAACTGTCGTAGTTACCGATATTGCCGGCTCCCGCCGCGAACAATGCCTGTAAAACAACATTGTGATGTGATTCGGGAACGAAGGTGACCAGTTTTTTTAAAAGCCCTGGTTTTGGAGCGAGGATGGAAAGATTTTTTAATCCAAGTTTTTCGGCAATTTTTTTGTTTACGCCGGTTCTTACATTGTCGAGGTTGGTATGACAGGCGTAGATCGCGATGTCGTGCCTGATCGCTTTTATGATGGTGCGCTCAACGTATCCTGAGCCGGTAATTTTCTTTAAGCCTGAAAAGATAATCGGGTGGTGCGCAATGATGAGGTTGCAACCTCTTTCAATGGCCTCGTCAACCACGTTTTCGGTGCAGTCGAGCGTCAACAGCGCGCCTGTGGCTTCCCAGCTTTTGTTGCCGGTTAACAGCCCGCAATTATCGTAGTCTTCCTGGTAAGCGAGGGGCGCGAAGCCCTCCACTTCCGAGAGTATTTCGTCTATTGTCATTTACAGGACTTATTTTTCCACCACAATCTTCCTGGTCACTTTCCTGCCATTTGTTTCGCCGGTGATAAAATAAA
>JAZKFC010000009.1:0-9541 GCA_040386615.1 Bacteroidota bacterium
TTCATCTTAAAAGTATAGGGCTCCTGTGTTTTCAGGTTATAATACTGACCGGTGAGCAGATCTTCTATCACAATAGTATATTCATCAGGAATAACAAGTTCAGGTGCCCGTTTCAGAGAATAGCTTCCCATTTTGTTGATAAAAAGGTTCATGGGGGTATTGGCCTGGCTCATCGGGGGTAATTCGGCAATGGCGATGGTCTGGCATTGGTGCCCGGCGGTGTCGCTGTGCTCAATGCTCCATTCGGTTCCGGCATATTTTAATGTACACACAGGGCCCGATGGCTGTGTTTTTGCGGGTTCTGGCGCAGTTTGTCCTTTAATACCAAAGCAAGTCAACGTGATTAAAATCAAAGTTGCAATTGTTTTCATGGAGTAATTGTTTAAAAGTTTTTGAAAAGTTAGTAGTTTTTTGTTTATTAAACAAATTTTTATTATATATTATGCCAGATCACCCTTTTTGGGACCGGGCGCCAGGGGAGTGCGACTTGAATGTTCATGTCAGCCGTTTTTGCGCGAAAATCAATGGTTTTTCTTCGTTTTTGCCCTGTAATATTGTGTTTTATCCGTTCCGGCAGGCAAAAAAGCCCTTTTTGTTATTGGTCTAAACAACATAGGTTTGTCGCAATAAGCCTCGTATATGTGAAATACGACAGTTTGTTTTCCGCTCACATCCGCCATTAGCAGATGTAATGTACAGGTGCCGACAAATAAGACGGGATGGGATATTCAATGAAAGGTAAGGATCAGGATGAAATGCCCGTTGTAGTTTACGGTTGAATTTTGGCCTTTTTAAATGCCATGTCACTTCGAGTCCCGATGGCTATCGGGAAGAAGTGGTCTCGACTACGCTCCTTTGGTCGCCGGAGGCTTGCCTAAGGCGAGGCGACCTGACGCATTTCCAACCGCAAACTACAACATAACGTCATTAAGTTGCAGCGAGCCAGGTGGCGTTTAAGGCTGTGATAAAAAAGCTGTTTATATATTTGATCAATACTGCCGCTGCTGGGCCTTCAACTCAAACAGTAAATAAGTTAAAACCCTGCCAACAGAGTTTTATCTCTTTTAAAGGACAGTAACCCAGGTGCATGCCCACAATATGGGCAACCACAAATAAGCAGGCGATAAGGGTCGCCTTTTTAATCCTCATCATTTTTATAACCACAATTTGTAACGAAAGGAGCATAGAAAGTGACTTCCTGTTGCTGAGCAATCGTGTAATGAAGTTTGCAAACCTGTTCATGTTATTGGCTTTTTACAGATACAAATATACATGCAATCAGGATACAGTGGCATCGAATGATTGAGCAAACACGTTCTATTTGAATAGATGCGGGTCTCAGGATCAACCTGTTATTATTGAAACCGGCGGCTTTATGAAAGATTGGTCGCTGGTACAACTTTTGAGGTATATTTAGAGTAGATTAACGACTCACTTGCAAGCATGGATAAAAAGAAAAAAAAATGGCGTAAAGGCTTATTGATAGGCCTTGGCACTTTGCTTTGCCTGCTCCTGATCGTTGTGCTGTGTTTATCGCCCATTCTTAAACACATTGTAGAAAAAAACGATGAAAAGTGGTTTGGAAGACAGGTCACTATCGGTTGGGTGTATGCCAATCCGCTCACAGGCTATGTTCACCTGTATGATGTAAAATTTTATGAACACCAGAGCGATACGGTTTTTCTTTCAGTGGATGGCATCAGCGGTTCTTTTAACCTGGTTAAACTTTTTTCGGGGGAATACCTGGTCAGCGGTCTCAAGTTGACCCGTCCATCAGGCACGGTGATCCAGTACACAAAAGAACGCTTCAATTTTTCAGACATCGTTGAAAAATTTTCAGACGGACCGGTTAAAATTGACAGGCACAGGTCTCCAACCAAATTCAGTATGCCTGACGTGACCATCGAAAACGGAACTTTTTATTTGCGGGAAGTGTTGACGCCTGTTTATTATTTTATTAAAGACGTGAATATTAAATCTACCGGTTACCGATGGAATGTAGACTCGATCGCAAACACCTTTGATTTTAATTCGGGTATAGGCAGCGGAAAATTTGAAGGGTACATGAACATAAATACCAAAACCTCACTGTATCACTCCCATATCATTATCCGGCGACTCGATCTCAAGATTATTGAACAGTACCTGAAAGACCTTGCACAGCAATGCAAATTCAAAGCGTTGATCAATCTTGATATTACCGCTAAAGGAGATATGAGGGATGGGCGGAATATCGATGCGGTGGGCGGTGTCGGCATCTACGATTTTCACCTGGGTAAAACAGAAACAGAAGATTTTGCCTCCTTTAAAAAATTTGTGATCAAGATCAATCATCTCAATCCCCGTAAAAATATTTACGAGATCGACTCCATGTCTTTGGTTGAACCTTTCGCGCGTTACGAGCGGTACGATCATCTCGACAATTTCCAGGACATGTTCGGGGTGAAGGGAAGCAAGGTGAAGGCAGCCGCAGCCTCATCAAAATTCAACCTCGTTATTGTTATTGCCGATTACATCAAACTCCTGACCCGGAATTTTTTTCGCAGTAACTACAGGGTCAACAGGGTAGGTATCTATCGCGGCAACCTGCAATATCATGACTATTCATTGAACGAGAAATTCGCACTGGGTTTAAGCCCCCTCACCATCGCCGCCGATTCACTCGGGAGTAACAAAGAGCGTGCGAGGATGCGTCTCACTTCAGGAATTATGCCTTACGGTAATGTAGGACTTAATCTGAATATTGATCCCAAAGACAGTTCAAACTTTGAATTGAAATATCACCTCGAAAAAATGAATGCCGCGGTATTAAATCCTTTCCTGCTCGCTTACACTTCGTTTCCACTCGACAGGGGAAGTATTGAAATGCAGGGCAACTGGCGGGTGCGCAATGGTATGATCACGAGCACCAACCACATCCTGGTGATCGATCCACGGTTGACAAAACGCGTAAAAGCGAATAACAATAAATGGCTTCCTTTAAAACTGGTGATGTTCCTGGCCCGCGACCGTGGTAACGCCATTGATTATGAGATTCCCATAACGGGTAATTTAAAAGATCCAAAGTTCAATTTGCGCGATGTTTTTTCTGACGCCCTTGGCAACATATTTATTAAGCCTGCCACAACCTTATACAGGTACAAAATAAAGGACATTGAAAACAAGATTGAAAAGACCATCGGTTTTAACTGGGAGCCTGGCTCGGCAGACCTGTTGGGCGACCAGGAAAAATTTGTGAAGCGGGTAGCCAGGTTTCTTCAGGACAATCCTTCTGCGAGCATAGCCGTGTTCCCGAATTATTATAAAGAAAAAGAGGAAGAGTACATTGGTTTTTATGAAGCGAAAAAAAAATACTTTATTCATGAAAAAAACCGGTCTGCACGCACGTTCAGCGATGAAGATTCGATCGCAGTGTTGCGCATGTCTCCAAAAGACTCTTTGTTTAATTTGTATATGCGTCATCAGCTTAACGACAGCGCGATGCGCACCACCCAACAACTGTGCCGTGCTTTTGCGGGACCAGATCTTATTGAAAAAAGGTACCGGATGTTGCATGAGGCAAGAAAAAACAAATTCCTCGGCAATTTTACCGAACTGGGTGTGCGCGACCGTGTAAGGATGCAAAAACCTCAAAGCCGTGTGCCTTTTAACGGTTTCTCCTATTACCAGGTGTCGTATCATGGCGACATACCTGAAAGCATGAAAGAGGCTTTTGAGGAACTCAGGGAATTCGACAATGAACCCCCCCGTAAAAGTTTAAAGGAGAAACGTAACAAAACGAGGAAATTCTTTAACGCGAAAAAAAGAAAATAAAAAATCGCCACCGGCTTACACCAAAAGACATAAACAAAATTTATATTATCTTTATAATGCGCTATGAAATACGACCCTATTGACCTTCTTGTGACCACTGTGCAGGAACTTTCTCTTGCAAAAGACCTTCAAACACTGATGTACATTGTGAGGAAGGCAGCGAGAAAATGCACGGGTGCCGACGGCGTTACTTTTGTTTTAAATGAAAAGGAATACTGCTACTACGCTGATGAGGACGCGATAGCACCTTTATGGAAAGGTCAGCGTTTTCCCATTCATGCCTGTATTAGCGGCTGGGTAATGGTGAACCGCATGCCCGCTATTATTAAAGATATTTACCAGGATTCGCGGATCCCACACGACAGCTATAAGGGCACCTTTGTGAAAAGCCTGGCCATGGTACCCATCCGTACGTTGGAGCCGCTTGGCGCTTTAGGGGCCTATTGGGCCAGTCCATACATTCCGGATGAACAGGAACTCCGCATGTTGCAGGCCATAGCCGATGTAACCGCCGTGGCTTTTACTAACGTTCAGCGGGGAATTTAAATCCTGTCCACGATTCAATTCATTTTGCAGACAAAGAAAAAGGGCAGATTTTCCATCCACCCTTTAAATCTTAAATCTAATCCAGATAGTTATCGGGACTGCAATCCTGAATATTATTGGCCCACAACCATTCTCTTTGTTAGCTTCAGATCACCGCTCTTAATAGTTACCAGGTACAAACCATGGGGTAGATTTTCTGTTCGAACGGTTGTTGAAACTGAAGACGTCTCGAGCCATTGTTCATGTACTATTCTACCTGTTAGATCGCTGATGAGCACTTGTGTTTTTTCAGTTGGTGCGCCGCTAAAGTTTAAATTAAATTCCCCGGAATTTGGATTTGGTGCTATGTTCCAGTTGAACTGATCTTTATCTTTGTTAGCGTCAAGGCCAGATACCAGGGCGGGAGCTACTACATTTATAGCGATGACTAATGCCGCCTGTGAACCGCGATAAACCGAGTAAGTGGTACAGGTGGAAGAACTCGCCACGCAGGAAACCGTTACCGACAGGCAAATGCTGTACATGCCTGCAGCAGAGTACTGGTGCGCTGTGTAGAGTGTATTGGAAGTAGATCCATCGCCCCAACTCCATTCAGCATTTACTATATTCCAGGGGTAGGCAGGAACTACATTCCATACCTGTGGTACTGTCGTTGGAACCATTGAAAAATTTGAGTTCGCATTGCAGGGAACGCCTGAAACATTGATGGACTGAATCACGCTGTCTGAACACCAATATACCGGGTCATATATTTTGAGTTTCACCAGGTGGGCTCCGCCATTCTGGTAGGTATGCTGCGGGTTTTCAGAGGTGGAGAAGGTACCATCGCCAAAATCCCAGAAATAGGTTGTGTTCGGATGTGTATCGAGTGAAGCATTACTAAAGTTTGCTTGTGCGCCTGTAATGGTATGAACGAAGGCGGCTCTTGGCGCGAGGGTGGCAATATAGACCGTTGTTGTTGTACAGCCATTGTTCATGTCCATCATAGTGGTTGTATAACTGCCCGACGTTTGAATCACGTAGGTACTTGAGAGAGTCACGGTTGGCTGGGGGAAAGGACCCTGCCATAAAATGGAATTGATGCCAGCCGTACCATAAAATGTACCTGGCAATACCCCGGTGGTGCTGTTGTTTGTGGCGTTCATCGAGTGCTGGCACACAGGGCCGGGGGTGATTCCTGATAATGCAACACCTGCCAAAGGTGGACGGATATTCTGGTACATGGTCACAATTGTAGTAGTGATACAGGTGTTATTGTTATCCTGAACTGTGAGCGTATAATTGTCTATCACGGTGGCGCTGGGTGCTGACGCACCTGCCGTAGTGGTACTTACAGGTAAAATCGAGTTGGTAATCAAAGGGGGTGCCTGGTTTCGCTTCCAGAGATAATTCACATTGGGATTACTACTGCTGCCCTGAAGCGATACCGAAGGAATATTACAACTCAGCGTGCGTGTTGAGGCGCTGGTAAATATTGAAGGGGTAAGTGTGTTTTGTGTAACGGATAATAATAATCGGGACTCGCACATATTACCAACATCTTTTACTATCACTGTATAAGTGCCTGGCAGGTTAGTGGTGTAGGTCGACACCATCGGGCTTGTGCTATAACTGCCAATGTAACCCGGAGGAAGTACCGTGTAAGTAACTACGCCTCCGCCCGGAGGAGGATTGGTATTCGCGCCCACGATATTGATGTCGGTTACCGACCTGGTGCCGCAACCCAGGGTAAATTGATTGGCGCTTGAAAAGCTTGCAACGGCAAAGTTTGGAGCAAATCCGCTATTTGAAACAATCTGCACAGTTTTGCTGCTGCTGCAACCTGTGGTATTGTCTACCACTACACAGGTATAAGTAGTGACCGATCCATTGAATACACTCATTGGATAGGTGGAAATCTGGCCACCGCTTGCAAGCGGGACAGTCGGAAAAGGTGTCGACATTGAAGGCACAGGGGAGTACCAGTAGTGCGTCACATTCGTTGAAGGCAAAATAGCTGTGCAGCTTGCAATGCCCGTTACCCCCGGACCACAGCCCACGGTTTGACTCAGGGGGCTGACACTTGTGATGGGCGCGCTTCCCGGCTGCACCGTTGTAAGGATACTGGTGGTGACGACCGCAGAATTGGAATTTGTACCCGTCACATATAAGGTATAGGTAGTGGTGATAGTCGGTGAGATGGCAAAGGTTGCGCTGGAGGAGCTGATTCCACCAGGATTCAGCGAGTATGATGGACCCGATAAACCCAGGTAATTCATCGCAGTCACCACCGAACTCGTGCCCATACAAACAACTGTAGGCTGTGTAACTGTGGTCACAATAACTGTGGCAAGTGTGCTTGTAGTTTGTACTGCTGAATTGGTGTTTGTGCCTGTAACATACATTGTATATACAGTGGTTGCCAAAGGCGATACAACAAAGGTCGCGTTAGCGGAGGTGAGGCCACCGGGGTTGATCGAGTAAATGGGACTCGACAGTGAGGGACTGTTGACCGCGGTAAGCACGGCACTGTTACCAATCGTTATCGTGATGGTCTGCGCCTTTCCAGTGAATACCATTATCGACAGGAAAAAGAGACTTGTAAGCTTTATGATTTTTTTCATGAGTTTTTTTAACGTTCTTACTTTTAAAAACAACAAGAGTGTTTTAAAGGTTGGGTACTTTATTATTTATAGGTAACTGCTATGGCTGTATTGTCACTTTTCAACCAGCGTTTACCGCTTCCGTCACTGACCAGCACGTTGAAACGCACGGTCAATAAGCGCCCGGCTTCTCCTTTTTCATTGGGTTCGAAGGGCTCTGATTTCACGACCTCAAAATAACTGCCCGCTGGCTGCGCAATATTGGCTGAACTTAAAATATTATTCGCCTGGTCGGTAAACCTGATCTTCACACCATTAAAAAAAGCGTTCCTGCTGCCCACGTACGACATACTCATGTTGGCTGTGCAGGAAGACTGATCGTTGCCTGCTACGTGAATAAAATTCGATTCGCATATATTGTTATCGGCATCTTCTACACGCAGTTTAACCGGATAACTGCCGGCCCATTGATAATTGTGAGGAACTGTTTCCTGGTTGCCGGTACCGCCGTCACCGAAATACCAGGTATAGCGGTAGGGTGCCCTGCCGCCGGTAATTGTGGATGTAAATTGCGAATTATTGCCCTGGATCAGCTGCGCGGTGATGCCGCAGGCAAACAAACCACCGGTGCCGTTTATAAAAATTTTGTTCACCACCATGCTCTCGCAATTGCCGATTGTGCGCATTGTGAGCGACACGGTTTGCGCACCGGCTTGTCCAAACTCACAATTCATCTCTGCTGGCTGCTGCGACGAAAAACCATTGCTCACATCCCAGCGCACCGAAGCTACAGGTTTGTTTGAAAACGATGTAAATTTCATTGTGTGTGGTTTTGCTACGGCGGGAATAAAGTTGCGGTTCCCGGTACGAAACACCGAATCGGCCGGTACTGCTGAGCCGGGCGCACGAGCGCGATAATCCGACAGTAACACCTGCAAAGAGAGCGGACATGGATTACAATCCACTTTTTTTAATTCCCCTTCAAACACATAAGCGCTGTCGGCCAGCTGTTCGTAAGAAGAATAACAATAATACCCGTCCTGCCCGATGCTCATGACAAGAGGTTCGCCGTTTACACTGCCATCAAAATAAATTTGTTTTGCAGTTACATCTGTTTGTTCTTCGGGGTATTTGCGCTTCTGACAAGCCGCAGCAAGAAGGCACACAGTCATTATCAATATAATTCTAAATTTCATTACCTGTTATTTTTTTTAAATGCATGATAAACCAGCGAAAGCTTTACGCCTGAATTTCTTTCTTTATTGTTGTATCCGAAAAATGTGTCCTGCTTCACATCAGTGAGCCCGAAAAAGATCTCTGTTTGCAGCGCAAGCGAAGCGTTTATTTTTCTCCTGTAAAAGACAGCCACTTGTGTGTCATACCAGGAAAAACCCTGGGTATAACCTCCCTGCCTGATAGTTTCTTCAGCACCTTTAACTCCGGCTGTTTCTTCGTAGCTCGTTACTTTGGCATCCACATTCAGGAGATAGCCCAGGTTGACCCCCGTACCAAAACAGTTATTGCGGTTGGCATAGCAATGTATACGCAATGGCACTGCCAGGTAATGCAATGTTGTTGGGGTGATCACCGTTACCTGGCTTTGTTCGCCATAAACATAAGACGAGACCCGCGAGGTTTTACTGCTATTGGAGAGTTTGGACACCATCATGTATTGCACGCCAAACGATAGACCGCAGCGGTTGTTCAGCCGGTTCATGTAGTTGATGCCTGCCATAGGTGAAAAGCCACGTGCGTCACGCTTCATCGGTCCTTTCCAGCCATAGAGCCATGCAGCCCCGGCTTCGTAAAAGATGCCTTCAACAACAAAATTGACAGCGCCTGGTCTGCGCAATGTGTCCCAGGTTTCAATGTCAGAAGAGGAAGTCGTGTCGGCAAATGATGCAGTGGAAAAGGTATCTTTTAATACAGGTTTGACTTTAACCGGAATGATATTCGTTACAGGCTCAAAAATTTCTTTTTTATGCTCAGCTGAACTTAAAGCCGGCGTTTTTGGCCCTGCATCGCCATTTTCAGCGGATGCCAGGGCATTGATGCTCATGTTATTTTGCTGCTTCACCTGATTTTCATCTCTCATTTCTGTCAACACATCTTTAGTGACCGCCTCATTTTTTTCACCCGCAGGTAGCACTTCTGATGCCGGTTTTTCTTCAGGTTTATTAGTTAGAGCAGTCCCGGGATTTATCGCCGGTGCCTGTACCGCTATTTTCTCAACGTCAGCAATAGTCGCAGCATTGTCAACCGCCGGGGTTGGGTCGGGTGCAAGTATTGCAGGGGCTGTCACCAAATCCTTTTCAGGTGTTTTGTTGTTCAAAGGCTTGTTTTTTTGATCCGCAAAATTCACCTGTGGCTCTCCAGGCTGGGCTTCAACCGTCGGCGGATTTTTCTCAACAGTTGCGATGCCGTTGGCCTTAAACTGCAAATCTGACGCGTTGGTTTTACCCACAGAAAGTTCTGTAATTTCAGGACTGTTAATGTGCTTAATATTTTTGTCTGCGCTGAACTGTTTTTGTGCTGCCGCCTTTGGTCTGTTATGAGCGACTGTATTTCTTTCAGATTCGGTCTTGGATTTTTGTTCTTTA
>JAZKFC010000009.1:9634-84845 GCA_040386615.1 Bacteroidota bacterium
CTTCTGAACCCCTTTGTTCAGTGCAGTTTGATGAGTTTGGAAAGTCAAGCAGGAATACAAACGACGCCGACAGTAAGATCACCAGCGTAAATCCAATGCCCCGGATCTTTTTTTTGCGTTTTATCGCAGCGATATAAGCACTGGCCTGCTGCCAGTCTTCATGGTTATAAGGCTCCTCCAGGTTATCATAATACTCCCGGAGCGTATTTCTTAATTTATCCTCTTGCTTCATTTTCAATTTCTAATTTAATTTTTTTTTCTGCCAGCATTTCCTTCAGTTTTTCTCTCGACGCATTCAGGTGCCATTTGGAGGTTCCTTCCGAAATGCCCAGCATGGCGGCAATCTCTTTGTGCGAATAACCGTCGATGATAAAAAGGTTAAAAACCTGCCTGCTGGCCGCGGGCAATTTGTTAATGTACATCACTATCCTGCTCATGTCGAACTTACCCATGGCCTGGTTGATATCACTGTATTTTTCGTCATCATTGTACGATTCTACGTAATGGTGATTGCCATAATGCAGTTTTTCTTTACGGTGTTCGTTGATGACCACATTTACCATCACCTTCCTTGCCCAGTACTGGAAAGGAGCCACAGGCCGGTATTTGCCAATGTTAAAAAGCACGCGGCAAAAACCTATGTTGAGCACTTCGCGTGCCTTTTCATCCTGGCGGATATACCTTCTGCAAATACTTAGCAGGAAACTGTACAGGATCCTGTACAATTCATTTTCGGCCTTTCTGTCGCCTTTCAGGCAGCGGTCGATCAATTCCTGCTGAATCTCCATAAAATGTAAAGGGCCTTTATAGAATACAAACACATCTTAAAGGCCCGGGGTTGGGTAAATGTAAAATAAAAATGCCTTGTTCTCCCACAACAATCAGGCCTTAAATAGGGAGGTAAGGTGTTTAAAAAAGTCCGTATTACGCTGATTTTCAGCGGTAAACGGAAACTTAAGCGGGCAGGCGAAAAACAAAGCCTTTTTTTCCAACTTTTTGTTCTTCAATTTTGTATAAGTTTATTAGCGGCTTTCCTAAATAGTTGATGAATATCGATCAAAAATTGATAACAGATTGTATTAATCGCAAAAGTACTGCCGAATATGAATTGTATAAAATTACTTATAGTTATCTCATGAGCATTTGCATCAGGTATACTAAAAGTGAAGACAGGGCAAAGGAAGTATTGAACATTGGCTTTCACAGGGTCTTAAAGTACCTTGCAAAATACCAGCCCGAAGTGCCTTTTAAATCCTGGATCAGGAAGGTAATGATCAACACACTGATCAACGAATTCAGGAAAGAAAAAATACACTACAGGAACTTAGAGTATGTAGATTCCTACTTTGACACCAATAAACATGCTGATATTAACGAAGCTATTACCAGGTTCGACGTAAAAGAGATTTACAGGCTGATCGCGAAATTACCCCTGGTTAACCAGCAGATCTTTAATTTATATTTTATAGACGGGTACAAACATCGTGAAATTGCAGAAATGCTCAACATCAATGAAAACACCTGCAAATGGCATTTAACGGTGGCGAAAGAGAAATTAAAGGAAATGATCAACAAAATGGATGTATTAATTAAAGCGGAGAAATGAAAGACAGTGATGACGAATTAAAGGACTTCTTTAGCGGTAACCCGCATGAAGAACAATTTGAATTTGATCCCCAAAACTGGGAGAAGTTCAACACGTCCCTTAAAAAGAAAAGGACGGACAGGAAGCGCCTGCTTATTTATTTAAATCTGCTGCTGTTGATGATAGGCATTACAGCAACGTGGCTGGTGATGGAAAAAGAATCCGCAGGGAAGAACACGGACGGTCTTGCCGCAGCATCTGCAAAAATGAATGAAGCAAACGTTGTGACCAACAATAAAAATGAGATCACACATAGCTTGTCACCTAAGGATACAAAGCCGATCCGGGATCGCTCTGCAAGTGGAGATGCAAAACAGATCGGAGATCGCTTTGTGCCTAAGGATGCAACGCCGGTCCACGATCGTTCGGCGGATCAATTGCGTGAGACCGGCGCCCCGGGTATAGATCATGATGCCAGGGCAGAAAAATCAAAAACCGAAACTAAAGTTGGTTTGTCAAATCCTGTGAACAGTAAAGCGGGCACCAAAACCAATGGAGGCAGTGGGGTTACATCAGAGAAACGGGGTAAAGCATCACAAATAACTGAAAAAACGTTATCAGAAAAAAATCACAGCCCCGCCAAAGTTAATCTGACAAAGCAAGACCACCCGGCGAAAATAAAAAGGGAGCAAGCCACTCAAAATCCAGGTACACAGTCAGCAGCCAATGACACCAGATCCGAAATCCAAAGCAAGGGCAACTCCAGCATAATTCTTTCTCAACGTGCAAAAACAAAGGCAGCCAAACCATTAATTGAACAAGGTTCAGATAAGTCTGATCATACTACTGATAACAGCGACGCGCCTGCCACTAGCGTTTCTTTTGAAAACAAAGATGCTGTGGTGGTCACAGCGAGTACTGCTCCTGTAAATGATGAGTTAACAGGCCGGGATAAACCTGCGGTTCCGGATTCAAACACCGGGGATCAAATTTCCGTCACCACCGAAACCGTTGTTTCAGCCCCGCTGGCAGATTCAACATTGGCGCCCATCGTTGTAAACAAAGACAGTCTGCCAAAAGAACTGCCGTCGAAGAACCTGGTGTTTTTTGAGGCGGGAGCCGATTATTTGTTAGGATGGAAAAATAATGATAAGACCGAAGCGAGGGGCTTTAACCCTGTTATAGGTATTGGTTACCAGAATGCTTTTACCGATAAGCTCGCCCTGTCTGCGGGTGTTCGGTACCAGTCTCTCAGCAACTTTAGCGGCACCAGTCATACCTCGGCAGTAACCGCTTTAAAATTTGGTGAAGAAAGTGATGTTACCGTTATTTCGCCGCTCAGGGCGCATTACCTGGCTGTGCCATTAAAATTAAATTATTTGATCAATTCAAAAAACAGTATTGGCTTTGGCTACACCATCGCTTACCTGTTGGATGTTGAAAGTAAAGTGGAAACTTACATAAAAAGCAAAGACTACCATGGAGACCATACCGTGTCAAAGTCTATGGGATATAAAACCGGATTCAACAGTATCGACGGGCAGATCGCTTTTTGCTACCGCCGTCAGCTGTATAGGCGGTTGCATCTTAACTGCGAATTATTTTATGGGTTGAATGATATAAAAAAGGACAAGGTGTACAATTCGCCGGTGTTTGAGAGGAGCAGGGGACTGAAAATGACGTTAACATATAATTTGATTAAAAAATAGTGGATATGAGACTTTGTAGTTTAATAATTTTGTTTACCCTGTTGATTTTTTCCTGCAAAAAGAAAGAATTCCCGGAATCGGTAAACGACACCACCAGTGATTTTTATTTTACCGCGAAGGTGGATGGCGCGGAGGTTGATTTGAATTCAGGCAAAAACAATTATTACATGTTTACCACGTATGAGCAGAATGCAGAAGGTATGTACAATTTTACAGCGGATCTTAAACAATTAAATTGTGATAATTGCAGCAACAGCCTCCAGATAAAAATTAATGATTTCAGGATGTCGCAGCAAGGCGAGCCGGCCCGGATAGATAGTTCCCTCTCTTTAAAATCATACCCCTTAACCGCCAATTACCATTATGCCGTCCAATTCAGAAGTATTTATAATTATACGGGTTCAGCTTATTTCTGGGATTTTGGCGACGGTCGTAAATCTTCGCAGGCCGACCCGGTACATATATACAGCGCCGCGGGCAATTACAGCGTCAATCTCAAAATCATTGGTACTAACGCCTGCCAGCAGTACATAAAAAATCTCGAAAAAATAAGTTACCCGCTTAAAAACTGCAGGATCTCTGTAATAAGAAATCCAGCGAACACGGTAAGTTGTACGGCCTATGTACAGGGCATAGCGCCTTACAGCTACCTGTGGAATTTCGGTGATGGAAATACCTCGAATGCACCCAATCCTTCTCATAACTATATCATTCCCGGAACCTACCCCATCACACTTCGTGTAATAGATGTGAACAACGATACCATCTACGCTAAATACAATAATGCTACCGAAACGCAGCCCATGGCCTGTCTCACCAACTACAGCATTACGTCGGTTACTCCTGTGGCAAATCCACAGCCTTTTTCCAACGTTGTTATTAAGTGGACAGACAGTGCCGGAACAGTTTATACCTCTGACAACGCCTTGCAACCTTCATCCGGTTTTTTTGAAATTGTTTCGGTTGAGAACTATAAAAATAATGAAAGAGGGGAGACGACAAAAAAAATAACGGTGCGTTTTAAATGTAATGTTTATAATGGCGCTGCATTTAAAACCATCGATAATGTGCAGTCTGTGCTCGCGGTGTCTTATAAATAAAGGTCTGCAATTTATTTTTATGATTTAACGAAAATCACCAACTAAGGGAAAATCAAATTTGTATAAGTGTGATAAGAAGGGCAAACGCTGAAACCCTGAAAAAAGTAAGCACTAACGGGTAAAGGAGATTACATATCACTTTGCCGCAAAAACAACAACATGAAAAGAAATTATTTTACCAGCACAGTAGCAACAATCAGGGTATTGTTTGCAGGGCTGATTTTATTCACGGCGTTTTCAGGCAAAGCGCAGTGTATGGCCGGCTTTACATCAACATCAAATGGCAATGTCGTGAATTTCACGAGTACGTCAACCACCACCACTTCCAATTCTTATTACTACTGGAATTTTGGTGATGGCAACTACGCGTGGGGAGTTACCACAGCGCATACCTTCACCAGCGGCAGCATGTCGGCGGTGTGTCTTATGCTCATTGATTCTACGATCAATTGCTGGGACACAGAATGCGACTCTGTGTATTATGGCGGAAATCCAAGCAATCCCTGCAATCCTAGTGTGGTCTTTTCTCTGGCCAAAGATACTACCCAGGCATTGACCTGGATGGCCTATCCAAACTATCCTTTAAACACTACTGCAGCCAGTTGGTCATGGGGCGATGGAAGTACTACCACAGGTTTGTATCCCAGCCATACCTATACTTCCGCAGGAACCTACACCATCTGTGTCACTGTAAGTGTTACCTGTCCTAATTCCACTTCTGTTGCCACGGCTCAGTATTGTTACGTCGGGGGCATCTACAGGGTTCAGTCGCCACAAGATAACGGCATGATCAAATTAAATGTGATGTCGGCACCAACGGGCATTAAAGCGCAAGTCAAAGCCGGAGACATGCTTAATATTTATCCTAATCCGGGAAGCGGTTTGTTTACCATCGAATTTGGTGATGCTGCGCAAGGTCAGCACAGATCAACTGTTTACGTATACAATATGCTCGGTGAAGTAGTGCTTGAAAAATCTATATCGACAGGCGTTAAGGAGAGTATTGACCTCGGTAAATTCGACAATGGCAACTATTTTGTGAAATTGGTTTCCGATAACGGCTATACCACCAAAAAGATCTCTGTGCAAAAGTAGTTTTAGGAAAGGCTGCTCGTAACAGGAACCCTTCAGTTTTGCTGAAGGGTTTTTTTATGCCTTGTCTATGACCCGCAACATCTGTCGTGTTTGGCACCTACTGCAAAATTAGCGCGTTAAAGTGCACCGTTTTCAGGCTTATATCTTTAGGTAAATCATTATATTTGTTTAAAAAAAACATGAAAAAGAAGTTTAGTTATTTTGTTCTGCCGTTGGTGCTCTTGTCATCGGGCACATTATTTTCACAAAAGTGCGAGGTGGCTAAAGACCCGTTTACAAGTGAGCGCACTGTTGTTTCCAATTACGGCGACAAAATCGTGTATTTTGAGAATAAAGCCGGCAAATTAAAAATGGAGATGGTGTTTACTTATGCCGGTGGCATTGATGTGACCATGGCCAAAGGAGCCGAAGTGCTTTATAAACTGGAGAATGAGCAAACGGTGAAATTAGTTTCAGTAAATGAATCTTTGCCAAAAAGAATAATTACGCAAGCCAGTACACAGTTGACCACCAACTATTCTTATGTGTTTGATATTACAGTAGATGACTTAAAAAAATTCGCGGCTTCGAAAGTTGTATTTATCCGTTTCCCTGACACAAAGGGTGGAACCTCTGATTTTGAGGGCAAAAATGGCAAAGGCCTGGTGAAAGCCATAATGAAAGGCGCCGAGTGTATGGTGGAAAATTTCAAATAGGCAATTCTCCTTTAAATGAAAAAGAACCCAACGGTAAAGCTGTTGGGTTCTTTTTTTGTTTGCAGTTTAACATCATGACCGCAGGATCCTGATGAGGTCGTTATTGATGTAAAAAACCTCGCGTCCTTCTTCATTGGCCGACAATACCCCTAGTTTAACCAATTGCTGCATATATTTGGTGAGGGTAGTGCGACTGCGGGCGCCGGTAATTTCTCCCACCAGTTTTTGTTTGATGTAAGGTTGCGAGAAAAGCGCCTGGTTTAATTCAAGCGTGTACCATTTTAATTTTTTTCGTGTGTGCCGGTAAGTGGCGTCCATTTGCGAGAGGATCTCATCAATTTTCTGATTGGTGGCCCTTGCAGTAATTTCAACCCCTTCAAGGATGTATATCAGCCAGGGTTTCCATGCCTGTCGTTGCGTTACACCTGAGAGCAGGTGGTAATAATCGGCTTTATTGTGAATTATGTAATTGCTGAGGTACAGTACCGGATGCGAAAGTAATTTTGTTTCAACAAGGTATAATAGATTCAGGATTCTCCCGGTACGGCCGTTACCATCGAAAAAGGGGTGGATGGCTTCAAACTGGTAATGCGCAATGGCCATTTTAAGCAGGGGATCAAAACGTTCGTCCTTGTTTAAAAAATCAAACAGGTTTTTAATTTTACGTTCAATAATGCCAGCCCCGCGTGGCGGTGTATAAATGACCTCACCCGATTTAAACTCGCTTTGTCCTCTTTTGATCACCACCTGCGATTGCGGCGAACGAAGGCCCTGCCTGGTGTTCTTTACCTGCCTGAAAACCCTGAGGGCAGTGGACTGGTCGAATTTTTTACGGCTTTGTATTGTTTTGAACCCGTCCCATAACGCTTCCCTGTATCTCAAAACTTCTTTCGTTGCGGGGTTGGCCGATTCTTCCCTGATGGTGTCAGAAACAGCTTTATACAATTCGTCTTCGGTGGTAAAAATATTTTCTATGGCAGTTGAAGTCTGTGCTTCCTGTAGTGAGATGGTGTTTACAAGCATGCCTGGATTTGGAATGCGGAGGATGTTCTTATTCAGTTCAGCCAGGGCCCGGGAGGCAAGCCCCCACTTGATCAAAACCTCCTTGTCAACGATGTTCTCTGATGGAGGCAGATCCGGCAAACCATTGTATGGCAGATTTCTGTCGAATTTAATTTTAATTGATTTGTCCATTTTATTTAATTATTTGAACATATACCAAATATAGGTTCATTTTTTGATTACCACAAATTAATATGTCCATTTTTTTAAATTATTTGAACATATAGCGAATTCATGTCCATTTTTGGTTTCGGCGTATATATGTCCATATTTTGTTGTTTTATGAACAGATTGGCGAAATCTGTTCATTTTGCCTGATTTTCGCGGCGTATTAATTATGGTATATTTACTCATGCAAAAAACCCTAGCCTTAAAATCTGTCAAATTTTTTTTTATGTTGTATCTCTTCCTGCCGGCGCTTGCCATCGGTCAGAACGAGAAAGAGTTAAGCCCACAGGACTCTGTAAAGAAAAAGAAGGCCAGGAGGCTTTTTGAACTGAGTTTGGGACAGACCCTTTTGTTTATTTCGGATCGCAAACTCGCCACCATTAAAAATAAGGTAGCTGTGATCGTGCCTACCAGTGCCAAGCTGTTTTTCGTCGAATTCAGACCGGTAAAGAAAATGAGGATCCCCGTTTTTTTTAATTTACCAACCGAGACCAAACAGTTTATTGTTGACAGTGTCCTGGTGAACGAAAGAGCATCTCCTACCTTTGGCGCAGGCCTCCAGTTCCGCCTGTTTAAGTTTCCCCTGGGCGTGCGATCTGTTCTTGAATTTGAAGCTGGCCCTTTGGCGAGCTTTTTACTGAGTGAGCGCAACGCGCTTCGGTTCGCGCCCATCGTGGCGGGACGCTTCAGGTTTGTGAAGAATGAAGATTTCGTAATTTATTTCGGCAGCAGTTATTCAATTGGTGTTGATGCCGTGGGTGTGTTATTTGGGATAGGTTATGTTTTTTAAATATCCTGTTGTAGTTTATAGTTGGAAATGCGTCAAGCCAAAATTCAACCGCAAACTACAACATACCGTTTTTAAAATACTAAGGCGGCGTTATGGCATAGTCTTACCCGGTTATCAGGCTGTATGCAGTATAGCAAATGAGCACCAGGATCATGGCAATGGCAAAAACGGGTATTATGGGCACGTTTCCTATGCTTCCCGGAATTTTAAAAGGCCTTTTAATTGTTTTGTCTTTGAGCCTTGAATAGATCAGCGAACAATTAATGACAAAAAAAATGAGAAAAGCAATGAAGGTGGTGATGAGGGCTACCTGTTTTACGTCGCCTATGAGAGAAAACGCACAGCTTGCGGCTGCGGCCATGATCAATGCGATCCATGGTGTTTTCCTTTGCGGGAGTACTTTGGCGAACAGGCTTAATTTTTGGTTGGTTTTGCCCATGCTGTAAATCACCCGCGAGGCACCCAGCATATTCGATAACAGTGAATTGGAGGTTGAAAATAATGCCACCACCGCGATTATAACAGCGCCGGTATGGCCAAATCTTTTTTCAACAACCAATGAAAGCGGATTTTCTGAATTGGCCAGTTCCTTAAACGGGACCATGCTAACGATTACACAAGCCACGCACAGGTAGATCGTACTTATTATAGCTGAAGAGATAAACAAGCCCCTGGGGATGTTCTTTTCAGGATTTTTAGTTTCCTCCGCCAGCTTTACCGCATCTTCAAAACCAGTGAACGCGAAAAAACAAATAGCAGCCCCGGCAAGGATTCCGTTTATACCCATTGGCGGTGATTCAAGATAATTGACTTCTCCCAATGATGGCGCTGCCGAATAAATTACGAATAGCAGTCCGCAGGTTTCGAGTATGGTAAAAACAATATTTACCAGCGACGAGTGCTTAATACCAAGAACATTAATGATAAAAATCAGCACAATGATGCCAATGGCTGTTAAGTGGCCGGGAAATTCAACAAGACCGGAGAGGTATCCTGAAAAACCAAGTGAAATAGTGGCTGCCGATACTATCCCGCTCAACGCAACCAGGCATCCTACGGCATAGGCCCAGCGCGTATTGATGATTTTCTTTACGAACGAAAATTCTCCGCCGGAACTGGGGTACATTGAGATCAGTTCGGCATAGGAGAATAACGAAAGCAATGCTGTGAGCGCTGAGATACTAAAAGAAAGCCAAAGCATGTTTCCTGCTGAACCAGCTGCCTTGCCAATTACTGTATAAATGCCTGCACCAAGAATAACGCCCGTTGCAAAAAAAACCACTTCCGGCAGGTTGAGTGTCCGCTTTAATTCGCCCATATAACATTATTAATCAAATGTTATACCATGCGAAAAATGAATTGAACAGCAGCCTTGTTATTTAGCTTGTTTTCCAGCTGCCCCTGAGGCATTTTGCTTAACCACCCTGATCCACTGTCCTTTTGTTCTTGCGTATACGTTGTTATCGTACATGGCCTCCACATTAACAGCCGGTAAATAATAACGTCCCTCATAGCTTGCGTTGAGCATGATGTTAAAGGTTTTGCTTTCATTGTTGCTAAGATCAAAATAGGTCAGAACTTTATCATCTCTGATGTCCTGGTAAGTAAAGGATGAGTTTTTCATCGCGGCTTCGTTCTCATCCATCCGTGCGTTATGGATCTCCCAGCCCGATGGGATATAATTGGTAAGCGCAAGGTTTTTAAGAGCTCCCATCGCTCCCATATTTTTTACGGTGACTGAAAGCAAAAAGTTATTTCCCTGCACCAATTCCTGCGGATCTATCGGGTTACCGGCTGCGTCTTTGTATACAGCACTCACCGAAATATTTTCGCTGGCTTCTTTTTCTTCACCTATCGGTGGCTTGCCTCTATTCACCACTTTTACATAAAGTACTCCTTTTCCGTTGTTGTGTACACTGAAACTCGCACCGGTGCCGTTTTTAAAATCAATGGGAACCTGTGAGATTACAGCGCTTCCCGGCAGAGCCATTTCTTTTCCGTTTACCAGGCATTTCGCCTGCATGGCCGAAGAACTGCCATACTTTTTAATAAAGCCCGCCACCGACACCAGGCCGAAGGCAGTGGTTTGTGTGCTTAGCCAGCTGCCAGTGGATAGAAATGCAGATACTTTTTTCAACTGCTCAAAGGCCTGCGTTTTTTTGTTCATCAGGCAGAGCGCTTCCAGTATAATGGCCATGTCGCGGTCTGATGAGCCGTAGGTATAATAATCCACACGATAAGGCACAATCTGCCCCGAAGTGGCTGAAGCAATTTTTTGTGCTTCATCGGCTTGCCCCGCGAGCGCGTAGGCACTGGCCAGCAACCACCTGGCCTGTTGCGACAGGCTTTTGTATTCTCTTAACCTGTTCATGGCGCTCATGGCGGGATGACCGGCGAGCGACAACACATACAACCTGTAGGCCTGCTGCACATCATTATTAAAGTACTTTTCTTTATTGACCTCAAAATCCTGTGCTACGTTTTGCTCGTACGACACCCATTCTTTTTTGAAACCCAGTGGTAAGGCATATCCTTTTTTCTCGGCACTGAATAAAAAATGCCCTGCATAGGTTGTGCCCCAGTCGCTGACTTCGTTCATACCTGGCCAGTACGACATACCACCCGACGACAATTGAAACTTACGCAGTTCACTGATCCCGCGCTTGATGTTGTTTTCTATATCGGATTTGCGTGAAGCGCTTAATTCCATCACATCGGGCAGGTATAGTTGCGCGAAGGATTGTGAAGTAGTTTGTTCTATGCAACCATGCGGATAGGTAATGAGATAATGTAGTCTTTCTTCGAGATTGATGGGCGGAATTGTGGACAATTCAAGGACGCCGCTGTTGCTGCCAGCGAGGCCGATGGCCTTGATGTTTTCTTGAATTGATTTACCCGCGTCGACCCAAAGGTCTTTGTTTACGGTTTGATAAGGATTTGGATTTCTCACATCGAGCTCCATTTCATATCCTGCGGTATGCCCGCCTCCTGTGACTGTGATCTTTACCCTGGCCACACCTGTCTGGTTCTTTACCTTCAGATCAAACATCGCCAGTTTTTCTTCGTTCTTATTGATATTTAGTGTTTTTGAATTTCCACCAACGGTTTGCAGCAAGCCGTTTACCTCCACTTTAACCGTGGTAGCGCCAATATTTTTTTCACCGCCAAATACTGATACCGGTAATTTTACTTCTTCGGTAATGCTTAGCACCCTGGGCAAAGTTCCCAAAACCATCAGAGGCGCCTTAACGGGCGTTGATTTTTCGGCGAAGCCGTAAGCGCCTTTATAACCGGCGATCACCATGGTGCGCACAGAGCCAACGTACATGGGCATTTTGAAACGAAACGATTTTTTTTCGCCTTTTGATAAATGGTAGGGACCAAAAAAGCGGATGACGGGTTTAAAGCGGTTAGCCTTTGCGCCGTCTTTCCCCAATTCGCTGCCGTCGCCGCCAATACTTAAAATGCGTTCGAGGTCGGCGCCGAAAGCGCCTATCACGTTATCGTAAACATCCCATGTTTTTACGCCGAGCGCTTCTTTTGTGTAAAAGGTTTTGTGAGGATCGGGCGTTTTAAAACGGGTAATGTCCAGCAAGCCTTCTTCTACAACCGCCAGCGTAAAAGCCATCTCTTTACTGTTGGCTTCAGAAACGGTAATATCTGCGTTGGCCTCTGGTTCAAGAATTCCAGCCATGCTGATTGCCGGCTGCAAATGTGTTTCAGGATCGTCGATATTAACGGGAACAACGCCGTACGATCTGATCGGCAGGTCGTTGCTGCGTGAATGCGGCTGCATGAGTGATACATGCACGTAAATGTTGGGCGCCATCTGTGGCGTCACCTTAAATTTAAAAACTGTATTTCCTTTTTCAGTTTCAAGCCAGTGCGCTTCCAGCACTTTACTGCCGTTTTCAATGGTCAATAGCGCCCTGCCATTTTGCGGGGTAGGGATATTTATTTTTACTTCTTCGCCAGTTTTATAAAAGGCTTTGTCGGCAGAGAAACTGAGCATGTTTGACATACTTTTACTGTCACCGCTACTGTTGCGCTCCATCCAGTTCGCCCAGTCAAAATAAGTAACCGTAGAACTGGTGTGTCCACCATCAGGATCGGTCACGCGCACCAGGTAACGTCCCCAGTCGTTTTCTCTGATGTTGACCCTGATCTTTGCCATGCCGTTCTTTGTCGAAAAAGTTTCAGATTGTACAGGTTTGTGATATTCGTCAGACGCGTAATTGGCCAGTTCGTTGTTGTATTGATCCCACCACCAGCGCCATTCCAGTTTGTACAATTCAAATTTAAGATTGGGTCTCGACGCGGGATTGCCTTTGTAATCTACAGTGGCGATATCAATGTAATGATCTTTGCCGGTGTATAGAATGCCGGAGTTTTTTTCGCCCTCCGGTAATTTAATCCCGGCGTAAAAGCCGTAAGGTGAATAGTCGAGGCTAAACCTGTCCACACTAAAGGCACCGCCGGGCTCAAATACCATGGTGTTGAATACGGCTTTTAAAAATCCGGGCGCGTTCTTCTGTCCTGCAAGATCAAGCGGAACCGAGGCGTTTCCTTCTTCATTCACCTTGCCGTCAAACACTGTTACATTCTGAGCTTCAAATTTTAAAGTGCGGTCATCAAATACATAGTCTTTGTACTTCGCAAATTCAGTTTTTCCCTGGCTCAGCGCAACATTGATGTTTGCTGTCAGTCCGCCGGCTTTTGCGCCTGTGAGCCAGTTTGTATGCAGGTGAATGGTATTGACCTTTGAACCCGCTATTAGTTTGTTATCGCCAATATTGACGTCAATCTTCAAACGGTTAGGCATGATGGTCTCAATCCTCACGCTTTTGTAAAACTTAAGCGATCCCACTTTTACTTCAACATTCCAGAGGCCTGTTGGGGCATTTTTATCGGTGTGCGTGGTGAAGTTGTAGAAACCATCAATATTTTTATTGCTAACCAGGCGCTTGTATAGTTGACCCTGCGGGTTCTTTAATTCAAAGGTTACGGGATGATTAACAGGAATAGAACCCAGCTTGTCTTCAAGGATAAAATTCAGGAACAGTGAATCGCCAGGGCGCCACACGCCACGCTCCCCGTATATAAATCCTTTTACACCTTTTTTAATAGCGTCGCCCGAAACATCGTACATGCTCAATGAAAGCGCCGCGCCGTCATCCACGCGCAGGTATGCAAACTGCTTTTCTTTCCTGGCCACTACGAAATATACTTTTTGAAGGGGCGTAATAAAGGCCTGACCGTCGGAGTTAGTGCTTGTTGTTTGTATCAGCTGTTTCTGGTAATCGTAAAGTTCTATATTGACATTGCCCAGTGGTTTGGTAGATATGATATCGTTGGCGGCGATGAAGAGGCTGCCGTCGTTGCCTTTTTTCAGTGTTAAACCAAGGTCTGAAGCAAGGATATTCTTTGAAACGGTTCTTTCGCTTTGCCTGTAATAATAGGCTTTGCAGGGATTGTCTCTGTCTTCCCAGCGGTAATCTTCACCTTCTTCGTATTCGTAATCGTAATATGAATTTTCTTCATCATAATACCCAAAATAATTGATGTCCTGTTCTTCCTCTTCTTCGGCGATCTCTTCCATGTCAGATGCTGTGTTGCCGGAATTGCCGGCGCAGGGGTAGGTGGCGTATGATTTTTTAATGCTCAGCGACACGCGGTAGATAGCTCCCGACTCTGATTTGATAAGACTTCCCAGGTCGAGAGAGAATTTTTTCCAGGTGCCGAAATCTGCGGGATTGGTGATGCCCAGGTTAATGCGTTTCTGCAGGATTTTTTTTCCTACCTGCGCCAACTGATAGCTGCCCTCCATCGAATTTACCTGTAAAAACTGCAGGATATTATTTTCATAGATCTTCACCACTTTTACATCAACAGCTCTTAAATTCACCGTTTCAAATGCAAGCTTCAGGCCATTGGCAGAAGGCATGATATTGCCCTTACCACTAAAACGCACTTCGGGATTCACCTGGCTGAAAACAATGCTGTGTTCGGAGTCTTTGTCAAGCCTGCGACCCCTGGTATCTTTTACACCTGCATCAACTTTTAAAATGTAGGAGCCCGTTCTTGTGTTTGAAGGATAAAGCATTACCTGGTTATTGGTGACAATGTATTTCATTTCAGAAAGCCCGCCAATGGCGATCAGCCCTTCCAGCGACTGCATCTGATCGATGGGATTGGAAAAGTTGAGCAGGATGTACGGATCACTTCCCGGGATCATTTTTACATTGAGCAATACAAAATTATCCCTGGCGGGTACTACAAAACTCTGTGACGATGTGTAGGATGTATGGAGGGCTTTGCCATCGCAGTTCAGTACAAGTTGGCCTTCCCCTGCAGCGGGTCTTTCAATACTGTCAATTAAAAACTGATGGGTGGTTCCTGCTTCGTCATGCAACCATTTCAAATTCATGGTTTTGTTATTTAGCTTCGCAGTGAGCAGGTTTTCAACCAGTTTCTGATCTGCAAAATCGGCTGTGCTTAAATTTCCGGCCAGGCTGTAATATTCAAAATCATTGCTGTTGTAACATTTAAGATCGTTGGCCTGCAGTTGCACCGACTGTTCTATCACCTGGAAACGGAATTCAAAGTCACGCAGTTCTTTTTTTACTTCTATGAGCTTGCCAAGGTGAAAGGTGGCTTTGTACAACTGCCCGGGCTGAAGGCGCTCTTTGGGAATAAACTCCATAGTTTCTGCATCTTTCCAAACGGCTTCGCCTTCTATTTTTGGATCGAAAGAAAAATATTTTTCGGGCAGTGTTGTATTTAATTGTGTGCTGCCTGCAAACTCCCTGCTGAATTTAATCCTGATCGCCGAATTGGAAGAGATATAACCCGAGGTGAAAGAGCTGATGTATGCGGCAAATTCAGGGTCGATCCTGTTCACCGGCCCCTCAGAACTGCTCCCGCTTTTTAAATTTTTAAACGCGTCGGTTTTATAATAAACAATGGCAAGGCAGGCGGCAACTATGGCAGCAAGCGCCAGGTACTTAACTTTCGCTGATTTCATGGGAGGAATTTTGATTAAACCCAGATTATGCATTAGATATCCTATTGCAAGCCAAAAATCCCTTCAAAAGATAAGGCTTTCGCAACTTTTTCTCATTCACCGTAGTGGTGACTACGCTTCAATCGCAAAAGTTTATCTTTTATTGGGCTTTTGGCTTTCATAACGAATTTCCAATGCATAATCTGGGTTAAAAATAAAGTTTTTAGAATTCTAAAAAAGCAAAGTTGCTAACAGTTTTTGAGTGCCGTTTTTAACCTGTGCTGACTCAACAACTCTCTAACTCAATAAACCACCAACTCTCCAACTCAATAAATCACCAACTCAATAACTCAATGTGTTTTTTCAACTACAACAGCCGTGCCATAGGCCAGCACTTCGGTGAGACCGCTCATGACTTCGTTGGCGTCGTAACGCATATTGATAATGGCGTTGCAACCCAGTTCTTTACCGTGTTTGAGCATCAGCTGGTAGGCTTCTTCCCTGGCTTTTTCACAGAGCTCTGTATAAATAGAACTCTTGCCCCCGAAGAGTGTCATAAAACCTCCGGCCATATTACCCAGTACGCTTCGCGAACGCACGGTGATGCCTCTCACCAAACCTAGTTGTTTCGTGATTTTGTAGCCTTCCAGTGAAGTGCTGGTGGTGATCATGGTTGAATCTGTCATGTTGTTTTGTTTTATGTTAAGGTTAAAAATATTTTAATTTCTTACGAGTGCAAAAACCACTAAGACACTAAGATCACTTTAGGTACACTTAGATAATTCTTTGTGGTTAATTCTCTGCTTTCCCTCTGTGTACTTTGTGGTTCAAAAATCTTTGTGTTCTTTGTGGTTAAGTCCTTCGGGTTCCAAAACCACTGAGACACTCAGAACACTCAGGTGCACTTAGAGAATTTCTTTGTGTTCCTTTGTGCGCTTTGTGGTTAAGTTCTTTGCGTCCTTCGTGTTTAACTATACGTAATTTAACGCTTTCCCAGCATCTTAACCACTTCTTCAGCAATAAACTCCCCGCTATCCGCAAACGAGGCCGTTACGATTCGGTTAGGCGCGTCAACTATCCTGGTATCGCCGCATACTCTAATGTTTTCTTTGCTGCACACTTTCAGTGCCGCCCCGTGGGCCGCTAACTCCTGTTGCATATCTACGGGTAAAAGTTTACCGTAATTGGCTTCTGTCATTTCTTCTTTTTCTACCCATGAAGGAAAACAAGTCAGGGTCTTACCCTTCACCAGATAATCGCCGGATTTCAGGCGCACGTTCAGGAGGTCGGCTGTGCCATGGCCAAGCGCGCCAATCACGCCACCGCCTTCGTAAATTTTAGCGGTAATATCTGCAATCTTTTTATCGCTGTAAACATCCCAGAAATGCCCGTAACCGCCCGGGAAAATAATGGCGCTATAGTCTTTGGGGTTTATTTTTTCTGGAGAAGTGCTGTTAGACGTGGCCTGGATAAAATATTCGCTGGCCAGGATCTTCTTTAGTACCGCCACCGTATCACCTTTGTGATAAATGGCTATTTTACCGCCCTTCGGGCTCATTACATGTATTTCATAACCCCGTGCTGCAAAATAATCGAAGGGGATAGCAATTTCCATGAGGAAGGTGCCGTTCACTTTTTTGTTAACGGTGCCCACGTTGCTGCCCACAATCAGAATTTTGTTTTGAGTGAAGGCAGAAAAGGAAAGCAGGAAAACAATAAAACTTAAAACAGTTTTGCTAGAGAGTGGGAATTTACGCTGTGTCATGAGAAGAAGGTAGGAATAAAAATAATGTAATTAAATCAAATACAAAAAGACTTAACGGGGTTTTTTTACCACTGCTCCTACGCTGAAGCTCCGGCGTAAGCGTAGAGGGCACAAAGATTTTTTAACCGCACAGCCCACAAAGAGTCACAAAGGTCGATTGAACAGTTTTGAACTTTGAACTATTTTGAACCTCAAAACTATCCCGGGGATTATTTCTTCCTCGCAACAACAATCATTTCCTCGCCAATGTTGAGTGCCGACAGTAATTTGTAGATAATGTTATGCACCACAACAAAGGTTTTTAAAACCCATTGGGGTTTCTGTGTGGTCTTGTTGTAGTACTCCTGCCGCTCGGCCGACGAAATGGTTTCTTTCTTTTTCCCTTTCAGTTTTTTGATCCAGGGCAAGATGGTGTACATTAATAATAGCTTTAATTCTATGGAGGACTTGATCTTCACCACTTCAAACCCATGACTCTCCAGCAATTTGGTGATAGTTTTTTTAGAAAAATAATTCACATGGTCCAGGCCCATCATGTTCCAGTTGGCTTGTTTTTTGCGCGCTATAAAGCTATCTATCTGTGGCACCTGTATAAAAATATAACCGTCTTTTTTCAGCAGATCTGCACATTTTTTGATCACCGGGTTGGCTTCGTCAATGTGCTCCAAAACGTCCCACATGGTAATGATGTCAAAAGAGGCATCGGGCTTTTCCATTTTAAAAAAATCAATGTGGTCAACCGGAAGTCCAAGATCATTTTTTGAGTAGAGGTACGGATTTTTTGAGATCTCGATGCCATACACCGAATAACCCAATTGTTGTCCGGCCAGTAAAAAGTGGCCCCAGCCCACGCCCAGGTCAAAAAGGAAACCAGATTTTTTATATTTTTTAATGAGTTCGTAGCGCAGTAAATGTCGCTGGATCTTCAGCCAGTTGTTGCCTTTGCGGATCTGCTCAAGCACCAGGTCATTTTTGTAATCTGTATAGGTGATGTCTTTCCTGTAATACCAGGGCAAAAAATTAAAAGTACATTTATTGCATTCAAGTACGATGAGCTCGTCTTTTTTGAATTTTTCTTTAAACGCCGATGGATCTGAGTTGAGGCAGCATTGGCAAAATACTTTTTCGCTTAAATAGGGTTTCGTGTCTGTAATATTATCTTGCATGGTTAATAATTTGGTCTGATGGGCCCGTTTTTTGCAGGCCTGAAAATAATCATTATTGAGGAACAGGCAAAATGTGACGGCTATTTTGAAGTGGTGGTTAATTTCTTCGGGTAAAACCACTGCTCCTGCGCTGAAGCTTCGGCGTAAGCGTTAAGACACTAAGGCCACATAGTTACACTTAGAGAAAATTCTTTGCGAACTTTGTGGTTCAAAAACTTTGTGCTCTTTGTGGTTAAAATTTTACATAGAATTTCAGCCCGCGTTTTGTTTTAACGCTTTTTCTATCACCCCCTTAAGCACCTTCAAATCCACATCCTCCAGTTTGTTGATGTAAAGACAGCCTCCCCCGGTTTTGTGTTTGCCCAGCTTTTTAAGCGCTTCATGGTACTGTTGCACACCAACGGTGAGGTATAACGACAGGTTGGCTTTGCGCGGCGAGAAACCGATCAGGAACCAGTCAACTTCACGGCCCGTAGCCGGACTTTTATATCTTTTGTTCCCAAAGCCGATGATGGAACTGCTCCACAATACCGGTTCCTCACCACTTATTTTTTTCATCATTTCCAACAACACAAAACTGTCTTCGCGTTTTTGTTCATTCTCTACTTTATTAATGAAATCCTCCACGCTGTTAGTGGTGGGCTTTGTCTTGATGACCGCCAGTTTTGATTTTTTTTCAGCCATTTGAAATTATTTGACCACAAATTTAAAAAATAAGTTTATCTGTAGCATTCATAAATCCGTTTTATACTGCAAAGCGTTTCTTCTTTAAAAATGAAAACCTCTTTGTGGTTTAATTTGCAGCTGCTATGTGATTTAAGCGTACAGCCGCGGGTAAAATTCCTGGCGTAGTTGAACGTCGCGTATTCTTCACTGTCATAGATCTTTTCAAGGCGGTAGTGCAGGTAAACACTGTCTTTTTTTACAGACCAGTTCCCGGTAAACACCGAGACCTCCTCATGTTTTTTTCGTTGCCGACAATAGATCCTGGCGTCGGCGCGCTCAAACGGTACAGGGGTTTCAAAGTCGGCATACACGTTCATTTCAAATGTAAGGTCTTTTAAAAAAATGATCCTTTTTTCTACGCTTGTGTATCCGGCCACCTCATTGCCACCAATGTTTTGCATGGGCTCACCGGCCCAGAACCTGAGCCAGCCGGCATCAACGAGCGTTGTTTTTAAGATGATCTCCGAACTGTCGGTTTTTTTGTTTTGGGAAAAACCTTTTGCATGGCCCATCAAAATAATGAAGAGCAGGCAGCAAAATGGTTTATTCAGGAAAGGCATCATAGAAATACCAAGTTACAAAATAAAATTCAGGCGGTTGTTTTGATTTTTGTGCGCGGTATTACAATTCCGGGGCGGCACCTGTTATCGTGTTTGTTGTTTTTTATTTTTTTGCCTCAACCACCGCCAGGTTATTAATGATCTTCCATTGGTTGTCGGTATCTAGTACCAGCGAATTATAAGAAACAAAATAATTCTCGGCACTTTCCAAACGCAGTTTTACCATGGCGATGCTGCCTGCTTCGTCAATGCTCTCCAAAACCATGTTCCTGGGTAAGCCGCCAAAAATACCTGCTTTGATATTGGCCAGATACTTTTGTTTGTCAATAATGGTAACGCCTGGCGCGCCCATAAAACCATTGTTGGTGACCCTGAAATCTTTGTGTAAAACCTTATCTAACATTACGGTATCACTGTTGTCGCCACCCCTTACAAAGTTGGCGATGGCCTGTTCTATTTTTTCTTTTGTATTCATTAATGGTGTTTTTGTTACTTCCATAGGAGTATTGCTTATTTTCTTACCATCCATAGCGCACCGGGTTCTTTGGCCTCTTGTTTTGCGAAAACCGGGCATTTTTCAGCAAATTCCTTTCGGTGATTGTGCGCCAGGTAATTCAACGCGCCCACAATTTTAAAGTCTGAATTAAACATTAAAAATGCTTCCAACAGGTATTGCTCATTCCATAAAATATGCTCGTAGATCCATCCATCCAGGTAATCCTTTGGCGTAAAAATATCATGCACGTGAATGATGACACCCGGTTTTAAAATAGGCAACACTTCCAGGTATTCAAAAAGCACATCTCCCTGTGGCCGGATAATGTGTGAAGAGTCAATAAATAAAATGTCGTTGCGCTCCAGGTTCTGAAACAGCGATTTATCAACGTTTTCAACTTTTTCCCTCATTACATCAACGCCTGTTGTTTCGAGAAAAGGCTGTTCGTAAGGTTCTATGCAGATATGATGACAATGGTAAGCCGCATCTTCTGATTTATTTTTTGTGATGGCATTCCTGGCCATGAGCGTAGAGTGCCCGCTGCCGATTTCAATGATCTTCCCTGGCTTAAAATGCCTGATGATGTTGTACAGGTACTCCGAATCCCCAGAACTGTAAGACACGTTATCGTAATGGTATTCAATATTTTTGGTTTTTTTGATCGGGAATTGTACCAGTTCTTCATTGTATTTGAACTGCGCTAACAATTCTAATTGCTCTTTTACATTAAAATCAATGCCTTTAATGGGTCGGTCATCCCGCAGTGGTTTTGTAAGATGTTTCTTAGGATTGATCATGGGTTCGTAATAATGATCCGCCACCGGCAGAATTCCCAATCGCATAAAAATGCTATCACTGATTTTGCCTATGCCCACTTTTCGCACCAGCTTGAGCCAGAGCGCAGAGAGAAAGGTGAAAGGCGCGCCAATGGCGATCAGCAGTTTTAATAGGGACCAGATCGATCTTAAAATTTTCCTTTTCATAGGCTTTTGACCCAAAACTAGGGATTTTTATTTATAGTCTGCGTTTCGTAGATGATTTTTCAGCATCGGTGGAAACCTGAGGCAACTGCCCACGAAATTTTTATCAGGGCACCTATGCTGGTCGGGGCATCTGCCCCGAACTACCATTTATTTCAATTAGATGATATTTGGGAATTAAAGGGTCGGGGCAAATGCCCTGAGCGGCAGGAACGATTAGATATTTTAGTGTTTTTTGAATAACGCTAGATGTACCAATAAGTTAATATTTTTCCCCGGTTTCTTAACGGTGTTAAAGAGCTTTATAGCTTTAGGTATTGGCTTAAAAAATTCTGCATTATTGTCCTTTAAGCTCTTTATTAGTTTCGATTTTACATGTCTAGGGGAATTAATTTTGAACAGGTTTAACGATTTTACAAAATAAATCAACCAAATTAAATCGTATTGATTATCATCAATGTTTTTAAATTTTTCAATTAAAAGATTTTCAATAATTGAACCTATTTTGGTGATAGTTTTCTTTTTGCCTTTATTTTGGATTATTAGCTGTTCAATTATCCCAAGAATTTGAGGAAAAGATTTATTTCTACGCTCTTTTAGCATCAGTAAAAGGCTAATCGCTTTTGCTAAGTCTTTGTCCTTAAAGTCAAATTTAAGATCATTATTTTTTGTGTATAATTCACTTAAGAATCTGTCGACGACACCGGTCCCTTCAAATTTTTTATCTACTTTCAATGTTCCTCTGATAGAGCTTTCAAATCTCTTGTATGATATTCTTTTCTTATATCGCAAAGAGTAAGGCTGGTATTCAGCTGTCCATGGTCTAAAAAGGCCCTCAGGTAATTCTTCGACCGAGCACTTGCTTTCATTAAGTGTGAGATTATACAAAGCCATTTGTTTTTGTAAAGTTTTAATAATGAAGTTAGCGTCTTGTTTAGTATGACATAAAAATCTATAATCATCTTTAAATCGAACGCCAAGAAAATCGATACTTTTCCCTTCAATAGCTTTTGAACTTTCCGTATCAATTGCACATAAAATAATTTCAGAAATTAAATCAGAAATTGCGGGACCAATTGCAATCCCATTCGTGCAACCATCATTCGAATATTGGAACAGCTTGTCAAGAACTAAACCAACATAGTTGTTATAATCACTCTTATTTCCTTTTTTACGAATTACGTCCTTGCTATGAATTGCCCAAGCAATACTGTGCGTATAAATGGATGGGTAAAAGTTTTTAATATCTGTCTTTAGAATATATTTGTAATTGTATGCTTCAGCAACGATATCGTTTTCTGACATTTCTAAGAATTCATATATCATCCGACCAGCCCTTAAGTTTCCAAGAATTCCTTCGCTTTTGGACGAAACGGGGATTGGAAAGCTGTAAGAAAATATTTTGTTTTGCTTCCTAAATAGAATCTTTTGAATTAAATCCCATTCACTCATCAAGTACCATACGATGTCGTGATAGATCTTAGGGGCTATTACACCGAAGGTTCGATCAGTTAACTCAGTTTTTGGAAATGAGACATTTAGCAAATCATATTTTTCAGGCTCGAATTTTGGCTGAATTCCGCTAGTGTCAATTTTGAAATATGGATCAATGTTTAGATCAAATTGTAACACCTTAAAACTAGGTGGGACAACATATTGTTCTGGATAGTACCCTTCTTCGAGGAGCCATTTTGCTATTATGTTTTTTGGAACCTTTCCAATGATTCGTTTGGTTTCGTTAATATGTTCTTTTGGTAGAGTCATTGAATGAGCTGGCGCAAAGTTATTACCATCGTTAGAATTGTTATTTTGACATTCTATCCCCCTGATGGTCGGGACATGCACCCCGAACTCTGCATATTTATTTTTATTTAGGTAAATATTTGTGTTGAAAAGTTCAGGGCAAATGCTCTGACAAGCATGTGAATTGGGACCTTAATTTAGCTCTTTTATAATCGTGTCGGGATATGCAATATACTCCCCATACTGCCCTTTTTTCATTTCAGCACCTTTGCTTTTTCCTAAACTTGTCAAAATCCATTCTTCATTTTTCTTTTCGATCCATTTCAGTTTTTCAATCTTGTAAGTTAAATCTTTGCTTGATATCCCAAGTTCTTTTGACAATGCTGTCGCAGATAAAAACTTTCCTTGAAGAGTAGTCTTTGGCGATGCAATTGTTTCTACATTTGATGTTTTCTCTTCTTTGAGAATTGATGCCTGGGTAGTAATTTGTGTTTTGTAGGAAAAGCGTTGGCTTGTTGTATTGATATAGTCTACTTCTTTATAAGCCTCTTCAAACAACTCTTTGTCGCCCTCATTTGCTTTTTCAATAATTACTCCCATTTCTTTGTTGTTGTTCATCGAAAAGTCATATAGGTTAAGGGATGTAATAATCATTTTCTCATCGTTTAAGTAGCATTTTGCATGTAAGTCATCTTTGTATTTTAAAATTACAAACTGCAAACTCTCAAGGAATTTCATTTCATCTGGATTTAACTGAACTTTGCCAAAAATTACTGTGGTAATTTTGTCCTTACTATTTCTGTAGGAGAGTAATTCCTTAAAGTCTTTTGAAAGTTTCAGGTAAGGAGAAATTAAAATCAAAGTTTGCCCAGCGTCTCTGATTAAATCCTCAATTTCTGAGACTGATTTTTTCGTGTTTAAAAATTTAGCCATCGTGCATTTTTAATTTGTCGTTTTTCCTTCATTAGTTTTTTTAAGCATGAATTTGGGATAAAAAATGTAATAAAGTTCAGTTAATTTTTTATTGTGGAATTGCAATAGGGGTGTGTCAATTGTCCATTTTCTATATTTCCTTTCCCGCCATCTTGTTTTCTGTCAATATGATCGATCGAAATTGAATTTCTATGAATTAATCCATCACAAATCTTACAACGCAGCGGGTTTAAGAGAGCGTCACGTAAAAATACCGCCGATTTAGTTTCTGTCGAAAACTCTTTTCTCGATGTAGCCTCAATCTCAACTGCCTCAGGGGTAAGGAAATTGTAATCAGAACTTTTTGAGAATGCGGTGACTATTTCTTGGTCGCTTGTATTCCGATTAATGTGGTCAATGATGAATAAATATAATTTATGAAGCCTTTTATAACTTTTTAAACCGCTACCATACTTAAAATTAATTTGGTTTACGACATTTTTATATTTAATTAAGAAATCCTCAAATCGTTTTCTGATCTTGATAAAATCCTCGAATTTATTTTTTAAGTCGAGTTCTTTGAATAATTCAAGTGTGGCCATGAATGCAGTCACTTGATATCTACCTGCCGTACTATAAAAATACACAACGGGATGTAGGCCTAACGATGATGGATGAGTTCCTGAAATTCGGCCTAAAATTTTCTTAGTTCGTTTTAACATAGAAATAGTTTCATCTCCTGTTTCGTCATCAGTTAGTTCAGTATCAGCTACATTATTTGTAATATTTATCAAGTCAAGAATTAAAGTTAAAGTTTGTGACGAATAACCCCGTCCCGCAAGCGGCACATCAAGGGTTTTTATCGGCGTTTGCAATTTTGGCGTAAATAGTATGTCGTTTATTTCTTTGGCCAAACTCTCAATTTCTGATTGCTTTTCTGTCGCAAATTTTGACCAGTATTTATGGCCGGTACCTGAACGAATTATTGCTCGTGCAGCAATTGAGTTTGGTTTTTTACGAGATTTTAGCAATTTTTTTTCGGTGTCATTAATAGGAGAGGCCTGTTCATTAATCTTAAAGAATGACGCCTCAGCTTTTTTTGCATCTCCTCGCACCCATTGTAATTGAACTGTAAGTGTTGCGAGTCTTTGAGCGCTTCCTAAAAGGGTCTTCTCAACTTTATCGGGATTATTTATCGCATATACATGTTCTTTATAACTACCAATTTTTTTATTAATAAGTTTTCTAGTTTTTTCTGCAACTTCAATCTGTTCTGGAGTGATGTTGAAACCAAAAAAGGATTTAGAAATTGGGCCATCACCATAATCATCAGTAACCCATGCAATAATTGCACTCAGCCTGTGAGCGCCATCAATCACAAAATTATACCCACTTGAATTCCACAAAATAACTGCCGGAATCAAATCACCGTTTATAAAACTTTGAATTAATTCAAATATTTTTTCTTCTGTCCAGTCAGAAGTCTCTCTTTGAAAGTCCGGTTTTCTTAGTGTCTTATAAACAAAAGAATGTTCCTCTAGGTCTCTAACTTGGAGCGCTGGTAGAGTTTGTAGTGGGTTTTCAATATTTTCCTTTACTTCAAAATCCTCTCTAGGTATTAGAGCATCTATGTTTGCTGTCATGTGTGTATCAGTTAAAATTGTATACGCCGATTCTAGTCGCGAGATTTAATATATCCCCCAAACCTAACCATTCTCCCCCAAATAAAATGGGCGGTTTACCGCCCATTTTCGTATTTGCAAATTCCTATAATTTGTAGCAAGCAGCAAACAAATTTAAAATTACCTTTAAGGCATGAATGAGAACCTGGACGCTACGCCCGAAAACCTGAACAGCACCGATAAAGAGATAGAGCGGGCCCTGCGGCCTACTGCCTTTGAAGATTTCAGCGGGCAGGTGGGGGTGGTGGATAACCTGCGTGTTTTTGTAGCAGCGGCCAAACAACGCAACGAGGCCCTCGATCACGTGTTGTTGCATGGTCCCCCGGGTCTTGGCAAAACCACCCTGGCGCATATCATCTCCAACGATTTGGGTGTTAACTTAAGGGTCACCAGTGGCCCGGTACTCGATAAACCCGGCGACCTGGCCGGCCTGCTTACCAACCTCGAGCCTTATGATGTGTTGTTCATCGACGAGATCCACAGGCTCAGCCCCGTGGTGGAAGAATACCTGTACTCCGCCATGGAGGATTATAAAATTGATATTATGATCGACAGCGGTCCCAATGCCAGGACCGTGCAGATCAAATTAAATCCCTTTACCCTTGTTGGTGCCACTACCCGCAGCGGCTTGCTCACGTCTCCGCTCAGGGCGCGCTTCGGCATCAACAGCAGGCTCAATTATTACGACAGCAAAGTACTCACCGGTATTGTGCAGCGCAGCTCCGATATTTTAAACGTGTCCATCAAAGACGAAGCGGCTTACGAAATAGCGAGAAGGAGCAGGGGCACCCCCCGCATTGCCAATGCCCTGTTAAGAAGGGTGCGCGATTTTGCGCAGATCAAAGGTAATGGCGCTATTGACCTGGAGATGGCCGCTTATTCATTAAAAGCATTAAATGTTGACAAGAACGGCCTCGACGAAATGGATCACCGCATTCTGGCCTGCATCATCGATAAATTCAAAGGAGGCCCTGTGGGCATCAGCACCATCAGTTCCGCCGTTGGCGAAGAAGCCGGTACCATAGAAGAAGTATATGAACCCTTTTTGGTGCAGGAAGGGTATCTCATGCGCACGCCCCGCGGCAGGGAAGCCACCGAATTGGCTTATAAACACCTGGGCCGCAGCCTTTATAAAAAGCCCGGTGGTTTGTTTGACGAATAAATTAGCGCTGCGGAAATTTACCGCGACGGCCTCATAAGAATTTCAGCAGGGGATTGCGAAGCAATGAGCCAGATTGTGGGCAGGTTATTAAGCCTTGATTTTTGCTCCACTTTTTATCAAGAAAAAGTGGAATTAAGTCAATTAAAATTTGAAATAATAAATTTGAAGAAGTATGGACCTTTCCCGGTGCAGGAAGGTTACCTCATACGCACCCCCCGTGGCAGGGAAGCCACAGAACGGGCCTATAAACAGTTGGGCAGGAGTTTGTATAAAAAACCCGGTGGTTTGTTTGACGAATAAATTCTCGATTCGGGCAAATCCTTAAATTCTGTTAAGTTATAGACGAGGTTGCAACGTGGTGGCACCGGGTTTGGTATACCTTATCTAAAATAACCTCTCAAACCTATGAAAACTCTAAAATCCCTTTTATTCTTGATCCTGATAGGATTCAGCGTAAACTCTTGTAAAAAAGACAAAGACCCGGCACCGGCACCAGACCCGGTAAAGCCTACACCATATTATGTGAACATGACCGATGCACCTGGTCCATATTCGGCAGTATATGTTGATATTCAAAATGTGGAAATTACGGGGAATGGCAGCACAGTGGTTTTAAATACCACGCCTGGTATCTACAACCTGCTTAATTTCTCAAACGGCGTTGATACCCTCATCGCTTCCGGTTCATTAACTGTTAATAAAGTGGAACAGATCAGGCTGATCTTAGGGCCAAATAACTCGGTTGTGAAGAACGGCATCACTTATCCTTTAAGCACGCCAAGCGCGCAGCAATCAGGCCTTAAACTCCAGGTTCACCAGGACCTCCAGCCAGGTGTTGCTTATTATGTACTGCTTGACTTTGACGCCAACAGTTCTATTGTAGATCAGGGCAATGGCAGTTACTCTCTTAAGCCTGTGATCAGAACCATACAGTCAGCCTTGTCAGGATCCATTAAAGGCATCATCTCTCAACCAGGTGTGATCGCTTCGGTGACAGCAACCTCGGGCTCCTTGTCGTATTCTACAGTAGTAAACGCCAACGGTGAATTTTTACTGGCAGGACTTCCTCCGGGAACTTATTCTCTGACTATAAATCCACTGGCCCCATTCAACACCGTCACGCTGAACAATGTTTCTGTTTCAACAGGTGTGGTTACCAATGTAGGTGTGGTCGTGATCTGATAGGTAAAGCTTAGATAAAATATTTTAAAGGGCAAGGATAAGACATTGCAGCGCTGGCTGAAAGTCTTATCTTTGCTTTTTATATATGTTTCACTTTTTGCTCAGGACCATTCCGCGTCCTATTTTAATACAGTTTAGTTTATTGTTCTCTAAGGTTGCGCCTTACATCTATTATGGCACGCGTTACGAGGATCCTATCACAGGCAAGACCTACCGTAAATTTTTACCCTACGGCTATGGTGGCAGGGCCAAACGTAAAAATGTACTTTGCCCCGGGAGTTTGTCGCTGGAGCGTCACCGTTTGCTCTGGCTTTACCTGAAATCAAAAACCGATTTTTTTACACAACCTCACAACATGCTGCACATTGCGCCTGAACAGTGTTTTTATAAATTATTCAGGGCGCAGAAAAACCTTACTTACACCACGGGCGATTATAACAGTCCTATTGCCGATGTACATTTTGATTTGCATAAAGCCCCTTTTGACGATAACCGTTTTGATGTGATCTTTTGTAATCACGTACTGGAACATGTGACCGATGCCGATCAATGCATGCGCGAATTGTACCGCATCATGAAACCCGGGGGCTGGGGTATTTTCCAGGTGCCGCTGGATACAAGCAGGGCTGCCACTTACGAAGATAAAAATATTACCAGTCCCGCTGAGCGCGAACTGCATTTCTGGCAGAAAGACCACCTGCGTTTATTTGGTCTCGATTATAAAGATAAACTGGCCGCTGCGGGTTTTAAAGTGACCGTGGATGATTTTGTAAATACGCTCGGGCCTGAGCTCATCGACCGCTACCGTTTGCCGGCCGGGGAGATGATTTATTTGTGCAGGAAATAACCTGATTCTCTTAATTATCTTTTATTCTGCCCTCGGACCGTTCAATAGTCTAATTCGGGAATATATCAAAATTCCACCTCCCTACAACGTAATTCTGCGTGCGATTTAATTCCCAGCTTTCCGCTGGATGATTAGGTTTGCAAATAAGCCAACACGTTTCGTGTTAATTTAATAAGCCAGGTGAAACGGTTTATCAAATTAGAAAGAAAAAGAAGGTAAATCTTTGAGACGACACACCGGTTGGTTTTTTGGATATCACAATTTGTGATATCCAATTTATTTCAAATATTACAAAAATATATAGAATGAAAAAACCTTTCGTAATAACCGACCAGAAAATTATCTCAAAAATTTTTCTGATCAGGGGAAAAAAAGTGATGCTGGATCGCGATCTTGCAGCACTATATAACGTAGAAACAAGGGTGCTCAACCAGGCGGTAAAAAGAAATCTTAGCCGGTTCCCTGCTGACTTTATGTTTCAGTTAACAAGCCGTGAAATGGAAAACTGGATATCACAATTTGTGATATCCAACAAAGAAAAAAAAGGTTTAAGGAAATTACCGCTTGCGTTTACTGAGGAGGGTGTGGCGATGTTATCTGGTGTGTTAAACAGTGAAATTGCGATTGATGTGAATATCCAAATTATCAGGATTTTTATCAAAATGAGAAAAATTCTCGTAGCCAATAAGGACATCCTTCTCAAACTGCAGAAGCTCGAAAAAATGATCTTTAAGCAGGACAACCGGTTAAAGAAACATGATAGTGATATTCAGGTGATATTTGAGGCCTTAAAAAAGCTGGTGAACCGGCCCCCAGCACCTGTAAAAAAAATAGGTTATAAAAGAAGTTCTGAAAAAGAATAACTCCGCCTACGCATAAATGCTTGCTCCTACGCTATAGCTTCGGCGGCAAGCGTACGGCCGGTGCAAGCCCGAAACCCTGAACCCGAAACCTTAATTGTTCTTGATATACTCTTCAAAAGGCACACCTTGCATAAATTCGGGCGAGTAAATGAATTTATACATCAGGTCAGACCAGGCCCTGTGTGAGCGGCTGCTGTCGAGCACCTTATAGCTGAAAGGTTTGCTGAAATGTATCCTGATTGTTTTTTTGTTGGCCCTGAACATTTCATCGGGCAAAAGCATCATCTCTATATTGAATTTGATGCCAAGGCGTTTACGCCACATGGCGAAGTTGTAAAAGAATTTTGAATTTTCTCCTTCAATAAATACCGGCACCACTTCGCGTTTGTGATCTATGGATTGTGTGACAAAACTTCTTCTCCAGTCAAGGTCCCTTACTTTGCCGTTAATTTTGCGCGACACCAGGCCAGCCGGAAAGATCAGCACCGCACCACCGGTTCTGAACACATCTTCCATGGTGCGTAAAGAGCGGGTAGAGGTAGCGCCTAGTTTATTCACTGCCACAAACACGTCGCCGTAATTGCTGATGTTCTTAAGTATATCGTTCACAAAAAAGTTAACATCAGGCCTTACTTCGCCAATGGCTTTGATGAGTGCCATGCCGTCGAGCCCACCCAGGGGATGGTTGGCGGCGAAGGTCACCCGTCCTGTAGGAGGAATAAACTGTGGGTTCACGGTTTCAACCCCTGCCCCAAGATGTTCAAGGGCCACTTTATTAAAATCAAGGCCCTGCTTTACGCCTAAAAAGGTCATTGCCGCATTGATATCATCTTCATGCAGCTTTCTTTTCAGCCAGTTGATAGCAAAACGTGGAAGCCAACGGTAAAGCTTGTGCGCTTTTTCCTTTAAGATCTTTTCAATATCTATAAACTTCTTGCCTTCCATAATTGGTTGCCAAAGATAAAATAATAGACAAGATATTTAAAAATTTCTTAACATGAAAAATCGGGAAATTTATATATAGGTTTTGGTTTTAAACGGCCGTATGTTTGGTGTCAGGCAATACATTTTCCATTTTCCACTCCAGCTTTTCAACCAGCGCGTGCTGCCTTACCTTGCAATGCTGCATGATGCACACCGAACAGGATTTTGGAAGGCAGGGATCGGCATGTATAAAAAACTCAACCTCGTAATTCATTTCCCTGGTGGCCAGCTTGCCAACCGCGTCCACCTCACGGTGGGCCTCCTCCAGTGTATAATACCAGGGCAGGGTCATGTGACAATCTACGTGAACAACCGCGCCGTATTTCACTACCCTCAGGTTATGGATGTCTATCCAGCTTTCTTTCCTGTTCTGGTTCAAAACGGATATAAGGTGTTTTATTTTTACGTAATCGGCTGTATCCAGGAGATTAAAAATAGATTCTTTAATAAGGGCAGTTCCGGTATAAATGATCAGCGCTCCCAATATGATGGTAATCAAATAGTCTATCCAGATCAGGCCGGTAACATAGATCACCGCCAGGCCCACCACCAGGCCAATGCTCGTCCAGGTATCCGTGAGCAGATGTTTGCCATCCGCAACCATGGTCACTGAATTTGTTTGGGTGCCTTTTTTTATTAAAATTTTAGCCATCAAAAAATTTACAAGACCCGAAAACACCGATACCACCAATCCGAATTCGAGATGGGCAACGTGGTTAGGATTGAAAAACGCCGCTACCCCTTTAACGATCATGGCCAGGCCGGCAATGGTAACCATGCCACCCTCAACCCCGCTCGATAAAAATTCTATTTTCCCGTGCCCGTAGGGATGATCCTCATCTTTTGGCTTGGCAGCGTAATAAAGGCTGTACAGGGCAAAGCCACCGGCCAGCACATTCACAATAGACTCAACAGCGTCGGTGAGAATAGCGCTCGATTTGGTGACATAATACGCCACGAATTTGAGCGCCATCAACACAAAGCCAACTGCCAAAACCCATTGCATAGTTTTTATCTGCGTTGTTTTCATCCGGATTTGATTTTTTATTGTAGCAAAATATCCCCAAATATAAATATTGCCCGGTCCTTAAAAAACTTTAGGGCTTAGTATTATGGTCACATGGTGGTATTTATATTGCATAAAACCATACAGTCCCTTATTAAACCAACCATGAAAAAGATCTTAATTCCCTGTGATTTTTCCGACACTTCTGAAAGTGCTTTAAAATACGCTGTGGCTTTCGCCAAATATTTTTCGGCCGACATGGTACTCTTGCATGTGGAAATGGTGCCTGTTGTGAGTCCTGAAATGAATATCACACCATACGCCTTCGGAGATATGAGGGAGGACAGCCTCAACGCCTTAAAAAACCTTTCAGATAAGATAAAAATTACAGAAGCGTTCAACGGCAGGATAGATTATTTTTCAGAAATGGGACATACACCTGATATTATTACCGAGCAGGTTGAGAAACTGAACATAGACCTTGTGATCATGGGCATTTCGGGCCATGGCAGCAGTTTTATGAAAAACCTGGTTGGCAGCGCTTCGGTGGATGTTTCAAAAAAAATCACCGCGCCACTCATTATTGTGCCTCCCGGCACCGTTTTTAAAAAAGTGCAGAATGTTGCCTACGCCTGTGATTACAATCCTGAGTTAATACTGAGTACTTCACTGCTAACTGTAAAGTACCTGAGCACTGCATTTAACGCGATGTTAAACATAGTACACGTGGTGCCCGAAAATCATGAACTCACAGCCGAGGAAGCCGGCTTAGACAATTATATTGAACGCAAACTCGAAAATTCGGAACACCGCACCTTTATTGTGAATGAAAAAAACACGGCGCATGGTATACTTAGTTTTATCACGCAGCATAACATCGATATGATCATCATCGAACCGAAAAAACACTCCCTCTTTCATAAATTATTCAGCGGCAGTACCACCAACCAGATCGCATTTAACAGTCCCGTACCGGTTCTCACCATTCATGGAGAAACTGTGGGAGAAGCATAAATCACATGTTTTGCGATGAGGCCCTTTTATTGGCTTTAGCGCAGCATTTACAGTGAAATTAAGAAGATCTGCTTTACGCAGTCGAAACCCTCAACTTGATTGTTTTTTGAAGTGTAGCAGCAATTTAACGCGCCAGCTCTTCGAACAAACGCGTTGTTGTTTTTTCGAGGTCGTCGCACAGGCCGGGGTGTGGCCGCGAGGTTTGAATGGCTGAACTGCGTACTGCTGTTAACCAGCGGAAGCGCGAAGGCAGGTCGAGCAGGGCGATAGGACCGCATTGCTTGTCGCCGTGCGCTATTTTTTCAAAGGATTGCAGGTTGGATCTTATCTGGCCCAGGTCGAGGTCTTTTGAAAATAAACGCAGCTTGGTTTCGTTTACTTCGAAAAGCACTTTGATGAACTGCGCCTTTTTGCAAAAGAGTATGATGCCGGCGTTGATGAACTCTTCGCGCTCAACTACCGGCAATACACGGATCACCGCGTATTCATATAAGTGTTTCTCTTGCATTTTTGGCTTCGTTTATAAAAATTTCAGACTGGGCGAGGCGGGTCTGTAAGAACCTGAAATAAATATCGCGTAGTGCCGCCGGCTTTTCATCCGTATCTTCCCAGGCCAGCCATTCATCAGGTATCAGCGAAACCAGGCCGCGGAGTTTATCATCTGTAAGTAGTTTTTTGCAGGCTTCGTTGGTTTCCTTTAAAAAAGTGGCCTGCCTTAAGAGCACATGTTCTTTGATATATGCAAAAGCACTTTTGGCTTTGCTCTCCCACTCGTTAAAAGTATATTGAAAATTCAGGCAGGAACCATGATCGATCAGCCAGAGTTCTTTATTCCAGATCAGCATATTGGTGTTTTTGGCAGAACGGTCGATGTTGGTGATAAAAGCGTCAAGCCACACGATCCTCGACGCTGTTTTCTCGTCTACAGTGGTGACCACAGGATCAAAATTAATGGCGCCGGATAAAAAATGCAGTGCCAGGTTCAATCCCTTGCTGGCTTTGAGCAGGTCCTGGATCTCTTCGTCGCCTTCGGTCCGGCCAAAGGCCTCGTCAAGGTTTGCAAAAACAAGTTCGGGAATTTTTAAACCCAGCATCCTTGCCAGTTCACCACCAATGAGTTCGGCTATGAGCGATTTAACACCATGTCCGTTTCCTTTAAATTTCAGTACGTACTTAAAGTCGTCATCGGCTTCCGCCAGGGCAGGCAGCGAGCCGCCTTCGCGCAGGGGCTGGATGTAACGGGTAACGTTAACGGTACGTAATGGCGCTGTGTTTTGCATTGCTCAAATGTAAAGATTTTCCGGGAAAAGCCGTCGTGATCTGTGTTTTCAAATAAACGTGTTTACGCCCTGCGGGTGGCAGCTTAGAAGATCAAGTACAAAAAGACCTAAACATTTACCAGGGGCATCACTTTTTTACCGATGAGTTCTATGGCCTGTATGAGTTTCTCATGTGGCAGGTCGGATGTATCCATCTGGAAAGTGAAACGGGAAATACCTCCCAGGGCTTCGCTGTGTCGGATAATTTTAGCGGCAACGGTTTCAGCACTGCCGACCACCAACGCCCCTTTTTCTCCCATTTGCGCCTCGAAACGTTCGCGTGTCATCTCGGGCCAACCGCGTTCTTTTCCAATTTTACTCATGCTGGCAGCGTAACCCGGATAAAAATCTGAAATGGCCTGTGTGTCGCTGGCGCCAACGTACGCCAGTGAATGTAAACCGACTTTTAATTTATCAGGTGTGTGTCCCGCTTTTTTCCCGGCTTGCCTGTAAAGGTCAACCAGGGGCCTGAAGCGGTGTGTTTCGCCCCCGATCACGGCCACCATTAATGGCAGGCCCAATTCACCGGCGCGGACGAATGACGCAGGGGTGCCGCCCACGCCCAGCCATACAGGCAAAGGATTCTGAAGCGGCCTGGGATAGATGCCCTGGTTGTTAAGGGCCGGCCTGAAATTACCCGACCAGGTGACTTTTTCATTGTCGCGGATCTGAAGGAGCAGTTCCAGTTTTTCTGAAAACAGGGCATCATAATCATCCAGGTTGAAGCCGAACAGGGGGAATGCTTCAATGGAAGAACCTCTACCCACCACCATTTCGGCCCGTCCCTGCGAAACCAGGTCGAGCGTTGCGAAACTTTGAAATGCCCTTACCGGGTCAATGGCGCTCAATACGGTTACCGCGCTTGTGAGCCTGATTGTTTTAGTACGCGCAGCTGCTGCCGCGAGTATCACAGCAGGCGCCGAATCAAGAAATTCCCGCCGGTGGTGTTCGCCGATGCCAAAAACGTGAAGCCCGGCTGTATCAGCGAATTCAATTCTCTCCAGGAGCCTGGCCATGGCTTCGGCGTTATTTCTTTCGGCTACCTTTTCATTACTGAAGGTAGCGGCGAAACTGTCAATTCCTATTTCTATCATACCGGTGCTGGTCTTTTACCGGTTCAATTTACAAAAGAACCGGGTGAAAAATGATTTTTGAAAACTTATTTATTGCATCAATGGAACGTTTTTGACCGCCAGCATTTTGTGATAACTAAGGTAAGAAACGATGAGTATGGCCATGAACACGACAGGCCCAACCTTAGCGCTTACCGGGTCACCCGCGGCGCTGTGCGAGATAAATGCCGAAATAAACGTGATGGCGAAACCGGCGTATACCCATTCTTTAATTCTTGCGGCAACCGGTAACAACAGTAAAACGGCACCCAGCATTTTGGCCATGGCCAGTTCAATCCTGAAAAAAGAAGGGAAACCAATTTGTGTAAAATTATCTTTGATGGCAGGCACGGTAAGGTAGGCGTATGCTGAGAAAGTCATCATTACTGCGACGATGGCGGAAGAGATCCAATAAGTGATTTTTGTGGTTTTCATAATTATTTTTTTTGACAAAATTATGTATATTTGCTTATTAAAAGTAAGTAGTAAACAAAAGGTTAGTAGTAACCTTTTGGTTAGTTATCTGTAAAAAGCATGGAAAAACATCATCATTCTTCAGCGGCCTGCAATCAAAAACTCTCGTCAATTGGCGACGCGCTCTACGTCATAGGGGGCAAGTGGAAACTCAGGATCATTGTGGCCCTGCAGGACGGTAACAAACGCTTTAACGAACTTCAGCGCACCGTTGATGGCATTTCTGCCAGGGTTTTGTCGAATGAATTAAAAGAGCTGGAACTCAACGGCTTCATCAAACGCCAGGTTTACGACGAAACACCTGTTATCATTGAATACGAGCTCACAGGCTACAGCGATACCCTCAATAAAGTATTGAAGTCATTAAGCGAATGGGGTACCATGCACCGTGAAAAGATCGTGAAGGAGAGAAAGCTGAGCGCGAAAAAAATTAAATAAACCTTCATTTCGCATCAGCGATTTTTTATTTCATTTCGTTATGTTGTAGTTTACGGTTGAATTTTTGGCTTATAGGCCATGTCACTTCGAGTCCCGATGGCTATCGGGAAGAAGCGGTTCGACTGCGCTCCTTTGGTCGCCGGAGGCTTGCTGAAGGCGAGGCGACCTGACGCATTTCCAACCGTAAACTACAACAGGTTTTTTTTCATTTTTAATTGGCATTTATTGTGATCGAAACACCTCAATTGATTGAAATGATCCAATTATGAGGAATCTTTGGCTTTTGTTCTGCTGCGATCTGTCTAAACTATGCCACCTTTACACAGTGAAAATTCTTTCACGGATAAAATCAGAATTATGAAAATAAATTTACTACACGTATTAAGCGTGGTTACCTTATTGTTTTTTCCAGGGACAGATTTTGCGCAAGCCCCCAACCTTGGTACCGCCGCTAACTTTGTATTGTTCTCAACAAACGGGGCTGTAAGTAATTCAGGAATTTCGCATGTGACCGGAAATGTTGGAACAAATAACGGTTCGAGTACGGCGTTTGGTAATGTGAATGGCGGCATGCACGATGGAAATGGCACCTCGGCGCAATGCGCTACTGATTTACTGATCGCCTACAACCAGTTAAATGGCATGGTTCCTGCTTTTTTTCCTGCCCCCCTTTTGGGAAACGGACAAAGCCTCAATGCCGGTGTTTATTCCATTTCCGGCAACGCCACATTAAACCTCGATCTTATTTTGAACGGGCAGGGCAATCCTGGTGCTGTATTCGTGTTCAAGATCCAGGGCGCGTTTTCAACAAATGCTGCTTCAAAAGTGAAACTGGTTAATGGCGCAATGGCCTGCAATGTTTTCTGGAAGGTAGAAGGCCTGGTGGACATGGCTACCAATACCACCATGCGTGGAACGATAATCGCAAACAACGCCGCCATTAATATGAACACTGGCGATACGCTTGAAGGCAGAGCGCTTTCCACTACCGGCGCTGTTACAGTTGACGGCGTACTTGCGTACACACCCATAGGTTGCGGCAGTCCTGTTCTTAACGGACCTGCGTCACCTGCGCTTGGTTCGGCGGCATGTTATGCCTTGTTTTCATCAAACGGCGCGGTAACAAACTCCGGCGCCACTTATGTAACGGGCGATGTTGGCAGCAACACGGGTTTAACTACCGGCTACAATCCTGCTTTCGTTACAGGCACAGTGCATCCTGTTCCTGATGCTTCTACCGCACAATGTGCCAGCGATCTGCTCATTGCGTACAATTATTTAAATACGCTTCCGGTTGATATAGAACTGCTTTATCCTGCGCAGTTTGGAAATAACCTGGTGCTTACACCGCACACTTATCTTTTAAACTCAGCTACCGTTTTTACCGACACCCTTTATCTGAACGCTTTGGGAAATGCGAACGCGGTATTCGTGATCAAGATCAATGGCGCCTTTTCTACCAGCACGTATTCTAAAGTGAAACTCATCAATGGTACTCAGGCTAAAAATGTGTATTGGAAAATTGATGGAGCGGTAGCGATCAACAACTACTCGATTTTTAAGGGAACGATCATCTGCAACAATGGCGCCCTTGGTGCAATTAATACAGGTGTAGTGATAGATGGCAGGGCCTTAACTACAAATGGCGCCTTATCAACCACCGCCATGAAAGCTGTAGCGCCGTTGATCGCCTCCAACTGTTCGGGAACCGGTACTGTGATCACTGCTATTGCCAACCATGATGAAAACGGAGAAATTGGTATCTACCCTAATCCCTTTTCCAGCTCACTAAACATCAGTATGGCGTCACAATCACAATTAATCAATTGCGAATTAAAAATCTATAACACGCTGGGAAGCGAAGTGGTGACCGCAAAAATCACGAGGCAATTCAGCGTTTTTGAAACGAGTGAATTATCGAACGGCATTTATTTTTATAAAATATACGCCGGCAATGAGTTGATTCAATCTGGTAAATTAATATCAGCGAAATAAGCACATCATAACAAACCTTCACGCGTTAATTCTTTTCAGGAAAGCAGGACCAATTAAAAAATTGGTCCTTTTTTGGTTTCGTAATGTTGTAGTTTACGTTTGATTTTTTGGCTTTTTATAGCCCATGTCACTTCGAGTCCCGATGGCTATCGGGAAGAAGTGGTCTCGACTACGCTCCTTTGGTCGCCGGAGGCTTGCCTAAGGCGAGGCGACCTGACGCATTTCCAACCCTAAACTACAACAGGCTTTTTTGTTTTAACCTTTTCAAACAGCGGGGGCCTTAAAATTCTTTTAAAACTCTTATTCAGCTATTGAATTTTAAAGTAAATTTATTCACCCACTAATAAAAAATGAACAAATTATCCTTGTCAATCACCGTCGCAGCTTTTATGCTGCTCAAAAGCCTATCGGGCCAATCCAATCAAATCGCTGACCTGAAGCCTGTATTGGGCTTTATGGAAAACAAGGGGCAGATAGCGGATCAGTATTTTCACCCGCGTCCCGATGTGTTATTCGCCGGTACAACCGGGCAAATGGCATTTCATGTGAGAAACAATGGTATTTCCTACCAGCTTAACCGTGTTGACGCCTGGCAGCAAACCGCGGATCACAGAACGCCGATCGCCAAAAAAGAAGTGTCGCAACAGAGCATTTACCGCGTTGATATCAACTGGGTAAACGCGAACGCGGGCTTAAAAACGCTTACCGACGCAGAACTACCGGGGCTTCATCACTATTATATGGCGCAATGTCCCGACGGCGCTTTAAATGTAAAAACCTATTCGGGTGTCACATTCAAAAACCTGTATGACGGGATTGACCTGCACTACTGTGAAAAAAAGGGGCAACTTAAGTATGACTACGTGGTTGCGCCTTTTGCGGCTTATGATAAGATCATCCTTGAAGTAAAAGGAGCAACTATTATAGCCGGGGAAAACGGTGAAGTCATCCTGAGAACACCCCTTGGCGACATTGAAGAAGGCAAGCCCCTGGTATATCAGAAAGGCAGATCTTTGCCCGCGAAATGGATCATCAACAAAAATAAACTGAGTTTTGAGATCGAAAATTATGATCCGGCTTATGAATTGCTGATTGACCCGCTTACAAGATCATGGGGAACTTATTTTGGTGGCAGCGAGGTGGATGAAGCGGCGAAGTGCGCTACCGATGCAGCCGGTAATGTTTATTTGGCCGGTAATTCTCAAACCACGGGCAATGGTATCATAGCCACTGCAGGCGCTCACCAGTCGGTTTTTGCCGGGGTGCAGGACGCTTTTTTAGTGAAATTTAATTCCTCGGGCGCAAGACAATGGAGCACTTATTATGGCGGCGCCGCCACAGAGTATGGTTCTGCCTGCGCCGCGGATGCTTCTGGCAGAGTTTACCTCGCGGGTTATACCACTTCTTCGGGAGGGACTTCTATTGCTACACCGGGGTCGCACCAGCCAGCTTACGCGGGCAATCCCGACACTTTTTTAGCGCAGTTCAATTCAAATGGTATCAGGCAATGGGCGACTTATTATGGCGGCAATTATAATGATTATTCCAGTGGCTGCATGACCGACCCTTCGGGTAATGTTTTTATGGCAGGTTACACCGCCACCAACGGCGGTACCGGTATTGCCACACCAGGTTCGCACCAGGCCACGCATGGCGGATCGGTAAGCGATTATGACGCTTTCCTGGTTAAATTCGACGCTGCGGGAAACAGGCTGTGGGGTACTTATTATGGAGGAGCCGCTTCAGAGTATGGAAATTCATGCGCTACCGACGCGTTGGGTAATGTTTACCTGACGGGCTTTACGCAATCGGCTGCAGCGGGAGGGTCTGAGATAGCGACCATTGGCGCGCACCAGATTAATTTAGGCGGGTTTGCGGATGCATTTTTGGTGAAGTTTAACGCTTCGGGTGTAAGGCAGTGGGGTACCTATTATGGCGGCAACGGCGATGATGTGGGAAATGCCTGTATTACCGACGCGGCGGGAAATGTTTATTTACCTGGCTATACTCAAACCGCCACAGGCAATATTATTGCCACTAACGGTTCGCACCAGTCTGCATTTGGCGGAGACATCGACGCTTTTTTAGTTAAATTCAACACGGCCGGTGTAAGGCAATGGGGCACTTATTACGGCGGAGTGGGCATAGACATCGGCGCCTCATGCGCGGTGGACAACGCGGGTTACGTTTATTTTTCAGGAGAGACAAAATCGAGCGGACCGGGTCTCATCGCAACACCTAACGGTTTCCAGTTGAACGCTTCAGGTGGCTTCGACGCTTTTCTCGTACAGTTCAACCCGGGCGGGCAAAGGATCTGGGGTACTTATTACGGCGGCTTTGGCGACGACTTTGGATATTCATGTGTGACTGACCAGTCGGCCAACGTTTATCTCGCCGGCACCACAAGCAGCGGCGACGCCAATACTATTGCCACCCAGGGAACACACCAGGTTATTTTTGGCGGCATTAACGATGGCTTCGTTGCAAGATTTGCCTGCGCGCAGGGTAATCCCACTGTTTCGGCCAATAACCCGGCCTGCGTAGGGTCACCTATTAATTTTACAACCTCGGTTACTACAACCATCACACTTGCATATAGCTGGTCAGGACCTAACGCCTACACTTCGCTGGTTCAAAGTCCGGTCATTGTAAACGCGCAATTCACCGATGCAGGTACTTATAGTCTTCTGATTGAACCCGGTAGTTCATGCACACAAACCACTTCTATTACCATAGCTGTTGATCCTTGTACAGGCCTGGCCGATGTGTTCAACGAGACTAGTATCGCTGGCATTTACCCAAATCCTAACAATGGTAATTTTGTGGTTGATGTGAAAGTGCCGGCTAATCTCATTATCATGAGCAGCCTTGGACAGGTAATCGCCACTGAGAGATTGAAGGAAGGGAAAAATGATTTAAAACTGCCTGGAACAGCGCCGGGAATTTACATCCTGCAAGTGGAAAATAATTCGGTAAAACAAATGTTCAGGATGATCAAAGAATAAACATTAAATCATGTTTGTTCCAGTGTTTCTTTAAGCAGGGCGAGTCGTTCTCCCCAGAAAATTTTCATTTCCGCGGCCATCTCTGAATTCGGAATTTTCAGGTGTTGCACGACTACCTGTGATTTTTCTGCCTTATTATAGAAGTCAACGCTGAGGCTGGTTATATTATCGTTCCAGGTAATTCGGGCCGATTTATTTTCAGTAGCTTTCCTGATAGTGATTTTTTCTTTGAGCCATTTATGCCTTAATACCGTGTTGGTGACGTACTGGTATAAAACACTGACTGGCACCTGTATGGTTTTGCTCACACTGATCTCAAAATCTTTTCCTTTTTGTCCGCGTTCTTTTAATCCCCTGTCCCATTCGTAGGAGGTAGTAAGCAGGTTTTGGTTCCATTCGCCAAGGGAAGCCAGGCCCGGTATATCATTCACCAGTTTAAAAATCTGAGGGTGTGACATTTTTTTCGCCCCTTTTTTATCCAGCAACATGAACCACTCTTCGATTGTCTTTTTGGTTTTAGCAACCACCAGTTTGTCGGTGATGATATTTCTTTTGACAGGTTCTTTTGAAGGCATTTCTTATCCAAACCGTTGTTTAATCAGTTCAATAGCCGATAGAACTGCCCGGTGAGGAGCAAATATAACAGGTTTTGATCACGAAAAACACCGGGAATTTAAGTCCCGGTGTTAAAAAGATAACTACTTAATGGAACACTCGGTGGTATAAGTCTGGCCCAGTACTTCATGCGATTCGTCGCCTTTGTTACATTTTGAGGTGGCGTCGCTCAGGCTCATTTTTCCGGTGCTCTCAGTTCTGGTGTTAGTTCCGCTGGGAGAGGTTGTTGTACACTCACAGTTGTAATTTTTTTTGCAGGATGACAAGGATAGCACCGCCACCGCAGCAATTAATAACATATTTTTCATTGTTCAATTGTTTAAGTTATAGTGTGAGCACTTTCAAGAGTGATGCCATGGTGCGGAGCCACGATATCAGGCCATTTTGTGGAGTAAGTTCCTTGAATAGGCCGCAAATCATAAAAAAATTGCGAACATGCAGGTTTTTAGGACGGTTTAATAAATCATGAGGGAAGCCCAACCTTTTAAGCCAGGCTGCGGTATGGTACTGGTAGGAATCAATTAAATCAATCAATTCAAAAAAATTTGCAACATGAAAATAATTACAAGATCAATGCGTTTATTCGCGGTACTTTTTATCCTTTTCTCAGCTAAACTGGCGCACGCGCAGTGCACGCCCACAGTAAGCGGTTCAAATGGGTTAAACGGTGGTTTTACCTTTTATGCCGGTTTTGTCGGTTCCCCGCCCAGTGGCAGCGGACAGTACAACTGGTCATTCGGCAACGGCCTTACGGCAACACAAACAGCAACCAATTATATACAAACTTCAAGTACCTATACGGCCAATGGCATTTATACCGTAACGCTCACCTATACCAATACTGCCAATACCTGTTCAAGTACCGTAACCATGACCTTTGCCATTACCAATGTGCAAACCTGCAGTCTCACGCCCGCATTTACCTCTATTGCGAGCTATAATGGCGGTTATATCTTTAATAGCTTTTCTTCAGGTGGTACAGTGGCAGGCACTACCCGCACCTGGATCTATGGCGACGGTTCGCCGAATTTTATAGCATCGGGCAACACCACCACGGCCTACCACCAGTATCTGACACCCGGTACGTATACGGTGAAGCTCATTCTTAATAATAATTTCACGCCTGCCTGTATTGACTCTGTGACTAATGTGATTACAGTTTGTGCCATCCCGGCGACGATTACCTCTGTTGCTGGCTCAGGCGGCACTGCCTCATTCACTGTTAATTCAACAGCCACAGGACCATCAACTTATTACTCCTGGAATTTTGGTTCGCCAAGCCCATACAATCCGGCAGCCAACGGCACAGGTGCGACTTACACAACCATATCGCATACCTATAATTATAATGGAACCTATACGGTGAATCTCTCTTTGACAAATCCCGGCACCTGTACGCTGTCGGTAACTCACACCATCACCATTTCTACCGCAACGGGTGGCGCCTGTGTGCCCAACTCCAATTTTACAGTTACCCCAACCGCAACAGCACAGGTTTGGAACGCATATCCAGCAGTTACTTTTACTCCTAATATTGCAGGGGCTACCTGGAACTGGGGCGACGGTACTTCGAGCAGTGGCGGCCTGTACACTTCTCACTCTTATTCAGTAGCCGGTAATTACTCTATCTGTTTAACAGTAACAGTGCTGTGCAGTTATGGCTATACCAGTTCAACCTCTTGTTACACCTATGCTATTTACCGTTCTAACCGTGACATGAGCATGGTACAGATCAATATCATGAGAGGCGCCGCACCGAGCAGCACTACCGGAACGGAGACGGGAATTGCAAACAGTTCTGGTGATGCCGCAGCGTTTACCTTATTACCCAATCCAAATAACGGTGCTTTCAGTATCAACGTTAATGGTTTGATGAGCAAACAGGCGACCATCACTGTTTATGACATCGTTGGAAAACAGGTTTACCAGGCAGACGCTGAAACGAGTAATGGCAGTCTTTCGAAAGATATCCAGCTGGAGCAGCTTACGAACGGCGTTTATTTTATAAAAATAAATTCAGATAAAACAACGCTTACTAAAAAAGTGGTGGTCAGCAAATAACAATCTCCCTGATCAGCAACATAAAAGAGCCGGCTCCAATCACAATTGGAGCCGGTTTTTTGTTCAACAACGCTTTTCGGCGTAAGAAAGGATTGTGCTGCAATAAACGCAGTTATAGTAAAGCCTGTGAAGCGATTGCGGACAGAGTGAATTAACTGAGTTTCCCAAAGCGAAATTTTCTGTACAGCTTATTTTTTTGAAGTTATAAATTCCACCCTTCTATTTTTTTGCTTTCCTTCTTCTGTATCATTGCTGGCAATTGGCTGTTGGCTGCCGAAACCATTATAACTGATTCGCGTAGGCTCAACTCCTTTACTGATGAGGTACTCAGCTACGGCTTTAGCTCTTTCCTCTGAAAGATCTCTGTTTTTCCCTTCATTACCGGCGTTATCAGTATGACCGTTGATTGTGATATCAACATCAATCTCTCTCTTTAAATATTTGGCTAGTTTGTCTAATTCGGGATACGATTCCATAACCAGTTCGCTTTTATTTGTTGCAAAAAAAACATTCTCCAGCGTGATAACTTCATTCGTCTCTGGCGAGAACGCAGGCACAACGAGATCTGGTTGCCGTGCAACGGTATCTGAATCAGCACTCTCTGTTTTTTCTCCTTCACCAACAAGAGTTACCGACAGATCGTCAATATAATAGTGAGAAAATTGCTTTACACCTTCCGGATGATCATCAATAAAATGACCCAGCGTTAAATAGGTTTCAAAACCTTCAGCCTGATATGTTTCGGATAATTTCACCCATTGTTTTTCTTCTTTAAAACCGTTGGCATCGGTGAACTTAATGTTAGGTTCAATCGCAAACCCTTTTCTATTGATGGTTTTATAAGGCCTTTCGGAGAACAGGATTCCAAATTTTTTTACCGCAGCGACCGATTTTTCAGCCCGGCTGATATAAAACTCAACGAGGTAAGTATTACCGGCTACCAGTGTTTTTGTAAGTTTGGTTCCCAGGTATTCTATATGGTCCTTATGGATGCAAACCCCTGCGTATGCGTTTCCCGAATGTGGCTCCTGAGTGCCATACATATTTTTCGGAACACCTTCGCCTGAGCCATCTGTACGAATGTAGTAATCAGTCCCCGAAAAATTAGAGCAAAACCAGTTTTTGCTGCAATTGAGAGGCGCGTGTCCGTTTCCGGGATTTCCAGCCAATTCTTCGAAGCCAGGATTTTGAACAAGATTTTGGGCCTGTATAGTTGAAAAGCAAAAGGTGACAAAAAATAATATTTTTCCCATTCAACATCATATAATATAGAATTGGAAAAAAGATACAATTTTCTGAACAGGATACGGCACCTGCCGGTAAAAAACCCAGGAAGAGAAGGAATTTCAATTACTTATATAAGGTCACATGCCCGTAAAGATTTTTAGTTTTGCCAGCGCGGTCTACAGCCTGTATTTTCCACACGTAAACATCACTTTTGCAGACTTCACCTTTGAAGGTTCCATCCCAGCCTTCTTCAAAGCGGGTGGTTTTAAAAAGCTGCTCTCCCCAGCGATCAAAAACAAACAGCTGGTAGTTAACAATGCCTTTGCCTTTTGGCTGAAAGGTTTCGTTCCTGCCATCTTCATTAGGTGTAAATGCGCTGGGTACATATAGGTTAAATTCCTCGCCGATGATCACTTTTTGTATCACAGTATCTTTGCAGCCAAAGCTGTTTGTTACCTCTAGTGCCACTACATAGGTTCCGGTATTTTCAAAAAGGTGCGAAAAGTCTTTTGTATCAAATCTGTGTTTTTTTTCATCGTCCATATACCAGTTGCAGGAGTATGGATCATAGCCTTTTGAAGTATTTGTAAAAAACACCTCGTCTACATTTTCTACCGGTTCCTGCGGAGAATACTCAAAGCCGGCAACCGGTAAAGGGTAAGCCTGGATCACAAAGCTGTTGGTATTTACACAACCTTGCTGACTGGTAAAAGTTGCCACAACCGGATGGTTCCCCGCCCGGTCGAAACATCTAGTGAAAGAATTAGCAGGAAGTGGAATACCGTCAAATTGCAGATTGGCAGAAACAATGGATGAGTTAACTGAGGGTACCAGATTAAAATCCGAACAAAATGGGATGCAGGCTCCTTTAATGCCGGAAAGACTGGCGTAGGGCAGATCATCAATGGCAATGGCAACCGTAATGGAAGCAGAGCAGCCGTAAACGTTTGTTGCGGTTAATGTGTATATTCCTGCATTAGCTGTACTCAGCGCTACAAAAATAACTTTCGGGTCTTGCCGTACAAAACCGCCGGGGCCGCTCCAGTAATAAGAAAGTCCACCGAAGCCCTGCAGGGTAATGCTCGAGTTGACACAGGCTTTTGAGGTGGCGGTAATGGAAGGGATTGGCGCAGGGTGAATACCAAGGTTCGCGGTAGCGCTGGCGGTACAGGAGCCCGGGCCTGTTACAAAAACCGTGTATGTGCCGGCTGAGCCTGCATTCGACAATGGAATAAGGGCATTTTGATTTAATGAGCTGTAAGCACCCGGACCGGACCACGCGTAAGCAAAGCCTCCGCTTGCCATCATCACTGCGGGTTGACCGAAGCACGCCATAGTGCCGGTAGCTGTTGCAGGCGGCACCGCGTTTACTGTAACAGAAGTAATTCCCATGGCCTGGCAGCCATTGCTGCCCACAACAATTACGCTATAGCTGCCCGAGTTACCGGGAGCACTGACCCCAATTCCTGTAGTGCCCTGCAGGCTGGTAAAGTTATTAGGCCCGAACCAGGAATAGGAAACCCCTCCGCCCGCGTTTAGCTGAAATCCTAGTGGCGCGCATACAGGACTTGTATTACTGACGGTTGGCGAAGGACGGGCCAGTATGCTTACTGAAGCTACAATTGCTGCAGAACTGCAGGTAGAAACGCTGGTAACGAGCGTATAATTGCCCGAAGCCGAAAGTCCCGCATTGACAATAGATGGATTGACCGCGGTAGAGAAGAAGTTATTTGGTCCGCTAAGCACATAGGTATTGCCACCCGATGTAAAAAAGTTCAGTATGTTTCCTTCACATACTGGTTGGTTTGAAAACAGCGATGCTGTTGGTACCGTTACAACATTCGCGTTAACTGCCGCCGTATTTGTGCAACTTTGAGTATTGGTAATTGTTACTGTGTAAATTCCCGACAGGGAGGAAGAGGCATTTGCAAAATTAAAACCCTGTGTGATGGCTGTGAAGTTGTTAGGCCCCTGCCAGCTGTAGCTGATTACAGAAGAAGCGTTGGCGCTGAAGAAAAATGATTGCCCGCTGCATACCGAAGCCGTTAAGATGGCGACTGTTGGAGTGGCATTCACCGTTGCGGGTTGTGTTGCAACCGTGCCGGAACAACCGTTCATAATAACCGTCAATGTATAGATTCCGCTGTGAATGGGCGACGCCGGAGCGATCACAGGGTTTTGAAGATTTGACGTATAAAAGCCCGGGCCATTCCAGGTATAGAGCAGGCCATTGCCGCTGCCGGTGGTAAGGCTCAGGCTTTGCCCGGCGCAAATCGGGGAGTTCAAAGCAGCTGTAGGAGTGGGGGTAGGGTTTATCAGAACATTGGTTGTTGCGGTGCTGGAGCAGCCGTTTACAGTCACAGTAAGGCTGTAAACCCCCGACATAGCAGCCGAAGCGCCCGGAATAACGAAACTGCCGCTGAGAGAAGAAAATCCGTTTGGTCCTGACCAGTTGTAGGTAGCGGTTGGAAAATTTCCCACTGTATTGCTGCCTGTAAGGGCCTGACCCGTGCAGGTATTGGTAATGCTGATGGTGGGTGTAGGAACCTGGCTAATGATGGATAATGACATGATGCTAGTTGCCGAGCAGCTCCCTGCGCTCACAACGGTTAGCGTATAATTACCACTGTTAACAGGTGTTACAGCATTAATAACGGGGTTCTGCAGCGTGGAAGAGAAAGAGGACGGGCCGTTCCAGGTATAGGAAAACCAGCCGGGCGGGGCATTCAACTGAAATGACTGCCCGCTGCAGGCAGTAGAAGCACTATTGGCGATAAGTGTGGCAGCAGAGGAACTGGGTGTATGTATCAGGATTCGGCCAGTAAGGCCCAGCGACGGGGTACTGGCGCCTGGTGTAGCGAAATAGTTACCGCCGCCGCACGCGCTGTTAATGAATGACCCGGCTGCACCCGGTAGCAGGAAAGAACTCAGGCCTGTGAGGTTGGACATGGTTGTCAATAAAATGCCCGTGCCGCCGCCGCCGCCGGTACCAACGCAGGAGCCTCCGTTTTGATTGCCACCCGAACCTCCGATGGCGGTCACGGTAAGATTAGTAACGCTGTTTGCCTTAATAAAAACGGTACCGCCCCCACCTCCGCCGCCGGTCCCATCCAGCGCCGACCCGCCGACTCCCAGCACCGTATTGCCGTTTGCGTTGATCATCTGGTTGTTACCCGTTATGGAGTTTGCGGTAATGATGACCATTCCGCCGCCATTTTCGCCGGTAGTGCCGGAGTTGTTATTATCGTCGCCGCAGCCGCCCCCACCGCCAAGGAATAGATGGTCGCTGGTGTAATAAGTCGATAGACTAATACCACCAAGCCCGCCGTTGCCACCCAGGCAGCCGGCCAGCTCGTTTCCTCCCTTTCCGCCGCTGGTATAATTAGAACCGCCTCCTCCCCCGGTATTGTGCTTGTTACCGCCGCCGCCGCCATTTGCCAGCGGACCTTTACCGGCCAGTTTGGTGGTCGCCACTGAGCCAATGCCTTCTCCTTTTTCGGCTCCGCCTGATACCCACGAACCGCCACCCTGGTTGACATCGTAATAATAATTTGGGGAGCCGCCGCCGCAGCCCCCATCGGGATTCATAGAAATGAGCCCACCCCTGAAACCTCTGCCCCGCGTATCAATCACGCCGTTGAAGGTAAGGTTGTTCTGAACACTTAAAATGAGCACACCGCCGGTAGACCCGTTCCAGGGCTGGCAGCTGAGCGACCCGGTAATAGCAGCATTAATGTAGCTCGGGATCCTGACCAGCTGAACAAAGCCACTGATATAGTACTGGTTGACCAGATTGCCGTTTAACGTGAAGATATTGCCGTTAATGGCTGTAATGGCAGCTATCTCGTATTTGCCGGCACCTAGCAGGCCGTTGGATGTAATGCTCCCAAATGCGGAGGAATTGCTTGAATCTATGGCCGCACCTTTCATCTGGATAATGAGTACGCTGTCGCCCACTGCAAAACCTGTTGCAAGGGCCACGGTCACTTTATCAAGGCAGGAAGTGGTATCGATGAGTATAACGGGTGTGTAAATATTAATGGTGCCACTGAGGGAGCTTGGCTGCGAATAAACATAGGCTGGGAGCAATGCCAGGAGCCATACAAAAAGAAGCAAACAGATCCTTTTTGAGGCGGGTCTGAGCGGAATATATGCGTATCGGTTACTGCAACTCATTGCCTTGTGAAAAATCACTAGTAAAATTAAACTATTTTCCGAGGCCAAAACGCCCAATGTGCAAATAGACCTGTTAAGTTAACAAGTGGTAGTTTTATCAATGTTGGTAAGTGTCTTAATAGCTACCTCTTATACCGATTCCAAAAACAATATAGTTCAAACTTTATATGAAGTTTGCACCATTTGTTTTTTTGGATCGGCATTTACCAAATGCTTACGCGCAATCTGCGCACCCAAATATAATTTGCCTTTGGGCGAAATTATATTTGGATTTGGTATTATTTAACCATACAATTTACTGAGCTAGAGGGTTGGGTTAAAATCGTTTTTATACCCTGATCAAAATGTCTGTTGTAATAATCAAACATAGTACATCGCAAAACAGAAATGGAAAAAGTGCTGCCTTTATATGTGTGAGTTCGAAGCCCAGAGTTAGACCGACTTATCTTGTTTTCTACCGCGGCAGACCCGGTGCAAAAGAATACTAATAATGAAAAAGGGAGTCAAATCGTTCAGATTTCTGCCTGCTAATTCGTCAATTTCTGAAAGCTACAGAAGGTAAAGTTCTGGGTAGTATTGAATGGCGTTGGATGGTCAACATTTACGCACTTTAGCCTTTTAAAGCCATTTTCAAATGCTTTTAAAAGGCCTTCCTCCGAATACTGCTTTATGTCTATTCCACTGCATTTTTTCGGGCCATTTTCCGAAAAAGTCCCGATCACTAAAACCCCTCGTTCATTCAAAGCATTCTTTGCTGTAACAACGTAACTGTTCACATCATTCTGATCCGTTAGAAAATGGAATGCTGCTCTATCATGCCAGAGATCGTACTTATGTATAGGAGCGAAACTGACTGCATCTCCTACAACCCATTTGACCTGACTGGCCTTATTTCCGAGTCGTTGCTTTGCTCTTTCCAATGCAGCTTCTGAAATATCCATGACGGTAATGTCCGTATAACCTTTTTCTAATAAACTATCAGCTAAGAAACTATCTCCCCCTCCGATATCGATAATTTTGGAAGATTTTGGGATTCCGGATTGCTCAATAAATTCTAATGACGTTACCGGGGTTGGTTGAAACCAACTACAGTTTTCTAATTCCTTTGTGGAATAAATGTTTTCCCAGTGTTTTTTTCGATCGAAATTTTCCATGCTTAAGATATTTAAGCAAAGATATTTTGACTCTATGACAAAGGATTTATCATATGATAAATAATCACTTGATCCCTCTGATCCGGCTTAAGCTAACCTGAGTGATCCCAAGGTAAGAAGCAACATATTTTAGAGGAATTCTCTTTAGCACATTAGGTGCGGCTTTAAGTAGCGTTTTATAACGTTCCTCGGCTGTGTTGAACTGCAAACTTTCAATGCGGTTGACAGTATTTACGTAAGAAGTCTCGATTATTTTTCTGAAAAAGCGCTCTAAATCAGGATGAGAGTCAAACAGTTTGAAAAGCTTATTTGAGTCGATAGCAATTAAAGCTGTGTCTTCAATTGCTTGTATTGCTTTTCGTGAAGGCTTTCCTGTAAATAAACTTTCTGCTCTCGCTACAAAGGCGTTCTCAAATTCAAAGCTTTCAGTGATATCAATTGCTTCTTTGAAGTAGTAAATGCGGACAACTCCTTTTTTTACGAAGTAGATGGTCTTGCAAGTATGTCCGATCTCCTGTATGTTCTTGCCTTTAGAAAAGTTCACCTTCTTACAAATCGAAGAAAGCGTCTGCTCCGATGCGGGACTGATTGGATGTATAGTTTCTATTTGAGAAAACAATTCTTGCACATCCAAAAATACCAATAAAATGGTTTACAATTTCTATTAACGCAAAGCACCTTTAGGCTAGCGATTTAAAAAAATCCACTTGAAATTAGTATCTTGCACCGCTATAAAACTGAGCAAACTATATACAGATTTCACCAATAGCGAGAAGACTGCCGGTATTGTCCTCTTGCTGTGTACGATTTTGTCCCTGGCAATTAGCAATTCTGCAATCGCTCAAAATTATCTTCATTTGTTTCATTTCGAGATCGCTCATAAACAAATAGAATTTTGGGTTAATGATGGCCTCATGACGATCTTTTTTTTGTTGGTAGGGCTCGAAATTGAGCGGGAAGTTTATATTGGTGAACTTTCGAATATACGAAAGTCTCTCTTGCCAATAATAGCAGCCATAGGTGGCATGCTTGTTCCCGCTTTGATTCATTTTAGCATGAATTCTGGTACAAGCACACAAAGCGGCTTTGGAATTCCAATGGCAACAGACATTGCTTTTTCTCTCGCAATACTTTCGCTACTTGGCAAAAGAGTTCCCGCTTCACTAAAAGTATTTCTTACTGCCTTAGCAATAATTGACGATTTAGGTGCTATTGTAGTAATTGCATTGTTCTATTCTAAAGGATTTTCATCGCTTTACTTCGGAATAGCAATAGGACTCTTCGGGTTAATGCTCGTCTTAAACAGACTTAAAGTTTATCGCATTTGGTTGTATTTATTGATCGGAATGGTGATGTGGTTTTGTATGTACAGATCAGGGATTCATGCAACCATCACTGGTGTTTTTCTCGCATTTGCAGTTCCCTTTGGTAAAGGAGATGAAGATTCTATCTCATACCGCTTGCAGCATAAATTACATTTACCTGTAGCCTTTATTATCCTACCGCTATTTGCGCTAGCCAATACTGCTATAACAATTCCTACTGGAATATTGAATGATCTATCGACACCCAATAGCTATGGAATCATTTATGGATTATTAGTTGGAAAGCCCGTTGGAGTTTTTCTGTTTTCAATTCTCGGAATTACGATTGGCTGGTGTACTCTTCCTGAAGGGGTGAAAAAACGTCATTTATTGTTGACCGGATTACTTGCAGGAATTGGTTTTACAATGTCGATCTTCATTACATTGTTGGCTTATAGTGATCCAACAATAATAACTACATCAAAAGTTGCAGTCATTATTGGATCGGTTATTTCTGCGATCTTAGGATATCTCGGATTGAGATTTACATTAAAAACACAAACTGTAGAATAAAAAAGAGGTCGCCAAAGTGACCTCTGATTCTCTTAAGGAATGTTAACTCCCGGCTAATGCCGTTAACTTCCTACTTGTACCCTTCAAGTTGAAATTATCGAACTTTGCACGTGAAGCAGAACCCGTTCCTCGTTCGCTTCAGTACCATAAAGCGAAAAGCCCTCCCGAATTAACGAAAAGGCTTTTCTGCTTTATGGTACCCAGGAGGAGACTCGAACTCCCACACCTTACGGCATACGCACCTCAAGCGTACTTGTATACCATTCCAACACCTGGGCTTCTCCGCCATAACTTTTAAGTATGGGCGGGGCATTGATTTTCGTATACTTCCCGAAAACAATCGGGACAAACGCACGAGTAATTATTTTGCAAAGATGCGATTTTTTCGATAAAACCGCATGGATTTTTAATTTTTAGGTATAATTATTATTGATTTTAAATTTCAACGACACTAAAGGCTACTCATCAAACATTCTTTAAAATTTCCAAACGATTCTGGCCTTTCCTATTCCTTCACCAGTTTCACAACCGAAAGCCCTGAGCCGGAAATGATCCTCACGTAATATACACCTGCAGCTTCAGCGCTCAGATCCAGTTTAACAGTTCCTTTCAAGGTGTGTTGCTGTTTTACAAGCCTGCCCAGCGCATCAATGATCTCGATCAAAGACCCGTCATCGGTACCTTCAATTACAAATTCGCCTTTGGTGGGGTTTGGTGTTACCTTAATGAAAGCGTTTTTGTTCAGCCGGTCGCCTAAGCCAACATCATAACTTACGCAGGCAAAATTTTCGGAAATGCAGCCGAGCGCGTCAGATACCGTAACCGTATAGCAGCCGATGGTAGCTCCGTTTACAACGGCAGCGTTGGTATTGCCCGGCATCCAGGTATAGGAATATGGCGCGGTTGCGCCGGATGCCGAAACCGAAACCATACCATTGGCACAGCTGACGCAGCTTACGTTGCTTGCCACTACAGTAGTGGTTGGACGAGGCTTAACAGAAACACTGAATACAAGCGAGGCAAAACAAGCCGGGCCACTAAACCCGGTAACAGTATAGTTGCCAGGTGAAGACAGGGAAACACTGATGCTTGAGCTGCCGGCGCCCGTGTTCCATGAATAGGTTGAGGCACCCGAAGCAGTAATGGTGGCAGGTTCATTGAAACAAACACTCTGGGTATTGACGGCAAGTACAGGCGCAGGAACTACTGTTACGGTCACTAATTTTACCGAGCTACAGCTACCGGTAGTGGCAATTACCGTGTAAATAGTAGTTACAGAAGGGTTCAACGCTACGCTCGCTGTAACGGCTCCGGTGCTCCAGCTATAGCTGTTGGCGCCTGTAGCGGTTACAATCAGTGGGATGCCAAGACAGCTTTGGCCTGATGGGGCATTGAAAGTAAGTGTGTTGTTCATCGTAAAATTCTGGCTGTTGTTATTGTTGCTGCTGTTGTTGTCGATACCGCCATTGGGCGAAACAACGCTCACGTTAAATACGTGCGGTCCTGCATTGGCAAAGTTTATCTGTGGAAGGTTAACCAATACCGAACTGTTGGGAGCAAGGCTGCCGTTCCAGGTCATGGTTTGGGTGTTTACACCGTCAACATTAAAGCTCAGAATGGCGTTTGTGATGGGTGTTGCGCCATAGTTGGTGAGGTTGATTGTGGGGTTAATGTAGTTGCTGCAAATAACCTGTGAGTAGCCCGGAGCCGAAACAAAGGAGATGCCCGCGTCGAGCGGTAATGTTGGGAGATTGCATACCGTTGAGGTAATCAGCGCTGCCCGCATGAGTGAATTGGTAAGGATCAGCTGTGCGCGAAAACCCTGGTCAGCACTGAACATATACATACAGGCATCATTTGTATAGTCCATATAGTTCATGGTCATTTCGCCGGTGGTGTTGCCTGTACATACACCAAGTTTATAGGGGTGGGTGGGGCAGCCGAAGTTTGAGTTCTGTGCAGGCGGTGTGTCGTTACAATAATCAGTAGCGCAGTTATTGTCGCCCCAGATGTGGCGCAGGCCAATCCAGTGTCCGACTTCGTGGGTGGCAGTTCTTCCCCTGTTATACTGGCCAAATTGCCCGGTACCAATGCTTCCAAAGGCAGTGTTCAGGATCACCACCCCGTCGGTAGTAGCGCTCCCGAACGATCCTGTGAGGCCCAACAGGCCCGATGTGCCGGGATTGGGAAAAGTGGCATATCCGAGCAGGCCGCCCGATAGCGGGCAAACCCACACATTCAGGTAACGGTTCGGGTCCCAGATGCTGTTGGGCTTTACGGTGTTGTCTATATAAGTTGAAGAGTAAGGCAATCCGGTCCAGCCCTTTGCTATGCGGTTGATCCTGTCTATCCCAGGCTCAGCAAGAACGCCACCGGTGGGATTCACAACGGCAAGACAAAAGTTCACACCGAATTTCCCCATCAAAGGTTTAAAAACAGTGGGTATGAGGATAGTATCGGCATTGGTGCCGTTAAAGTCTTTGTTGAGGATGTTGATCTGGTCCACTACCTGGGCCGCATTGAGGTTATTACCGCTGGTGGCAAATGCGGTATTTACCGCCTCGTTGTTATGGATAATATGTACAATAACCGGAATGTTGAATACTGACTGGGTTTGACCACTTCCCGATCCGGGCTTAGCTGAAGCGTTAGAAACAAGTTGAGACACCCAGCTTTCAAATTGCTGTGGCAGGATGGGTGTTCCACAGCTTCTGCCGGAGTTGTTATCCTGTGCGTTCATTGCAAATGCAAAAAACACCAGGCAGGCAAGTAAATTTTTTTTCATGTGTTTTATTTAAAATTTATGGGCTTTTTTTTAAGGGGTCTATAAAGATAATAAAAAACGTACACAGAATTCCGAAAAGAAAAGGGAAGCTTAAATTGACATGGAGAAAGAAATTTAATTTCTATGATTTTAAAAGTAACAATCTTTCACTCTATGCGATCTTAATTAAATTTTTACCTTAGGACTATTAGTTTTCAATCTTGTTATGAGGATAGTTTGTATTGCGGCCTTTATGATTGGTGCCAGGGCGTTTGCCCAGATCTCAGACAGTGATTCAAAAGCGCGGATCGATTCTATGGTCACAACCGAAATGTTAAAGGCAAAGGCTATTGGGGTGGCCATTGGTATCGTAAAGGATGGAAAGATCTTCTATAACAAAGGTTACGGAACCAAAGAGTTAAACACTCATCAACCGATTGATTCACTTACCAACTTTCATGTGGCGTCTGTTTCAAAACTATTTGTCGCCACCGCAATTATGCAATTGGTAGAAAGGGGTAAAATAGATGTCAATGCAAAACTGCTCGATTACATTAAAGTCGATAAAGTGAAAGATCAGCGTTATGCAAATATTACTATTCAACACATGTTGACCCATACTTCCGGGATTCCGGATACGGATGATTATGACTGGAACAAACCAAAATACGACAGCCTGGCGCTGGGAAATTATTGCAGAAAGTACATGAAAACAAAAAAGTTGCGTTTTGAGCCTGGAACTCAATTTGAATACAGTAATGTGGCGTTTAATATGCTGGGGCATGTGATAGAAATAATAACCAAACAATCATTTGAAGACTATGAATATGAACAGGTTTTAAGTAAAGCCGGTCTCAGTTACAGTAATTTCGAATATCTAAAAATAGATCCCGCCAGAAGAAGCTCACCGCATGAGATACAATTGCGGAAAGTGAGAGTATCCAAAATTTATCCTTATAATCGTGAGCATAGCCCCAGTGGCACATTAAACTCTTGCACCTATGATATGTGCCAATGGATACTGGAGATGTTGAAAATCTATGATGATAAAACAAATTCCCAAAAAGCCCTGCTTAGCAATGCAACGTTAACTGATATGTGGACGGCAAAACATACTTCTTTTGAACCAGGTGATTATGTAGGTTTTGCATGGTGGGTGGATAAGTCTCCAATGGGTTTATATGTGAGCAGTACCGGCGCGGATCATGGTTACAAATGTATGCTCGATATTTATCCTGAGCAAAAATTAGGTGTGATTATGCTGATTAATGGAGAATACCCGCAGGGCAGTTTGCTCGATGTGCCGGAATACTCTGCCAGGCTATTGTCTGGAAAATTGAAAGCCAAATAGTTTAACATCTTTGCCTGCAGTTCTGAATTTGCTGAAGCAGTTACACACAGGTTTAAATTTTATTTTTGACAATCTGAGTGGTTTTATGCCCCACATTGTAAATACCGAAGCCAATATGGTCACCCTCGCGCGATATCTATGGTAATAGCAAATTCCCAATTCAGTAGCGATCATTCCTTATGCACGTCCTTAAACAACAACATCTCCTTTAAACGCTGCTCTTTTTCATTATCGAACCCGCAGCTGCTCTCAAATTTTCTGGGATTGGAGTAAGTGCCAAAAAGCATATCCCACCACACAATGTCACCGTAGTTGTTGGTGTGTTTGTCGTATTCGTGATGGATGCGGTGCATTTCGGGACGTTGAAAAATATAACCTATCCATTGCGGCGTTTTTACATTTGTGTGATAAAAAAATTCTCCCAGCGCGGTCAGCAAGGTGTAAATGGCTCCTGCTTCTTTATTCAAGCCTAAAAACACGTAAACCAATAAAGTGCCTATCACTGAATTCAGGGTCATTTCGAGCGGGTGTTTATAAAAGGAGGTGATCACCTCAAGTCTTTGGGGACTATGATGGATCTGGTGAAAATGCAGCCACAGAAAGTCAACGGTATGACGCCAGCGGTGCCACCAGTAAAAAATAAAGGTGGAGATAAAGTAGGCAATACATCCACCCGTGATCGGCCCTACTTCATTTGAAAGCTGAAAGACTGAAAAAACACTCAGCCATTTTTCCCAGGTATAGCCGGCAATAATGACTACCAGAAGTTGAACAAAATTAATGGCAAGCACGCGTATAGTCCAGGTTGGCACTTCAGGCAGTTTCCAGCCGGGGATAAGGCGTTCGAGTATAAAACAAAAGGCAAATACGATAATGATGACGGTTAACATGATTGTAAGTTTTAAATGAATGATCTTATGCTGAGTTCTGAACGATAATTAGTTTAATTGTCTTTTGATCGCTCAGCCCACTGCGCGTCGCGGATGTTTTTTTGCACCGCAATAGCCGAAAAAATAGCCAGGGTAAACGACATACCGTAAAAACCTTTTTCACTTCTTTCAAGGTCGGCGTTCCATAAACCAATCACCAACAAAAGAATCGACAGGATGGTTACAAACCAGCTGATGCCGTAATAAATGCCGGTCACGGGTACATTTTCCATCTGGTCGCGGACGGCTTTTTGTAACGAAATAGCCGCGTAAAGGCCAAAAACTAAAACTGTAAAATAGTATCCTTTTTCAAACAGGTACATGTCTGCATTCCATAATCCTGTTATAAACGAAATGGCGCCTGTAAATAAAGCCACCCATGAAGCAGCGATAAAGGCATTGGAGGGTTTTTGATTCATAATTGTTTTTTTTATGACATCAAAAGTATTTCAAATGAGGCGGGAGATTTTTGATCCAGATCAAAAAATAAAATCTTTGCAATTTTTCACAATTCAGGTTAGATTTTATCGACCATATATTAGTAGAAAATTAAGAACATAGGCACATAGAGATTATTGCATCACCACATAGAAGTTAAATGGGCTTTGGGTGTAAGTTGAATAAAAAAACACATAATTTGAAGCAAGGCTTCAAATCCTCTGTTGCACTACTTTATTACTGTTTTCTATCCCCACTATGTTTCTATGTGGTTTATTTCCATGTTTGATTTCCTGCTCGCGTGTTATTATCCGGATCACAAGTCAGCCCTGATCCGGCTGAGGGTTTCCTGCGTGATGCCTAAATATGAGGCAAGATAACCGAGGGGCGCACGGTTTAACAATTCAGGCCTGGTTTTGAAAAGCATTTCATAACGTTCTCTCGCAGATTTAAATTGTATGGAGATCAAACGCTCTTCAAGACGGCAATAATAATCTTCAAGAATAAGCCGCCCAACACGTTCGGTTTCAGGAAACAGCGTATAAACTTTATTCAACGTGGCATAACTCACGGCCTCTACTTCGCATTTTTCAATACATTCAATAGTTTCATATGAGGGGCCGCGTGAAATTAAACTGTAATAAGAGGTACAAAAATCGTTTTCGGTGGCCAGCCAGTTGGTGACCTCTTTGTTTTCGAGCAAATAATAACCGCGCATAAAACCTGCATTAATAAAAAACAGGTAATTGCAAACCTTTCCGTTCCTGAGTAATTCCTCGTTCTTTTTATAAGAGAATCGTTCGGTGTGTTGCAACAGGTAATCCTTCGCGCCCGCCGAAAGTTGCGTCAATGTTTCTATTTTATGGATGAGCTGCATTTAAAGGATCTTTGTGGGTATTACTCTTTTTACTATGGCCTTGGCCTGTTTTTTTACACCGGCCTTAGCGTCCGGATTCCAGTCAGAATTGGTTTCCCACGAATTGTCGGGCCCGAATTCCTCTTCCATTTCTTTCAGCATGCCCGCGCTGACTTTCTCAGAACAAATCACGGTAATGCATTCAGTATTGAGGTTAGAACTTCTGGGGTCAAGATTAAAAGTGCCCACAACGGCTGTTTCACCATCTATAACCATCGACTTGGCGTGCAAACCAAATACCGGCGCATAGTTCAGTTTTTTCTGAAGTGGTCCGGTCATCAGTCTTTCGCGTTTTTTTGCGTCGGGTTTCATTTCAAATATTCTTACACCTGTATTCAGCAAGTCGGCCCGGCATTTCTGGTAACCACTAAAAGCCTCTGTGTTGTCGGTGGAGGCAAGGCTGTTGGTAAGGATCCGCACTTTTACTCCCCGCTTCACGGCATCAGCGAACAATTCACGGCTTTTTGCATTGGTGATCAGGTAAGGCGATTGAATGTCGATCGTCCTTTTAGCGTGTTTAATGAGGCTGGCCAACGTATCGGTCGTGGTGCCGCCCCCTTTTAATCCATGTGAACCGTCGTTTTTACCGGGATGATCCGACACAAAATAAACTTTTTCCGGCCAAACGATCCTGCCTGAATCGTTCAGTGTTTTGAAGAGGTTCGGTAAGAGGTTTATTTTTTCCCTTACCTGGGGCCAGAAATTTGCGGGATCACAGGCGTATTGGTGAAGCCGGTTAAAACGCGCGGGGTCCTCAGATTTTTGTTCCTGTTCATCAGCCAGTTTTGTAACTTCAATGCTCAGTGAATGTTCCCAGAATTCTTCGAATGAGTGGCTTACCTCTTTGCATAGGCTGCCCATGAGCAGTACATCGCGGTCCCTGAAATTGTATTCGTGATCATAGTCAAAGTATTCATCTGCGATATTGCGCCCGCCGGTGATAACAATATTACCGTCGACGGTAAAAGTTTTATTGTGCATGCGTTGGTTGGCACTCCTGAAGTCAAAGGCGAACTTCTTTATTTTTTGTGCAATGTTTTTACCAAGGTTAACACCGGGATTGTAGATCTTTATTTCAATGTTTTTATGTGAGTCGAGGGTAAGGATTTCGTGAATGCCGGCCTCAACCATGATATCGTCTACAAGGATCCTCACTTTAACGCCCCTGTCGGCTGCCCGCACAATATAATCACAGGCAATCAGCCCCACATTATCGGTTGAGAAAATAAAATACTGTATGTCGATGCTTTTTTGAGCGTACTCACACAGCCAGGCCCTCGAAACCATGGCTACATCTCCCTCTTCGATTACATACACCCCGGTTTTGGACGCCATTGAATCCTTTAAAAATCCAAGTTCACTGCTAAGATTAAATGAGTCGTTGCGGTGGATCTGGTCGCAAAAATTATTTTCCTGTTCAGGCAACAGTTCTTTTTTATCTTGCGGCGAATAGATCAAAAAAAAAGCAAGTGCCACACAAATGACCAAAACAGGCATTTTTAGTTTCATACCTCTAAAAGTAATAAATGATTTGTCCTGGAGGTAACCGGGCATTAAATCTTTTAGTGGCTTTACCGGGATTAAAGCATCCACAATGCCGAACAAATACCGACCTGGCTGCTTTTGGAATGGAATCTGTTAATTATCAGTCCTTTTTTAGCTGCCATCCGCCATAAATTTGCATATTTCGGGATAAATTGTGTATATTTGCGTCCCGTTTTAGGCCGCTGTTTACACGAAGTAAAGTATGCTGGAACATTTATAATTAAAAACGAATAAAATGAGCATTTTATTAGACTACGCAAAAAAAGAGCTAAACGCTGTAGCAGGCCACCCAGAGTTTAAAGCAGGTGACACTATCACTGTATCATACAAGATTAAGGAGGGTGAAAAAGAACGTATCCAGCAATTTACCGGTGTTGTTATTCAACGCAAAAACGAAAGGGCCACTGCTTCCTTTACTGTTCGTAAAATCAGCAATGGAATAGGTGTAGAGCGTATTTTCCCTATTGCTTCACCTTTTATCGATAAAATAGAAGTGAACAAGGTTGGTATCGTTCGTCGCGCTAAATTATTTTATTTACGCACGCTTACCGGTAAAGCCGCCCGTATCCGCGAAAAAATTCAAAACAAACAGGAAAAAAACAACGCATAACCTGATCTTAATACTTTCAAAAGCCGGTCCCGATCGCTATCGGAACCGGCTTTTTTGTTTTTATTGATATTATCTTAATTTTGTACAATAATATGTTTGGTTGAAACCCCACTTTCTTCTTTTCAAACCCAAACGCCTAATTTCGAACCATCACATTATGGACATTAAATCGCAACTGCTGGAAATCTTAAAAAAGGAAAATTACACCTTCCCCGAGCTGGCAGAGCACCTGGGTACCACCGAAGAAGAACTCACGGCAGATCTCAATAATAAAACACTGGAGCTGAGAAACCTCGAACTCATCTCAAAGGCCCTGCGCGTACCACTTTATAGTTTTTTCCGTAGCGAAGAATCTAAAATAGACTACAACGAAAAGCCATATTATATCAATAAACTATGGACCGGCGACGATTCGGTGAAAAAAGCGCCACAGCTGCATGATGAGATAAATATGATGCAACAGATTATTGCCCTTAAAGAAGAGCAATTAAGGAAGCTGAACTCATAAGTCTCATTTCCGCAGTTTCCACAATTTCTTATATTTGATCTATCAATATGTTTGCTGACCTGTTTATTACTTTTTTACTTATTGCTGTAAATGGTTTTTTTGTGGCGGCAGAATTTGCCTTGGTAAAAATAAGGGCTTCGCAACTCGACGTCAAAATTCAAAAAGGCAGCTCTCGCGCCAAGCTCGCAAAAACGCTCATCGAAAAACTGGATGCTTATCTTTCTGCCACACAACTGGGTATCACGCTTGCTTCGCTGGCCCTGGGTGCGGTAGGAGAGGAAGTGATCTCGCGGATCGTGATCGGTTTTTTCCACAGGTCGGGTTGGGTTACCGATAGCATTACGGTTCACAGCATCTCATTGCCCGTTGCTTTGGCGCTGCTTACATTTTTTCACGTAACCCTTGGCGAACAAATCCCAAAAATGATCGGGATCAAATACAGTCTCCAGGCCGCATTATTCATTGCCTGGCCCATGCGTATCTTCTATTTCATATGCTCACCATTTATTTGGTTGCTGAATAAAACCTCCAACCTGGTGCTGCGTATTATTGGCGTTAAAAAGATGGGTGAAGAAGATTTTCACTCAGAAGAAGAACTCAGGCTTATACTTACCGAGAGCGAGGAGGGCGGGGCCATCAAACCAAGTGAAAATGAACTCATACAAAACGTATTTGATTTTGATGACCGCATCGTAAAACAGGTAATGGTGCCCCAAAACCGTATTCTGGCCATCGACGTTGAACTTGGCAAACACGAGATCACCAAAACAGTGATAGAGGAGGGGTTTTCACGCCTGCCGGTTTACCTCGGCGATATCGACAACATTATTGGAATAGCGCACAGCAAGGACCTTTTAAAGGCGCTGATTGAAAATAAATACAAAACGATGAAGGAAATTATGCGCCCGGTGCATTTTATTCCCGAGAGTATGAAGATTAATGAACTGCTGCGTGATTTTCAGAAACACCACTACCAGATGGCTATTGTTACCAATGAATTTGGATCAACCGCCGGCCTGGTGACCATGGAAGACATTATCGAGGAATTAGTTGGAGAGATCCAGGACGAGCATGACGAGGAAAAACCGAACGTAGAGAAAAAAAGCGATACAGAATACATTGTTAACGCACAGGCTGCCATAACTGATGTTAACCAGGCTTTGCCTATCGCGCTTCCCGAAAATCCTCAATATGAAACGGTGTCGGGTTACATCAATTATATTTTCGGACGTATTCCAGCTGTTAACGATAAACGCAGGAAAGACGGTTATGATATTATTATCCTGAAAAGAAACCGGCAGAGTGTAGATTCAATCAAACTGGTGGTTGTTGGTGAAGAATGGATCACAACTTAAGCGCCGAATACTGGAACAAAAGGTATCTCAATAATGAATTCGGCTGGGATCTCGGCCGTATTTCAACCCCATTGGAAGTTTATTTCGATCAGCTGCAAAACAAAGGTGCAGTCATCCTCATACCCGGAGCAGGCAATGCTTACGAAGCTGAGTATTTATTTAACCGGGGCTTTAAACACGTGTACATCTGCGATATAGCGCCTGAACCACTTCAGAATTTTAAACGGCGCTGTCCTTCTTTCGATCCGGCGCACCTGCTCCTTGAGGACTTTTTCAAATTAAAAGACCTGAGTTTTGACCTGATCGTTGAACAGACATTTTTTTGCGCCCTTAATCCTGTTTTACGCGCGGCCTATTTTGAAAAGGTAGCTGAACTGCTGAAACCAGGTGGTAAATTGGTGGGCGTTTTATTCGACGACACGTTAAATTCAGATCAGCCGCCATTCGGCGGAAATAAACAGGAATATCTTTCGTACATCAAATCGCCGCTGCAAATAAAGACCCTGGAAGCATGTTACAATTCGATTAAACCACGACAAGGGAGGGAATTATTTATTAATTTAGTAAAGATAAACCACTAACCACTAACCAATAACCACTAACCAATAACCAATAACCACTAAGGCACTAAGAGCACAAGAAATCACTAAGGAGTATTTTAAAATTATCTTTGAGCACTTTGTGTAAAACCTTTGTGCTTTACGCTTACGCCGAAGCTTCAGCGTAGGAGCAGTGGTTAAAAAGAAAGCGACCAGCACTTTGTGGTTAAAAATTAACCGATTATGAACCAACGTGAATTATTTTTAAGGCATGTAGCCCAAACTTCTGAATTGCCAATGCTCGGCATAGACATTGACATTGAAAGCGCCAGCGGTACAACCTTAACAGCAAGAGACGGCAAAAAATACACGGATCTTATCAGCGGCATTTCGGTAAGTAACATAGGCCATTGCCATCCCAAAGTACTTGAAGCAATTGATGCCCAGTCCCGAAAATTCATGCACCTGATGGTATACGGGGAGTTTAACCAGCGTCCACAGGTAAATTACGCCGAACTGCTTTCGTCATTTTTACCACGGAGCCTGGATTCTGTTTATTTTACAACCAGTGGCAGCGAAGCAGTGGAGGGTGCTTTAAAGCTGGCAAAACGTGCTACAGGACGTACGGAAATTGTTTCTTTCAGGCAGGCTTACCATGGCAGTTCGCATGGCGCGCTGAGCGTGATGGGGGATGAGTTTTTCAAAAACAGTTTCAGGCCTTTGTTGCCCGGTGTAAAAATACTTGAATTTAATAACACTGAGCAACTCAGGGAAATAAGCACATCTACCGCGGCCGTGATCATCGAGCCTGTGCAGGGCGAAGCGGGGATCAGGAAAGCAGACCCGCAATTTTTAGAACTACTGAGGAAAACCTGCGATAAAAATAAATGCCTTTTAATTTTCGATGAGATTCAGACCGGTTTTGGCCGTACTGGAACCTTGTTCGCGTTTGAACAGTACCAGATAGTACCCGATATTTTATTAGTTGCAAAAGGCATGGGAGGCGGATTACCCATTGGCGCATTTGTTGCTTCGCAGGAATTAATGAGGCAGTTAACCAATAACCCGGTTCTGGGCCATATCAACACTTTTGGTGGAAACGCAGTTTGTGTCGCGGCGGCCCACGCCACTCTAAAAGTGATCATCGAAGAGAAACTACCGGCCCGTGCAAAAGAGATCGAGCAAACCATCCGCCAAAATTTGAAACACCCATTAATCAAAGACCTGCGCCTTTGCGGCGCTCTTGGCGCTATCGATTTTTTTGACGAAGCCCTTAACTTCCGGGTGATCAGGTCCTGTATTGAAAACGGACTCATCACCGACTGGTTCTTGTTTTGTTCTACGGCCATGCGTATATCGCCACCACTAACCATCAGCGATATTGAACTAAAGGAAGCACTTGAAAAAATAAAGAATGTTCTCAACCAGATAGAAGTCTGAACTGATGAATAATAGTGCCCGGTACGCAATTTTAGTGATTTTGCTTGTGCTTTTTACAGCGATGATCTTTGTTGGCAAGCTGATGAAAATTATGCATTGGCCGGGGGCAAGCATGGTAAACTACACAGGCATTATCGGAACCGGTGTTTTTTAATCTGGATTGTTATTAAATCACTCCTGCCCGAAAAAAAACAATAAAGCTTCTCTTTTAACAAGGTAAAATTTCCGGAAATAATTAACGTATCATTTCCGAAGGTATTTTAAAAGGGCTAGTGCGATAAAATCAACTGAAGTTGATGAATTGGCGAGGATCACTACAGAACAATTTTTTTCTTTAATAAAACCAACAAAACAGCCATAACCATAGGTGGCGCCATCGTGCCAAAACAAATTGCCATTCTCGTTTTTTTTCACGTACCATGCCATTGCCACATTTTCGCGTCCGCTATAACTTATTTCATGCGACAACCTGGTGGCTACATCTTTTCCTGACAAATTGTAATCAAGAAATTTAAGCAGGTCGCTGCTGCTTGACTTCAACGCCCCCGCGGGTGCAAAAGCGTCAAATTCCCAGTGAGGTGTGGCGATGCCGAAACCGTTATGGCCTTCGGTAAAATTCAGCAACTGGTCTGCGGTTAAATTAATGCCGGTTGAGCTCATGTGATTTGGAACAGCGACCTTATCCTTAACCAATTTTTCAAAAGGCTGCTGGTAAACGTTTTCTAAAATAATGCCCAGCAACGCCATACCCATGCTCGAATAGTTACAAACCGTTCCCGGTTCAGCAGCGGGTTTTATTTGTTTTAGATATTCAAGGAGCATTTCCCTGGTATAGTGTTTATATGGGTTAAGTGAGTCAAACCCGGGTTTTAATTTCAGGTCGTCGGGAATGGCTGCCAGGCCACTGGTATGATTGGCAAGATGTTTGATCTTAATGAAGGATCTGCCATATCTCAGGTTCGCATATTTTCCCGGTAAATATTTCCTGATATCCTCTTCTGGGTCAATTTTCTTTTCAATTACGGCCTGGGCGAGAATAATTGCGCAAAAGGTTTTGCTTACCGCGCCGGTTTCGTAAATGCTGTTAGGCGTTGGAATTTGTCGCGACCCTCTTTTTGTTTCACCATAATTGTAAAAAAAATTGCTGCCGTTTTTTGAGACCCCAATGCTGATGCCGCAATTTTCGGGACTTTGAATAAATCTCGTCACCACACGTTCCACCACGGAATCGAGGCTTGTAAATTTAGGGTTGTCAGATAAATAATCCAGCACCTTCGTACTCAGGATCGGGGCGCTTTCAGTTTGCCCGGCCAACTTTGGTAAGATCAGAAAAAGAAATGGAAATATAATTTTGAAAAGGTTCATTATCAGAAAAGTTTAGGAGGCTCAACGCCGTGATGTTATATGCCTGCGACAAAATTAGGAAAACAATCTGCTTATAAAATTCAAGTTTTAGCTTTTTTAATTCGTCAATAAAGCTTTATCTTTAAACACCATATGCGGAACCTCGCCATCCTGATACATTTGTGTATTTCACTTTGCTGTTTTTCACAAAAACCTGAGCAAAGAAATGCCCTGGTTACCGTACGGGCAAACGTTGGCATTCCAAAGACTGTCAGCAGCAAAATGTTTCGTACGAGCTTCTCGGGTCTTTATGAAGCTAATTTGTCTGTCAACCTTCGGTTATTTAGCAATGTTTACCTGGGGGTTGGCTACCAGAACACCCATTTTCAGAATAACAAAGAAGTGTTTGTTTTTTACCGTGCAAAAAACGGAACCCTGTCTTACAATACACGTTTACTTGGTCACGGTGCATTTGTGAAGCTTGGCTATGATAAGTTTTTTTCAGAAAAGGGATATTTTAGTTATGCCCTCAATACCGGGTTGATGATGAACAATTATTTAAATGTTAACGCTGATACGAGTCGTTACAACTATCCTCCAAGTCCTGAAAATTTTAATTCGATTTATTTACAACCTGAAATCAGCGCGAATTTTATTGTTGAGCGAAGACTGAGTTTTTCATTGATGTTAAGTTATACCACGACGTTCCGGCACTTCGATCCAAAGGGACCGAGATTTAACCAGTTCGAAGAAATAAGAACCACTCGTAATAAATACCTCATGACCTGGTTATGCTTTGGCGTGGGGTTTAACGTATTATTAAACGGAAAATAAAACAAGAATGATGATAACCGCTGAAATGCCCGTGAAGTTTGATCGCAGGAAACACAAGGACAATATACTTTCAGACCTTTACCACAGTATTTTAAAGCCGAGGATGATCGAAGAAAAAATGCTTTTACTTCTTCGCCAGGGAAAAATTTCAAAGTGGTTCAGCGGCATCGGGCAGGAAGCTATTTCTGTTGGTATTGCAGCCGCGCTTGATAAAGACGAGTACATCTTACCAATGCACCGCAACCTTGGTGTTTTCACAACACGTGGCATCCCCTTAAACAGGCTTTTCTCGCAGTTCCAGGGAAAACCCGGCGGTTTTACACAGGGCAGGGACCGTTCATTTCATTTTGGCACCCAGGAATTTAAGATCGTGGGAATGATCTCGCACCTGGGCCCCCAGCTGGGAGTAGCCGATGGCATTGCCCTCGCGGCAAAACTCAGAAAAGATAAAAAGGTGACCGTGGTTTTCAGTGGCGATGGTGGTGCCAGTGAAGGCGACTTTCACGAAAGTATTAACACCGCAGCTGTGTGGGACCTGCCCGTGATCTTTGTTATTGAAAACAACGGATACGGGCTGAGTACGCCCAGTAACGAACAATTCAGATGCAAATCCTTCGCTGATAAAGCAATTGGTTATGGCATAGAAGGCATCAGCATCGACGGAAACAATATTTTAAAGGTGTACGAGACAGTAAAAAACCTGGCAGAAGACCTGCGTGAAAATCCGCGCCCAGTGATCCTCGAATGTGTTACATTTCGTATGCGTGGTCACGAGGAAGCAAGCGGTACAAAATATGTTCCAAAGGAATTGTTTGATGTTTGGGGCAGGAAAGATCCGGTTACCACTTTTGAGAAATTTCTGTTGAACGAAGGTGTTTTAACTGAAGAGATCATTGAGGAAAAAAGGGCCACCATAAAAAAAGAAATTGAAGCCGGACTCGAAATTGCTTTTGCTGAACAAAATCCTTCACCGGATACAAAAAAAGAACTGGCAGAAATGTACGAACCGGTATCGATTGCCGATAGCAGCAATGATCCCGGTAACAAGACCAGCATTCGTTTTATTGATGCCATTAGCAGCGGCCTCAGGCTGGCCATGCAAAAGCACGACAACCTGGTTTTAATGGGCCAGGACATTGCCGATTATGGTGGTGTGTTTAAGATCACCGAAGGTTTTGTTGAGCAGTTCGGAAAAGAAAGAGTAAGGAATACGCCCCTCTGTGAAAGCGCGATCCTCGGTGCCGGTTTTGGATTATCTATAAACGGTTGTAAAGCCATGGTTGAAATGCAGTTTGCCGATTTTGTGAGCGAAGGCATGACCCAGATCGTGAATAATCTTGCCAAGAGCCACTACCGCTGGGATCAGAACGCCGATGTGGTAGTAAGGATGCCAACCGGCGCTGGCACAGCCTCTGGTCCTTTTCATAGCCAAAGCAACGAAGCCTGGTTCTTTAAAACACCCGGTTTAAAAATAGCTTATCCCGCTTTTCCTTCCGACGCCAAAGGTTTGTTACTGGCCGCGTTCGAAGATCCTAATCCCGTGATGTATTTTGAACACAAAGCCCTTTACAGGAGTATTACCGAAGATGTGAACGAGGGGTATTATACCATTCCTTTTGGCAAGGCAAGGTTGGTGAGAGAAGGCGATGACCTCACGATTGTGGCTTACGGTTTGGCCGTGCACTGGGCCCTTGAAGCATTAAACGAAAATCCTGATCTTAAAGCCGACCTGATTGACCTGAGGGCCCTTGCGCCACTGGATACCGAAACAATTTACGCTTCTGTAAAAAAGACCGGCAGGGTCATAGTGATTCATGAAGATACTTTAACCGGTGGAATAGGAGGGGAGATCGCTTCATTAATTACCGAGAACTGTTTTACTTACCTCGATGCCCCTGTGATGCGTGAGGGCAGCTTGGATACGCCGGTTCCGATGAACGTTGACCTCGAGCATAATTTTTTACCAAAAGAACGCTTCAAGGAAAAGTTACTGAAACTCTGGAAGTATTGATTTGGGGTGATACGTTATTTGTTAACGGATAACCAATAACGAATAACGGATAACAATACCCCGATTTCACGTGCATTTTATTGATATCTTAGCTATATCATTATTATCAGGAATTATTCAGGCGATGCGAATCAACAGCAAAATAAGTTATATCCTTATTTCGGTAATCCCTTTTTTGTTTTCGTCCTGTGCCACGATCTTAAATGAGAAATTCCAAATTATTCATGTAAACTGCGATTCTACGCTCAGGTTGGTTCATATCGACAAAGCCACGAAAACTTTCGACTTCGATACAGCCTGGCTGGTAAAAAGAAGCAGGCAAAATCTCCGGATGGAATTCGTGCTGAATGATTCTTCGCGCGTTAACTATTATCTAAGAAGCAGGTTAAGTAAGGAATTTGTTTTTGGTAATATCTACCCCTTTTTTCCTGTGGCACACATTGTCGATCTTTGTTGTCCTAACCGCTTTGCGTATCGCGAGAACAATTATTTCACCTATGATACCGTCAGGCAGAAGATCATTCGGAAAAGACAATTGTACCCGGACGAAACAAAAAATATTTACATGCGGTTTGGATGGAGCTTTTTAAACGCATATCACGCGAGTTTGTTTGAAGAGTTCTACGGCGAGGGAACACCGCTGGAGCTGAACCTGCAGGTTGAGTATTTTTTTAAGGCCAGGCATTCGGTGTTTTTTGAAGGTGGTACGGCTGTTACATTTAAAAAAAGACACAGACTGAAATACTCTAAAACAGACGATCTGCCGGAAAGCGTTTTATATGGCCACGCCTACAGCTATTGGTTGCTGGGTGGCTATAGATACCACATAAAGACGTTGGCGTTCGGCGCAGGTGTGAGTTGGTCTCCTGCCTCATACAGCAGCGACAAGTATTATTCTACTAAGCGGGATACGATCGGTAAAAATAATACCGATTCAACTTATTGGACATGGTTAGGACCTTTTAGCCGTACACAGAATGTCCAAAAAATGGGCCTGGTGTTTAACTTAGATTGTAAGGTCACTTCAAATATTTCCGCAGGAATGAACTGGCACCTGTTTATCAAAGACATTGATAAAAGTACCGGTATTTATTCTTCGCATTTTTTTAATTTTTATCTTACATTTAAACTTTGTAGAATAAATTTTAATAAAACAAAGCCCCCTCATGAGTACAATAGATCTGCGCAGTGATACGGTAACACGCCCCTCACGCCCCATGATGGAGGCCATGATGAATGCCGAAGTGGGCGACGATGTTTTTCGTGAAGACCCTTCCATTATCGAACTGCAGGATTATGCGGCGAAATTGTTCGGCAAGGAAGCGGCCTTGTTTTGTCCGAGTGGCACCATGACGAACCAGATCGCCATCAAAGTACATACCAGGCCGGGTGATGATCTCATCTGTGATGTGAACTCACATATTTATAATTATGAAGGAGGTGGTATTTCTGCAAATTCAGGCGTTCAGGCCAGGTTACTGCATGGTGATGAAGGAAGGCTAAGCACTGAGCTCATTGAAGGAGCCATTAACCCTGATTTTGACTGGCTCACACGCACAAGCCTGGTGTGCCTCGAGAATACAGTAAACAGGGCGGGAGGAAGTTTTTATACCGGTGCACAAATCAAACCCATTCAGGAATTATGCCGCTCTAAAAATTTAAAGTTGCATCTCGACGGAGCGCGTATTTTTAACGCATTAACCGAAACAAAGGAAAGTCCCGCAGAAACAGGAAAGTACTTTGATTCCATTTCCATTTGTTTGTCGAAGGGCCTCGGTGCACCCGTGGGTTCATTGTTGCTTGGTGATCACGAGTTTATTAAAAATGCGCGGCGTGTGCGGAAACTATTCGGTGGTGGTATGAGACAGGCCGGTATATTGGCAGCCGGGGGCTTGTATGCGCTCAAAAATAATGTAACGCGACTTAAAGAAGATCACCTCAAGGCAAAACAAATTGAAAAGGAATTATCCGGACTGCCTTTCGTAGAGTCGGTATTGCCCGTTTATACCAATATTGTAATTTTTAATTTGAATAAACAGCTGGTCAGCGGCGAGGCTTTTGAAAAACTTCTGGCCAAAGAAAATATAAAGATCTCGGCATTTGGTAAACAAACGATCCGCCTGGTAACACATCTCGATTTTACGAATGAAATGCTCGAAAGAACGCTAAAGGTTTTGAGAGAAACGAAGATCTAGAAAAAAAATCAATGTTGGGGTCACGATCAATGTTGCACGATGACTTTCCTGGTCGCTGTTTTATTGTTATTAAAATGCACCCTTAGTAGATACACACCATTTGGCCAGCTGGCAACATCAACCTGAAGCTTTTGTCCGCCTTGTTGTTGTTCATATAATACCTGGCCTATCACGTTCACCACTTCTATTTTCAAAAGTGCCCTGTTGGCAACGATCATTATTTCTGCTGAAGCCGGAACCGGGTATATGTTGATGTCGGCGCCGCTGTTCTCAATATGCGTGACGCCTTCACAAATTGTTATCCACAAAATCGCGGTAGCCTGGTGAACACAATTATCGGCATTACTCCCGGTGATGGTGTATTCCGTGGTGGCTGTTGGTGTCAAAATCGCTGGGTTCACTGTAATGCCACCGGGATAAAAAGTATAGTTCACAGCACCTGAGGCTGTCATTGTGAGGTTTTCTCCTTCACACAATAAGGTATCGCCGACGTTTAACTGTAAAATAAAGTCAGGGCTCACTGATATCAGTCGCGAGGATGACTTGGTGCAAAAGCCGTTGCTTCCTGTAACACTGTAATTGGTGTTTTGCACTGGTGCTACTGTAACCGTACTGCCGATCATAGCGCCCGGATAAAAAGTATAAGTGTTGGCTCCCGATGCCGTTAAAGTGGTGGTTTGCCCAAAGCATAACAGTGTGCTGCCCGAAACCACTCCAACTGTGAAAGTTGGCGTCACGCTCACCGTTAATTGCGCCTGGTTGCCGCACATGCCATTGCTGCCCGTTACTGTATAAACCGTTGTTACCGATGGGCTCACCAGCACAATAGGGCCTGCAAGGTTTCCAGGCAGCCAGTTATAATAAATGGTGCCTCCTGCGTTAAGATTGATGCCTGTGCCGGGACAGATGGTCTTGTCGGCGCTAGCAGTAACCGTTGGCAGGGCGCCAACATTAATTGTCTGTGTGACCACGCAACTCGCATAAAGATTATTGAACGCGTGTAAAGAAACGGTGTAGATGCCGGCAGAATTAAAGACCATCACTGGTGTACTGATAATTGAAATGGTTGGAGAGGTACCTGCAAAATTCCAGAGCCAGTACACCGGCGCCGCGTTAGAAGTGGCGCTGAAGCTTGTGCTTTGGCCTACACAGGTTGTGGGGCTCGCTACTATTGTATTGGTGATAAACGGAGGATCAGTAGTTTTGATATTGAGGTAGTATTTTCCTATACTGCCATAATCGCTGTAGTTAGCCGAGCCGCCTCCGTCTATGGTGAAATAATAATCGCCGGGGGTTAAGGTAACGGCCGACAATGTATTTAATTTTGTGAGCAGGGTATCGGTTGCTATGAGGGTATTGGCGGAATTAAAAAGCTGAAAACGCACATCGAGATTGGCACCATTGTAAGCTGTGGTGTCAAGCGCCCAGGGCTTTGCCGCGATTGTAATATCACGGGTGTTGCAAATGTTGAATTTATATACGTCCACATCCGTTGGCGTGGTAATGATGCCTGAATCAACAAGGTTATATGTTACCAGGTTCAGTGTTTTGCCGGTAAGGTAATTGTCGCCCACATCGTCGGGTAAAAAACTCAGGTAATTGGCACCTGTGATGCCGGGTGACCCGCTGCCATGATCATACTGAATGGTAGTACAACTGCTCGAACTGGTGCCGTTGAACCAGGTGGTCACATTTTTGTAATAGCCAACACCCATAATGGGTGCCCAGCCTGTTACCCCGGTGCCCTGGCCCGGGTTGTATTCAGCTGTTTTTACACAACCAACGCTATAAGTGCTTTGGTGGCGTAAACTTAAAGTGTGACCTGCTTCGTGTGAACAAGCTTCAGCTATATACTTGGCATTATAACCCAGTTGGTTTTCAAAAACCCAGCAGGGCGTACCCGGAGTGCCACCCCAGCTGAAACTATTAAGGTAAGCCACACCGCCTGCAGTTCCATACCAGGCGCTGGTGGGCGTAATCACCACCCGCGTGCGCAGGGTTGTTGTTGCGTTGTTAAACCTTACCGAGTCTGTGGTCACATTCACATCAAAAGGCCTGAAATCTTCAGAAACCCTTTTCCATACCTGGATCATATTGAGGGTGCTGATGGTTGAAGCCAAAGCGTTAATTGTATTTCCTGAATTCCAAAGGGTGCCGCTCACTACCTGGCCGTTAAAGTCAAGATAGATCACCTTGTTGGTGATGTTGGGATCGCTGTTCAGCTGAGGGATCTGCGAAAATAAACGTTGACAAAAAACTAAGACCGCAAAAAGAAATAAGTGTTTTGTTTTCATTATGCGACCTAAATTATACAGACTTTAAAATTTTATTCGTTAACAATATCATCTTCCGTGCATTTTTTCATCACCAGATCATTTTTTTCAAAGTGACCTTTATAAAAAACAGACTTGTCGCCCGATACAATAAAGGCCTGTGTTGACGCGTTGCCATTTACCTGCACCATAAAAACCGCGTCATTAAAATAATTGAGTTTTAATTTTAAGAATTTCATGTCCCCGTTCCTGGCGTTCATTTTTACACGGCTTTTATCCAGATAGGGATTGTTCTTTGACACCAGTTCGTCGGGTTTGTATAAAAACAAACGGTCGAAATCTTTTTTCACAACGGTAAAACTCTCAGGGTATGCCGCGCTACCCTTAACCGCTTTAGAGCCGGCATTTTGTCCGCTTAAACCCGTACAGGTCATAAAAAGCAAAAAAGCCATTAAATATGGAAGAGGCCTTGTTTTCATTTTAAAGTGGGAGGACGGTTGTGGGGATAAATATAAAGAAAGAAACCGGTTGTTCAAAGTATATCTCAAAAGCGCAGATAGAGGCCTAAAAACGATCAAATAGTCACGTTTACCAGATTCCGAACTGTTCGTTCATCATGCGTTTAAACCATTTTTCCTTACCGTACTCTTTGGTCATTTGGGCTTTCAATTCAGGAATGGTGTAGATCTTTTTCTTTTTACGGATCACAAATACTTCCGGCGCCACCTTAATAATCTCTACTTTCTTGGCAAAATAAACAACGCCTCCATCCTCTGTGGCCAGGCCAAGGATAGTGCCGGGCAAACCATTAAAACTCTCGGGTCCGGTTGAAGGCACTATATCGTAACTAAACCAGGCGTAAATGCGGGTGCTGTCGTTTGCCTGCCAATAAGCCTTACGGCAGGCATAACCCGCTATCTTGCGATTGCTCTCTGTGATCTGCCATTTGCGTTTGAACAAACTGTCCGTTAAATGCAGTTCTTCTCCCCACATAGTTTTGACCATGTAACGGGTATGCCTGTTAAAATCCTGGTACACCGTGTTTTTAGCGGTTGCCCAGCTGAATTTCTCTTTCAGGTCGCTGTCCTGTGGCTTAAAGATCGAACACGTGTCTGAAATAAATAATTCAAAATACTCCAGTTTGATTTTATCTTCCTCCTTCATCCAGTCTTCTACATCATGTTCCTTATACTTTTTGTAAAGGTTGGTCTTTCGTTCATAGGTGATTTTTGCGGAAGTCAGCTGCGCCAATAAAAAACCCGGTAAAAAAAACAGGACTGTAAAAAATAAGGAAAACAATTTTTTATTCATCACCATCTCCTTCCTTTGTTTTCTGACTATTGAATTTAAAAACCACTTTCAGTAAAAAATACCTTTTGATGATCTGGGTTTTTGTGTCCACGATCTGGTTGCTTGAAATAAAGCGTGTGTTGCTGATGTTTTGGTTGAGGATGTCGTTGGCCAGCAATGAAAGTATGAGGGTTTCGTTTTTGAAGAATGTTTTGTTCACCGATCCGTTGAGGATAAAGTAGCTGATGTTATATCCGGGTGTACGGTTGCCATTGTTGGTATAATTGCAGTCGGCGCTGATTGAGAATTTTTTCGGCAGCTTAACGGTCACAGTTCCCTCGAGACTGTATGAATAATACGGCTGGTTGGACTGCGCGCTAATGTTTGATTTAGGGATGCTATAGGTGTAGTTGCCCCCAAGATTGATGTAGAATTTATCCGGGATGTTTTTTTCGAACTGGAGGCCAGGGGTGAGGCCCGAATTCTGCGAAACGTTCCTGACGCCGTTCACCAACGAAACACTGTTATTGTGCTCACCGTTTAAACTGTAATAGATTTTCATGAAGCGTTTAAACACCGGGAAACCGCCGCCAAGGTAAAAGTTACTATTGTAATTGCCATTGATGTTCACCGGCTGACTGGTGGCTTTGCCCTGTGAGTCGTATGAGGTAGCGTAAGAGATTTGCCTGTTAACCGTGCCGGCGTTAAAGCCTGAATAAAAATTCACATCGCTGATGCCCTTGTAAAAATAATAGTTCAGTGTTACGTTATTACCAAATGTAGGTTTTAGGTCAGGGTTGCCCAAAGTAATGCGGTTGGGATCGGTATTGTCAATCACAGGCTGCATCTGCTGCAGATCGGGTTGCTGTGATGAAGTGTTATAAAAGATCTGCAGGTTGGACCCCTGATTAATGCGGTAATTAAACGATGCCAGGGGTAACACATTGTTCACATCAAGGCTCAGTTTCTTCCCCGTGGTCAGGTTCACGTTCTCCTGGTGTACGTTCCTGAAATTGCTTCCTATGCTTATTTTGTATTTTTTTACTTCGTAAATTAATTTGGCTCCGGTGCGGTTGATGACGCGCTTATTGTCGAAATTATTAGAGAGTATTGGATTAAAA
>JAZKFC010000009.1:84855-98623 GCA_040386615.1 Bacteroidota bacterium
GTAGGTCTGCCTGTTGTTGTTACTTTCGGTATAACCAAAATTGTAGTTCACCTCCGTTTTAAATTTTTTACTCAGTGGCTCAACATATACCATTGTGGCGTTGTGTTCCAGTTTATAATTTTCCTGCGTTCGCCTTTGCATACTGCTGCTATCGGCCAGCTGACCCTGGTAATAATAGAAGTTTGAAGTTAGTCTTGTCACATTATTTCCGGTATTGTAGATCGGCTGGTAGGTGAGGGCCAGCGTCCTGTCTTTTTTCATAAAGTTCCTGTTCAGTCTTAGCAGGATGTTGGCATCCATGGTTTCTGTCCTGTTGTTGTTCGCGATCTTTGTTTCGCGGGTGAGTATATTTTCTTCCGAAATAAAGCCATCGGTCTGAATGCCCGCATTTTCAACAATGGCATATTTTAATTTTGGTACCACTGTTAATTCGGTGAGTGAATCCAGTTTTTGTACCAGCCGGAAATTAAAATTATGTGTTTGGTTTTTAGAAATTTTATTGATCACCTGCTTGTTGGTGTAGCTGGTATCCTCCAGGAAAAACTGGGTATTTGTTTCAGTGCCCGATTCAAGTTGATTTTGATTGAATGTATAGTCGGTATTGATCTTGGTGTTTTTGCTGATCTTGTCGTTAAAGTAGAACCCGGTTTTAAGTGTTTGCGGTATGCCTTTGCCGTTGGCGCTGTTCTGTGTCCAGTTGCCGGTTTCTTCGTTATACGACCAGGGTTGCTCATTGCTCAGGCCATATTTGTCGGTTTCGCTCCAGTCAAAAGCTTGTTTGGGAGTATTGGCCACGATACCAAACACCGATAGTTTTATGCCGCCCTTAAACCTGTTTGCTAGAAACTCATTCTCGTAAAATTTCTGGAAGTCGCTGGCGCCCGAAACTTTTCCAAAATACCCTTTCTTGGCATCTTCTTTCATTTTGAGATTCACAACTTTGAGGGTTTCATTCTGCCCCTCCGCAGTGCTCTCATTTTTTTTATCGTAAACCTGCACGTTTTCTATGGAGGCTGCATTCAAATTCCTTGTGGCAACGGTTGGATCACTACCGAAAAATTCGTCCCCATCTACCAGTACCTGGTCAACTTCCTTGCCCTGTATGGTTATTTTTCCCTTTGAGTCTACTCTCACGCCCGGCAGCTTTTTCAAAAGATCCTCTACAGTGGCATTGGGTGCGGTCTTAAACGAATCGGCGGTAAAAATGAGGGTATCGCCCTTGTAATAACTTTTGTCTTTGTAGGCAATGATCTCCACTTCGTTCAAAACAACTGTTTTTGGGGGAAGCATCACGTTTTTAAAGTTGTAGGCAGTGTCTTTTTTTGACGGAACGAGCAGGTAGGTCTTATCGCTGAATGCCGGATGTGATAAAATAACAAGGTAGGTGTCAACCGGAATTGTAATAGGAGTGAAAAATCCTTTACTGTTGGTTCTTGAAAAATTAACGAGGGTAGAATCACTAAAACGGATGGCCATTAACAACACGTTAGGTACTCCGGCCGTTTGGCTGCTGTCTGACACGTTGCCCCGCAAACGCAGATCCGGCGCCTGTGTGAAAGCCGTTAAGGAGATAAAAAATAATAAGAACAGGAGTAGGTATCTGCTCATATGGGTTGTGTGTAATTTAAAGGTAATGCAAAAAGTGTAAAAGGTTACAGGGCAAAAAGGGTGATAGAGCATGGAACGTAATTCCCGGCGTTAAATATTTCGTTTCCTTTATCATTGAAATGTTTGTTATGATAGGAGAGGCAGGCGAGCTGGCGGTTCTTTTAATTGTTTAACTTTGTCGTTAGGGTTTAACATTAATTTGCATATCGTTGTGTTTTTTTAACTAGATGCGAAAAAATTTGTTGGCAGCAGCTTTGATGTGAGAATTAGCAATTAGTTTTTATCTTTATCCAATGCAAAACAACACCATTAAATGCCTGCTGATTGACGATGACGTGGATGACCAGGAAGTTTTTAAAATGGCCGTAGCGTCACTGGACATAGCGGTTGAAGTAGCCACTGCTAACGGCGGCTCACAGGCTTTTGAGATCCTCAACCGCAATGAGTTGCCGGATTGCATTTTCCTTGACCTGAATATGCCACTCATGAACGGCCGTGAGTTTTTAAAGAAGATCAAAAATATCGATCGCCTCAAAGAAATCCCCGTTTTGATTTACAGCACTTCTACCGATGCCAAGGACAAAACCGATATGATCTTTTTGGGAGCCGCGCAGTTTATCATTAAACCCAATTCCATGAACGACCTTATTGTTATTCTTAAGAAGGAATTGGCCAGGGTGAGTGCCATGAAGTAAAGGTGCTTTGCTTCATCTGAATATGTTGCGTAACTTCACCTAATGTTGCTCCGCCTCAATGAAAATAATATTTCTTCTCCTGCAATTTCTCAGGTGGTTGATTGTTTAAAGAACGGCGGCATCATTATTTATCCAACGGATACGGTTTACGCCCTGGGTTGCGATATTACTAATCCCAAGGCGGTTGAAAAACTCTGCAAACTCAAGGGCATTAAACCCGAAAAATCGCATTTTTCTTTTGTTTGCTCCGACCTCAGTCATCTTTCAGAATTTACAAAAGCCATCCCCAATCATATTTTCAGGGTAATGAAAAAAGCATTGCCGGGCCCCTATACCTTTATACTCGAAGCCAATGGCAACGTGCCTAAATTATTAAAACAAAATAAAAAAACAGTAGGCATCCGTGTGCCGGACAACCTCATTTGCAAAGAAATTGTCGAAGCCCTGGGTAATCCGCTGATCTCAACCAGCCTGGTGGATACGTCAGACGATATCGTTGAGTATTTTGCCGATCCTGAAATTATTAACCAGCAATATGAAGACAAAGTGGATCTCATCATCGACGGGGGTTTCGGAAACATCTATCCTTCAACGGTGATAGATTGCAGCAAAGATGAGCTCGAAGTGTTAAGGGAGGGATTGGGGAGTTTGGAGGTGTTGAATTGAAATGCTATGGTTCCCTGAGGTAACGTTTTGGGGGTTTGCGATGTCGGGGTTTATTATCACTAAACTTCATTCGGAGAACTGAACTTCCACCTTGCACAAATGTGTCTGCGAATCACGGAACCCCCGCTATCGCAAACCCCTTGTTAGCGGCTGGCGTTCTGTCTGTCGTCATAGTTTAGTCCTTTTCAATTGATGTTTCCCAACCGTCATATTCTGCGTTTAATTCGTTTGCAAGTTTCCACAAATAAATAACGTATTCGTCAACGCTGTTTTGGTCAACTTTGTCAACTCGTTTTATTTGAAGTCGGTAAGCAAACTCGCCCCAAGACTTGTCGCTGTCTTTACTTACGATTAAGAAATTGTCATTCTTTATTTTCTCTAAATACTTTTCTCTGTCGCTGTCCAACTTGAAGTAAATCCAATGAAACACTTCCCTTGCTTTTGTAAGCTTGTCGCCACCTTTTTCTAATTGTTCAATTACTCGTCTGTTTTGAATACTTTGAAATTGTTGTGGCAACGGATAGAGAAAGTCAAAATAGCCGCCCCATTCATTGTCTTCTTTTGAGCCGAAGTCGAATTGATATTTGGGATAAGCAACCATAACTTCTGAAATTGTCTTGTCGTAAAGTGTTGTGTCGCCAAAATAGAAATACAAATCTCTGTCGCCTGCTGAAGTAAGTCGTCCAACGTAAATGGAGTTATGTTTGGATATAATTTTGTCAACCAATGCGTCCTCAATCTCTCCAAGTTTTCCGCTTTCCTCTTGTGATGAAAGTCCGTCCTCTCTTGGGTTATTCATTTTAATAGAAACCCAAACAACATTCGGTTTGTCTGCCATTGGTGCAACTTTGCGAAGTCCAAGGTCAACAAACAGTGAACCTAACTTGTCGTTTACGTTGCTGAAATAAAACTCCCACTCTTCTTGATGTCCAACTTTGGGCTGTGAAGTGGCTGTTTGTTGTTCGGTATTTGTCTTACCGAATAATTTGTCAAAAAGTCCCATTGCAAATGCTGTTGTTGTTAGTCCTAAAATTGTTGCTACGATAATTATTTTCTTCTTCATTGTCAGTGTCTGTGTCGTCCGATACGCTTGCTGCTAACGGACTGCCGCTAGCCGCCAGCCCCATTCCTGAGCCAAGTCTGCTGCTATAATGTCCGTTTGTCTCCGTGAAGTTAAAATAATTTGAGCAAATGCGCCACTATGTCCAGGTGCGAAGCACGCCTTATTTTAAACAGCATTTGCATAAACAGAAACTGCCTCTGTCCGGGCTGGCCGGGTAGCTGCTGTTAGGGGTATGTGCACCACACACAGCTTGTCACCCGTCAAACTTTAATAAGCTCAAGTTTGTCTTTTGTTAATGTCTTTATTTTGAAAAGGTAGCCTTTTGACCCGTTCGAGATTTTTACAGTTTTCGTTTTCTCATCAATGGACCACGAAAGCATTAATTGTGTCGTGCCACATGTTAAAAGTAATTTAGTCTTGCAAGAACAAACCGTAACTGCCTTTAAATAACCTGAAGAGTCCGCCTTTTGAACGTCCCATTTTGTCTGAGGGCAACTGCCTCCTAATGCGTCACAAGTGTCCGAAGCGGTTTTGAATAGAAGGATTGATTTACTGCTTAACGAATAGTCTCCGCAATTTTTCCATTGTCCGGTAAATAGTGTCGCCAAGCTCGTCTGTCCGACGCCGCTTTTAATTGTCAAAAGCAAAATAATTAATATAAAATTTCTTGTCATTACAATTTCTGGGGGTATTACCCCTAACGTTTTGCGACTAATGGCCGTTGGGCTTTTGGAACACTCAACTTTCTTAACCGACAAAAGGTTATTTAAAGATACCAATGTTTATTAGCCGCCGCAAATAAAAATTCGCGAAGCGACCTTGTTAATAGCGCGCGGCGATGACCCGAATCCGCCCAATGGCCATTAGTTGCTGTTACCACGTCGTAGGGCACACACAGTTTATTTAATGCTAAAAAAGTAAGTCCTTTCAATTGTCTTGTCCGATAGTCCAACTTTAAGCTTTAATTTAAAAAGTCGGTTGAATTGTCGGAATAAATTTTTGTCAATTTTAAATTTGATGAAATTACTATCGTCGCCGATGTCGTCGAAACGTGAATTGTCCTGATTGAAACAGTAAACCAAATGATTTGTGTTATTAAATAGATAAGCAACGTGAGGATGATAGCCGATGTTCCCGTGATAATTCTTGTATAATTGAAAATTTACGTGTCTTAGGTCATTATAATTTGATGTCGAGTCGTTTGTGAAGAAGTCCGAAACGTCTTTGTAGTCCGTCTTGTAGAAGTCGGAAGCAAAAATTTTGAGCGCAGTTATTTTCTGAGTATTTCCCCCACGACCTGGTTCTGGAGCTGCGGATAACATTGAGTTATTGCTTGCTGGTTCGGCATAGTATTCGGTGTCAAAATATATGAGAGCCGAAAGAGTTTTGGAAGTGTCCAGCCCAGATTTTGAATTGAAAAAATGATAATGCTCAGATTGTAATGAGTCTTTGGAGATGATAAAAAGTCCTGAGCCGTCAATTTGCCAATACCTACTATTTGAGCCACTAGTTGCGCAGGTCCACATAAAAATTAATGGAATGCCTAAAGTGAAAAGCACAATACCTAAAATGATTGTCAATGTTCTGCGTTCCATTTGTCAAATTTGTCGGCTGTCCGCCCTATGCGTGGTAACTACCTTATACCCGTCACAAACCTTCGGTTATCTAACTCACATGCTATGGATAGGCGAACCTCTGAGCCGGTTTATTAAAAGTATATTTTATTTTATAAATCATCAAATTACGGTGTTTATGATTGCCGTCACAGCCATTTCATATCCTTTCAGTCCAAACCCACTAATGCTTCCCACACAATGCCTTCCCAAATACGACACATGCCTGAAATCTTCCCGGGCAAAAATATTGCTGATGTGAACTTCCACAACGGGTGTTTTAATGGCTGCAATGGCGTCGGCAATGGCAACAGAAGTGTGCGTGTAGGCCCCGGCATTGATAATAATACCCTGAAATGAAAAACCAAATTCCTGGATCTTGTTAATGATCTCTCCTTCTACATTGCTTTGAAAATAATGAAGATCAACCGTTTTGAACTCATTTTTTAAGCTCACCAGGTAATCTTCAAAAGATTGGCTCCCGTATATTTCAGGTTCGCGTTTGCCTAAAAGATTCAGATTTGGGCCGTTAATAATTGCTATCTTCATAGGCTGAAATTAATAAAATAATTCCTGTAACAATCAATAATAATGAAGGGCTGGCAGAGCTACCATATCCGTTTTAAACAGTACCTGCAGCTCGAAAGGTCTTTGTCAAAAAACTCAATAGAAGCGTATCTCGACGACCTGAAGAAACTGGAGAATTATTCGGAGGGTTTCCTGGGATGGCGCAAACCCGGAGATATTTCATTAAAACAATTGGAGCAATTTGTAGAGTGGATCGCACAATTAGGGTTTTCCGCGGCCACCCAGGCCAGGATCATCTCAGGGATCAAGGCATTTTATAAATTTTTAATGCTCGAGAACGACATTCAGAAAAATCCTTCAGAACTCCTGCAAACACCAAAGCTCGGCCGGAAACTGCCTGTTTTTTTAAGTGTGGAGGAAATTGACGCCATGCTGGCCTGTATCGACAGGAGCACTGCAGAAGGGGAACGTAATTACAGCATCATCGAAACACTCTACAGTTGCGGCTTGCGCGTGAGCGAACTGGTTGATCTTAAAATTTCGCAACTGCACCTCGAAAACGATTACATCAAAGTTACCGGCAAAGGAAATAAAGAAAGACTGATCCCCATCGGCACGGTTGCAAAAAAACTCATGAAAAGCTATCTTTCAAAAGTGCGGGTGCAGGTACCGGTTAAAAAGAAATCAGAAGACATTGTTTACCTGAGCCGCCGCGGCTCAAAACTCTCACGTATCATGATCTTTTATATAGTGAAAGACCTGGCGCAAAAAGCCGGCATCAAAAAGGTACTGAGTCCTCACAGCTTCAGACATTCATTCGCTACCCACCTGGTGGAGGGCGGGGCCGATCTGCGGGCCGTTCAGGAAATGCTCGGCCACGAAAGTATTACCACCACTGAAATTTATACCCACCTCGACAAACAATTCCTCAGGGATAATATCTTAAGTTATCATCCCCGAAACAAAAAATAACTAGCTTTGTTACCTGTATTGAAACATGAAAACCTTTAACGTTCCCGAATTTTACCGAAGTCCTGTCATCTCCAAAGTGAAGCAATACCGGAAGATCCAGGATCCCCGTAAAAAGGACAATAGCCCCACACTGCTTGATTTTGGCCCGGTTCAGTATTACATCGCACGCCACTTTGGGTTTTGTTACGGCGTTGAAAATGCCATTGAGATCGCCTTTAAGGCCCTGGATGAAAATCCGGGTAAACGCATTTTTTTATTGAGCGAAATGATCCACAATCCCGATGTGAATAAAGACCTTGCTGAACGGGGAGTAAGATTTTTGCAGAACACCCATGGTGAGCAGCTTATTTCTTTCGACACCCTCACCGCTGACGATATTGTGATGATCCCGGCTTTTGGTGCGCCTTTGCAGCTCCTGCAATTGCTGAGCGACAAAGGCATTAAAACAGAGTCCTACAACACCACCTGCCCCTTTGTTGAGCGCGTGTGGAAAAAATCAGAACAGATCGGCAAAACAGACCACAGCATTATTATTCACGGCAAACACAACCATGAAGAAACCCGCTCTACTTTTTCACGTAGCGCTTTAGACAGCAAAGCTGTGGTGATTGTGCGCGATATGGAGGAATCCAGAAAGCTGGCAGAATACATCACTGGCAAAAAAACACAGGCGGAGTTTGAAAAAGAGTTTGAAGGAAAATTTACCAAAGGTCTGCGTGTTGACGAACATTTTAAAAAATTGGGCGTGATCAACCAGACTACTATGCTGGCAACCGAAACACAGGCCATTGCCGATTATTTTAAGACCGTGATGATCGAAAAGTATGGTGTCGAAAACCTGGCTGAGCATTTTGGGGATACCCGCGATACCCTGTGTTATGCCACCAACGAAAACCAGGACGCTACCTATGGCCTGTTAAAGACCGACGCCGATCTGGCCATAGTGGTGGGCGGTTACAACAGCAGCAATACTTCCCACCTGGTGGAGCTGTGTGAGCAGAAATTCAAAACCTATTTTATTTCATCGGCCCATGAAATTATCGATGACAAAACGATCAGGCATTATCATTATCCAAATAAAACATTGCTGCTGAGCCATGATTACCTGCCGGCAAAAAAGCCTTTAAAGGTCATTATCACCAGCGGCGCTTCATGCCCCGATTCTGTGCTGGAAGGTATTATTCACCGCATCAACAGCTTCTTTACCGGGGTTCACCCAACCGAAGAAGTGTTGAAACACCTCGAGCCTGTTTAAACTAAAAAATCATTTAAAAATTATTCCACATAAAACAACCATGCACGTTAAACTAAACAAACCTTTGATCTTTATTGACCTTGAAGCTACCGGCCTCAGCGTTGGATCTGACAGGATCGTTGAGATCTCGATGTTGAAATTAAATATTGATAACAGCACTGAGATCAGGACCGAAAAGGTAAACCCTGAGATTCCCATTCCAGCCGTGGTTTCAAAGATCCACGGCATCTTCGACAAAGATGTGGCTGAAGCAAAGACCTTTAAACAACTGGCACCCGAGCTGCTTAAGTTTATTGGTAACGGTGATTTTGCAGGCTTTAATTCGAATAAATATGATATTCCGCTACTGGCCGAAGAATTTTTACGTGCCGGCGCTGATTTTGACCTTGAAGGCCGTAAACTGGTGGATGTGCAGAATATTTTTCACTTTATGGAACCCCGTAATTTAAGCGCTGCCTATAAATTTTATTGCAGCAAAAACCTCGAGAACGCGCACAGCGCTGAAGCTGATGTCACAGCCACGTTCGAGATCTTTAAATCGCAGTTGCAGAAATATGAAGGTGTAACCATGCAGGATGACAAAGGGAATGAATATTGCCCGGTGGTGAACGATATTCCGGCATTAACCGAACTGACCATGCGTTCAAAAAATGTGGACCTGGCAGGCCGCATTGTTTACAACGAAAAAAACGAAGCCGTTTTTTCATTCGGCAAACACAAAGACAAAACGGTGGTGGAGGTGTTCACCAAAGAACCTTCTTATTACAGCTGGATGATGAACGGGGATTTCCCACTCTATACCAAAAAAGTGATCACCAAGATCAGGCTGGGGATGAAATAGCATTTGTTCAAGTGGTCCACACTTTGGCTGCGCTCAGTATTCGCATGGTTCAAATTAGTTCAAAGTTTAAACCGAAACTCTGAACCCGAAACAAGAAACCCGGAACAGTGAATTTGCTCAATCTTTGATGATTTTTGTCGTGGTATAGTGCTGGTCATCTGAAATCTCAACAATATAAAAGCCTTGCTGGAGCCCTGTCAGGTCCATTGTAAAGGCTGTACCGTTTACATCTCGTTTGTCGCCTCTAACTTTCCCACTTGCGTCAATTATCCTGCATTGTCCATGAGCCACCTCAAAACTTGTAGTCAAAAATAACTGCTCGCCTTCCGGGCTCACGAAAAATTTTACACGATCTTTTCCCCGCATCCGTAATGGGGAATTTGTCGGACCCCTGAGTTTCAGGAGGTACGCGTCTTCTGTCCCAACTGCGGCGTGATTGTTAGTCCCGGCAGTAAAACTAAAATCGCAGGAACCCGAAAAATGGCCCGACAAATACAGGTTGCCAAAATTATCAGCACACATGGTGTTAAGGCGCGATGGTGAATTTTTACCGATCTGCATGGCCCATTCGAGTCGTAAATCCTTGTTAAGCTTTACCAACGAACCGTTATTTTGGTTGATGTTCAGGCTCGTATAGGGTGACCCATAATTAACATATAAGGCTCCCCCCAATTCGCCACCGAGATAGCAGCCCCCCTCCTTATCGATAAACATCTGGCTTGTGCGCAGCGTTTGATTGGGCGCAGCGCGCAGGAGAGCGTGTTTTTGTAAATTTCCTTCCGGATTTAATTTAAGTATAAACACAGAAGTGCTTTTTAAGCTAAGGGTACGAAAATATCGAATAGATCCCGGGTACGGGTCGAAGTCAACAGCTCCTGTGTAATAACCTGTAGCCCAAATATTTCCATCCTTGTCGGTGTCTGCTACACCCCACCACATAGATGATTTGTCGGGGTTGGTTCCAGATGTAAACATCTTTGACCATAAAAGATTTCCATTGAAATCTCGTTTTTGTATGTGCAAATATTCAGGTTGGTAATTATGCGACACATTTCGATAATTGGTGATGAAAGATATTGTTTCATCCTGCGGCGTGCATACGACAGCCCCAGTGGAGTATTCCGACTGCTTTTTTGCGTACCTGAAATTACCTAAAGAGTCAAGGCTGCAAATAAAAAATGAGGGGATAGGATAGGGCGAACGACTTTGTATCGGTACCCAGGTACCGTTGAGCTCGGCGCCTTTGCCAGGGCCAAAATTTGCAAGGATCTGGAAAAATCCTCCTACGTAAATATTTTGTTTTGAATCAAGGCAAATAGATGTTCCAGTACAATAACCACTGTTGGCGGCGGTGTTAAATGTTTTTGCCCATAACAAATTGCCGGCGTTATTAAGTTTAATAATACAGGTGCCCATGCGGCTACCTGGAGGTGATGTTAGCGGGAAAATGCCGGGACCCGGGTCTGCGTCCAAAGTGTCATACGGTGACATAAAAAGATATCCCATTACGATCACATTTCCAAATTTGTCGGAGATAATTGAGCCAGTGAACATACCGATTTTCCCGGCCCACAAAAAACTGCCTGATGAATCGAGTTTGCAGATGAAAGTACTGTTAACTGTTCCCGAATTTAAGGTAAACACACCTGGTCCGGGGTCAAAATCAACACTTCCCGTGAAACTCCCCACGCTAAACACATTTCCCCACGGGTCAGAAGTAATGGACCGGCCGCTGGTCTTAGTCCCCTGAGACCCAAATTGTTTTGCCCATTCAAAATCAAGGCCCTGGGCATTGATCATGTAAGACAAGCTTACGAAAAAGAGGCACAACGCACTTTTCATCATATAAAGTTAGGTTTATTTATATTACGTTGAACGAGGCACAGACGTTGGGTAAATACCTACGTTTGGAATATTCGTTCCGAATAATTAATTTTGTATTTACAAACCTATCTTATGCCAAAAGTTAAACAATTCAACAAAGAAAAAGTACTCGAAGCAGCCTCTACCATTTTTCATCAAAAAGGATATAACGGCACTTCCATAGATGAGATCCTCAAAGCTACAGGCCTTAGCAGGAGTAGTCTTTACGATTCCTTTCAGGACAAACATAATTTATATCTTCAGTCTCTCGAATTCTATAAAAAAGCAAGCGATGATAGTATGGCTGTGGTAGATCAGAAAAGCCTGAACGGCCTAGAAAAGATCGAGTATTTATTTAAGGAAGTGGTGAATCACCTGGTGAAACATCCCGACGATAACGGTTGCCTGATGGTAAATGCAGCTGCCGAAATGAGCAAGCACTGTGATAAAACCTCGCAGGTGATCTGCAACAATAAAGAAAATGTGCAGGAGCTCTTCGCAGGCTGGCTGGCCGAAGCGCAGGCCGGTAAGGTACTGGTGCTTTCCAAATCGCCCAAATCATACAGTTCATTCCTGTTCAATACGCTTTGCGGTTTAAAAGTAATGAGCCAGAGTGGCGCGGGCAAAAACGAGTTGACCAACGTTGTAAAAGTGGCACTCGACGCGTTGAATTAACATGTTCACAGAAACGCACACGCATTTATATTCAGAAGAGTTTAAGCCCGACCGTCGCGCATTAATCGAAAAGGCAATTTCAGAAGGCGTTACGCGCTTTTACATGCCCAACATCGATTCGTCGTCGGTTGAAGGTATGCTCGAGGTGGAAGCTCAGTTTCCTGAATACTGTTTCCCAATGATGGGTTTACACCCCTGCAGTGTGAACGAAAAAGTTGAGCTTGAACTGGCCACTGTTAATGAATGGCTGGCAAAAAGAAAGTTCACAGCCGTGGGTGAAATAGGCCTGGATCTTTACTGGGACAAAACTTTTTTTGAGCAGCAAAAACACGCCTTTAAAACCCAGATCGGCTGGGCCCTTGATTATGGCTATCCCATTGTGATCCATTGTCGCAGCGCCTTCGACGAGATCTACGAGATCCTGGTACAATTCCCCAGGTTGCCAAAAGCCATTTTTCATTGTTTTTCGGGCGACCTGGAGCAGGCCAATAAAATAATTGCGCTTGGAAATTTTAAACTGGGAATAGGGGGGGTGGTGACTTTTAAAAACGCAGGTTTGGATAAAGTGGTTGAACAGGTGGATCTGGAACACCTGGTGCTGGAGACCGATGCGCCCTACCTGGCGCCTGTGCCCTACAGGGGCAAAAGAAATGAACCGGTTTATTTATTAGAGGTGGCAAAAAAAATAGCGGCTCTTAAGAAAATCACGATTGAAGAAGTTGGCTTGGTGACTTCAAAAAACGCCGACTTTATTTATAGATAATAAACGGAGATCTCTATTGTGTTATCAACCGCGCAGTACTAAAGGGTATTTTAACTGATTTTTTGTCATGCCCCGGGTTTTTTTGCTGAAAAGCAAGTATCTAAAATTTTGTGACTAAACAACGGCGATCATTCAATTTAGACCCTTAAAAACCGCCTTTAATTGCGTATATTTGTATCCCGGTTTTTTTAAAGTGGGGAGCTTTGCGAACAATTACTGTGAAATCTTGCATAAAATGTTGAAAAACTACTGTAATTTTCTGAAAAAGTTTGGTTCAGTTAAAAAAACTTGTTACATTTGCACCCCCTATTTTAGGGAATGATTAAAATTTTTACAAAGTGGATGCATTAAGTTATAAAACAAAATTTGCGAATAAAGCTACCGCCGAAAAAGAGTGGTTGCTTGTAGACGCTGAAAATGAAGTAGTTGGACGTTTGGCTTCTAAGGTTGCCATGTTACTTCGTGGTAAACACCTGCCAAGCTACACCCCGCATGCAGATGCAGGGAGCAACGTGATCATTATCAATGCCGAAAAAGTTCGCTTTACCGGTAAAAAATTAACAGATAAAGAATACGTTCGTTATACTGGTTACCAGGGTGGTCAGCGTTTTACTACTCCAAAAGACCTCATGGCAAAGAACCCTACTGAGATTTTAACACATGCCATTCATGGGATGTTGCCAAAAGGACCATTAGGAAGGGCTTTAAATGTGAATGTTCGTATTTTTGCGGGCACTGACCACGGTCACGAGGCACAACAGCCTAAAAAAGTAGATTTAAGCAAGATTAAATAATAATGAAGCAGAGCAAAGCTCGCTTCACAATAAATTATAAAAATTAAATGGAAGTAATTAATACATCTGGCCGCAGGAAAACTTCAGTTGCACGTGCTTACGTAACAGCTGGTTCAGGAAATATTGAAGTGAACGGAAGAGATTTTAAAGAATATTTTAAAACACCAACTTTACATTATTATGTTACTCAGTCGTTGATGGTTTCTAACCTTCGCGAAGCGTATGACGTAAAAGTAAACGTAGCAGGTGGTGGTATTACCGGACAAGCGCAGGCTATCCGTTTGGCCATTGCGAAAGCCCTGGTTGAAATGAACGCTGATCTGAAAAAAGATTTGCGCGCCGCAGGATTGATTACACGTGACCCACGTATGGTTGAGCGTAAGAAATTCGGTCAGAAAAAAGCCCGTGCCCGTTTCCAATTCAGCAAACGTT
>JAZKFC010000010.1:0-31878 GCA_040386615.1 Bacteroidota bacterium
TGACCAGCAACTCCGGCAAAACCAAAAACCTTCAGGGACATATTACCCTGCTTGAATAGGTGGATAAATTGTTTTGTATCCTCTACATCTTTGCCAGGTCCAGTTCAGGCACATAACCAAATCGCTTTAGCATTTCCAGATGAGAGGCAAAAGCTTTTCTAAGACTTGGTGTATCTAAATACGGCACACCAAATTCCTTAGCGGTTTCTTCTACGATCCTGGAGATCTCGGGATAATGCACATGACAAATATTCGGAAACAAATGATGTTCTACCTGGAAGTTAAGCCCCCCTACATACCATGAAACGACCTTGTTATGGCGCGCGAAATTAACCGTTGTATTCATCTGGTGAATAGCCCATTCATTCTCGATGATATTGGCATCGTTTGGAACCGGGAACTCTGCTTCGACCACGGAATGTGCCAGTTGAAACACCACGCCCAATACCAGGCCGCCTATGAACTGCATTAAAACAAATCCGCCGATGATGAGGGAAGCTGAATAGCCCATCACAGTAATTGGCAGTATGATCATATAGGTAAGAAAAAGCAATTTTAAAAAGACCATGCTGGCAAAATATTTCCTGTTCTCTGTTTTAGTAAAACGATTGGTGCCCTCTTTCCTGTATTTAAAATATTGAATAAAATCCTTGGCCACAAACCAATACAGCGTTAGTATCCCATAAAAGAAAAACACGTAGATGAACTGGAAGCGATGGATCTTTTTCACTTCGGCGTGAGGGGAAAAACGGAGGATGAGTTTATCCGCGATATCGTCGTCCATCTTGTGAACATTGGTATAAGTGTGGTGAAGCACATTGTGCTGCAGTTTCCAGTTAAAAACCATGCCGCCTATCATGTTCAGCGAATATCCCAGCCAGTTATTTACTTTCATGTTTTTGGAATAGGCGCCATGATTGGCATCATGCATTACCGACATCCCAATGCCGGCAAGCGCAAAACCCATGATCACATGCAACAACAAAACGGCCCAGGGGGCAAGGAATAAAAAATTGATCATTAACACCGGCACAATAAAAGAAAGCATCAGAATAATGGTCTTAATAACCATTTCTGAATTGGCATTCTTGGAAATGTTGTTTTCCTTAAAATATCCGTTCACTCTCTTCTGAAGCGTGGGAAAAAAGGCCGTCTTTTCTTTGGGGACAAATCTTGGAAATTGTTTTTGCATTTGAGTGTTTTTTAAGATTTTCTTTCGCTTACAAAAATAAAAAAAAAATCGACCCGCCTTTTTTTTTAACTTTTTGAAGAAACAGGTTAAAACAGCGAGGTCTGAACCCCTTTATGAACAGGGCTTTCTGGGGCCGTTTGTTTCGCAGAAGCAACACCGGTGATATGATAAATAGATGTTTCTTCATCGCGCGTAGCAACTACTACATGCGTGTTGCCCGCGTTCCTCGTAAAAAGATCGTGAACCAATGAGGGATGATTGTTGTCTCTCGAAAGGTGGGAAAGAAAAACATGGGTCATCAGCTCAGTGCGGTGATTGTTAAAAAGCTCGAGCGCCTGTGCATTTGACAAATGGCCGTGCCCGCCGCGAATACGTTTTTTCAGGTAAAAAGGATAATTTCCCTCTTCAAGCATTTCTTCATCGTAGTTTGTTTCCAAAAACACCGCATGGCATATTTTAAAATTATTGATCACGTGGTGACAAACCCGCCCAATGTCGGTGAACACACCAATATTTACACCATTACCGCTCACAACAAAACTATGAGGTTCGGCGCAGTCATGCAGTTTTGGAAATGCGGTTACCTCCAGATCGCCTATTTTTACCGGACTGTAGGCATTAAATGTTCTGAGTAGTTCACCGGCGATAAAAAGGCCGCTACTGCTGTGCGTCAGCGAAGTGATGTAAACCGGCAGCGCATATTTTTTAGCAAGAACTTTTACCCCTTTGATGTGATCAGAATGTTCGTGTGAAATAAAAACAGCCTTCACTTTATTCATGTTCAACCCAAGGCGACCCAGGCGTTTCTCCACCTCACGGCACGAGATTCCAACGTCGACCAGCACCGCTTCTGTTTCGTTGGCAATATAATAACAATTGCCATTGCTACCTGAATTTAATGAAGTGATAAATAAAGACATGGGATTACCTGCTACAAAGAAAAGAGAAAATAGCCAATTACAGGTCATTCAACCCATATAATTTAACAACAAAATACCTGCACAACTATTAAAATGCAGGCATTAAAATCAACGGAAATTTTATTAAATTGTTTTGCCGGGCGTATGGAAAAAACTCTACAACACCGGGGCACGAAGAGCCTGTTTTAGCACGGCACCTGTTTTTCACGCCGGGGATTATGATCCTTACGCTAAAACAATACAATCATTTGTTAACGCATCAAAAAGCCGTGCTGATTTGTTCAGAATGCGCACTTGTTGACATGGAGCTTAAAAAAGAAATCATTTACACCTTGTACTCCTACAGCAGTTTCTTTGTCGAAGTAAGGGTAAATAATTGTACAAAAGAACTTATAGACATTACAGCATTTAGAAACGGGAAAAAACTGGAGAAATACCTCAACAAGATCAATTTACAGGAAATGATCAATGAATGATCATGTCACAAAAAACACGACCATGAAAAACCTCCTTCTTACATTATTATTTGCAGCCTCGTTCTTATCGATACCGTCTCAAAACAGGGTAACGCGGACCGCCAGTTCTAAAAACCCCGAAAATTACGGCACAGATTCTGCCCGGAGAGGCCATGAAATCTATGAAGGAGGAAAAGAGCGTAAGAGCAAGTCGAACGGTGATACGGTAAAAGGCTATAAAAAGGGTCCCGCCAAACAAAATGGTTCCATCAAAAAAAGCGCTTCCGGCAAAAGCAGGCCAACACAAAACGGTTTAAAAAGTCATAAAAAAATAACGCTGGTAATGAATGATTTTAAAGTTTAACCCTTTTTTATACAAACCTGAATGATAAAAATCCGAACAAACAGGTATATATTTTGATTGAAAACACCTGGAACAAAAAAATAAAAATTATGGAAACAGAAAAAACAACATCAATTAACGCATTGATTGAAATAAACAACGACCGTTATGAAGGTTATAAAACGGCGGCTGAAGAGACAAAAGACAGTGATCTTAAAGCTTTATTCACAAGATTCAGCGAGCAAAGCAAAGGCTTCGCCAACGATCTGCGAAAATATGTGGGTGCCGATGAAGCCAACACTGACGAAACAACCAATTCAGGCAAATTATTCAGGGTGTGGATGGACATAAAAGCGGCATTGACAGGTAAAGACCGCAAAGCCATTCTTTCGTCATGCGAGTTTGGAGAAGATGCGGCCAAAAAAACATATGACGAGATCCTGCGGGAACGCGAAGACCTTCCTGGCGGGGCCATAGCTACCATACAGGGTCAAAGGGCCGAAATTCAAAAGGGTCACGATACCATTAAATCTATGCGCGACTCACAAAAATAGTCGTTAGCACAAATTGTTAAGGCCCGCATTTCAGCGGGCTTTTTTTTGGGATCAAAGGCAGAATTTTAACGGTCCTGCTTAATGGTGTCAGTAATGGTGTTACTTTCGGTGCCTGCGCTTCCGGGATATTCTGTACCAGGGGCAGAATTAGGTGTATTGGCGTGATTTTCTTTATTGTTAGCGTCTGCGTTATCGGTACTGCCGGCAGTTGAATTGCCGCAGCCAGCCAGCGTGGATAAAAACAACAATCCACCGGCGATGATCTTTAATGAGGAAGTTTTCATATTTAAACTATTAGGTGTTTTTATTTAGAATTTGCCTGAGTTCTTGACGTGAATTTCCCGTCCTGGTCAAACCAGAATACCTCAGATTTGCGATTGATGTAATAGATCTTATTTCCGCTTTTATCCTTGCCCCATAAAACCTTATAGCTTTCGTTAGGGTATTTTTGGGTATAATATTCAGCAATTGAAGGGGGGTAAGCATTATTGTTTTGCGTATCATCCGAATTGTCACTGATCACCATGTTACCTGTGGCATCGTAAGTAACTGTTCTGTCTTTTTTAAGGGTAGAATCTGTAAATTCAGCCCTGGCGTTTTTTTTGCTCCTCTTCCACGACGCTTCATTCATAGGATCCTCGGTATTCACGGCGGGCGCTGTTGTGTCGGCGGGAACTTTTGGCGCTTTTTTTACCGCCTTTTTGATTTGTGCGGATAAAAAACCCGACCCAAATATCATCATAGACAAAATGATCAGTTTTTTCATGTAAAGGTTAGTTAAACTTTTAATGGAAAACTAATGCCAGATGCGACAAGCGGGCAATTGTTAAAGAACCGGTAACGAAAATTTATAAGAGAAGAGCTTAGCCCAGATAAGTTTTGAGCAGTTTGTTTTTTGAAGCGGCCCTCAAACGACGAATGGCCTTTTCTTTGATCTGTCGAACCCGCTCGCGGGTGAGATCGTATTTTTCACCGATTTCCTCCAGTGAATAGGAGCCGGGTTTTCCAATGCCGTAGAATAAAACAACAACGTCTTTTTCCCTTTCGGTTAAAGTGTTCAGCACCCGTTTAATTTCAGTTTGAAGGGAGTCCTGTATTAAAAAATCGTCGGGTTTCGGATCCCTCGCGTCAGACATCACGTCCATGAGCGTTAACTCTTCAGCGCCCGCAAAGGGTGCGTCGGTTGATCCTGTTCTTACCGAAGCGCTTAAAGCAAGTGAAATTTCCGCCTCTGATAATTCAAGAAGTTCTGAAAGTTCTGAAAGGCTTGCCGACCGTTCTAACTTTTGCTCAAGAACACCCTGGGCCTTCTTTATTTTATTTAATGCGCCTATTTTGTTTAGCGGTAAACGTATAATTCTCGACTGTTCAGATACAGCCTGTATGATAGACTGCCTGATCCACCAAACAGCATAGGAAATAAATTTAAAACCTCTTGTTTCGTCGAAACGATTGGCGGCCTTGATAAGACCAAGATTGCCTTCATTGATGAGGTCGGGCAAACTGATGCCCTGGTTCTGGTATTGTTTAGCCACCGACACAACAAAGCGCAGGTTGGCCAGTGTTAATTTCTCGAGGGCTTTTTTATCACCCTGGCGAATTTTTTGCGCAAGAATAATCTCTTCCTCGCTTGTAATTAAAGGCAACCTTGAAATATCCGCCAGGTATTTATCCAGCGAAGCTGAATCCCTGTTGGTAATTGACTTTCCTATTTTTAGTTGCCTCATAATCTGTTTTTGCTAGTTGTTTTTGCCTGTTAAAAAAAAAGGCAAATCAATTGATTTGCCTTTTTCCATTGGTGTGGTTATTTAATCAGCGAGTTGAACATTTACCGCGTTAAGACCTTTTTTACCTTCCTGGATGTCGAATGACACGTTGTCATTTTCGCGAATATCTTCTTTCAGGCCTGAAGCGTGTACGAAGATTTCTTGTCCATTGTCTTCTTTAATAAATCCGAAACCTTTTGCTTCGTTAAAGAATTTTACTGTTCCTTTTTTCATTGTTGTTGTTGTTTTGTGTTCGCCTCACCGGCGAACGGTTTATATTATTTTGTTTTGTTTATTGAAGTTTCCCTTTCAAAGAAAGGTTGCACCTCAATGGGTTTAACTCAAAGCAGGTTTTAAATCGCCTGCCGCTTGTTGATTATGAGAAAGGGTGGGATGCGACCACCGCAATGTTTTTCTTAATTAATTTATTGATGTCCTTTAAATAGCTCATTTCATCCTGGGCACAGAAAGACATGGCAATTCCTGTGCTTCCTGCCCTGCCTGTTCTTCCAATCCGGTGAACATAGGTTTCGGCCTGTTCAGGAATTTCGTAATTGATCACGTGTGATAATTTGTCAACGTCGATGCCTCTCGATGCAATGTCGGTAGCTACCAGAATCCTGATGCTCCTGTTCTTAAATCCTTTAAGCGCTCTTTCTCTGGCGCCTTGTGACTTATTGCCGTGAATGGCCTCGGCTTTAATGCCACTCGTGTTTAATTCCTTAGCCACTTTATCGGCACCGCGTTTGGTTCTTGTAAAAACCAATGCGTGTTCAATTTCGCTGCTCTTTAAAACGTGTTTTAATAAAGAACGTTTGTTTTCTTTAGAAACATAATAAACGCTTTGCTCAACCAGCGTTGCTGTTGAAGAAACCGGTGTTACAGAAACGCTTACCGGGTCTTTAAGCAGGGTATTGGCAAGGTTCATAATATCAGGCGCCGCCGTAGCAGAGAAAAACAAAGTCTGTTTTTTTGCCGGTAACTTGGTGATCACCTTTTTAATATCATTAATAAAGCCCATGTCGAGCATCCTGTCTGCTTCATCCAGTACAAAGAACTCTATGTTATTGAGTTTTACAAATCCCTGGTTCATCAAATCAAGTAAACGGCCTGGTGTCGCAATCAGGACATCAACGCCCCTTTGAAGGTCTTGTACCTGTTTGTTCTGCGAAACGCCGCCAAACACAGTAGTGTGTGAAATACGAAGGAATTTGCTGTAATCGTTGAAGCTTTCGCTTATTTGCAAAGCGAGTTCACGGGTAGGTGCCAAAACAAGCGCTTTAATTCCTTTTTGCGTTGTTTGTGTTTTTTTCGACTCGATCAGTTGCAGGATCGGTAACGCGAAAGCCGCAGTTTTGCCGGTGCCGGTTTGTGCGCAGCCAAAAATATCTTTTCCTTCAAGTATGTGTGGGATGGATTGTTGCTGGATGGGCGTTGGGACAGTATATCCCATTTTATCAAGAGCCGTCATTAACGGCTTAATCAGTTTTAACTCTAAAAATGTCATTCTATTATTTTAATTTGTATTAATCGGGCCTATACACATGCACGGCCATCTTTTTCTAAAAAAGAAAAATGTAAAATTAAACGGATTGTAAGGGGAGTAATACAATTGATTGAGATACAATCTTCTATTGAAGAGTACAAATATACAACATTAATGTGAATCAAACAAATTTTGTATTTAGTTGGCTATAACCTGCAGTTTCACAAAACTCCTTTTCCCGCAGATAGCCGATTGACGCAGATTAGTGGTACAATTTTTATTTAGGAGGGTTTCGAATTCGTTTTTCCCCAAAATAGCGCCGATTGAGGCAGATATGTAATGCAATTTTTATTTACGATGGTTTCCCATTCAGTTTTTTCTGCGGGAATCTGTGATATCTGCGGGCTGCTTATGGTGAGGAATTGATTGGTGCTCTTGCCCCGATTGCCTTCTCTTTTCTGAGGGTAACGGCGATATCTGCGGGCTTCTTCTTCAGTATTATTATATTTGTTTCAGGAACTCTTTTTTTGAAAAGTCATGTTACCATACTTGCTTTTATTAAAAAGCACCGCCTGAAAATCATTTTTCTGTGTGTTGTGACGGTTCTTTATTACCTGTGGCTGCCCGAACGCTTATTTAATAACTCATGCAGCGCTGTACTTATTGATGAGAAAGGCAGGCTGCTTTCAGCCAAAATTGCTTCCGATGGTCAGTGGCGCTTCCCGCAGAGCGACAGCATCCATCAGAAATTTAAAACCTGTATCCTCACCTTTGAAGACGAGTATTTTTATTACCACCCGGGCTTTAACCCCGTGTCGATGGTGAAATCCATGATCAGAAATTTAAACGGGGGTAAAATAAAAAGCGGAGGCAGCACCTTAACCATGCAGGTGGCCCGCATGATGCGTCACAACCAAAACCGTAATTATTACCAGAAAATGGTGGAGACCCTGCTCGCCATTCGCATTGAATTGTCTTATAAAAAATCTTCTGTTCTCAACATCTACTGCAGCAACGCGCCGTTCGGAAGTAACGTGGTAGGAGTTTCTGCCGCCTCCTGGCGATATTTCGGCAGAGATCCTTCGAGATTGAGCTGGGCCGAAAACGCCTTGCTCGCTGTGCTACCGAACGCGCCCTCCCTGATCTATCCTGGTAAAAACCAGGGCAAATTACTGGCAAAACGCAACAGGTTGCTTCAAAAACTTCATGACAAAAATTATATAGACCGTTCCACATTTGAACTCGCGCTTAAGGAACCCTTGCCGGTTAAAACATATCCCATACCCCAGGCTGCGTCGCATCTTCTTAGTCGTTGCATCAGCGAAAGCGGGTCTTCACAGATATTCAGATCCAGTTTAAATTATGAGCTCCAGATGCGGGTGGCAGAACTCCTGAATAAACACGTTCAGAGTTTATACGGCAACCAGGTATTTAACGCCTGCGCCCTTGTTACCGAAACAGAAAGTGGCAAAGTGCTGGCCTACATTGGCAACAGCTCATCACCGGGTAATGCGCATGAAAATTATGTGGATGTAATTACCTCGCCAAGAAGCACCGGCAGCATTTTAAAACCATTTTTATATGCACTGATGTTAAGTGAAAATAAGATCCTTCCTTCAAGTTTAATAGAGGATGTTCCTACACAAATAGGTTCGTACGCACCAAAGAACTTCAACCCCGGTTACGACGGCCTTGTGCCAGCCAACCAGGCCATTGCCCGGTCATTAAACGTGCCTGCGGTAAAGATGCTTCAGGATTACGGGCCGGCAAAATTTCACCAGCGTCTGAAACAGCTGGGTTTCAGAACATTTAATAAATCCCCGAGTCACTACGGCCTTTCACTGATCCTTGGCGGCGGAGAAGCCACTTTGTGGGACCTGGCCGCTGCCTATGCATCGATGGGCAGAACGCTGATCGGTTTTTCCAACAGCCGCAGCCGGTACGGTGCGAACAGTTATCATCCCCTGCATTTTTTAAACAACACTCGGCAACCGGAAACAGCCGGCACTCAAAAAACCAGTCTCATCAAGGCCTCCGCCATTTATTACACACTCGGCGCTATGACCGAACTGTTACGCCCGCAGGATTATACAGGCTGGATCCAGTTTGCTTCAAAAAACCGCATCGCCTGGAAAACCGGAACCAGCTTTGGCTTCAGGGATGCCTGGGCCGTTGGTCTCAATACCAGGTATACGGTAGCGGTGTGGGTGGGCAACGCCGATGGTGAAGGACGACCAGAATTAACCGGCACCGCGGCTGCCGCTCCCCTGCTCTTTTCCATATTCAACATCCTTCCTAAAAGCAGTTGGTTCATAAAACCGGTTGCGGACCTGTCGAAAATAAATACCTGTAAAGAAAGTGGTTTTAAAGCGTCTGAAATTTGCGACAACACGGTGGTCAGGTATTATCCGGCCGGCGCCGAAAAAACCAGATCCTGTCCGTTTCACAAATTGGTCCACTTAGATGAAAGCGGGCGATGGCGGGTTAACAGCAACTGCTACGCCGTCAACAAAATGCTTCACAAAGCCTGGTTTGTGGCTTCCCCCACGCAGGAATTTTTCTTTAAACAGCACAGTTTGTTTTATAAAGCCTTGCCGCCCTATCTGCCAGGTTGTGACTCTGACCTGAACTACCAGCAACTCGAGATCATTTACCCCCGCGACGGATTTAAAATTTACATACCCGTTGTTGAAACCGAAAAACGCAGCCGCTGCATATTCAAAGCTACGCACAAGAACAACAACGCTGTTCTGTTCTGGCATTTGGATGGTATGTATATCGGCACTACTGAAAAGTTTCACCAATTGTCGCTGTTGCCTGATAAAGGAAAACATCTCCTCCAGATTACAGATAACTCAGGTGAAAGCACAGAATGCAGTTTTGAAGTGATTGAAAAATAAACTTAAGGCCAGTAAACTATTGTTTTTTATGAAGTGAAAAATAAGCGATCATAAAACTAAAAAGCGTTAAGATGGCACCCATCATAAACGGAGACCCTGGGTAATAAAACGGCGCGGCAGACGAAGTAAAATAAGCAAAAAGTCCCGTCATCAAAATGGGTCCAATGATCGAGGTAAGACTCATCACGCTTGTTAAAGCACCCTGCAGTTCGCCCTGTTCATTAGGCGGCACCTTAGCCGAAAGAATGCCCTGGATGGCAGGCCCTGCGATACCACCCAGCGCGTATGGAACCATAAAAGCGAACATCATCCAGCCCTGCGTGGCCAGGGAGAACAACACAAAACCTATGATATAAAATCCCAAACCCACATACACGGTTTTAGCCTGCCCCAGTTTTTTCATCACTGGCCTTATCAGTCCACCCTGCACTGCGGCTATTGAAACACCAACAAAAGCGATAGAATAACCCACCCATTGTTCGTTCCAATGAAAACGCTCCATGGTAAAATAGGTCCAGGTTGACTGTGCGGCGTGGCCCGCAATATAGATCAAAACGGTAGCTGCAACCAGCGACAGTGTTGCAGGATACTTTTTAAGTTGCAGCAATGATCCCAACGGATTCGCGCGTTTCCATTCGAAGGTTCGCCGGTGTTCAGGTGAAAGAGATTCAGGCAGAACAAAAAATCCATAGATCCAGTTTAACAGCGACAGGATCGCTGCAACCAAAAACGGCACCCGCACACCGAACTGGCTGAATACACTACCTAAAAGAGGACCTATAATGAATCCAAGCCCAAAGGCAGCGCCAATCATTCCGAAATTTTGTGCGCGCTTATCGGGTGTGCTCACGTCGGCAATATAGGCCGAGGCAGTTGTGAAACTGGCGCCGCAAATTCCGGCAATAACGCGACCAATGAATAACCAGAAAAGATCAGGGGCCAGGAACAGAAAAATATAGTCAATACCAAGACCAAATAATGAGATCAGTATGATGGGCCGTCTTCCGAACCGGTCGCTTAAACCTCCCAACACCGGTGAAAACAAAAATTGCATGCTGGCATATGCAAATGTGAGCCAGCCCCCATAGGTGGCCGCGCCACTCACGCTGGCGCCTGTTAGTTGTTGAATCAGGGCCGGCACAACCGGGATGATTATTCCTATCCCGGTACAATCAATCAAAAGAGTTATAAATATAAAAACCAGGGCCTTTTTTTCCTTCATAAATTATTTACGCGTTTGGTTGTAATATAAAAATCAGGTACAGGCGTAAGCGCACTTTCAGCGTAGGCAACTTTCTGCCACTTTTCGGTAGGCCTCAACAGTATTTCACTTCCCTGTGTTACGATTTTTACCGGCATTGCGAAACCTTTCACACAATTGGTCCAACGGTACGACAATTTGTTTTTAACGATCCTGTATTCAAGCATTGGTATTTGAATTGTTCTGAGGTACTGATCAAATATTTTCTGAAGATCGGTCTTTAAATACACCGACATGTAGTTTTCTATCTGGGCGGTGGTAACTGTCTGGTGCCAGAATGTTTTATTGATATCTCTTAGCATCTGCTTCCAGAGGCTGTCGTTGTTAACGATCTGGCGCATGGTGTGGAGCATATTGGCAGCTTTGTAGTACATGTCTCCCGACCCGTCGCGGTTAACATTATAATCGGCTATAATAGGTTTATCATTCAGTACAGCAAAGCGTGTTCCTATCACATATTGTGATCCGGCTTTTTTCCCGAACAGATATTCGGTGTAAAGGTTTTCTGAATAGGCAGTAAATCCTTCATGAATCCAGTTATCGGCTACGTCTTTTGCGGTAATGCTATTGGCGAACCATTCGTGGCCCGACTCGTGAACGATAATAAAATCCCACTTTAGGCCCCAGCCTGTGAGAGAAAGATCTTTTCCCTTGTAGCCATTTTGATATTTGTTGCCATAGGCAATGCCGCTCTGGTGTTCCATTCCCAGAAAGGGCGCCTCCACAAGCTTGTAAGCGTCTTCGTAAAACGGGTATTTTCCAAACCATTCTTCAAAACAATGCAACATTGATTTCGCCTGGTTGAATTGCACTTTGGCTTTAGCAAGGTTTTCTTCAAGTACCCAGAAGTCAAGATCCAGCTGCCCGCCCTTGCCCATGATGGTATCCTTAAAATTCACATACCGGCCAATGTAGGGTATGATGTTGTAATTGTTGATGGGATTTTTAACCACCCAATTGTAGGTTGCCGTTAGGTCAGCGTTGATTTTTTTTGACCTTAACCTGCCATTCGATACTGACACCAGTTGTTGCGGCGCCGTGATGTAAATTGATGCGCTGTCTACTTCATCATACTGGTGGTCTTTATTCGGAAACCAGACACTGGCAGCCATTCCCTGGCAGGCGATGGAGATCCAGTCGGTGCCCGTGCCGTCTTTTGACCATATTACCCCGCCATCCCAGGGTGGAAGTTTAGCCGCATGGGGCTTGCCATGAAAATAGGCAGTGAGTTCTTTTTGTTCGCCGGCATTCTGTTTTTGCCGCAGTGTTATCAAATAGGCGTTGCCATCCCTTTTCCATTCCTGCTTTTGGCCATTCTGAAGAACACTGTCTAATAACATGGGTTGAATCAGATCGAGCTGCAATACCTCTTCTGTTTGTAAAACACGGTACAAAATACGATTGTAACCTGCTATGCTGCTGTCGGGGCTATTAAAAGCCACATGGAGGTCGTAATGCAAAACATCCCACCAGGCCCGTTCTTTTGTGACTGTTCCTTTAAGCGTATCGGCACGGGAGTATTTCACCTGCGCTTCGCCCGAAACCACGATGAAAAAAGCAGACAAAAATAAAATAGCAGGCGCCAGACGCGAATTCATAACAGCTAAAAATACAAGGAATTTGATTATTTAACTATACCGCCGGTCAAAATAAATTGGGGGTTCATTCAACACCGGTTTCGCCGCAAACCCCTTGGCCTGTCGGTGAAAAAGGTATGAACTTCTATTATTTAATAGTAAATTTAAGCTGTTTACGACTTTTGATACAAGCCAAAGCGATGTCTCCTCATAGAAAATATTCAAAGCCGTTTAAGATCGCCATACATGCCGTGATCTGGCTGCTTTTGTCGCTTTTACCTTTCCTGCTCTCATACGCCGACTCCATCGACATTCTCCGCATTGTGCGGTTGGTGTGGGTACCAATGCTTTTATACGCGATCATCTTTTATCTCAACTACGGACTTTTTATCAGGAAGTTGCTGTTCGAGAAAAAAATCTTTGTTTACATCACGGTTAACATATTAATTATCCTTGGTTTTACCTGGGTTAATTACGAGGTGCGCGAATTTTTGAACATGATCGCCGAAACCAGGGCCGACAAAGCTGTACGGGTATTTCCCCCCCTTCCCAAAAGCTGGTATATCTATAAGGATTTTATTTCAATGATCATCCCGGTGATCATCTCCATAGCTACAAAAACCGTTGAGAACTGGACCAAAGTAGAAACCGAACAAAAAGAGCGGGAGAAGGAAATTCTCAATTCAGAGTTACAACATTTAAAATACCAGCTGCAACCACATTTTTTCTTCAACTCCCTGAACACGGTTTACGCGCTCATAGAACACTCGCCTGAACAGGCCCAGGAAACCGTTCACAACCTTTCTAAATTAATGCGTTACCTGCTGTACGATACCGAATCGGGCAAAGCCACCCTTAACGAAGAGATCGAATTCATGACAAAGTACATCAACCTGATGCGATTGAGGATCTCAAATAAAACAACTGTTATCACCGATTTTCCGCCGCTTCCCGAAAAATTAAAGGTAACACCTTTGCTTTTTATCTCTCTCATCGAAAACGCTTTTAAACATGGCATTTCGGCGACAGTACCTTCTGAAATTTCTTTCAGTCTCAGTGTCGACAATAAAACTGTGAAGTTCATGGCCCAGAATGCCAATTTCCCGAAAACTGAAAAAGACAAGAGCGGATCAGGCATAGGCCTTACCAATTTAAGGAAACGCCTGGAACTCTCCTACCCTGAAAAACACGTCTTCTCCACAACAACCACCGGTGAACAATTCATTGCTTCACTTGAAATTGCTACCGATTAACCGTAATTTAACCGTAGAATTCTGATCATGCAAAAAATAAACTGTATTATTATTGACGACGAACCTTTTGCGCTTGATCTTGTAGAAAGTTACGTAAAGAAAACACCTTTCCTCGAATTGAAGGGAAAGTGCCTGAATGGATTTGACGCCCTTAAAATTGTAAACAGCGAAAAAATAGATCTTCTTTTTCTTGACATCCAGATGCCTGATATGAGCGGACTGGAACTAAGCCAGGCCTTATCGCAGGACGTGAAGATAATTTTTACAACGGCATTTAAGGATTATGCTTTTGAAGGTTTTAAAGTGAACGCCGTAGACTACCTGCTGAAACCCTTTAACTATAACGAATTCTTAAAAGCCACCGGTAAAGCTATGCAGTGGATGGGACTTAACGCTGAAAAACCGCAGGCGGCGTTCAAAGAAAATTTCATTTTTGTAAAATCAGAATACAAACAGCTAAAAATAAACCTCGATGACATCTATTATTTTGAAGGCCTGAAAGATTACATCAAGATTTGGCTGGTTTCACAACCAAAACCCATACTGACCTTAATGAGCCTGAAAACACTGGAGAATGAACTGCCCGAAGAAAAATTCATGCGTGTACACCGCTCATTTATTGTTGCGCTCGATAAAATTGAATCCGTTGAAAGAAGCCAGATCATCATCAATAAAGAACGCATCACGGTTGCCGACCAATACAAAAGCAAGTTCCAAACCTTTATTGATAACAGGTCACTCAATTAAAACCGCCTGTGTTTTAAGCTGGTTCTTCGGTGTAGTGCATTCAAACATCTATTTAATGACCAGTTGAAAAATTCATACCTGTAATTTTAAATAAATTAATCACTATCATTTGAAGAAGTATATCCCAATCTTTTTTTTATTTCTTACAGGCGCGGGCTTTTCGCAGGTGAGTGTTTCAGGCTTTATCAGGAGCAAGACCTCTGAGCCTTTACCCGGCGCCACTATTAAAGTGTTTAATAAAGATTCGGTTTTTATTACCGGTGCATCGGCAGGCATGGAAGGTGAGTTTTCGTTTTCTGTACAGGCCGGGCACACCTACCTGATGAGGATCATTTACCTGAGTTATACCGATCTGTTCAAAACCATAGAAACCGGAAGTGCCAACCTTTCGCTGGGCACCATCACTTTAAAGGAAAACGCCCAGCAACTTTCCGAAGTAGAGGTTAAAACCACGCAAACAAGAGGAGAACAAAAAGGAGACACAACGGCTTTTAATGCCGGTGCCTTTAAAACCAACCCTGACGCCACTGCCGAAGACCTCCTCAAAAAAATGCCCGGTGTAACCTCCGACAATAACGGTGTAAAAGTAAATGGCGAAACCGTTCAAAAAATATTGGTGGATGGAAAACCATTTTTTGGAGACGATCCCAACGCGGCCCTTAAAAATCTGCCGGCCGACATCATCGACAAAGTAGAGGTGTTTGATAAAATGAGCGACCAGTCGCAATTCACTGGTTTTAATGATGGCGATCAATCGAAGACCATCAACATTGTGACTAAAAAGGGAAAGAATGTTGGCCAGTTTGGAAGAATTTATGGTGGTTATGGCACCGACGAGCGCTATAATGCCGGTGCGGTATTGAACAGCTTTAACGCCAAGCGACGCGCTTCATTATTATTACTGTCGAACAACATCAACCAACAGAATTTCAGCCTCTCGGATATAACCGGGGCAATGGGTAGCACCGGTGGAAATAACCGTGGTGGCGGTCAGCCCGGAGGAGGGCGCCAGGGAGGAAGTTCAGCTTTAATGACTTCGCCGCAGAACGGAAATACCACCACTCAATCTGCCGGGATAAATTATTCTGACGAGTGGGGAAAAAAAATAAGCGTTTCGGGAAGTTATTTTTTCAACTATACCGATAACAAAAACCACTCTGATATCCGCAGGAACTATTTTACAGATGACCGGCTCACCTACACACAGGTGAACGACGACAGGAACGTCAATCAAAATCACCGGGCCAACCTGCGACTGGAATACAGCATTGATTCCTCCAATAAATTAATTCTCACTCCCTCGCTGAGTTTTCAGAATAATGAAGCGAGGAGTTCCATTGTTGCCAACAACACCATACTCGACAATGTCTTTAAAGGCAGCACCAACACCAGATCAGACATTGTTAACAAGGGTTTTGATTTTTCGAACAATGCGTTGTACCAGCATAAATTCAATAAACAAGGCAGGACCATTTCACTGAACGTGACCACGCAATTGTCTGAACGGAGCAACGAAGGCAACTACTTGTCGAAAAACGTATACAGTGATACGCTGGGCTCTACACTCGACCAGCATTTTTCAACAAACGGTGATACAAAAAAAATATCAGGAAATCTTTCTTACACTGAACCGCTCAGCAAACTGAGTCAATTGCAGATCAGTTATATGCCATCATACACCGAAGGTGGTTCCGACAAAAGAACCTATGATTATGACACGAGCGCAATGGCCTACACTGATTTTAACACCCCCCTTTCGAATAAATACAGCAATGTGTATCTCACCCAAAAAGGCGGTCTGAGTTACAGGTACAGGAAAGACAAATTAAATTTCAGTTTTGGCGCCGACGGGCAATTGTCAACCTTAACCGGCAACCAGACTTTCCCTGTGGCATTTCAGCTCGATCAGTCCTTCAGAAATATCCTTCCTAATGCCATGTTGAATTATAAGTTCAATAAAACAAAAAACCTCAGGGTGTATTACCGCACCAATACCAATATTCCCAGCATCAGCCAGTTGCAGAATGTGGTTGATATTTCAAACCCCCTGCAGATCAAATCAGGCAACGCGGCGCTGAAACAAACTTTTGAAAATAACCTGAATGTGCGTTTCGGCGGATTTAATCCTCAAACCTCGCGCAACGCGATGCTGTTTGTTAATGCCAATTACACCGACAATTACATCAGCAATGCTACCTACATATTGCAGAACGATTCTATTATCCAGGGCTACCAGGCCAGGAGCGGCAGCCAGCTGACCAAACCGGTGAACCTCGATAATTATTATTCGATCCGGGGCTTTTTTGTTTATGGATTTCCTGTAAGCGCAATCAAAAGCAATTTAAATTTCAATGGCGGCGTCACTTATAACCACACACCTGCCATCCTTAACAACCTTTTAAATTATTCAAACAGTTACGCTACCAACGCAGGCGCTTTTATAGGAAGTAATATCAGCGATAAACTCGATTTTTCGCTGGGCTATAATGGCAATTACACCATCGTAAAAAACACGGTGCAGAAAAAATCAGATAACAACTATTTCAGTCATGCCGCCACTTTCAAGATCAACTGGCTGTTCCTGAAAGGATTTGTGATCAATACCGATGTTACGCACACCTTGTATAACGGCCTCACACAGAATTTCAACCAGGAGTATTTATTGTGGAATGCCTACCTGGGTTATAAATTTCTAAAGAACAAATCACTGGAGGCGAAGGTTTCGGTGTTTGATATTTTGAACCAGAACCGCAGCGTTGGAAGAAATGTAACGGGCTCTTATACCGAAGACTATAATACCGTTGTATTAAAACGTTATTTCATGTTTACGCTCACTTACACTTTTAAAAATTTTAAGAGTGGTAGCCTGCCACCTAAAACAGAGGATAATCAAAACGGTGTTCCCAATGGTCCTCCCCCGGGGATGCAGCGGCCACCAGGCAGCGGAGGTTATTGAACCGATTAGGGCACATACGGCATGTAAGTTGCGGACGAATGGTTCAAAAAAAATTATCTTCCAGAGTACCAGTGGATTAATACAAAATTTCAAAAAAAGTTCAGATTTTTCTTGACTCTCCCCTAAGAGGATGCCTTAGCTTTGTATTAAAATTAAAACAATGGAGCAATTTACTGTAAAAGCCCTGGCAAAGCTTGCGAAGATAAGTGTGCGAACGCTGCATCATTACGACAAAATTTCTTTACTGAAACCATTGCTCAGGTCAGAATCAGGATACCGGTATTATGGCAGGGACGAACTGTTCCGCCTGCAACAAATTTTATTTTACAAGGAGCTCGATTTTTCCCTTTCCAGCATCGCCGTGATACTCGATGATCCGGGCTTCGATTTGCTAGCCGCTCTGAACGAACATAAAAAGGAAATAAAAAAAAGAAAAAGCCGGCTCTCAGAATTATTGCTGACCATAGACAAAACAATTGATGAACTAAAAACCGCTCAACCGATACCAAACAATTTAAAAAACCAGAAAATGAAATACGAAGATCTCTACAAGGGCTTTAGCAAAGAACAAGCTGAAGCCTATCAAAAAGAAGCTGCTGAAAGATGGGGCGCTGAAACCGTGGCCGAGTCCAACAAAAAACTCCTGGCCATGAACAAAGGAGAATGGAAAGCGCTGAAGCAACAGGGTGAAGACATTTACAAGCGCCTCGTGCAACTGATGCGTCTTCCTCCATCAGATGCGCAGGTTCAGGAACTGATACAACAACATTTTGAAATGACCGGCAGGTACTTTAACGTGACCCATGAAATTTACAGCGGGCTAGGAAGCATGTACCTGGAAGACGAACGTTTTAAAGCCTATTACGATAAATATGACGCCGGGCTCGCGGAATTTTTGAGGGACGCGATCCATGTTTTCTGCAAAGTGTAATAAAAAAAATGAGAACCGGTAAGGGTTCTCATTTAAAAAAACAATGCGGGTTTTTTACCGTATCAGTTTCATCTCTTTCAGCAAATACCCCGCCCCTGCATATTTGTCAACTACCCAAAGCGTATAGCGCACGTCCAGCACTATGTTCCTGCAGAAACTGCCATTATACATAATGTCGCTCATGGTGCCTTCCCAGTTCCTGTCGAAATTGGTGCCGATCAATTCTCCTTTGGCGTTTAAAACCGGGCTGCCGCTGTTACCGCCTGTAGTGTGGTTGCTCGCGATGAAGGCAACTCTCAGTTTTCCATTTTTATCGGCATAAGCGCCAAAATCTTTTTTATTGTATAGTTCAATCAATCTGGGCTTCACGTAAAAATCTTCTTCCCCTGTTTGATTTTTTTCTACCAGTCCATCCATTGTGGTGTAGTGCAAATATTCAACGCCGTCTTTACCTTTGTAGTCAGATACCTTTCCGAATGAGATCCTCATCGTGCCATTGGCATCGGGATAAAACTTTTTATCTTTTACAAGATCCTTCTGAGCCTGCATATAGATCTTCTGCAGGTCGTTGATCCTACGCTCACAATAGGTGATCTGTGGCACAACTGTTTTCTGGTAATGCTGAAAAATAGATGAGGCGAGCACATACATGGGATCGCGCTCATAAAGCGTGGCATTTTGTTCAAAATTATCGAACATGACTTTCGCTTTTGTGTTATCCACAAAGTTGGAGTTATCATATAAAAAATTTGTCAGTGCTTTGGCATCACCCTGATAAGCAGCTAGCAGAGAATCCAGGTATACAGGACGCAGTGAGGGCTCCACCTCTTTGGCATAGATCTCCAGCATGGCCAGGCATAATTTTTTATCCACCACTTTGCTGTAGTTCTTAAATGGAATTCCCGGCTTGGTATCATTAAAAACAGTAGAGAATTTATTGTCTTTGCCGGCTTGTTTTTTCTTTAACTCAGCGAATACATTTGTAAAGCTTGCCGCATACCTGAATCCATCAACACCCCACAAACATTCTGTAAAATAATCATACTGCCTGCTCAATGGCGCATACTCAGCGTATACTCCTTCAAACTCCTTAAACAAATTGGCATACTGCGCTTCTTTGGTTGTATTGCCGGCGCTCAGTTTCCTGAAATCATTTTCAAATTTTTTCTTTTTGCTCACTGCGTCAGATTTTTTCAGACCTATCACCTCCCCGCTCCATTTTTTATAATAATTGGCCACTCCCGCATAACGGTTGGCGTACATCAGGCGGATGGTGTCATTTTTTTTCATGTCCGTTTCCATGATGTTGAGGCGCACTTCACGCAATTTAACCCGTAGCGGATCTTGCTGATTTACGAGCAGATCAACAGCGTAAGACGTTAAATATTCCTGGGTTCTTCCCGGGAAACCGTAAACCATTGTAAAATCGCCTTTCTCAGTACCTTTTAGTGAAATCGGAAAAGAATAAGCGGGAGTATAAGGCACATTGTCGGCGCTGAATTCAGCGGGTTTATTTGTTTTGTCGGCATAGATCCTGAACATGCTAAAATCGGCATTATGCCTTGGCCAAACCCAGTTGTCGGTTTCTCCGCCAAATTTACCAACACTTTCAGGAGGCGTGCCTACCAAACGGATGTCTTTAAACACTTCGGTTACAAATAAATAGTATTCGTTACCATAAAAGAACGGGCGGATAAACGCGTCATAGTGCGTAGCGCCTTTTGCCTGTTTTTCAAGAGCCTTCATGTTCGACTGTATGGTTGAATCTTTTTGAAACTCAGAAAAGCCGGGTTTCATGTTCTGCGAAACTTTCGCGGTAACGTCTTCTATGCGTTTGATAAAAGTCACGGTTAAATTCTTGCAGAAGATCTCTTCACTTTTGTTCATTGCAAAATAACCGTTCTTTAAATAGTCTTTTTCAACCGTGCTTAAAGCCGCGATCGACGAAAATCCGCAATGGTGGTTGGTGAGTATCAAACCACTGGTGGAGATCACCTCAGCTGTACAACCACCGCCAAAGATCGCGACGGCGTCTTTCATGCTGGCCTTGTTGATGCTGTAGATCTGCTCTGCGGTTAATTTAAAGCCGTTCCTTTTCATGTCGTTAATATTTAACGCGTTAATCAGCTGCGGCATCCACATGCCTTCATCGGCTTTTCCTGCAAAGCCAAAAATGATGAACATCAGGATTATTTTATTTTTCATGTTGTGGGATTATTTTATTTATTGTGTATTTAGGTTGTGGCTCAATTTATTTTATAAAACCTGCCATTCTCATGGCATCGCTTTTTATGGCACTATCGAGCGTAATATTCAGGTCCTTGCTTTTTTGTGTTGATTTCTTTAATAAACCCGGCGCCTGCCTGATCTGTTTGGCATAAGCCTGCACCTGCTTTTTTCTTTCATTCCGGGCATAATATGTTTTAGGGGAAGTATAGAGCTCGTAGGCGTCGTTAATAAAATTATTACCGAAGGTAGGTAAATTACCATCAGAATAAAGCAGCATAATTACCTGGTTACTTTCTAATTCTGTTTTAAGGTCCATTTCCCAAACCTCTACCGGTACATCTTTTGGTGAAGGTACCACCTTGTTGTAATAATACCAGAACTGCCCACCTGCAAAACAACTCTGGTCAACTCCCATATAAACCGGGCCATACCAGTAACTATCACTGATGGTCAACACACGCGTCCTGTTCTTCACGGTATCTGCTTCAAACTGTACCACGGGATAAGCGAGTTTCATGTTTTGTTTTGGGCTAGAATATAAATTCATGCTGGCCAGCACATCCGCGTCACGGAACCTGGCGCTGTCTACCACCTCAATAGAATCCCAGTGAATATCCGGCAGGTCGGTATGATGCAATTTTTCTATTGTTTTAATGATAGTATCCACCGCGAGGCACTCACCGTAATAACTCCAGTGGTGACCAAATTTTGAAAACAAGGGATAACGCGCGGCCGGTTTTAATTTTTCAAAATAGGTGTAAAGGTCCAGGTAGTTGTTTCCCAGCTTTTTGCACGTTGAAGTAAACAGACCATGGTTGGTCATTTTTACCGGGTGTACGTATTTGTCTTCAATAAACTCTTTGCACATGATTCCCTTGCCGGGCGCAAATACAAGCAGAAGGTCAATTCCCTTTTTCTTTAAGGTATCCTGCAACACCCTGGCTTTTGTTAGCAGGTCGGTAACTTTATCCTCTTTTAAAAGATCGTCGCCAAAAGCAGAGAAAATATAGCCCTCACTCATCACATAATTGTTTTTGCCGCTTACAAAATTGTTGACCCTGATCTGGTTAAAGGTTTTGTAATAAAACTGGTTATTGAGCCTCACCATTTTTTCTTTAAATGCCCAGTGATCGTTGTTATAATCTTCTTTTTCTGCCTGGTAAGAACCGTCGAACCAGCTGCTCATCGAAAACCTTGGTTTTTCATCACTGATCACAATCCCCACCAGGTTAGGCCTGTCGTCGCTTTTCAGCATCGAAACGAGCAGTGGAAAGCCAATGGCGATCAGCGCGATCACATGATGAATTGAATATGTTCTTTTTTTATCAGCCATCAGAACCTGAAATAGATAAAAGGGTTAAAGTCAAGCGCCGAAACATAACTCAATGAAATGTAAAACAAAACAATGCCTGATAAAACGACCAGCCATTTTGAAGCCCCGGGAAAATTCTCTCCGTATATTTTATCCTGCAGGCCTTTTGTGGCGCGCGTAATGGCGAAGAAAGAAATGAAGCCTGCCAAAATAGCCATTACCACAAAATCGTTGTTGACCGCGAATTTACCGTCGAAGAAATTAAAAGCATAAAGTTGTTTGATCACCTGCAGGCCGTAATGAAGGTCCTCATTCCTGAACAATACCCAGCCGGTAGCAACAATGATAAAAGTAATGGGAACGGAGATCCACCTGCCCAGCTTTTGAAAAACTTTTCCAAGGAATAAACGTTCGAGCACCAGAAACAAACCATGGTATGCGCCCCAAAGCACAAAATTCCAACTGGCACCATGCCATAAACCTGAGAGTAAAAACACAATGATCAGGTTCCTGTAAAGTGTACCATCTGAAACTTTATTGCCTCCCAGTGGAATATAAAGATAGTTCTTCATCCAGGTGCCCAGGGTGATGTGCCACCTTCTCCAGAAGTCGGTAATACCTGAGGAGGTATATGGATTGTTAAAGTTCTCTGGAAATTTAAAACCCATGATCTTGCCAAGCCCTATGGCCATATCGCTGTATCCACTAAAATCAAAATAGATCTGGAAGGTATAAGCCAGGGTTCCTATCCAGGCTGTGGCAGTGTCTATCTGTGAAATATCGAGTTTAAACACCGCGTCGGCCTGCATGCCAAGTGTATTGGCGATGATTGTTTTTTTCGCAAGACCGATGCAAAAGATCAAAAAACCACTGAGTTTGATTTCCGGCGTATAATTCTTTACGCGGTCGGTGATCTGGTCGGCTATGTCGTGATAACGGACAATTGGTCCGGCGATCAGTTTCGGAAACAAAAGGATGTAGGTTTGATAATGCATGAAATTTTTGAGCGGCTTGTGAATTCCCCTGTAAACATCAACAACATAGGTAAGGCTCTCGAATGTGTAAAAAGAAATACCAATTGGGAGAATCACTTTGAGCCAGGTAATATCAGCGCCAAACAGGGCGTTGATGTTCTCTATAAAAAAATTACAATACTTAAAATAAAACAACAGGCCCAGGTTGAGCAGGAGAGAAATAACCAGGAATTTTTTTTTGCCCTTTTGCGTTTTCTGGTTATACATGGCGTTCACCAGGAAATAGTCCAGAAATGTGGTGCCCAGGATCACGAAGATGAACCTTGGTCCGCCCCAGCTGTAAAAATAAATACTGGCAATAAGAATGACCGCGTTTTTGTATTTGTTGGGCGACAAATGGTAAAGCAGCAAAAAAACCGGAAGAAAATAAACCAGGAAGGTGATACCGCTAAAAACCATGTTTGTTTAAGAGGTACAAAAATAAGATTATTTGGCAATCTAAATCCCCTGATTTGGGGGATTTTATATAATAAATTTACTGACGAATGAACTTCATTTGCCCGTTCCCTTCGGCTGTTTTTGCTTTAAGCACATAAACACCGGGAGGCATTTGGTTTGCTTCAACGGTCACTGTTCCGGGTTCTTTAAAACAGGCGGTGTAAACAGTTTCCCCAAGTACATTGATGATACTGACATTTGCGGGCGCCTGCAGGTCGAGCTGGAAGCCACCGTTGTTGGGATTGGGGTAAAGTCTGATGTTGATGTTGTTATTTTCGATTGTTTCAATTCCTGTCAGGGAACCGCAATCAGACGTTCCGCCAAAGTACCAGTTGTTTTTATACACAGGGAAACTAAAGTCTCTGTAACATCTGAACACATTTGAGGGCGGCCCCGAATCGCTGGAGGTAGAATCTTGCGGGTACCCTTCGCAATTGGCAGGAAAGATGTTCTGGCTTAACACACCTAAAAACATGATCCGTTCCACGAAAGTTTCTGCTTCGGCATAAGTATAGGTATAGCTATACGCGGTTGTGTCTATCCACGACCAGGCTAATACCGAGGCAGAATCAATGGTTTTAATCTGTTTAAGAAAAAACCCGTTAATATTTATATGTCCGGTATCGGTGACCGTTAAAACCGGTCGCGAAATACAAAGCGTTTGCGGCGACCTCGGTTTAAGCCATTTATCGCCCGGTAAGGCGTTAAAATTAACAAGGGTGTCAAAGGCGTTTGATCCATTGTATAAAAAAACAACGTTGTTGTTTTCGTAGGTGTAATAGGAGTTATAAGGTTCAGTAATGTTATAACCGCCCCCTGCCCCAATCAGTCTGTTCCCTTTGAAAACAGCGTCCAGGCGTTTGCAGGGAACACCAATCACTGTTGTATTTGTAGAATATGCCATTTCAATTATGCCGTCGTGCCACGGCGAAGAAACGGGATGCCCTCTTTTAAAATGCCACCTGGCTCCCGGCGGACACCAGTTTTGGGAGAAAGCCGAAGCCATCGCAAAAATCACTGCAGAGCAAAGAAGAATTTTTTTCATTGATCCAGGCGTTGGGTAAATAAAGATATGACATTTTGTTTAGTTCTATATTTTTTTTAACCAAACCGCTTGCTTTTTCAGACAAATGAGTGACCCCCTGTTTGTGCGGCAAAATCAAAAAATTTATTCTTTCACAAATTTCGCCCAGCCGTTCTCACTGGCATTTTCCATCTTAAGAAAATAAATTCCCGGAGCCAACGCTCCACCATTGATGTTCACCGTGCCAGCATGATCTACACACATACTTTGAACCAGGGTGCCAACCGCGTTAAAGATACTAAGCCTTGAAGCCACGTGCAGATCAAGGCTGAGATCTCCGCCGGTTGGATTAGGATATAATTTCAGATCAGAGCCGGAAATGGAATTTTCCCCAATCCCTGTAGGAATATAGGCACAAACAGCAGAAGTAGGATTGTAGATCGGAAAATTATTATCGCTGTAGCAGGTAAAATCGCCGTATGGCGGGCTATCCAGCTGACAACCGTTCCAGGGAAACAAAAAACCATTGACGTTCATGATACGTTCTATCATGGTAATGGTGTAACTACTTGAATTACTAAACGGAACGCTGAGCGTAAGCGTTCTTAATGATATATTATTGATCGTCATACTGCCGGTAGCGGTAACTGTTATCGGTAAGCGTGTTCCACTCTGGCAGTTGGCCATAGGTACAAAATGAATTTTTAGCCATTTATCGCCCACATTGGCATTGAAGTTGGCAATGGTGTCAAATAACTGTGTATAGCTGTTGTAAAGAAAAACAACGCCATTGTTTTCGTAGGTTTTAATATTGATGATATTAAAGGAGTTAACGGGACTCGACGGCAAAGGGTGGACACCCGTAAATACGCCGTCCATGTTTTGACAGGTGACACCGTTTATAGTCACGGTATTTGTTACCTGCAGCTTTACATGGCCGTCATAATAAGGTGTACTTGAAAAGGGTTGATTGGCCCTGTAATACCATGTGGCACCTGGAGGGCACCAGTTCTGAGAAGATACTGATCTTACAATGAAGATCAACGCTGAAAATAGTAAGAGTTTTTTCATAGATCATGGATTTAAGTTTTTAATGAAGGTATAACCATTTATGAACTTGCACGGATCGTTCTTTCAAGTGGTTGCTTTTTTTTAATATTCGCTGGCAACTACTTGTTATTCGGAAAGTTGTTTGTTGGTTTTACCCCAAGACCAGGCAGATCATTTAAACAAACTTTTCCATCCTTATAGCTGATCCCGGCGAAAGGATCGTTGGTGTAAAGCAGTGGCGCGTCGAGGTCGACGTAATCTGCCAGCCCCATGAGTTGCGCCATTGCGCTGGTACCACACGAACTTTCGGCCATACAACCCAACATTACTTTCAGACCGTTTTCGCGACAAAAGGCTATCATTTTTATGGCTTCACCCAGGCCCCCGCATTTCATTAATTTAATGTTAATGCCCGAGAAAGAACCTTCGAGCCGCTGCAGGTCTTTTAAACGCTTTACACTTTCGTCGGCTATGGTAGGCAGGGGACTTCTTTTGGTAAGCCACTGCATTTCTTCTTTCATTTCTTTTGGCATGGGTTGTTCAGCCAGCAACACATTCTGATCGCGCAACCAGCAAAGCATGTCGAGCGCTTTATTTTTATCTGTCCAGCCCTGGTTCACATCCACGTACAGCGGCTTATCGGTAAATTTCCTGATCAGGCTAATGAGGGCCTTATCATCACTGGTGCCGGTCTTTATTTTGAGGATGTGGAACCCCGCGGCTTCCCTTATTTTTTGTTCCAATTGTTCAGGATCGCCAATTCCAATGGTAAAAGATGTATAAGTGTCTTCACTTTTCCCGATCCCGGCCATTTCGTAATAAGGTTTTGCCCTTGTTTTGCCGGCAAGGTCGTTCAGAGCCATGTCTATGGCTGATTTTGCGGCATTGTTGCCTTCGCTGATCCTGTTTATTTCGTCAGGTATTTTACCAGTAAAAGGGATTGCCACCTTTTTAAGCATTGATCCCGCGGAGTCTAAAAAACGGTTGGTTTCTGATTCTGTTTCACCGAGATACGCAGGCAGACAGGCCTCGCCGTACCCGGTGTATTCACCGTTACTGAGTTTTACAAATACGCTCAGGGTCTCCTTGCGGGTGTTAGAAGATACGCCGAAAGGGTGCCTGAATTTCAGGTAAAATGGTGCGTAACTCAATTCCATAAAAGTGTTTTCAGCTATGTAAAAATAGACAAAGAAAAGATACCGTTTTATCAAAGTTCTTTTATTGTAATTTTCTGTTATTTTTGTGTTTTTAATTGATATGGCAGCAATGGCTAAAACAGCAACAGACAAAAAATTAAAGTTCACAAAAGAACAATATTTAAAGTGGTATGAATCCATGCTCCTGATGCGCAAGTTTGAGGAGAAAACCGGGCAGGTATATGTTCAGCAAAAGATCAAGGGATTTTGCCACCTGTACATTGGCCAGGAAGCTATAGTTGCAGGGACAGTGAGCGCAACCAGGAAGGAAGACAAACACATTACCGCATACCGTGATCACGCCCACCCAATTGGGCTGGGACTGCATCCCAAATATGTAATGGCCGAGATGTACGCCAAAATTACGGGATGCAGCAAAGGAAAAGGCGGCAGCATGCATATTTTCAGTAAAGAGCATAATTTTATCGGCGGGCACGGTATTGTTGGTGGGCAGATCCCACTTGGTGCGGGCATCGCTTTTGCCGAAAAATACCTGGGCACCGAAAACGTTTGTGTATGTTCTATGGGCGACGGCGCTGTTCGCCAGGGTGCCCTGCATGAAGCATTCAACATGGCCATGCTCTGGAAATTACCGGTGATCTTCATTGTGGAAAATAACAGGTACGCAATGGGTACTTCCGTAGAGCGCACCAGCAATGTACACGACCTGTGGAAACTTGGATTGGCTTATGATATGCCCAGCAAGCCGGTGGACGGTCTTTCGGTGGAAGCAGTGCATGAAGCGATGGAAGAAGCTGTAACACGCGCGCGCAGAGGCGATGGCCCTACGTTTCTGGAAATGAAAACTTACCGCTACAAAGGTCATAGCATGAGCGACGCGCAGTCGTACCGAACCAAGGACGAAGTAAAAGAATACCAGGGACAGGACCCTATTGCCAAAGTGCTGAAAACCCTTGTTGACAATAAATGGATTGACGACGCGGGCATAGAACACCTCGACGAAACCATTAAAGCGATGGTGGATGAATCGGTGAAATTTGCCGAGGAAAGTCCGTATCCTGAAGCAGATGAATTGTATAAAGATGTTTACGCTGAACCGAATTATCCATACATCATCGAATAATACAATTTTAGAAGTGAGAAATTAGAACTTGGATTTCACCGGAGTGAAACTAATTCAAAAAATCTTAAATCAAGAAATCTTAAATTTTAAATTCAAATGGCTGAAGTAGTAAAAATGCCCAAATTAAGTGATACCATGACCGATGGCGTGATAGCCAAGTGGCACAAAAAGGTAGGCGATAAGGTGAAGTCCGGCGAATTACTGGCCGACATTGAAACAGACAAGGCGACAATGGAATTTGAATCTTTCCAGGACGGTGTGCTTTTACACATAGGCGTTGAAGAAAAACAAGCGGTACCGGTAGATTCTGTAATTGCTATTTTAGGCAAAGAAGGCGAAGATATTTCCGGATTACTGAAAGGCGAAGGAAACAACGGCGGTGACAAAAAAACCGCTGAGACTTCGGAGGAAGCAACAGGAGACAAGAAATCCTCCTCCACTAATGCTTCGGCGGATGAAACAAAAAATAAAGAAACAAGTACGCAACCAAAAAAAGCCGATCTGCCTTCAACAGTTCAGATCGTAACAATGCCTAAACTCAGCGATACCATGACAGAGGGTGTGGTTTCGAAATGGCACAAAAAAGTGGGTGATAAAGTAAAAAGCGGCGATCTGCTGGCTGATATTGAAACCGACAAGGCCACCATGGAATTTGAGTCGTACCAGGATGGTGTATTGATACATATTGGTGTTGAGGAAGGAAAAGGCGCGCCCGTAGATTCGGTATTAGCGATCTTAGGAAAAGGCGATGAGGACGTGAAAGCGCTGTTGGCAAATATGGGCGATAATAAGTCCGCCTCTGCAAATGCTTCGGCGGATAAGACAGGCAGTAAGAAGGAGACAGGGGACAGTAAGCAGGAAGCAGGAGGCAGTAAGCAGGAAGCAGGAGACAGTAAGAAGGAGGCTGAACCAGAAAAATCAAACCCGAAACAAGAAACATCAAACAAGGACCAGGATAATGGCAGGATCAAAGCTTCCCCATTGGCAAAAGCTATGGCCAGAGACAAGGGCATTGAAATTTCGCAGGTTAGTGGAACCGGAGACAATGGCCGCATTACCAAAAAGGACATAGAAACTTATACACCATCAAAACAATCCGGCACTGCTAAAACCGTTAGCGCTGCTGTTCAGGGTAAAGAGGGCTTTAATGATGAGCCGGTGTCGCAGATGCGCAAGACCATTGCCCGCCGCTTATTGGAGGCTACTACCAGCGCCCCGGTTTTTTACCTGAATATTGAAGTGGACATGGATAACGCCATGGCCGCCAGGACGGCTATGAATGCGATCCCCGACACCAAAATATCATTTAACGACCTCGTGATAAAAGCCTGCGCAGCGGCGCTCAGAAGGCATCCGCAGGTAAATACCAGCTGGCTCGGTGATAAGATCCGTTATTATTCACACATTCATATCGGCATGGCCGTGGCTGTTGAAGACGGTTTGTTGGTTCCGGTGATCCGTTTTGCTGACCAGAAATCGCTGTCGCAGATCTCAGACGAAGCCAAGGATTTTGGCAAACGCGCGAAAGATAAAAAATTACAACCTGCAGACTGGGAAGGAAATACTTTCACAGTTTCCAATTTGGGTATGTTTGGCATTGAATCATTTACCTCCATCATCAACGCGCCGGCATCCTGTATCCTTTCAGTGGGAGCAATCAGGCAGGTGCCTGTTGTAAAAAACAATATAGTGGTACCAGGAAATACTATGATGCTCAGCCTCGCCTGCGATCACCGCACAGTTGACGGTGCCACCGGAGCCGCTTTCCTGCAAACCTTAAAAACGTTTATTGAGAATCCGGTAACTATGCTGGTGTAAGGTTTAAGAACCGTTAATTTATGGGATACTATTTTATATTTTAAGCTAAATTGATTAAATTTGATTATGCGGAACTCCAAAATTAAATCTAAAAGAAACCTCGCGATTCCAGGTGACCCTATGTCACAAGAAGAATTTTTTGCCTTAATTAAAGACGCGGAAAAAGGTCCATTTAAAACTTTGGATAATTTTGTAGAAGACATAAAAGCCCAGTGGAAAAAGAAATACGGCAAGTAGTTCGTTCTAAAACACTTGATAAGGATATCCTGGAATTATATGAGTACGGTATTGAAACATTTGGGATAACATTTGCGGATATTTTCCTGGAACATTTGAAAGTTACTCTCAATGCTCTTTCGTACCAGTACTTACTCTATCCTGAGTGCCGCCATCTCGAGACTAAAACTCAAATATACCGAAACGTTATTTTAGGGAAGTATCTTATTATATACAGAATTAATAAGAATCGCATAGAAATTCTCAGAGCCCTCCATGGCAGCCAGAGCCCAAAAACAATAAAATCAGTTAAGAAAATAAAAATTAAATAAATCGATATGGAAGCATTTGTGACATCAGAAATAAAAAACGGCATCGGCACTATTACCTTTTTTCACCCGCAAAGCAATTCAATGCCGGGTACACAATTACGTAACCTTGCTACTGAAATCGAAAAGTTGGGGAAAGACGATCAGGCCAAAGTCATCGTTTTAAAAAGCGATGGCGATAAAGCTTTTTGCGCGGGCGCCAGTTTTGATGAGTTGATCGCGATCAAGGACCTTGATACCGGAAAAAAATTCTTCTCGGGATTTGCCCTCGTGATCAACGCTATGCGCAACGCGCCTAAATTTGTAATCGCCAGGGTACAGGGAAAAGCCGTGGGCGGTGGTGTGGGCATCGCTTCAAGCGCCGACTATACATTTGCCACTGAAGCCGCAGCCATCAAACTGAGCGAATTAGCTGTTGGCATAGGTCCGTTCGTTGTTGGTCCCGCAGTAGCCCGTAAAGTGGGTACTTCAGCGTTTACACAACTAACCATCAACGCCACCGAATGGCAAAGCGCACAGTGGGCAAAAGAAAAAGGCCTGTACGCCGAACTTTTCAGCACTAACGAAGAAATGGACAAGGGCATTGAAACGCTCGCGGCAAAACTCGCGACAAGCAACCCACAAGCTATGGCCATGCTCAAAAAAGTAATGTGGGAAGGAACCGAAAACTGGGACGAGCTGTTGATTCAAAGGGCCGGCATGAGCGGCGAACTGGTACTCAGCGAATTTACTGTTAAGGCCATCACAAAATTCAAGGCAAAATAATCTTTCGGTTATTATCAGCTTTTTGAATAATACCATTTCGTGGATGACCACCTTAATAATATAAATACCCGCTTTCAAATCGGATGTGTCTGGATACGACAAATCTCAAATAAGCCGGCCGATTGAATCGATCCCAGGTTACCAAAAGTACTTGCATTTGTAGTGTTGATACCTATCACATTGTCCTGCATCTGCATCAGGATCACGTAGCCGCCATCTTCAAATGAATCGTAGGTTTCATTTACAGAACTTACCGATAATGAAGTACCTGAAATAGCTGATACTGCGGCATATGCGTTGATAGGATTCTGCGAGAACGAAGAAAGAAAATTAACGAAAAAGAAAAGTACCCAGAGCGGCTTCATTACAAGGCGTTTTTACGAACCTTCGGGAATAAAGTTACAAAAAATCTCCCTCAATATCAGTATTTCGGGATCATGCCCCGCAAGCCCATGTCAACAACGGTTTCACCAACATCAGGTTGGAAAAGACCATCCACATTTTGTTCTTTCCATTCAAAACTTTTGTTGGTAGACAAAGAAACCGTGATCACCAGGTCCTGGGTTTCGTTGCCGGTAATCACAAGCGGCTGAACTGTCGCGGCGCTGGTCTTAAAAAACGCCCCGGTTACGAGGCAGCTACCTGGTGGAATAGGAGAAGCGGGATTTGGATTAACAACAGTTGTCAGCGCTGCCTGTCCCTCCGACTTAAAATTAACATTAAAGATGTTTGTAAAAAAACCCCAGTAGCCTTGCAGCTTATTGCCCGGACCACCACTGATAGTAGGAGTCATTACCACGCCTTTCATTTTATATTTGGTGACATAGGTATTGAAGCCAACAAATGAAGCCAGTGTGCCGTCGATCACGCCGGTAGAGTTTGTTTTTACCTTAATGTCGTAATTCTGGTAAGCCAGCGAAACCCTCAGCCATTTATAGCTGCCCGCAGCTATTTTACTGAAAGGAATTGAAAAAAACACATCGCCGTTTTTACAAACAACCGATTTACAAAACGTTATCGCTTTATCTCCTCCGCAAGTGGT
>JAZKFC010000011.1:0-119639 GCA_040386615.1 Bacteroidota bacterium
GCAAAGATGGCGTCGAATTTGGCTTTGTCTCCTGCTTTATCTTGTGTGAGACTTTCGGCGAGTGGGCCGGGTAATCGTGCCCGTTTGCGGACGTCTTTCAGTTCATAATCCAGCACAAGCGCTGCAGAACTTTGCGATGAGACCCTGAGAAAACCGTTTAAAAAAAACAGGATCAGTAAATATTTTTTTCCTCTGGAAATAGACAGGATTTAAACGTTACATATTATAAATTATTGTAGTACCAGTTTATGTATATTGCTTTGTTTATGGCAACGCGCACCAAACCCGGCTTTCCAATACATGGCCAGATACTCCTGCTCAGTTTGCCCGGGTGTTGGTATGAGGATCAACTCATTTTTCCCAAGCAGGTGCATATCCATTAAAGTACTGTACCCGCTCCTGCAAATAACGGTGCTGCTTTCGTTAATAATTTTACTGAGGTTCTTTGCATTGGGCGACTCAAAATAGTCGGTATTTTTGTGTTGTTTTATTTGTGGAGAATTGCTTACCAGGGCGAACTTTAATTCAGGGTAACTTCTACTTTTTTCGACCAACAGATCCTGAAAAATGCTTCTTTGCGGCTCGGGACCGGATATGAAAAAAAGATAATCATACTTTTGTTTAACCGCTTCGTTTTTTCTCAGCCGGCTTTGCGGCCCGATATATCTAACCGTAGGGTGGAAATGCGTTCCGTGCGACAATGCGCCGCTAAGACTTTTATTTTCGTCCTCGTAGTCGGGTATCCACAATTCGTCAAAATTCAGAATGTAGTTCCGGTTGATTTTTTGCACTAAGCTACTCCCAAAAGGTGTTTTTAAAAAAACCTGGTGTGTTATAAAAATACTGCGCGCTTTTTTTGAGTGCAGGCCAAAACGATTGTCGCTGATAACCACGTCGATCTTATACTTAAGGATGGTCTCATCAAGAAATTTTTGCTCTTCACGTATCACACCTAAGATTCTGCTCCAATCAAACAAAAGTTTTAACCACAAAGGCAACACCGAAGAGTATCTTACGTTATAGGCCGGCACATTTATTTTTTCGAGATCAGGAAATTCTTCTTCAAAAACAGGATAAGTTAAGGCAGTGGTGCCTAAAATGACTTTATTGTTATTCTTAAGCAGGCTTCTCACAACGGGCACACAGCGGGTTGCATGGCCAAGACCCCAATCGAGAGGCGAGATAAATATTGTTTTGTCTTTTATATTCTCCACTTTGAGAGCCGAACGCCAGTACGCCGGTTAAATTTATCTTTTGAGATTTTTTTCATACAAGGCGATCCATTTTTCAGGTGTAACTTTTGCCACCAATTCACCTATCAACTGGTACGGGATCTGGCCGGGTTTTTTAAAACGAATGCAACTTTTTCCCATATCCAGTTTGCCGCTTACTTGTTTTGCATATTCATTTGTGAACCATTCCAGTAATTTTTGATCGGCATAAATACCCATATGATAAAACGCAATAAAGTTCTTTTGCGACGCGAAAGACATAAATGGCAAAGGCAGTTCAGGATTGCAGTGGTAGCCGGCCGGATATTTGGAATGTGGTATAACGTAACCCACCATGCCGTATGATATCACTTCTGAAAAACCGGTCGGTAGGTTTTTCAGGATCACTTGCCTGAGTTGTTTTATCGCTTCTACCCTTTCTGCGGGTACACCGTTGATATATTCATCAACTGTTTTTGCTGTAGATTGCATTCTGTAAATTTATTAATATTCGCAAACAAAAGGCAGACCATATGGCCTGCCCTTTTGATGAATCTAATTAAACTGCGTGGAGCTTAAGCGTCGATCTTCGCATATTTTGCGTTTTTTTCGATAAAATCCCTGCGTGGCGGTACTTCGTCGCCCATAAGCATACTAAACACCCTGTCGGCCTCAGCCGCGCTGTCGATAGATACCTGGCGCAAGGTTCTCGTGCTTGGATCCAATGTGGTTTCCCATAACTGTATAGCGTTCATCTCACCCAGACCTTTGTAGCGTTGTACATGCACACTGTCGGTTTTTTCCCCGCCAAATTCTTTGATCTTCACATCACGTTCGGCCTCGTTCCAGCAATAAGCCTGTTCTTTTCCCTTTTTTACTAAGTATAAAGGAGGTGCCGCGATATATATATGCCCTTTTTCAACAAGCTCTTTCATATGACGGAAAAAGAAAGTAAGGATGAGTGTGGTAATGTGCGAACCGTCAACATCGGCATCACACATGATCACTACCTTGTGATAACGCAATTTATCAATATTCAGCGCGCGATCATCTTCTTTGGTGCCACGGAAAACGCCAAGCGCCGTAAAAATATTTTTTATCTCCTCGTTTTCATAGATCTTATATTCGAGGGCCTTTTCAACATTCAGTATTTTTCCGCGCAGCGGCAATATGGCCTGAAAATCACGATTACGGCCCTGTTTAGCGGTTCCGCCGGCCGAGTCACCCTCCACCAGGAATAATTCGCATGCCAGTGGATCACCACTCGCGCAGTCAGCCAGTTTTCCCGGCAATCCCGAACCGTTCATCACACTCTTCCTTTGCACCATTTCACGGGCTTTACGCGCGGCGTGGCGGGCTGTAGCAGCCAAAATCACTTTATCAACAATGGTACGGGCTTGTTTAGGATGTTCTTCCAGATAGTTTTGAAGCGCCTCACTAATGGCCTGGTCAACAGCGCCAATGGCTTCGTTGTTTCCCAACTTGCCTTTTGTTTGTCCTTCAAACTGCGGTTCCTGCACCTTCACCGAAATTACTGCGGTTAATCCTTCGCGAAAGTCGTCGCCACTGATTTCAAATTTCACTTTCTGAAGCAGACCGTTTTTGTCGGCGTAGGACTTTAAAGTACGCGTTAAGCCGCGGCGAAAACCTGCAAGGTGGGTACCACCTTCATGTGTATTGATATTGTTCACATAACTCTGAATGTTTTCGCTGTATGAGTTATTATACATCATCGCAACCTCAACTGGAATTGCTCCCTTGTCGTTTTCGATGTAGATAGGCTCTTCAATTAATTTCTCCTTGGCATCGTCGAGGTAAAGCACAAATTCACGCAAACCGCCTTCACTGTAAAAAGTCTCGGTCAGCGGCTGCCCGTTTTCATCCAGTTGACGTTCGTCAACCAGCGTAATGTTGATACCCTTATTTAAAAAAGACAGCTCGCGGATACGATTGGCAAGTGTTGTATAATTGTATTCGAGAATAGTAAAAATACTGGTGTCTGGTGTAAACGTTACTATCGTTCCGCGATCGGTGGTATTACCAACTTCTTTTGCAGGATATAGGGGTTTACCGATATTGAATTCCTGAACAGTAATTTTACCGTCACGGTGCACCTCCGCTTTCAGGTGTGTTGAAAGTGCGTTCACACAACTTACACCTACGCCGTGCAAACCGCCGGAAACTTTATAAGTGTCTTTGTCAAATTTACCACCGGCATGGAGAACGGTCATTACAACTTCAAGCGCACTCACTCCAAGCTTTGGATGGATGGATGTTGGAATACCCCTGCCATCGTCTTTTACGCGGATGGAGTTGCCTTCTAAAATAGAAACTGTAATATTTTTGCAATGACCCGCAAGGGCCTCATCAATGGAGTTATCTATTACTTCATACACAAGGTGATGTAATCCCTTAAAACCTGTATCTCCTATGTACATGGAAGGACGCTTTCTTACCGCTTCTAACCCTTCTAAAACCTGAATATTATCGGCTCCGTAATTCTCTTTTTCTGTTGTAACTTCTGACATAAATTGCTTTAAATGTATTTTTTATATTATCCTTTAAATATACTGAAAAAATGGGGATCGGAAGGCAATTAAATAGCGGAATTTTACTAACAAAATGTTAAAATGTGATCTGAAAAATTAAACTATTTTTACGCAACTTTTATCTATGATCTGGCACCTTATCAAATATTGGATTACTTTTATTTTAGCAGCGTATTACAAACGCATTCAGGGTAAAAATATAGACAACCTGAAAGTAAAAGGACCAGTGATTTTAGCCCTGAACCATCCCAACGCATTTACGGATCCCATCGCCATTTCATATGTAAGTTACCCGCTGCGTTTAAAATACATGGCCCGTGGCGATGCTTTTAAACCTGGCCTCGCTACCTGGCTGCTCGAGCAGATAGGAATTGTACCCATTTTCCGGATACAGGACGGAGGGCTTGAAGGACTAAGGAAAAACGATGAGGCCTACCGCCGGGTAAATGCGCTTTTAAAAAAAAATGCCAAAGTGATAGTTTTCGCCGAAGGACTGTGTGTTCAGGAAAGAAGGTTAAGGCCACTTAAAAAAGGGGTCGCCAGGATGGTTTTCGGGGCCTATGAGGCGTTAAACAATGAGCAATTGATAGTTTTACCTGTCGGGATCAATTATAGCGAGCCAAATCGGTTCAGAAGTGATATTTTTTACAATGTAGGCGAACCAATTGCTGTTAAAGACTTTATTGAGGATTACAGGGAAAACCCGGCAAAAACCAATCTTGCTTTTATTCACTTGCTTCAGTCAAAAATGAAAACCCTGATCACTCACATTGATGACAAAAGCAACGACGAGGCGGTGTACCAGGTGGAGGCACTGTGTAAACATGCCCTCATTAAGGCACAGGGTCTTAATCCAAAGAGTTTGGCCGACGATTTTGCGGTTCTCACCCAGCTTACCGATAAGGTGAACCGGGTGTCTGTACAAAATCCTCCGCTCCTTGCGCAATTTAAAACCAGTGCCGTCATTTATTTCTCTGCACTCAAACAACACAAATTGCCTGATGCCCTGCTGGATCCTTCTCAAAATAAAAAAATCACTCCCTTACACCTTGGGTTGAGAATTTTGATACTGCTTGCGGGACTTCCATTACACAGCATTGGTTTGTTGGGCAACTATCTGCCTTATTTTTTAAGTGCCAAATTCACTAAGAAAATTGTAAAAGGAAAACTTGAGTTTTACTCTTCCTTTTTTATTGGCATTGCAATGGTGACATTTCTTGTCAATTACCTTTTGTGGTTTTTTCTTATTAAAATTCTAACAGCCAACCTGCTCTGGGCAGTGGCGCTATGTTCGCTGTTTGCCATATGCGCGTGGTTCTGTTTGCTGTACCAACCGTTTTTGCGCGAAACTTCGGCAATGTTAAGAATTCAGAAAAATAAAAAAACCGTCGCAGAACTGTCGGGCCAACGAAAAAATTTGATATCTTTAATTAACAAATTTTAGATTGGCCCAACCCACTGCTTTGGCACGCAATTTGACTTATACAAGCCATGAAGACTTTTAAATTTATAGGATTTACCGGCCTTGCTCTTACACTGCTCAGCATTATCTATGCTGCCAACGCTCAAACAACCAAGTCACAAACACTGCAACAAATGGTGGAAACAACATCCACTGAAACATTGCCAAGTACACCCAACACAGCCTTTAAAGAGGGTGAAATATTAACCTACAGGCTTCATTACGGTCTTTTGAATGCCGGAAACGTGGTTCTGGAAGTTAAGCCTGATATTATTGCCGTAGGCGCGCGCAAAGTATATCACATTGTGGGCACAGGGTATACCACGGGCAGCGCCGACTGGTTTTATAAAGTGCGCGACCGTTATGAAACCTATATGGATAAAGACGCGCTTTTACCCTGGATGTTTGTGCGCCGGGTAGACGAAGGTGGTTACAAATTCAGCCAGGATTACGCCTTTAATCATTATCTTAAAAAGGTTGACATAGGCAACAACGAAAAATTCGACGTCCCCGCCGGCATACAGGACATGGTGAGCGCTTTTTACAGTGCCAGGAACATGGATCTTAGCAACGCAAAACCAGGCGATTTATATAGCATCACCTGTTTTGTTGACAAAGAGATCTGGCCGCTGAAAATAAAATTTATTGGTCGCGAGGAAATTGAAACAGATATTGGCAAATACCGCTGCCTGAGATTCAGGCCGGTTGTTCAAAAAGGAAGAGTGTTCAAAAATGAAGATGATCTGAATGTTTGGATCAGCGACGATAAAAATCACGTGCCGATGCGTGTAAAAGCCAATATCATTATAGGTAGCGTAAAAATGGACATTACAGGCGCTAAGAACCTTGCCAACAGTTCAAGTAAACTCGATTAAGAAACCGGTTAACCTGATCGGCCTCATAAAAACGTGCTTATAAAAGGCCGTTCAGTATTTTTCCGAACCTGTAAATGTCTTCAAAAGAATTATATAACGGTACCGCGGCACACCTGATAACATTGGGTTCGCGCCAATCCGGAATCACACCATTTTTAATGAGTTGATCGTAAAGGTCTTTTCCGTAGCCCTTTGCGATGATGGAGATCTGGCAGCCTCTGTTTTCTTTGGGAGTGATGATTTGAAGGCAGTTATTTTTTTCACGGTTGATCTCTTCAACAACAAATTCAAGGTATGCCGTTAGTTTCGCGCTTTTTTCTATAAGCGCGGGCATACCCGCTTCATCAAATATGTCAAGGCTCGCCCGGCAGGCCGCCATACTGAATACCGGTGCATTGCTCAGTTGCCAGCGTTCGGCGGTTTTCATGGGAACAAACGTACTATCCATTAAAAAACGGGTTTTTTTATCGTGCCCCCACCAGCCTGCAAACATTGGAAGTTCGGTATTGTTGTGGTGTTTTTCGTGAACAAAGGCACCGGCAACACTGCCTGGCCCGCTATTGAGGTACTTGTAACTACACCAGGCCGCGAAATCAACCTGCCAGTCGTGCAACTGCAGGTCAATATTCCCGGCGCCATGCGCCAGGTCAAATCCAACAATGGCGCCAGCCTGATGGCCTGCCGCTGTGATCTTCTTCATATTAAATACCTGGCCCGAAAAGTAATTCACCCCACCAATCATGATCAGAGCCAGTGAATCTTTATTTGTTTCAATAGCCGATAAGATATCCTCTTCGCGAATAGTATACTCTCCCTCTCTGGGTGCTATTTCGAGAAGGCTATCTTCAACCGACAGGCCGTGGAATTTTAATTGTGACTGCAGGGCGTACTGATCGCTTGGAAACGCTTTTGCTTCGCAGAGGATTTTGAACCTGTTTTTTGTTGGCCTGTAAAACGACACCATTAAGAGGTGCAGGTTAACCGTGAGCTGGTTCATCATCACCACTTCATCGGGTTTTGCACCTACAATTTTTGCCATTTTGCCGGTGAGCAATTCATGGTAAGAAAGCCAGGGATTTTTAGCCAGGAAGTGCCCTTCCACGCCAAATTCCGACCAGTCATTTAATTCCTGTTGAATATAATCTTTGGTTGTTTTGGGTTGCAAACCCAATGAATTACCTGTGAAATAAACCACTTCCTGCCCGTTGTGTTGTGGAAATAAAAATCTGTCACGATAGGCGCGCAGCGGGTCATTTTCATCCATGGCTTTAGCAAAGGCCGGGTTGTTCTTAAATTCGGGTGCCGTTTGTTTTGCCTGGATCATGTGTATTTTTTTAAGGATTTCAAAAATAAATAATAATGAGGGGAAAGCAAAATCAGGAGATCAGACCCCTTTGATGTGTTCCCATTTGCTTTTAAAGGTATGGGCAAGAACGGTGGCCCTTTGTTTAGCGAGGTCGGCTTTTTCACCACTGAAAAGCTCGTCAACTGTATTGGTAAACACTTTCAGCCACATATCAAATTGGTGGGTTTTAATGGGGAGTCGCGTATGCTTTTCGAAAACATTGGTGGTATAACCGGGCTCGTCGAGCAGTACAAAACTCCAGAAATGCACAATATGTGGTACGTGTTGAGGAAAATTGATCCCTTCAAAAACCACTTTCATTTCGTCGATGAGAAGAAGTTGTGAATAAAATGTATCAATCAGGGATTGTATGTCGGCCCGGGTCTCTATATCGCGCATGCGGTACAAAATTAGGCATAAATCGCGGGTTTAAAGCGATGAAAACCCTTACCTACTGGATTTCTTCAGCCGGGGAGGTTTGTGACACAGGCGGAGGAGTTTGTTCATCTTCTTCCACCGTAGGTTCGGTCACTATTAACTGTCTTTTGTGTTTTTTCTTCTTTTTAGGAGTTTCGGTGTTCGTAGCGGGGCTCAGGCGCTCTGCTGAAGCCGGGGTAATGATCTTTTCAACCTCAGTAACCTCTGCCTTAGCCTCTGGTTTGGCGGTACCGGTGTCGGGCGCAGCCATTTTTTTCTGGATCCTAATTACAGGCTTTTCCGGGGTGGCCAAAACGACAGTTGTTTCAGGCTGTTGGGGCTTTACTTCTTCCTGTGCCAGAGTGACTACCGAATCTTTAACAGGAGCGGGGGTAATTTGTTTCTCAACCGGTGGTTGAATGTCGGGCTTTTTCTCAACAACAGCCGGAGTCGCAACAACAGGCTCAGGCTTTATGTCAGCTGTTTCCTGGTTGGGGTTCTTAATATTCACGAAGTTAAAAAGCAGAAGAGAAAATAATACGATCACGCCACCAAATACTACCGGTAAAATAATGTTCCTGTTTAATGAAACATTGAAGCGTTTCATCACATTTTCGTGGGTATAGTTTTTTTGGGTGGCCGAAAAGCTCTCAAATTTCAGCCAGGCCTCTTCGTTAAAAGGAACCGAATTGTCTTTTAATTGCATCCGGAGATTTCTCTCGTTTATTTCATATTTAAAATGGCTCATACTTTCAGGCTCTTTAAGCAATTTTCTATGTTTTTCTGCAAATTAAACCTGGCTTTTTCGAGGTTGCTTTTAACGGTTTGCTCGCTCGATTCGACTAGTGCAGCGGCCTCGGCAAGGCTGTAACCTTCTATTACATGCAGGTTAAATATCAGGCGTTGCGAAGGCACCAGTTGCTGTAATGCCTTTACCAGCGTTTCGTTTTCGACCTGGTTAAAATCGATTAACTCGTTATTTGCAAAAAGATCGTAATTTTTTGGAGCCGGGTCGGAAGCGTAAACGGTACTGGCCACGTAGTATTCGCTTCGGATATTCTTTATAAAAGCCACGCCTGCGGCAATAAATTCTTTTTCGATGAAAAGTTCGAGGTCGGTAACCGCCGGATGATGCTGTAATTTAATTAAGCAGGCATTTAAACCCTCATTTATTAGTTGTTCGGCCTGTTCCTGGTTTTTGGCATACCTTTGCGAAATAGCTGCCAGTTTTGAATAATAAGCTTCAAATACCTGTTTTTTGGCAGATTTATCGTTTTTTTGAAGTAACGATACTAATTCCGGAGGCGATGAGAGGGACATTGTTTCGTTTTTAAACGATAAATTTAATTAAAAGTTTCATTTTATGCACATTTTATCCACAAATTTATTTTTTTTCGATTTTTTGCATTATAGAGCATTTGAAACAGGCTCCACGATCGATAAATAATTTCGCTCCTGCTTTTTTAAGTAATTTGTTTGAGAACGGGGGGGTGTCTTTTTTTAATCAGGGGTTCTGGATTTTCATTTTGTTTGGTTCCTGCATAATTTTCTTATTTTGAGAATGTGCAAAGACGACAAGGCTGTTAAATTTCAGGCAGAATAAGCCATTTCGCTGTTTTTAAAGATAAAAGGTTTATTCTACTTAAAAATACTTTTCATTCTTCCAACATGTTTCCGCAATTTTTTTTTGAAATTTATTAGGTAGCTGTAAATCAAGCTAATTGTAGGTTATGAACTCTTTTGCACAATGTTGTAATGTTTAAAACTTGGGGCGGCTGTTAATTCATTTGTCTATCTATTGGGATGATTTTTATATTTATTTGTAACAGAGATTAAGTAGAAATTAACTAACTTAGGATTAATAAGAATTTAACTATGACAGAACCAATACTCGTTGAAAACAAGGACAGATTTGTACTCTTCCCTATTAAATATAAAGACATCTGGGAGTTCTATAAAAAAGCCGAGGCTAGTTTCTGGACTGCCGAGGAAATTGACCTTGTTTCTGACAGCGCTGATTGGAACAACAAGTTAAACGACAATGAAAAGCACTTTATTAAGCACGTGCTTGCGTTTTTTGCCGCAAGCGACGGTATTGTAAACGAAAACCTGGCCATTAATTTTCTGAACGAGGTGCAATATCCCGAGGCCCGTTGTTTTTATGGGTTCCAGATCATGATGGAAAACATTCACTCCGAAACTTACTCCTTATTAATAGATACTTACATCAAAGATCCTGTAGAAAAGGACCATTTGCTTCATGCGGTTGATACCGTGCCATGCGTGGGCGAAAAGGCCGATTGGGCCATCCGCTGGATCAACAATGGTTCATTTGCCGAGCGTCTGATTGCCTTCGCGGCGGTAGAGGGTATTTTCTTTTCAGGCTCGTTCTGCTCTATTTTCTGGCTTAAAAAGCGGGGCTTAATGCCTGGGCTTACCTTCAGCAATGAGTTGATAAGCCGCGACGAAGGGCTGCATTGTGATTTCGCGTGTTTATTATACACCGAGCACGTAAAAAATAAATTACCTAAAGAAAAGGTCACACAAATCATCGCTGACGCGGTGCTCATTGAGAAAAAATTTGTGGTGGACGCCATTCCTGTTAAATTAATAGGAATGAATGCCGACCTGATGTGTCAGTATATAGAATTCTGCGCCGACAGGCTTTTACAGTCATTAGGCTGCAGCAAGCACTACAACGCGGTCAATCCGTTTGATTTTATGGAGATGATCTCGTTGCAGGGCAAAACCAACTTCTTTGAAAAACGTGTGGCTGAATACCAAAAGGCTGGAGTAATGAACAACAAAGAAGAAAATAACGTTTTTAACCTCGACGAAGACTTCTAGCTTTTTTAACATTAGTCGGTTAAAAATCCCCCTGTATTTAAGTAACTTTATGTAGGCGAGACGCTGTCTGGCAAGGGATTTTTAGCCTCTAAATAGAAAAATGCGGGTCTAAATTTTTAATTAACTGGTCGATTGTTGAAACATTAAAAAGATAGAAGAAAAAAGACGAAATAATTGAAAGTACCTTGTAATAACAAATCCCGATAGTTATCGGAACTCAAAAAACTAATTAAAAAAACCTCCGGCGTATGTTTGTATTAAAAAGAGATGGCACAAGAGAATCGGTAAAGTTCGATAAAATTACCGCTCGCATTCAAAAACTCAGTTATGGCCTTGAGCCGTCGCATGTGGACCCCATTCTTGTCGCCAAAAAGGTGATAGATGGTGTTTACGATGGTGTAACAACCAGCGAACTTGATAATTTAGCGGCTGAGACTGCTGCGGGACTTACTTCACGCCATCCTGATTACGCACAGTTGGCATCCCGCATAGCGGTTAGCAACCTGCATAAAAACACGATCAAATCATTCTCTAAAACAATAGAGGCGCTTTATCATTATATAGATCCCAAGAACGGGTTAAATGCTTCGCTGATAGCGGATGATGTTTATAAAATAGTAATGGACAACGCGCATACGCTCGATTCGTCTATCATCTACGACAGGGATTTTGGTTACGATTACTTTGGGTTTAAAACCCTTGAGCGCTCATACCTGCTTAAAATGAACAACCGTGTTGCTGAACGCCCGCAACACATGATCATGCGCGTGGCAGTGGGTATTCATAAAAACGATATTGAAGCCGCTTTAAGAACTTATACACTGATGAGTGAGCGCTGGTTTACACACGCCACACCAACCCTGTTTAACGCCGGTACACCAAAACCACAAATGAGTTCGTGCTTTTTACTGCAGGTAAAAGACGACAGCATAGACGGCATTTACGATACTTTAAAACAATGCGCCAAGATCTCGCAAAGTGCGGGTGGAATCGGCATCAATATTCACAACATACGCGCCACAGGTTCTTATATTAAAGGCACCAACGGCACCAGCAATGGTATCATTCCTATGCTGAAAGTATATAACGAAACAGCCCGTTATGTAGACCAGGGTGGTGGAAAACGCAAAGGTTCTATCGCTGTTTACCTGGAGCCATGGCATGCAGACATTTATGACTTTTTGGACATCCGTAAGAACCATGGTAAAGAGGAAATGCGCGCCCGCGATCTCTTTACTGCTCTCTGGATTCCGGACCTGTTCATGAAACGCGTTGAAGCTGAAGGAGACTGGAGCCTGATGTGCCCTAACGAATGTCCGGGCTTAAGCGATTGCCACAGCGAAGCTTTTGAAACTTTATATACCAAATACGAAGCCGAAGGGAAATTCCGTAAACAGATCAAAGCGCGTGAATTATGGGCAGCCATTATTGAAGCGCAGATTGAAACAGGAAATCCTTATATGCTGTTTAAAGACGCGGCGAATTCAAAATCCAACCAGCAGAACCTGGGTACCATTAAGTCTTCTAACCTGTGTACAGAAATTATTGAGTACACCAGCGCCGACGAAGTGGCAGTTTGTAACCTGGCTTCACTGGCTTTACCACGTTTTGTGGATGAAAAAGCCGGTACCTTTGATCACAACAAATTATTTGAAATTACCTATGCGGCCACGCTGAACCTAAACAAGATCATCGACCGCAACTATTACCCTATTCCTGAAGCGCGTAATTCGAACATGCGCCACCGTCCTATTGGTTTGGGTGTACAAGGGTTGGCCGACGCTTTTATTTTAATGCGTTATCCTTTTGAAAGTGAAGAAGCTAAAAAATTGAACTCTGAGATCTTTGAAACCATTTATTTTGCTGCCTTAACGGCAAGTAAAGACCTCGCCATGGTTGACGGGCCTTACGAATCTTACCAGGGCTCCCCTGCTTCCAAAGGTATTTTCCAGCACGATATGTGGAACGTGAAAGCTAGTCCACGCTGGGAATGGGATGTATTGCGCGAAGAAGTCGTAAAATACGGCATCCGCAACAGCTTGTTGTTAGCCCCAATGCCTACCGCCAGCACTTCACAGATCTTAGGTAACAACGAGTGTTTTGAACCTTATACAAGTAATATTTACACCCGCCGTGTATTAAGCGGAGAGTTTGTGGTGGTGAACAAACATTTATTGCGTGACCTGGTGAAATTAGGCATCTGGAATGAAGGCTTAAAGAACAAGATCATTGCTGCCAACGGTTCGGTGCAAAATATCGCCGAGATCCCTGCCAACATTAAAGAACTGTACAAAACCGTATGGGAGATCAAACAACGTACTATCATTGACATGGCTGCAGACCGCGGCGCGTTTATCGATCAGTCGCAATCGCTGAATTTATTTATCCAGGACGCCAACTTCGCGAAGATGAGCTCTGCACACTTCTACAGCTGGAAAAAAGGATTAAAAACAGGTATGTATTACCTGCGTACCAAAGCAGCGGCAGATGCCATTAAGTTTACTGTTGACCAGGATGCATTACAACAACCGGCTTTTGTTTTAGGCAACGAAGACCAATTGCTGGTAGACCGTGGACAAGCGCACATTTTAACCTTCGAGGAACAACAGGCGCAGTTAACCTGCTCACTGGATAATCCTGAGGATTGTGAGGCTTGCGGGTCGTAAAAAAGAAAAAATAATTAATAAAACCTCTCAGTAAATTGAGAGGTTTTTTGATTTTAATGAAATGGTTAAAACCATTTTGCAACACCCTCAAACCATCAACCGAAACCGTTTCAACGGTTTTGGCATTGAATACCTTATATGGTATTACAGGGATTCAGGCCAGTTTCTTTTTACCCGTTAAAAAAAGAGCAATGCCAGCAACCAGTAAAACCCCGCCCACTATTGGCGACCAACTTACCGGATGGTTCTCTGTTTTGTTAATCTCAACTTTTCCAAGATCAACCACTTTTTCTTTGGTGGCAACATTTATTCCTGTAATGATCATCATAATGCATCCCGCAACAATGAGAACAATGGCTAATGGTTTCATAGTATATTTTTAGATATGGCCGATCAAAACAAATGCCAGCACCTCAATTGCCACACAACAACCTGTAGGCAGCCTTTACGTAGTAAAATGGCATTGTTTTACTATAAATCGTGGCAAGGTGGTAATACGGTCCTGAAATATCTTTGAACAAAAATGACAAAAAGTGATTTGATAATGCCTGACGAAATTGTTTTGAAAAAAATTTACCTGATCCGAGGCGTGAAGGTAATACAGGACAGGGATCTTGCAGAACTTTACCAGGTTACAACCGGAAGATTAAATGAGCAGGTTAAACGAAACCTGAGACGATTTCCAGAGGATTTTATGTTTCAATTGAATGAAAATGAATTTGATAGTTTGATATCGCAAAATGCGATATCAAAGAGAGGAGGCACAAGAAAACTCCCTTTTGTCTTTACCGAACAGGGTGTAGCCATGTTATCGGGGGTACTGCACAGTGATAGGGCGATATCCGTTAATGTTAAGATCATGAGAATGTTCTCAAAGATCAGGCAAAACCTCAGCGACACGACAGAATTACGCCTGGCAATAGAAGAAATCCGCAGTAAAACTGATAATAACACGAAAAACATCGAACTGGTGTTTCAATACCTTGACGAATTACTGGCAAAAAAAGAAAACACTGAAACCAGGAATCTGATCGGGTATAAGACCTCCTGACGGCCGTTGGTTTCACACACTCTCTTTGTTGACAGACCTTGTTGGACGATGCGCCTTGCGCCCAATATGAGGAATTTAAGCCCCAGGCCGGAACACGCTGTATTACCGCGGTAGAAGATTTTTTTGCTAAATAAATTAATTAGTTATCTTTAACCAATATAAAAAGATTTAAGGACTATACTTTTCAAAAGCAGAGCGGCTTGCCTGTTGATTTTGGTTCTAAAAAGGCAATATAATGTGTGGTATTTTTGGACATATTGATAATAAGGGGCCGGACACGGCCCTTTGCCACGCATCCCTGAACACCCTTACTCACCGGGGGCCCGACCAGATGGGCGAGTATTTTGATGAGCATATTTTTTTAGGGCACAGGAGGCTTTCGATCCTTGACCTGTCGGAAAATGGCCGTCAGCCCATGGATTCCGGTCAGACCGTGATCAGCATCAACGGAGAAATATACAACTACCAGGCTTTAAAAAAGGAGCTTCAAACCAAATACACGTTTAAGAGTCATTCAGACTCTGAGGTTGTGTTATTTGGATATGAAGAATGGGGACTTGAAACGCTGTTAAACAAAATAGACGGCATGTACGCCATTGTGATATACGACAAACTAAAACAGGTTGTTCACCTCGCAAAAGACCGGTACGGTATTAAGCCCCTGTACTACACAAACCGTAATAATACTTTTTCATGGGCATCAGAGCTCAAGGCAATTGTAATGCATGCAGGCGAAGAACACCTTGATATTGATTACACGGCAGTGTATGATTACCTGACCTACCTTTACATTCCCACGCCGAAAACGCTTTACAAGGATATTTTCAAATTACCCCCTGCCCATGTGCTCAGCTATGACATTGCGTCGGGCATACACAAAATAAAAAAATACTGGGATCTGCCGGTTTCAGAAAATAAAATAACTGAGCAGGAAGCCGCTGAAAAAGTAACCGCGCTGATCTCAAACAGTGTTAAAGAACAATTGATCAGCGACGTGCCGGTAGGATTTTTTTTAAGCGGTGGCATAGATTCAAGTATAGTTGTATCTGCCGCGTCTGAATTTAAAAAAGACGCGCATACTTATTCGATCGGGTTTGAAGAACCCTCTCAGAATGAGACCCAGTACGCCAAAATCGTGGCTGATCTTTTTAAAACACATCATCATATTAAACTCCTCAAAAGGTCAGATGCAAGCAAGATGATCCAGCGCATGAAAATCTGGTATGATGAACCATATGCCGACACTTCAGCTTTGCCTTCTTACCAGGTTTCGGCTCTGGCCAAAGAAAAATCGACAGTGGTTTTAACCGGCGACGGTGGCGATGAATTATTTGGCGGCTATGACTGGTACACTCGGTTCAATAAATACAAAAATCAGCGATTGCCCTTGCTTTCATTCCTCAAGGGCCCGCTTACGACAATCAGAAACCGTTATTCAGACTCATTTGCCGGCAGGGTTGCCGACCAGTTAGAAAACCGCGTTTGTAATGACCTCGAATTGTATGCCAAGTTGCTGGGAGGCCTGTTAAAACACGAGAAAACAAAGTACCGTAAACAATGGGGAATACCCGACGATTATAACGACTACTGGTATTTTGAAAAATTTTACAAGCCGGATCTCGGACCGATGAAAAAACTCCAATACCTTGACTTTCACACCTACCTGCATGACGATATATTTACAAAGGTCGACAGGGTAAGCATGGCGGCGTCGCTGGAGTGCAGAGTTCCGTTTATGAAAAAAGAACTCGTTGAATTCGCGTTTTCGCTGCCCGAAGATATTTTGTACGCCGGAGGAAATCTTAAAGGACTACTTAAAATAGCCTATAAAAATATTCTTCCGCACGAAATTCTCTCGAGGAAAAAAAGAGGCTTTAATATTCCCTTAAAACAATGGGACAAAACTTTCTTAAACGACAGTAACAGTCCGCAGGAGTTTATTCTGCAACAATTTGATCTTACAGGCAGAAAAAAGAAAACTGCGCCTGAACCCATTGGAGAGATGGTGCACAGCTAAAACCTCTAGTTACCTTCCCGTGTCAGCGCATTGGTCTTCGAACAAACCTTTCTTGAAAACCAGATAAGATTTATATATCTTAGACCCGGTATGAAAACTCAGGAATGCCTCAATTGTTCTCATTCTTTTACGGGAAAATACTGCAGCAATTGCGGCGAAAAAGTATACAGTGAACATGACAAAACCATCGGTCATCTGTTTGAAGAAATCACTCATTTTTTGACGCATTTTGAAGGGACATTTTTCAGAAGCCTCAAAGCCATGTTCACCAAACCCGGCTTGCTGGCACAGGATTATTGCCGCGGTGTAAGGAAAAGGTATTTTAAGCCGGTTTCCCTTTATATTTTTGTAGTAGTAATATACCTCATCTTTCCGATCATGGCCGGACTGAACATGCCCCTTGAAAACTACCGCGGGCAGCGGTTTTTCGGAAGCATGGTCAATGCGTCGATCGTTAAAAAACTTGAGCAAAAACAAATCACTTTTCCCGAACTGTCGTATAGGTTTGAAAAAAAGTCGGAGAAGATCTCTAAAATTATGCTGATAGTCATTCTCCCGCTATGCAGTTTTGTTCTGTTGTTGCTGTGGTGGAGAAAAAAAGAATTTTATTTTTTCGACCATTTTATTTTATCCGCTGAAATCAATTCCTTCTTTCTCATTTTTCAGTTTTTTCTCATACCGTTTGTCCTCAGTATCCTGGGCTTAATTTTAGGTGGCAATTTTTGGGCCTATTTTGGGGATGAAAATAACCTCATGCCTATCCTGGTATTTTTACAAAGCCTGTACCTCATTATGGCCTTTAAACGATTTTATGGCGGCGAAATGTGGGGCGCCATACTTAAAGGTTTTGTCTTTTGTATCACCCAGTTTTTTATCGTTTTTGCAGTATATAAATCATTGCTGTATACTACCATCATGTTACTCATCTAAAATTAAGGTTGATTGTGAAAAAATTTCTTGGCTTTTTATTGGTGATCTCTGGCGCGATCTTTATACTGATCTCGATCATGTGCCTTGTTAAAGCCTTTGACCTGTTTAATACTATGGAACCCGGCTTCGAAAATATGGGTTACGTATTCGGCAGCATTATATTTCCCTTACTGCTCACCGTGTTTGGCAGGTGGGTATTCAGGAAGGGAATTGCTATGATTAAAGGGAATTGATACGGGCTCATTGCTCTTCACTTTTTTTATTCTCTCCTTATTTTTTTCATTAAAGGTTTTTCGAAGTACCGGTTGATAAACCAGGTGGCGCCGAAGAGACAGCCCAGATAGATCATAAAGAACCACCCTGATTTAATAAAACCGGAGTCTGCGATGCGGCAACAAATCACCCATACAGGGTATTGAAAAATAAACAGACCATAGCTAAAATCTCCCAGGTTAACGATACGGCGATGCGACAATGACAGGCCGATGACTGACCCGTCGTAATACAGGGCAACGATGAATAAGGCAAATACAGGCACCAGAAGGCCATTGTGAACGTATTTTAAAACGGGGTTAGGAATGTAAATTATATAGATAATAGCGAGCAGCGGTAAAACCATAAACAAGACACTATTTTTTGTGATTAAGCCGGGTACTGCGTTCAGAGCAATGAGTCTGGCCGCTGCCATCCCGGCAAAAAAAGTAGAAAAGTGCCAGAGCGGGAATGCACTTATAAATTCTTCGGAAACCTTGGTGCCATTGTAAACACATTCAACAAAAAATATATGCTGAACGGATTGCAACGCCCAGATGCCAAAGGCTACCGCAAGTAATTTAGCCGGGCCAAATTTCACCAACCATTTTAACAAAAACGGAAAGATGAGGTAAAAGATCAATTCTACAGAAATAGACCAGGTGGGATAATTAAGGTCGAGCACGTGACCCGGATTTAAACTCTGCAAGCCAATGCCATGAAGAATGATATTAAGACCCCTGGGAGCAGCTTTGTTTACAAAAACAACTACAATCACGGTGAGTACAAATGCCAACCAGTACAAGGGGAAGATTCTTGCGAACCTGCGTTTGTAAAAATAGGCGGCGGTAAGATTGCCGGCCTGTTTTGCATACACCATGCACATGACAAAACCCGAGATAAAAAAGAAAAAAGAAACCCTGAAACTGCTGTTGACTATAAGTGTATTGAGGGGTCCACTATTAAATGGAAAATAATTGACACCGTAGTGAAACAAAATAACCCCCAGGGCTAGGGCAAAACGAATAAAGTTTAAGGGATGGAAATACACCGGGAGATTTTATAATTCCAAAGCTAATTATTTTCAGCAAATTGTGGTTGCGCAAATTTTAACCAATTAAACCGTCTCCATTCGGCGTAACTACGTTCAAATTCATCCAACAGGCCTCAGAACCATTTTGGCCAGCGCCGATCAATCTGTGGCAAGAACCAGGTTTTCCATGCCCACGGTCATTTTCATCAAACCGAATTTAATGTAAACCTTTTCCTCCTTTATTTCTTCAACGATTCCAATTTCGTTGCCATTGAGCACTTTTACTCTACTTCCGACCTTAAGGCTTGGTTTGATGCGCGCGATTTTTTTCTCAGCAAAAGCATCCACCTTCTTTTGCCGTTTCATATCCTCCTGCTTTTTTGTCTCAGCTGTAATACCATCAATAAACCGTTGGATGACTTCCTTCCGGTCCTTTCGCATTTTCCAGTCGTCCATTAATTTCAGATACTTCTGTCCGTAGTCTGCCATGCGTGACATTTCTATCCTGCGCTCCCGCTCCCGGTTTATTTTCTCTTCCCAGTTGTTAAAGAGGGTATGGTATTTTTCTTTCGCTATCTTTCTTAAAAACTCTTCATGTTCGGCGCGCTGCAGTTGTGTCTCCAGCTTTGTCTTTTGGTCCTGCACTTCGGCCAGTAAACGGTTGAGTTTTAATTTGTCTTTATCAACTTTTTGTTTCGCGCGCTCTATCAGGTGCTTTGGAAAACCGATTCGCTCGGCCACTTCAAAAGTATAGCTGCTTCCCGGCTCGCCCACGCTCAAAACGTACTTTGGTTCGAGATGTTCGATATCGAATAACATGCAGCCATTTACGGCGCCATCCAATTTTTCGGCCAGCAATTTTACGTTCCCGAAATGCGAGGTGATAATCCCCTTTGTTTTTGAATTGACGAGACTCTCTAAAACCGCCTCTGCGATCGCGCTTCCCAATTCCGGATCAGTACCGCTCCCGAATTCGTCCATCAAAACCAGAGTTGCCTCGTTGGTTTCATCGAGGATGGTGGTCATTGATTTGAGTTTGGCGCTATAGGTGCTGAGTTCGTTTTCGATGCTTTGTGTATCGCCTATATCGACCAGTATTTTTTCGAAAAAACAAAAACTGCTGTTTTCCATCACCGGAATAAGTAGGCCACTTTGCAACATGATTTGCAGCAAGCCTATCGTTTTCAGCGCGATGGTTTTTCCGCCGGCGTTTGGCCCGCTGATCACCAGTACACGTTGGTTCGCGTTCAATGTTATGTTGAGCGGTATGGTTTTTTTACCAAGTTTTTTATTCTGCAAAAATAAAAGTGGGTGTACCGCTGACACAACCCTGAGTTCAAAATTTTGGTTAATAGCCGGTAAATGGGCTCCAATATCGAGAGCAAAAACCGCCCGCGCCATTATAAAGTCGGCTTTCACCAAAACCCCCGTTGCTTGCCTGAGGCCTGCGGCGTAGGGCTGAATTAAAGCACAGAGCTCACGCAACACCTTGTTCACTTCTCGTTGCTCGTCGATCTGCAACTCGGCGATGTCGTTGTTAATGCCAATGGTAACACCAGGTTCTATAAAAATGGTTTTGCCGCTTTCGCTTTTGCTGTGAACAAGTCCCGGAACCTCTGATTTGTGTTCAGATAAAACAGCGAGCGTTCGGCGGCCGTTAAAAAAACCTTCTTCATTCTCGCGAAGCACGCCCAATTTACGCAGTTCGCCAACATAGTTGTAAAAGCGTTTATCGCTTTCCCTTCGCTTTTCTGAAATCTGTTTGCGGATACGGCTGAGTTCGGGCGAAGCGCTGTTTTTAACCTGGGCCTCCTCATCGATGATACGGTTAATTTCATCAACAACAACCTGGTGCACTTCCACGTTTGCAACAAGTTGGTGAAGGGAAGGAAGCGCCATTTTTTTGCCTTTAAGATAACGAACCAGGGTGTTGGCAATTTCAACCGTTTTGAGAACGATTAATAACTGCGTTTCATGCAACAAAGCGCCCTCAAGCCCGAGGAGGTTTAACTCAGGATCGATGTCATCATGCTCTACTGCCGGAAAAAAATCGAGGGATTCGAGAACATTTTTGATCTCCAGTGTTTGACTCAGATCTTCGCTTACTTCGTGAAAATTGTTTCGTGGGAAAATATCAGCGCATAACAGCTTCGCTTTTTCGGTGTGGCACCTTAGCCTGATTAAATTTATTATTTTGTCAAACTGGAGGAGTTCCAGCTGCTTCGTCCCGATCATCGCGAATTCCAAATTACAAGTTATGTAAATATTTGCTAAAAAACAACAAAATTAAACATTTGTTGAATGTTTGAATTAGATTATTTTTGAGTGTCTTTAAAATGAGAACTTATAATGAAAACCGAACTGATTACCCGGATGGACGAACTGCTGTTGAAAGACGCAGGTGAAGTTGCTGCCGATGTGCGCGCTCTGCAAAAAGAGTATCAAAAATTATGGACCTCCGAATTTGAAAAAGCCCGGCAGGCATTTGTTGATGAAGGTGGTAAGGCAAAAGAATTTGAATTTCCTAAACAGCCTGAGGACCTCAAATTTGAGGAACTCACTGAGAAATATACAAGACTCAAGAAAGAAAGCGACGCTAAAATAGCGGCTGAACAGGCAAAAAACCTGATGATCAGGCAGGAAATTGTGGCTAAAATAAAAGACCTGAGCCAGCTCAGCGATAATGTAGGCGCCGCGGTGAAAATGCTTGGTGAGCTTCAGAAAAAATGGAAGGAAACCGGCCCGGTATCTTCTCACAAATACAAGGAAATACAGGCTGATTACAGCCGCGCGGTTGAAGATATCTATTACAATTTAAAGATCTTCCGCGATCTCCAGGAACACGATCTTAAAAAAAATCTTGAATTAAAAACCGAGCTGATCCAGAAATTAAAATCGGTACAGTCGGTTGAGAACATTAAAGAAGCCGAAAGACTTATTAAATTTTACAGGAACGAATGGGATGAAATTGGTCCGGTGCCAAACGGCAAATGGGAGCCGTTAAAACACGATTACAAACTGGCACTCGACGAAACATACGCGAAGATAAAACTGCATTACAATTCACTTGAGGAGCAGAAAGAAGACAATCTCAAAAAGAAATTAGAGATCATTGAAAAGGTAAAAGAGCTCATCGCCGTTATGGAAAGCAACAAAGCCATTAAATGGAATGAAGCCGCCGACAGGATCATCGCGTTTCAAAACGAATGGAAGTCGATTGGCAGAACCACTGAAAAAGACAACGAAAAAATCTGGGCGGAATTCAGGGCACTTTGCGATACCTTCTTCGACAGAAAAAAAGAATTTTTTGCCGGGCAAAATGAAAAGTTTTCGGCTAACAGAAAAATAAAATCAGACCTCATCACTAAAGCCGAAGCGCTGCAGAACAGCACCGACTGGCAAAAAACCGGGTTGGAGTTGATTCGCCTGCAGGACACCTGGAAAAAGCACCCGGGCAGTGGCGACAAAGAAGAACCAAGGTTGTTCGCCCGTTTCAGAAAAGCCTGCAATACTTTTTTTGACGCGAAGAAAAAACACTATGAAGACATCGACGCTTCCTATGAAAAGAATTTAGTGATTAAGGAAGAGATCCTGGCCCGTTTTAATGAGTTAAAACCTGCCGAAGATAAACATGTTAACCACGAACAATTAAAAGCGATCTCAGCAGAATGGAACGCGGCCGGCATGGTTCCAATGAAAGATAAAAAACGAATAAACGACGCTTTTTACAACAGGATGGACGAGTTGTATGACCAGATGCATATGGACAAGCAGGAGAAAGGCATGATGCAGTTCAAAACCAAACTCGAGCGCCTCGCAGGGTCTGAAAACGGCTTTGACCTGCTGAGAAAGGAATCTGACCACCTGAAAAAGATCAGTGATGAAATAAGCGGCAGGATCAGGACCTACGACAATAACCTTGGTTTCTTTAAAACCTCTAAAGGCAGCAACAGCTTTATGAAAGAAATTGAAGAGAAGATCAACGCCGAAAAATCGAAGATCGCCGAACTGTCGGCCAAACGCAAACTTATTACCGAGGAGTTAAATAAAATCAGGGAAACTTCGTGAGTTACGAGTTAAGATTTAAGATTTAAGATGTATGAGTTTACTCTTCCATTCCTAAAAAGCCCTTTACTATTTCTTCTGCTTTCACAAAAGCATCGGCGAGGTTTTCGTTGAGAATAAATACGTCAAAAAGTTCCGCTGTTTTAAGTTCTTTTTCGGCTTTGGAAATCCGGCGGGCGATACTTTCCTTGCTATCGGTACTGCGGGAATGAAGCCTTTCTTCAAGGATTTTTATGCTTGGGGGCATTACGAACACTGCCAGCGCGTCTTGTTTAAACTGGTTTTTAAGGTTAAGCCCGCCCTCCACATCAATATCGAAAATAACAGCTTTGCCTTTGGCCCAGATGCGTTCTACCTCGATCTTTAAAGTGCCGTAGTGTGTTCCGGCGTAAACTTCCTCCCACTCTAAAAACTCGTTATTTGCCACTTTTTCCTTAAAATCGTCAACACTTAAATAATAGTAGTCCTTACCATTTTGTTCTACCCCACGTTTTGGGCGGCTGGTTGCAGAAATAGAAAATTCTATGTCGTTTGGAAAGGTTTTTAAGATATGGCGCACCAGCGTGGTTTTACCCGAGCCTGATGGCGCTGAAAATATAATAAGTTTACCGCTATGCATCCGCAAATATAAGAAAACATTAAAATAACCGCTATAACCCTAATTTGCCCCGTATCAACAGTGAGAACCACTGATAAAAAAAGTGGCTCAATCTCTTTCTTTCCCTTAATTTTGTGCAGAATCTCTATGAAAAAAATTGTTCTTCTTTTCGCCTGCATTTTTACACTTTCAATCTACGCGCAGCCTCAAGGTACCGGTGGTGGCAATAAAGACATGATGAAAGCCATGAAAGATATCAAGGGCAGGGTGTACGGTAAGATTGTTGACGCGAAAACAAAAAAGCCAGTAGAATTCGCTTCTGTAGTAGTATTGTGGTATAACAAAGACAGTATTATGGGCGGATCGCTGAGCGAACAAAACGGGGATTTTAATGTGGAAAACCTGCCGCCGATGGGAGGTTTCAGGCTCAGGGTGAATCAAATCGGCTACAAAACCTTTGAAACAAAATTCTACATTCAGATGCCCAACAAACTTGAGCAGGACCTTGGAGACATTAAATTTGAAATAGATGAAAAACTACTTGGTGAGGTTGAAGTTACCGCTGAAAGAAGCAACGTGGTAATGTCGATCGACAAACGCACTTACAATGTAGACAAAGATCTTTCGATAAAAGGTGGAACCGCGGCCGACGCGATGAAGAACGTGCCCGGTGTGACAGTAGATGCCGACGGCAATGCTCAACTGAGAAACCAGAGTCCAACGATATTTGTTGATGGCCGGCCCTCGAACTTAACCCTGGTACAGATCCCGGCTGACCAGATCGACCGCATAGAGGTGATCACCAACCCTTCGGTAAAATACGATGCAAGTGCCACGGGTGGCATCCTGAATATTATCATGAAAAAGAATCTGAAACCCGGTTACAACGGCATGGCTATGGCATATGCCGGCACCAGTGACAGGTATGGAGGGATGTTAAACCTCAATGTAAAAGAAGGCAAGTGGAACTTCACCAGCATGTATTCTTACAACCAGGCAATCAATTATACTAAAGGTTTTACCAGGCGAACACAACTCGATAGTGTTAAAAATCCTCTGGGTTATTTTAACCAGGACAATAACACGACACAAAAAAACATCTTCAATTTTGGAAAAATCGGTGTTGATTACATGATCAGCAACCGCAACACCATTTCGTTAAATGGCATGATCATGGCCGGACAATTTAACACCAACGACAGGCAGGTTTACTCCATTCTCGACAGACATGGCAGTCGTGTGTTGTATGGCGACAGACTCAATCAGCAAACAGCCGCTTTCAAGAATTATAACGGTCAGGTTTTATACAAAAAAACATTTCCAAAAGCGGGCAAGGAATTAACCGCTGACGTGAATTTTAACCATAACAATTCAGAGAACGGCTATTTGTTTACAACCGACACGCGTTCAGACCTGTTTCCTGATACCGTGCCAACGGGGTATCAAAAAAATGTGGGTGAGAGCGAAGCCAACCAGGGTGTATTTCAACTCGATTACACTAACCCCCTTTCGGAAACCAAAAAATTTGAGGCCGGAATAAAATTATATTATAAATCTTCCATTAGCGCCAACACCACTTCTAACGCCACCGGTTCTGAGGATGTTTATACCAGAGACAGCATTATGAGCAACAGGTATGTGATTGACGACATGATCAACGCGGCCTATGTGAACTACAATGCCAAAACCATCTGGGACATTTCTTACCAGGCAGGCCTGCGCTTTGAACAATCGTATTACAAGGGCACTATTACAGATAAAAAACAGAGTTTCTCGTATAACTATCCATCGGGTGGCGACGATCTTCTCAAATCAATTTTTCCGGGCATCTATCTTTCAAAAAAATTCAAGAACAATAACGAGTGGCAGTTGAACTTCAGCAGAAAAATAAACAGGCCCAATTTTTTCCAGTTAATGCCAGTTGTAATGTTCGCCGACAAACAAAACTACCGCATTGGTAACCCGCAATTAAAGCCGGAGTTCAGAAACATTTGCGAACTTAATTACAACAAAGTATTTACCAAAGGCAATTACCTGGCCTCGGGATATTTTCGCTACGAGGAACAGCCCATTACCGACGTGGCATACCCCTCAGTTGACGATCCTACGGTACTTGTAAATACGACCATTAATGGAAAAAACAGTATCCGGTACGGACTCGAAAACACGATCAAGTACACCCTTTTTAAAAATTTTGATGTGACCTTCAACGCCAACATCTTTTACATTTACATAAAAGGAATTGTTGTTGCCAGCGAACCCGAGGTAGAGAGAGAGGGCTATGCGTACAATACCAAAGCAACCCTTGCCTATAAATTCCCGAAACAGATCACGCTGCAGGTAAACGGCAATTACGAATCACCAAAGATACTGCTACTAGGGGCAACGAAGCCTATCTATTCGATGGATATTTCTTTAAACAAGATGTTTGGCACCAAATGGGTACTGAACGCGACCCTGAGCGATGCTTTTAATACACGCAGGATGGGTACTCACTACGAAACTCCCTATTACATTCAGGATCTGTCGAGAAGAAGAGAAAGTCGTTATGTGCGTTTCACGGTGACCTACATTTTCGGAAAGATGGACGCTTCTATTTTCAAGCGGGCCAAACAGATGAAGGGCAACGATAATCAACAGGGCAGTCAGGATGGCCTGGACTTTGGTAAATAAACTCAAATAAAATATGACGCACGCGATCAACATCGAAGGAATTAATGTTTACGCATACCACGGCTGTCTTGAAGAAGAAGCGCGTATTGGCGGCAATTATATTGTGGACGTGCACATGACCACCGACTTTACCGAAGCCGCAGAAACCGACGACCTCTTTAAAACCATTGACTATTGCACAGTTTACGAGATCGTTAAGGCCGAAATGGCCATCCGCAATAAACTGATAGAACCAGTGGCCAACAGGATCTTTAAGAAACTAAGATCTGAATTTCCGGGTCTCCTGACGCTGCACGTTAAGCTTACCAAGCTTTTACCACCCATTAATGGCGACGTTGAAAAAGTAAGCGTGGAGATCAGAGATTAACCTATTTATAGTAACTTTGTATTTCTATGAGGCCAAAAAAATATACTAAAAAAGAATCTGACGCGGCTTTTATCAATTTAAAAGGCTGGGAGTTAAAAGACGACGTACTGCGTAAAAAAATCACATTCAAAAATTTTACACAGGCATTCGGATTCATGACCATGGTGGCAATTGAAGCCGAAAAGCTAAATCATCATCCCGACTGGAAGAACGGTTATAATAAAGTAACCATTAACCTGCAAACCCATGATGCCGGCGGTTTGACCGAACTTGATTTTAAGCTGGCCAAAACGATTGATAAAATACTCGAAAATGGATTTTGATAATACTTCTGATACTGAATTGGCCGAATTAGGTGAGTTTGGTTTGATAAGGCATCTGACGCAACACATTGAGATCAACCATGCTTCCACTGTTAAAGGCGTGGGCGACGACGCGGCTGTGGTTGAAAACGGCAATCTACAAACCGTTATAAGCACCGATATGCTTGTCGAAGGCGTGCATTTCGACCTCACCTATGTGCCACTAAGACATTTAGGCTATAAAAGTGTAGTGGTGAACCTCAGCGATATCTATGCGATGAATGCCGAGCCAAGGCAGATCGTGGTTTCAATTGCTATTTCCAACCGTTTTCGCCTTGAAGCGATAGAGGAACTTTATGCTGGCATGCTCATGGCCTGCAAAAAATACAATGTCGACCTGGTGGGTGGCGACACTACCTCCAGCCTGAGCGGGTTGATCATCAGCATCACGGCCATAGGCGCGGCAAAAAAGGAAGATATCGTTTATCGCGACGGTGCTAAAGAAAGCAACCTGCTCTGCGTAAGTGGAGATCTTGGTGGCGCTTATATGGGGCTTCAGGTACTAGAAAGGGAAAAATCTGTTTTTAAAGAGAATCCAAAGTTACAACCCGACCTTGACGGCAAGGACTATATTCTTGAAAGGCAGCTAAAACCAGAAGCCAGGAAAGACGTGGTAGAGTTGCTCAAAAGTATTGGCATCAAACCAACCGCGATGATAGACGTAAGCGATGGTTTATCGTCGGAAATCCTGCACCTGTGCACGGGTTCAAAAACCGGGGTTGAGTTGTATGAAGAAAAAATTCCGATTGATCCGCTTACATATGAAACCGCCCGCGAATTTAACCTGGATCCAACATTGTGCGTTTTAAGCGGGGGTGAAGATTACGAATTGTTGTTCACCGTTGACATTGGCGATTATGAAAAAATAAAAAATTCAATGGACATCACCATTATAGGGCATATTACCAATGAATCGAAAGGACATTTAATGGTTTCCAAATCGGGCACTGTACATGAATTAAAGGCCCAGGGGTGGAATGCTTTATTAAAAAAGTAACCATGCTGATGCAGGGCGGCGGCGCCGACTAGCTCTTTGAACGGTAGTGTATAGTATTTTTATTCAAACTCATAACGAAGGCCGGCATTCACCACGAGGATCACGCTGCTTTGAAAACCCGCACCTTTAACACCATATGCCCTGAACATGGGTTTGGCCTCTGCAAAAAGATGAATATTTTTTATGACATCGTAGTTTCTCGCCAGCCGGAGATCCAGGCCTATGTTTATAAACAATCCGAAACATAAATTTGGGCGAAAATTAAACTCCTCCTTAATCTCTTCTATCTTTTGGTAATCACTTTTATAAAGTGTTTTTCCTGAACTGAATAAATAATCATTAATAAATATTTCCCGGGTAGAGATCAGCTTCGCTTTACCATCGAAATTAGCGCCCAGGATTGCTCCAGGTCCTCCAAATAAACAAAAGATACCGGTTGGATTCACTTTATAAATGAGAGTGCTTTCAAAATTAAGACTTTGGCAACTGTAGCCGTAAACCACTGAATGCCTGTTCTCGGTGTTTCTGCTCACCGGTATTGCATTTACAAAATATAAACTGTCGTCGTTGGTGCTTTTGCTGTTAAACACACCTGTATTTAAAAAAGCGGATGAGGCAAAATAATTCAGTCCAAGTTTCAACCATGGCCCGGCTTTTTTAAATTCTTTATTTTTCAGTCTCAGTGTAATACCGCCCTGTGCATAAATCGCGTTAGTAACGTTGGCTACATTAAAGCCTCCGGCGGTGTCGTTATTAAAATCGTTAAAATCCGCTTTCATAATATCACCCGACAGGATGAGTGATTTGGGAACAATTTGCTTAAAATCGCCCTGCGACATCAGGAATACCGGGAAGTCTGACCTCCCGACCGAAAGGTAAATATCAACGAGTTCAGTTTTATCTTTGGTGGTATCTGCCTGTGAAAAAATAAACAAGGGGACAAAATAAAAATTCAAAAGAAATAACCTGAACAACACGTTACCCTTATGAAATATTTTTAAAGTCATCTCAAGATTATTTCTCACTTTTTTCAATTTCGAAGCCCAGGTCCATAATCAGCGGAAGCGGGTCAACGCGCATACCCTGCTCGAAAGTAAATTGGTATTTGCCGGGGGCAACAAAGCGTACGTTTTTTTTGATGGGTACTTTGAGGTCATAAATATCCCCGGCCCCACTGCCCTGCCATTCGCCTTTCTGGGTTGCGAGAATAATTTCCATTGTGTCGCTAAGCACTTTGCCATCCGGATATTTTGTTGTTACGAATAAATATAAATTGCTGTAAGGATAAGAATCGGCGTGCCTTACCATGAGTGAAATATTGTTGAGGCTTTGTGTATCTGTAATGTCCACATCAAACACTGCCTTGTCTTTCGCGTACCATTCGTTGGCGCTGAAAGTCTGGTACTTGCTGTAAACAACGTTCTTGTTGCATGATGCCATCACCAATGCAAGTACCAGGCAAACAACGGCCAGGCCAGTTCTACGTTTTTGGCGGATTGTTCCTTTTGTCATTTCCCGGTGGTCGGTTTGGTCTTTTTGGTTGCGGTGTCTGGTTCCTGTCGGCTGGTCTGTTCTGGTTCCTGTTTTGCGGTGGCTTCGCAGGATTTGTTTTCTTTGGCTGGTTAACCCTTGGTTTCTCCTGACCAGCGGCCGAACTTTGCGCTTTTGGTTTATTTGGTGAACCTGCGGCAGGCCTGTTTTGGCTTCTGCCAGGTCTCGCACCCTGTTTGCTTTTACCTTTCCGGTCGAATCTTGTGAGGCTATCCTGCCCCACAACATTTTCGAAATTAGGTTCAATATTGGTGATCTTCTCAACCACTTTTACCGCAGGCGTAATATCTTCGGGTGTTTCGCCCTTAGCGTTCGCTTCAATTATACTTTTTACAGAAGCTACCGAAAGAGGAATAAAGACGCCGGGGTCGCTGCGGTAGCTAAACCACATGGTGCGCCTGAAAATATCGGTCTTTTGTAAAAACGCGTCGCCTTTCTTTGTGGTTAACTTTTTCCCATCCATATCGGGAAACTCTTTTAAGGCATCAACGTAACTATCGAGTTCATAATTCAAACAGCATTTTAGCTTGCCACATTGACCTGCAAGCTTAAGTGGATTGAGGGATAACTGCTGGTACCTTGCCGCACTGGTGCTAACAGTCCTGAAATCGGTTAACCAGGTACTGCAACATAACTCGCGGCCGCATGAGCCTATACCGCCCAGTCGTGATGCTTCCTGCCTCGCGCCTATTTGCCTCATCTCAACCCGCACTTTAAATTCATCGGCCAGAACTTTTATCAGCTCCCTGAAATCAACACGGGCATCGGCAGTATAATAAAATACCGCTTTTGATTTATCTCCCTGGAATTCCACGTCGCTGAGTTTCATTTCCAGGCCAAGTTTGAGAGCGATGGTCCTGGCGCGATACATGGTGTTGGTTTCCAGTGACTGCGCTTCTTTCCACTTGTCAAGATCGCCTTGTTTTGCTTTGCGGTATACCTTCCTGATCTCCTCACTGTCAAAGTTAATATTCCGCTTTTTTAGCTGGAGCTTCACTAACTCACCGGTCAGTGAAACAGTACCCATGTCGTGGCCCGAAGTGGCTTCCACCGCAATGGCATCGCCCACGTTAAGCGTTAAGTTATTGACGTTCCGGAAAAACTCCTTGCGCGAATTTTTAAAACGCACCTCTATTACATCAAAATATTTCTGGCCATCAGGCAGACGCATGTTGCCAAGCCAGTCAAATACGGTTAATTTATTGCAGCCGTCGGAAGTACCGCAGGAGCCATTGTTATTACATCCCGCGGGAATCCCATTCTTTTCAGTGCCGCAACCGCTGCTACATCCCATACTTCTGTTTTTTTAATGTATAAAGATAACTTATTTGAGGGGTTATTGCAAAGACATTTTTTTGTAAAAATGAGACTTAAAACCAGGCGACGCCGTCCAAAATCCATCCCTGATTTTTTGTTACCTTTGATACTGTGAGAACACTGGTTACCTTTCTGTTAACGATGATATGCGCTGTGATGCATTGCCAGGACAAAGTTTATTTATTAAACGGGACAAGCAAAAGTGGTAAAATCACCGAGGTGTCATCAGACAACATCCTGCTGGATGCATACGAAAGTGAGACGATTCCCAGGGACCAGGTTTTGCTGCTTGAATTCAGGAACGGGTCGATTGAAATTATCAACGTCCCCAAACAACCGGTAATATTCAACCCGGCCTCAGGCGAAGGTCATGTTAAAAGAGAAGATCCGAAAAACCCTTCGTTCAACACAAATATGGTATCGCTAAACACCATGGCTCTTTGTAATGCTGATATATCGGGATTTTATGAAAGGTTACTCCCCGGGAAAAAGGCTGGCATCGGCGTGATGGCTGCTTACAACTTCAATGCGTCGTCAGGCGCGCAAAATCTCTTCATCAGTGTATTGTCGAACGCGAAAAAAAATTACGATATTGGCTTGTTTGCCAATGTGTATATTGGTGGTTTTAAGAAAAAGAATACCTGGCATTATGGCATTTTTTTTAAATACATGAACTTCAGCTATTCAAAGGCCATAGAAGAAAAGGTAACTTCAGGCGGCAGCACTTCAATCAACATTAAATATACACCGGCAACGGGGAGCCAGCTCGCTACGATCTTTACCTGCGGCACTTTTACCGACCTGTCGAAAACTATCTTTCTTAAAACACTGTGCGGCATTGGCGGTTTTAACCTGCGGGGCGATTACAAGCAGCAATACAATTACTTTCTTAATAAATCTGCCGGCCAAAATCCGAACGGGCAACAACGGAGCTATAACAGAACGCTACTGCTGAAAATCTACCTGGGAATAAATATAGGTTATCGTTTTTGATGCGTTTTCTTTTTGTCATACTACTGGTTGTTTTTTTTCACGCCTCAAGGGGCCAGGACAAATTGTTCTTTAGCAATGGCACCGTAAAGAAGGGCGTGATTGTGTCGATTGCCAAAGAAGTGGTTTACTTCAAGTACACAGACACTTCGGCCACTATAAAAATCAAAAAGTCAGACCTGGTGATGACGGAAAACTACAAAGGCGTTAGATTTATTTTTGGCGAGCAAAAAAAAATAAATTCGGATTCTTTGCCATTAAAACCCATTTATAAACGAAACTCCCTGGGCGTGCAACCCCTTGGGATATTTGTTGGCCGCGCTACCTTTGTTTATGAACGTTATACAGAAGACAATAAAATCGGATTTGTTTTTCCCCTATCGGTGACCTTTGACCCTTTTGGCAGCCTGTATAATTCACGAATAGATACAAACAGAAATTCTGTAAAACGAATACCCGGCGTTAATTTTATCGGTGGCATTGACGTTAATTTTTATCTCGGCAAAAGAAAAAACCGCCAGTTTTTTATCGGGCCAAGATTCAGATACGGCACCGACATGTTCCTTCGGGGGATTGAAGCCTATAGCCTGCAAACACAGGTGGGATGGCGCATCGGCAGCAATGCGCGCATTGCCACACAACATCTTTCGCTGGGATTTGGATTCGCCAATGTTCTGTCGGCACTTCAGGGTCCGCTGGTGCGCTCAAAAAAATTCTATGGCTGGTACAGCGTCAACTACCGGTTTGGAATTGGCTGGTAAATCACTATATTTATCTTTATAATGTGTTGTTAATTCAAACGTTTTTGCCCAACCATCCTATAAATAATTTTGTACTGTAAATAAAGTTTGTTTAAAACCAATACAGAACGCCTGATTTGGCCTCCAATTATTCAGCAAAATTAAGCTCTGTCAGAATTTAATCTTTAAAAAAATAAAATGAGATCACTTACCTTGCTATTTGTTATTTTTTGCTTCTTCAACAGAAGTTTTTCGCAGAATTTTTCCTGCGGTGATGAAAAAATGAAGGTCATACTGCGCCAAAACAACAAAGATTATGATGAGCAGACCAGGATCAGTAATTTGAAAATTAAGAACTATATCGATACGCATTTTTCACCGAATGTGCAGGGAAGGCCCACTACCACCGTGTACACCATTCCTGTTGTGTTTCACATTATTCACCCCTCGGGCCAGGCCTATGGTACTGGCGCCAATATCTCTTACCTACAGATACAATCACAAATAGACGCGCTTAACGCCGCTTTCGCGAAAAATTACCCAACATACAATGGTCAGAGCCACCCCAGCTATGCTCAAAACACTGACATCCGCTTTTGCCTTGCCAGACTACCGGCACCCGCTACTGCCACCTTTTATACCGGGCCGGCGGGAATTGAATACGGCGTTAGGCGCTATGCGAATACCGTGGTTTCAAATCACCAAATGGGCAGCGGTGGAATGTCCGCTTTAACGGCCCTCACGCATCCCGGTGGCACTTACTTCCCTTTTACAGATTACCTGAACATTTGGGTGGTTGCCGACATTGCCAGCGGTGGTTCGGGTACCATCATGGGATATGCCACACCACCACCCGCCTCTTCGGCCTTTGATGGCATCGTGATGCGTGCCAACGTAACCGGTGACAATTCTACAGGCACTAATAATTTTAGCCTTGGGTATGGCCTCACGCAGGGCAAGGTGATGGTTCATGAAGTGGGTCATTACCTCAACCTGCAGCATATATTTAATGGCGGTTGCGCCGGTGCCAACGGCCCGGGGGCCAGCACCGATGCCTGTGATCTTAACGGCGATTATATCTGCGATACCGAGCCATGCACCACACAAAATATATTATGCACCCAGGGCATCCCCAACACCTGCACAGCCAATTACGCTACCGGCACTACCAATATGGACATGATTGAAAACTACCTCAGTTATGCCGACGATGATTGCATGAATACTTTTACATACAACCAGTCGCAACGTATGTGGGCCGCCCTGAACACAGCCCGCTTTAACCTGTGGCAGGTCACCAACCTCGGCTTAACCGGTGTTTCAGGACCAAATGGGTGCAATCCTGCAATACTTTTCACCAACATCAGCACCACCGGCAATTGTATCAACTCGCCCATCGCTGTAATCAATCCAACCGCGGGCAATACCGCCAGCAGCTGGACGTGGACAGCCGCGGGATCGAGTGTGCCCAGCGCGAATACACCCAGTATTTCGGTTACATACGCAACGCCGGGACTAAAATTCATCAAACTGAAAGTAAGCGACGGCACTACCACACTGATGGATTCCGTAATGATCACAGTTACCAATTGCTCGCTTGATTCAACCAAACTCAATCGCAGTAACTGGCTCTTTGGCGATTTTGCTTCTGTGAGTTTTGCAACCGGCCAGCCTGTACCCAACAACCTGGCCCTGGTTGGCGGCCCCAGTCCAACCATCAAGTGTTTTGAGAATGCGGTTAGTATGAGTGATGCGCAGGGCAACCTGTTGTTTTATTCAAATGGCCGCAATCTATGGAACAACAATCACATACAGGTGAATACTACGCCGCTGCTTGGCTGGGACCTGATCATTCCCTCGCCAAACGGATACAACGGCACCTCTGTGGGTGGATTCATGAGTTTCCCCGCTCCTAAAAAACCGAACAAATATTTTATAGTGTGTGTACCTCCTTATGAAACCAAAGGCCAGCCTACGGTCGGACAATTCGCGAAGATCAATTATGTGATCTATGATGTAGCGTCGCAAACCGTAACACCTTTCCAGATGCTTACACATCCTTCCATTAACTACGTGGCCGCCTATCCTAATTTCGGGTTGACTGAAAACCTGAATGTGGTACCGCACTGTAACGGCATTGATTACTGGATTATCGCACGCGGCACCAACCCCGCCGGAACCGGTTTTTATTTTTATTCCTTCCTGGTTAATGAAAATGGTTTGAGCCCGAACACGGCCCCGGTTTTGTCGGGACTTTATCCGTTAACCCAAATTACGCAATATGGCGACATGAAATCAAACATGGCAGGTAATAAACTCGTATGCAAAGGCAAGAATAAAAACGTGGGTTATGTTTGGGACTTCGATCAGAGTACGGGCCTCGTAACAAATCCTGTTGCGCTGCCGACTTCCATCGCTACGTCTCAAACCCTTACTACAGCTGGAATTATTTACAGCCCGAACAACCAATATATTTACAACACCGTAACCACGAACAACACTGGCACAAAAATAGACATGATTGATGTGGCTAATAATACTATCGTAAAAACCATTACGCCCGCGAATGGTTATGGTGGCGATTTTTATTTTGAGATAGGCCCTGACAATATTATATACATGACCGGATGGTCAAACGCCACGGGGGTTACACTTGCGCAACTTACCAATCCAGATTCCGCTCCTAATTCAACCGTAAGCAGTTATGTAAGTTTCGCCGCGGTACCTAACGGCAAACCCAATTCCAACTCCATTCTTAATTTTATGGAAGCGCTGAAACCCTCCGAGAGCAGCCCCATGCTACCGCCTGTAGTTGTTTCATGTTCCACCTATTCATTTGGCCTGGATCCATGCTGGAAGGTCTATAGCCCCAGCTGGAATTTCGGCGACGGAAGTCCGGTTTCAACGGCTTCCAATGTGACGCATACTTACGCCAGTTCGGGGATCTATACTGTAAGTCTTGTGCTCAGCTACAATGGCAGCCCACTGCCTGTTTACACAAAAACGATCAGTGTTTCACTCAGCAGCCCGGCAATAGTAGGACCTACAGTTATTTGCGTGGGCAGCACCTTCATGAACTCCTATGGCGTTAACCAGGTTCCGGGCGCTTCTTACCTTTGGTCGGCCTCCAACGCTACTATTGCGGGCCCAAATAACGTCTCCAACATCAGTGCCTCCGGTGGCACATCGGGCGTAGCCACCCTCTCTGTTCAGGTAACCAATGGCGGCTGCATCAGCAGTGCCACCAAAACGATCAATATTGTTAATCTGCAGGTAAACCTTAACGCTTCATCAACTGTTGTATGTACAGGCAAAAATGTCACGTTAACCGGTACACCCGCTGGCGGCACCTATTCGGGAACAACCAACGGTAACATTTTCAACTCCAGTTTAAGCGGTACTTTTAATGTAAGTTATAATTACAGCAACTCAGGTTGTTACAAAAGCCTGAACCAAAGCATCAGTGTATATAATTGCACCGGGATGCAAGGATTGACAGGGCAGGATTGGAAGATCAGCATTTATCCAAATCCAAACAGCGGCATGCTCTACCTGAATTCCTCCGTTTCGGTGATTTCCTATGAGATCATTAACCCACTTGGTCAGGTGATACTAATCGACAAATACGAAGAAGGAATTAATACGGAAACCCTGAGCAATGGTATCTATTTTATTAGTGTAAGGAACGAAGCCGGCGAAAAAGTAAAATTAAAATTCATGAAAGAATAGTTTCGGTGACTGTAGGTAACTTTGCAGGTCAACGCAGGTAGCGCGACTCAAAGCCTTGATTTCCCTGCAAACCACCGCTATGAATCACCAGAAGCCGTGAATTGGCGCTGAACTTTCTCTTGCCCGCAAGGTCGAAAAGCGCGTAAAATAGTTTTGTGGTGTAAATATGGTCTAAAGGAATGTGGTATTGCGATTCGAAACTGTTCTTAAACTGAACAAGCGACGCTTCAAATTTCGCGTAGCCGTTAAAACTGTAATTATTTACGATTGAATTATTTTCTATGAATGGCAGTTCCAGCTCTTCATTGCCGTTAATTTTAATCTCTCTCTTAAAAACAGCTTTAATCAGTAGGCCAGTTTGTTCCGGCATTGTGTTTTTTCCTTTCAGCACGCTTACACCGGTTACCCTGGTTGAAGAACCCGCGGTTCCAGCGATGCCGGCGTAAGTAGTACCGGTACCACAGGCACAAAGCACATGGTCATAATGCCAGTGCGGATCGATAATTTCAGTACATCCTAAAACCCCCTCACTGTTATTGCCTCCCTCTGGAATTAAAAGATGGGGGCCAAATGTATCCGTCAAAAATTTTTTAAATGCTTCACTTTCTTTTTGCGAATAGCTTTGCCTGTCCACAAAATGCAGTTGCATACCGTCCTGTTTTGCTTTTATTAAAGTCGAATTCAGGTCTCCCCGGTCCTCTCCCCTGATAACTCCAACCGCGTTTAATCCCGCTATTCTGCAGGCAGCCGCGGTAGCCGCGATATGATTGGAAAAGGCCCCGCCAAATGTTATCACCGTTTTTATTCCCTGTGAGTTTGCCCTTTCGAGGTTCAACTTCAATTTAAACCATTTGTTGCCGCTTACTTCAGCATGCACGAGGTCCAGGCGCAACACTTCTACCGACAGGTTTTGCGCGTCGAATAAATCAGATTGTATTTTTTGGATTATGGGCCTATAGCTGATCAAGAGAAAATCAATTGGAATTCTCTTCCCAGATGGCGGCCAGGTTTACGATGGTCTCAACAGCTTTTTGCATGTCGTGAACACTCACCCACTCCTGTTTGCTGTGAAACGCATGCTCACCTGCATAGATATTCGGGCAAGGCAGTCCCATAAACGATAGACGTGAACCATCGGTGCCACCCCTGATACTAGAGAGTACAGGTTTTACACCGGTTCTTTTGATCGCCTCCATGGCGTATGCAATCACCTGCGGGTGTTTGTCGAGCACTTCTCTCATATTGCGGTATTGCTGCGTAACATTAAACTCGTAGGAACATTTTTCGTATTGCGTCAACACTCTAACCGTTATCTGTCTCAACTCCTCTTCCAGAGCCAGGAGGGTTGGAGTGTCGAAAGCGCGTACAATGAATTTAATTTCAACTTCCTCCAAACCGCCATTGATGCCTGTGGGATGAATAAAAGGCTGCTTTTTTTCAGTGGTTTCAGGAGTTTTCTCAATTGGGATCAGGGCAATGATCTGCGACGCGATCTTAATAGCGTGCTGCATTTTGTCTTTCGCAAAACCCGGGTGCGTTGGAAAACCTTTAATGCGGATGCTAACGCCATCAGCACTGAATGTTTCATTTTCGAGATGCCCGAGGGTTTCACCGTCCATGGTGTAGCCGAAATCAGCGGCTAGCTTTTTTATATTCACTTTGTCGGCGCCCCTGCCTATCTCTTCATCGGGGGTAAATAAGATCCTGATCTTTCCATGTTTCACTTCCGGATGCTGCATCAGGTAATTGGCTGCGTCCATGATCTCAGCGACACCGGCTTTGTTGTCGGCGCCCAATAATGTAGTGCCATCAGCCGTAACTATATCGTTGCCCACCTGTTCAGCCAGGGCCGGGTGCTCTGAAAACCTGATCACCTGCGATTTGTCGTTGGGCAAAACCAGGTCTTTTCCATCATAATTTCTATGGATCACCGGGTTCACATTGGTGCCGCTACAATCGGGCGATGTATCAACATGAGAGCAAAAACAGATCACGGGTACCTTTTTAGAAGTATTACTTTCTATGGTAGCGTAAACATAGCCATACTCGTCCAGCTCGGCATCTTTAATGCCCATTTGTTTGAGCTCTTCCACCAAAAGGCGTGAAAGATCCTTTTGTTTTTCGGTACTCGGACACGAAGGCGATTCGGGATTGGATTGGGTATCAATTTTAGCGTACCGTATAAAACGGTCTGCGACCGTGTATGTATATTTATTAAAATCCATAAAAAAAACAGGTGAAATTTAAGATACTAAAAGTAACAAAAATCCCGTTTTAACAATCATTAATCAGCGGTATTGCTTATAATTTATTTTCTTTGGCCGTGCAATTATTAAAGCTCAGGTATTTCCAGATAAAACGTGACCTCAGTTACTGGGTAATTATTATTGCAGCCGCTGTGTTTTACATTTCAAGGGAAGTATCGTTACTCGCACCACTTCAGGGTGTTTACTTTATCGGACTTATCTCGGTCCTGGTGTACAGCTATCACCTGAACCGAAAAGATCTTAATTTTCTTTCAAAGTATTTTACCCGCCATAAATTTCAAATTTGTATTAATTATAATCTGCTGGTACTTCCGGCATCTCTTGCTTTTGTGGCCAGTCCCAATTGGTGGTTGTTATTCCTGCTACATTTTTTGGTGAGCCTTATCAGTGTTGCAGGATTTAAATCACGATCGTTTAAATTGTTATTCATTAGCCGTTATATTCCAGCCGCTCACTTTGAATGGATCTCGGGTGTAAGAAAAAACTTTCATTTGCTGTGCCTGCTGCTGGTTGTCACGCTCATTCTAAGCCCGGTAAAACTATTCGGCCTTGTGGCCCTGCTACTGTTCAACTTTATTTTTCTAGGTTTTTACAATTTCTTCGAACCGCTGGTGATGCTTAATCCCAATCACCTTTTGCCAAAAGACTTTCTTCGCCAAAAGATCTCATTCTTATCCAACATTTTGTTGTGCCTGAACGCACCTCTCCTGTTGATTAATTTCCTTTTCAACCCCGAAGTATTGTGGTTTAATCTTGGCTTTTTGTTCGCGCTTTTATTATTGGCCTCCTGTTCGGTTTATATTAAATACTCGAATTACAGGCCAAATGAATCCTTGCGCGTCAGCGTGGACTTCCTCGTTTTAACAGCTTCCATTTTTTTTCCGTATCTCATTCCCCTGGGTCTCCTGATCTATTTTTCAAGTCGAAAAAAAGCCATTGCCAATCTTGCAAATTTCACCGATGATACACATTAAAATTCCCAACTTTAAGTATGAAGAAACGCTGGTGCTGAAAGACATCGACCTGCGTGTTGACACCGGCAGAACCTACGGTATTGTTGGACTAAACGGTGCCGGTAAAACAACATTTTTTAACCTGCTTGCCGGCTTTTTAAAGAGTGAAGGCTGTGCGTTTACATCCAGGGAACAATCGCTGCTGAAAAAACAAATTGCTTACCTGGATACAGATTTGTTTTTTTATCCGAAATTAACCGCCCGTGAATTTTTAAGCGTGTTTCCGGGGAGCAACACAAATTACAATGAAGAAAAGTTAGCGGACCTATTCCGCCTTCCCCTCGACGGATTTATGGAAGCGTTTTCGACCGGCATGAAAAAGAAGTTATTGTTGCTGAGCCAGGTAAAACAGGACAAAGACATTTACATCCTTGATGAACCATTTAACGGCCTCGACCTGGAAACCAACAAAATTCTCGAAGTGATCATTTCAATTCTAAACCAGAGAGGGAAGACAGTTTTTATTTCCTCGCACATTTTAGAACCGCTATTGAATGTATGCGCGGAGATCCATTACCTCAAAAACCAAAGCATTTTTAAATCCTACAAAAAAGAAGAGTTTGGTTTAATTGAAGAAGAACTTTTTGGCAATTATACACGCACATTACAAAGCGAGTTGTTGAAGGTTATCTAGGTGAACTTCCGGATGGTAATTTTTTTAGAGGTCGCCGAAAAAACAGGCGGCGTCTGAACGTAATTAATAAATCACTATATTTATTTAAAGATCAATCCATGAACGCAATAAAATTTGTAGTGCTCATTCTGTCACTTTGCCTTTTGCATAGTTGTAAAAAGGAAAAAGCAACACAAGAAGAAGTTTCTGTGCCTAAACCTTTTTACTATGTACAAACCATGACAGACAGTCTTCCGTTTTCCGTCGGTTTCTATAGATACTATTACGATGCAAATGGGAGGAGTACAGAAACAACATGTAATGGCACCGAAGTGCTCAATATTGAACGGTCTGGCGATCAGCTCATATACAAAACTAATCCGGGCTTAAGCACCGAGCAAACATACACTTACAATCTGAATAACGCCGGCCTGCTGGTGAGTGGTACGGGAAAAGTATACGGAAGAGATCAACATCTTACTTTTGAATATGACGAGAATGGCTATCTTGTTAAACAAACAACCATTTTCGACAGTAAAGTCACTGTTTCTACAATAACAATTAAAAGCGGTAATGTATCCTCAATAAATACTAGCTGGGGCTCCAGCAGCGATGTGACAACCTTTGAGTACTATCCTTACACAACAAATACCATCGGAAATCTGAATATGGGCTATAATTTTAGAGGGAAACAGAGTGTAAATCTTTTGAAGTCAGAAACCAAAGGCAGCGTAGTAACCAACTATACATATGTACTTGACGCGAAAAACAGGGTAATTAAGAAAAAAGTGACAACAAATAATGTTACCAAGGGTACAACCTACACTTACTATTAATCGTTTAGGAGGCGCAGCCCGATCCCATGATTTAACTATGCCACCTTCAGCTGGTTGAGTTTGGCGTTCTTGAGTTTTTCAAGCGCGTAGTCCATAGAAACGGTGAACTGTTTCACTGGCTTTTCTTCGCTTGGCAAAGTGTACATAATATCGGTCATAATGGCTTCACAGATACTACGAAGACCGCGGGCACCTAGTTTAAATTCAAGGGCCTTATCTACGATCAGGTTTAACACCTCTTCATCAAAATCCAATTTGGTGCCTTCCATCTTAAACAATTGTTTGTATTGTTTAATGAGCGCGTTTTTCGGATCGGTGAGGATCAGGCGCAGTGTGGCCCTGTCGAGCGGCCTGAGGTAAGTCAATACCGGCAACCGGCCGATAAGTTCGGGAATTAAACCAAAGGATTTCAGGTCCTGGGGAGAAACGTATTGCAACAAATTTGCCTTGTCGATATCCACCTCGTTTACTGTTGAGGCATAACCTACAGCTTGCGTGTCTAAACGACTGGCGATCTTTTTTTCGATGCCGTCGAAAGCGCCACCGCAGATAAATAATATATTCCTGGTATTTACCTGGATCATTTTCGCATCGGGGTGTTTGCGGCCACCTTGTGGCGGAACATTCACAACGGTTCCCTCGAGTAACTTGAGGAGTGCCTGTTGCACACCCTCTCCGCTTACGTCCCGGGTAATGGAAGGATTGTCGCTTTTACGTGCGATCTTGTCAACTTCATCAATAAATACTATTCCTTTTTCGGCAGCAGCAACATCATAATCGGCGGCCTGGAGCAATCTTGTTAAAATGCTCTCTACATCCTCGCCCACATATCCTGCTTCGGTAAGCACTGTGGCATCGGCGATGCAAAATGGCACATTCAGCATGGTTGCGATGGTGCGCGCTAAAAGCGTTTTGCCTGTACCGGTCTCGCCTATCAAAATAAGGTTTGATTTATCAATCTCGATATCCTCCTTGTTATTCTTTGCCTGGTGCGAAATTCGTTTAAAATGATTGTAAACAGCCACGCTGAGCACTTTTTTAGCGCTATCCTGGCCAATAACGTATTCATCCAGCTTTTCTTTAATAGCAAGAGGTTTTAAAAGGTTGAGCGCATGTTGTGTTTGTTGTTTTTGTTCTCCAGCTGTTTCCTCCTTGATAATACCGTAGGCCTGAGTAATGCAGTTGTCGCAAACATGCCCGTTAATACCGGCAATCAAAATTTTGGATTCCTTTTTATCTCTCCCACATAACGAACAGCGGATAGTTGTGTCTTTTGCCATCTAATTTTAATGAATATCAAAGATAATAATAATTTATAATTGGGTTTATACCCCCCGAGGGTTAAAAAATCACATAAAACCCAGTTCCAGCTGGGCTACCTCGCTCATCATTTCCTTTTCCCAGGGTGGTTCAAAGGTTAATTTGAGTTCGGCGGACTTAATTCCAGCCACCAGTTTCAGTTTGTTTTCGACCTCTGCCGGAAGACTTTCGGCTACAGGGCAATTGGGGGAAGTTAACGTCATTACTATTTTAAGATTATTATCCTCATCGAGGTGAAGCTCGTAAATAAGCCCCAGCTCCCAGATATCGACCGGAATTTCGGGGTCGAAACAGGTCTTGATCTCATCGATCACAAGCTGCATTAATTCAGTGTTTTTTGTTACAATTATCGCTGACATTTTTTAATATTCAAATTGTTTAGAAGGGTAAAGGGTTCAAAGGGTTCAAGGGGTTTAAATGGTTCAAATTGTTTAAAGGTTCAAATTGTTTAAAGGTTCAAATTGTTTAATTCCAGTCATTTGTATTTATTGCCTTTCAACTCGGAGGTTTTTAGGTAGGTTATTAAATTGCTTATTTTCACTGAGGTCGATCTACAGTTATTGTAAAACGTCGTAAAAGTCTTTTCCTCAATTAATTTTCTTCTTTTACACCTGTGAAACTGAGAACGTAGTTCCCCACAGGAGCCTTTTGCGATAAATAAAAATTGAATAAATTCCTTATTTCCACCTCTTTCAAATCCCTCGGCAATGTTATCCGCAATTGATCCAACCGATCTGAGCATTTGATCTCTTAATGAAAAAAGTGTTCTTATTTTTCCCTCATTTACCAGATCATATACCTCCGAATCCAAATCAATCGCTATTTGCCAACATTCCAACTCTTCAAATGTTTTTCCCATGTTTTCCAGTTTTTAAATTTATTTGTTAAATCTAGAAAACCATCTTAAGCCATTTTGAATTATTTTAAACTGTAAAACAATTTAAACCCTCATTTAAACCATTTTAAACTCTTATTTGAACCTTTGAACCATTTTAAACCCTCATTTAAACCATTTTAAACCCTTATTTGAACCATTTTAAACCCTTATTTGAACCTTTGAATCATTTTAAACCCTCATTTAAACCATTTTAAACTCTTATTTGAACCTTTGAACCATTTTAAACCCTTATTTGAACCCTTGAACAATTTTGAACCCTTATTTGAACCCCTTTAAACCCTTCAACGCTTCCATTTTCATCTGGTTAATCATGCTCACCAGTCCGTTAGCCCTGGTAGGACTCAAGTGTTCCTTTAAACCAATTTTGTCAACAAAACCCAGTTTCGCCTTCACAATGTCATCGGGCCTCTGACCCGATAATACCCTCACCATCAGTGCAACCATCCCCTTGGTAATGATCGCATCGCTATCGGCAGTGTAAATAACTTTGCCCTCAACCAGTTCAGAATTCAGCCATACGGTGCTTTGACAGCCTTTGATAACCCTGTCAGGGGTCTTGTACTTTTCTTCTATCAAAGGCAGGTTCTTTCCAAGATCGATCAGGTGTTCATATTTTGACTCCCAGTCATCTCCAAAGAGTGCAAACTCTTCTGTGATCTCATCTTCTATTTCTTCTATTGTCATGCTTCTGATCTTTGCACTACGACAGCATCGTTATCACTTTCTTTAGTTTTTCAATAAAATAATCTATCTCCTGTTTGGTATTATAAATTGCAAAAGAGATCCTCACTGTTCCTTTTATGCCCAGGAGGTCCATTAGGGGCTGGGTACAGTGGTGGCCGGTTCGCACAGCAATGCCATACTTATCGAGCAGCGTTCCCACGTCGAAGGGATGCTGTGCTTTGATGTTAAATGAAATAACCCCTGCTTTATTTTCGCTTTCTCCATAGACAACTACTTCAGGTATTTTTTTCAGTTCCTTGTGAGCATAACGAACCAATTCGTGCTCATGCTCAAAAATAACGTTCATACCAATTTCATCAATAAACCGGATGGCTTCTGCAAAACCTATGGCTCCTGAAATGTCAGGGGTGCCGGGTTCAAATTTCAAGGCCCCTGCCGCATATTCTGTTTTTTCGAACCTAACGGTTTTTATAGTGCCGCCGCCGGGTCTTGACACGGGCAGCTCGTTCAGCCATTTTTCGGAAAGGTACAGCATGCCAATACCGGTTGGCCCGTAAATTTTATGCGCGCTGCAGGCATAAAAGTCCACTTCCAGTTCTTCAAGGTTTACCGGCAGATGCGGCGCTGACTGCGCCCCGTCGACCAGCACAGGGATGCTGTATTTTTTTGAGATCCTGGTTATCTTTTCGAGATCGGTAACCAGGCCAAGTGTATTCGATACCTGCGTAACTGCTATTAATTTAGTTTTGTCAGACACAAGTGATTCAATAATACTGTAGTCAAGCGCCTGGTTCTCAAGTAATGGGATCACTTTTAATTTACCATCGTTCTCAGATGCCCATAACTGCCAGGGAAGTATATTGGAATGATGTTCATAGGCCGCTACAATGATCTCGTCGCCTTTCTTAAAATGACTTTTAGAAAGGCCCAGCGCCACCATGTTAATAGCGTCGGTGGTACCGGCAGTGAAAATTATTTGCTGTGGATTTTTTACACCAAAATGCCCAGCTATTGTATTCCTGGCTTGTTCAAACTGGTCGGTGGCCATCCTGCTCAAAGCATGAACTCCACGGTGAATATTAGCATTTGAGGTTTTATAAAACTCCGAAATGCTATTGATGACCCTGAGTGGCTTTTGTGTAGTGGCGCCGTTATCAAAATAAACAAGTTTCGCCCCGTTGATCTTCTGATCAAGAATTGGGAATTGTTCGGGTATGTGTTCGAGACTGATCAGATCTTATTTTCAAAAAGGTCTACAATTCTTTCTCTCAGGCTATCCACCTCAACTTTATCAATCACTTCGTGCGCAAAGGCGCTCAACAATAAAGTTCTGGCGCTCTCCACGCCAATTCCCCTGGCGTTGAGATAGAACATGGCGTTCTCATCGATCTTTCCGGTAGAAGTACCATGCGAACATTTTACGTCGTCGGCGTAAATTTCGAGCTGAGGTTTGGTATTGATGGTGGCATCGTCGCTCAGTAAAATATTTTTGCTGCTCTGGTAGGCGTTGGTTTTTTGCGCGTCTTTCCTCACGAAAATTTTCCCGTTAAAAACGCCTGTACTTTTGTCGTTGATAACCCCTTTGTACAATTCATTGCTTTCGCAGTGTGGCACGCGGTGATCCATCAATGTATGATTATCAACGAGTTGATTACCACCCGAAACAAACAAACCGTTTAAGTGCGCCTCGCAATTGCTGCCAGAAAGAACGACATTGTGATTATTGCGTACGGCTTGCCCGCTGAGTGTAAATGTAGCGTGATCATAACGACCATGCTGTGCCACGTTTACCTGGTTGGTGTTCACCGAAAAACCGGTACTACCCTCGTGCTGCAAAGTATAGCAGGTTAATTTAGCCTGTTGGGAAACAAATTTTTCGCTTAAATAATTGGTAAATACCTTGCCGCTGCCGATGATCACCTGTTGCTCAATAATGGTGCCTTCGGCTCCGCTTTCCAACTCAACAAGGTTGCGCGAATTTACCAGCGCTTCTGAGGAAGCGTTTGAAACATATAAAACGTGGATAGGGATCTGAAGAGCGGTATTTTTTTCTATCTTTAAGTGAAAACCATTGCCGCTGAAAGCTGTATTGAGGGCAATGAAGGCATCCTGCTCCACATCAGCGATTGAAGTGATTAAATTTTTGGCGCTGTTGCCGAGATTCGAAAAAGAAGTAATATGAAGTCCTTTAAGAATAATTTTATCGCTCAACTCTTCGGAATAATTACCGTTAACAACAACAAGTGTAATGGTATCGTTTAATTTGTATTTCTCTATATCGTTTACGGATTCAAATTTTTGTTCGATGTTTTTGAACTCCTTTTTAAAAAGCGCGTCGGTATTAAAATACTTATAATCTTCATTTTTATTGCCGGGAATGCCGTTCGTCTCCAAAAACACGAGCGACTTAGACAGCACCGCGTCGTCAATAAAACCAACCTTTGACGCTGACGCCGAGATTTTATCAATGATATTATTTGCCACCTGGGATTTTTCTATGATCATTTTAATTTTTTTTTAAACCGCGTCTTTTTCAAATTGTTTTTTGATCTCGTCATAGCCTCTGGCCTCAAGTTCCAGCGCAAGCTCTTTACCGCCAGAGCGTACTATTTTTCCATTGTATAAGATGTGTACGAAGTCGGGCACTATGTAATCAAGCAATCGCTGATAGTGTGTAATAACGATAAAGGCGTTTTTGTCGTTCTTTAAAGTATTTACCCCATTGGCTACAATTTTAAGAGCGTCAATATCCAGCCCACTGTCTGTTTCATCGAGTATGGCAAGCGCCGGCTCGAGCATAGCCATCTGAAAAATTTCGTTTCTCTTTTTTTCGCCCCCGCTGAATCCTTCATTCACGCTGCGATTGGCCAGTTTACCATCCAGTTCCACCAGTTTTTGTTTATCCTTTACCATGGCCAGGAAATCTTTTGGCGCGATGGGCTCCATGCCCTTGTATTGGCGGATCTCGTTGATGGCTGTTTTCAGAAAATTAATATTGCTCACACCCGGGATCTCAACAGGGTATTGAAAAGCCAGAAATAAGCCTTCCCTTGCTCTGTCTTCGGGCTCCAGTTCGAGTAAATTTTTGTCCTTAAAAATTACTTCTCCCTGGGTTACTTCGTAATCGGCGCGGCCGGCTAAAACACTTGACAGGGTTGATTTACCTGAACCGTTGGGGCCCATAATGGCATGAACCTCACCCGCCTTGATTTCGAGATTGATACCTTTTAGAATTTCTTTGCCATCTACCGAAGCGTGAAGATTTTTAATTGTGATCATTTTTTGTTTTTTTATTATCGCGTTTCCGGGCCAACCGGAGAAAGCTTTGTTATTAATAATTGTAATTATATACCTGTACCGAAAATTTATCTATCGAAAATGCCTGCTTTTTTAAGTTCCATAAATAAACAGTGAGGTGATCTGAGGACTTAAACTGGGCTTCCATATTGGCGCTGTACTCGTATTCACGATCGCTACAACAATCAACCGAAGGGGTTTCGTTGAGCCTGAACTGCAAGTATCCCCTGTGTGCCGTATCGGTTTTACCTTCCAGCATGGCGCAAACCAATACATCCTTACTCGAATTTGCGCTGCTTTCCCTTCTTCTTATCTTTAATTTCAACTGAACCCGTTTAGAATTAAAACCAATGCTATCGAAAAAAAGTGCAGGCCCGTATTCTTTATTTGAAAAATCGAAAGGCTGGTCAAATTTAACTTCGTCATTAAGCGCCACAAGCGGCTGGTGTTTTGAAAATGGCGGCAGGTCATTGCTTCCGCCCAAACTGCCTTCGTATTTTTTCCCGGTTTTCAGGAAGATGTATTTCCACTTGTGGTAATTCATACCGGCGCGTGCTAAAATATTATTTTCACCCTGGTAACAATAGATGAGGTTGATAACCACCATAAATAAACTAACGGTTCCAACAGCATTAAAAAGTAGTTTGTACTGGCCCAACTGCATAAAAAGTTTAGCGCCAAGCAGGGCAAACAAAGAATAATAATCAATAAGCACCCTGATGCCCAGGCCATCGTAATAGGTGTATGCGCTGTAAGAAGCGAAAATATAAAACAACAGAAGAATAAATGTGGTGACGGAAAAAAACAGGAATTTATTTTCGCTGTACATAGCAATCAGGCCGAATAAAAATATAAAACACAGGGGAGTGTAAATAAAAAATCCAGCTTCAAAACCAAAAAGCATTTCAAACAAGTGCGGGTTGAGCCAATAAAATCCATAGGTGGCATACCTGTTCACGAATAAGGTGTCTTCTTTCCAAAGCCAGGTGAGTGGCTGAACGGCGATAACCAAAAAGGCCGATAAAACCGCGTAATAAAAATATTTTTTTTGTACCAGGCCCCTGAAAAATGTGAGGCATTGTTCTTTTGACCTGAACCAGAAAAACAATGAGAAAATAATGAGGCCGTTGTTGGGCCTCACCAAAACAATGAGTCCAAAAGTAAGTGCGGCATACAACAGGTTTTTATTATTGCCTGTTTGAACCAGTTTGCAGCCATGGTATAAAAAAACAGTGAGCAGGCAAAAGGAATACACGTGCGACATGCCACTCTCATTGATGGTGTAATGAAAAAGGTTGGTGCCGAAAAAAATCAAGGCGATGATTAACGCCGTTACTTTATCTGAGATCTGGTTAAGTTGCAATAGTTTTTTCAGGTACACCAGCCCGGTGACACAATACACAAGCGCGGCAATTGAAACCGCTGCCTGGAACGGAAGGCTGACACCATCGGGCGGAAAATTAAATACTGAGGCAAACAAGAGCGCGACCAGGAAAAAAGGCAACCACAAAATGCCGAGGCCGGCCGGGTGATGTGTTATCACAATACCATTCGCAGGATCGAGCCAGTCGTAGTTGATCAGAGCAGAATTGATAAAAGTGTTTTGCAAATAGATGTAATAATAGCGGGCGTCTCCACCCAGAAAATTTACAGAGCCCGGATGTTGCCAGGTGTAAAAACAACAAATGAGGCAGGCGGTAACCGCTACAATCCAGGTAGAAAGATTGGAATATTTATATTTTACAGGGAAAGTCAAATCCTTTATCCAACGCTGCCTTCCAGGCTAACTGCCAACAATTTTTGAGCTTCAACAGCAAATTCCATCGGTAACTTGTTCAACACTTCCTTGCAATAACCGTTTACAATGAGACCGATGGCTTTTTCCGTGTCCATGCCCCTTTGTTTGCAATAAAACAACTGGTCTTCACCAATTTTGCTGGTTGTGGCTTCGTGTTCTACAATGGCCGACTTATCTTTAATTTCTATGTATGGAAAAGTATGGGCGCCGCATTTATCACCCATCAGCAAGCTGTCGCACTGCGAAAAATTACGGGCGTTGGTAGCGCCTTTCCTGATCTGTACCAGGCCGCGGTAGCTGTTGTTGCTAAAGCCTGCGCTGATGCCTTTTGAAATAATGGTGCTCCTTGTATTTCTGCCAATGTGGATCATTTTGGTGCCTGTATCCGCTTCCTGCATATTATTGGTCACCGCCACCGAATAAAATTCACCCACACTGTTGTTGCCTTTTAAAATTACAGAAGGATATTTCCAGGTTATGGCTGAGCCTGTTTCAACTTGTGTCCAGCTGATCTTGGCATTGTCTTCCATACAAATTCCACGTTTGGTCACAAAATTGAAGATGCCACCTTTACCGTCTTTATCGCCGGGATACCAATTTTGCACGGTGCTGTATTTTACTTCGGCGTCTTTGTGCGCTACAATTTCAACAATGGCCGCATGCAGCTGGTTTTCGTCGCGCTTTGGCGCAGTGCAACCCTCGAGATAAGAAACGTAACTGGCTTCATCGGCAACAATTAAAGTTCTTTCAAACTGCCCGGTACCGATGGAGTTAATACGAAAATAAGTGGAAAGTTCCATGGGACAACGCACGCCTTTTGGAATAAAACAAAAAGACCCATCGCTGAACACAGCCGAATTTAAAGCGGCGTAATAATTATCGGTATAAGGCACCACCAGGCCCATGTATTTCTTAACCAGTTCAGGATACTCCTGAACCGCGTCGCTGAAAGAACAAAAAATAACTCCTTTTTCAGCCAATGTTTCCCTGAAGGTTGTTTTTACCGAAACGCTGTCAAATACCGCATCTACAGCTATGTTTGACTGAACCCCTGATAAACGTTTTTGTTCTTCGAGAGAGATGCCTAATTTTTCGAAGGTCTTTAATAACTCCGGGTCAACCTCATCGAGGCTTTTTAACTCCAGCGGTTTTTTGGGAGCAGAATAATAACTGATGTCCTGGAAGTTAATGTTGGGGTAATGCAGGTGAGCCCAGTTATCGGGCGCCTTCATGTTTAACCAGTGGCGGTATGCTTTCAACCTGAATTCCAAAAGCCATTCAGGTTCATTCTTCTTTTTGCTCAGGGCCCTTACAACCTCTTCATTCAGTCCTTTCGCGAACGTATCTGTTTCGATGTCGGTTGAAAAGCCGTACTTGTATTCACTGTTTATGTGTTCTTCTAAAATTTCTGTTGACATTGATAAAAGTTCAAAGGTTCAAAGTTCAAAATTGTTCAAAGTTCGAGGTTCAAAATGGTTCAATATTCAAAAATTCTTTAACTCAAGAATTCAAGAATTTTTTAAACCCCGAAACTCTCGCCACAGCCGCAGGTGCGGGAGGCATTTGGATTATTAAATACAAATCCTTTTCCATTAAGCCCGCCGGTATACTCCAGCTCTGTTCCTACCAGGTATAAAAAGCTTTTGCGATCAACAACGATCTTAATTCCCTTGTCTTCGAACTGCTGATCGCCCTCCTTTAGGTTATTGTCAAATTCGAGTTTATAGGAAAGACCCGAGCAGCCGCCACCTTCAACGCCAACGCGGATAAAGGTATCTGCGGGACGGTTTTCATTTTGAATGAGGTTAAGCGCGTGAATCTTCGCATTTTCAGTTACAGTAATCATAACTAGTTGTTTTTAAATAAATTACAAAAATAAATTAATTAGACTTAATCTAATTAAAGGCAAAAATACCACAAAAAAGGTATATATTCAAATTAAAGGGGGGAATTTGGATTAATTTAGATTTGTTGCAGCGCGTGCTAAATTTTGCCTAATTTTAAGTTGCTCCCTGTTAAATATTTGTGATTGAATTATCTTCTAAAATATATAATCATTGCCGGATTATTTTTTTATTCAGTGCGCTCAACCGGGCAGGTACTCAGTTGTCCCAATCACATGTTCTATTATATGTCCTCCACAGGCAGCATCACAGCTATTGATCCTGACCTGGCTTCACCAACCAATACTTTCAATACAGGAATTCCAAATCCCCCGGGGGGTGGCGCGATTGCTTTTATGCCAAGTATCAATGGCGGCACCTTCAGTCCAACATTTTACACGGTGTACCAGGGAAACTATCATTACTGGAATGGCGCAGCCTGGACCAGCACCGGTCACGGCACAGGCCATGCCAACGCCGTGAATATCGGTGGCTGCGCCGGGTATATTTTTAATCTTGCGGGTCCTCCACCGGTCTCTATTTATTCATACAGTGGTACCGCCACCGGCTCTTTGCTCACCACCGTGCCCGGGAGCCCTAGCGCTGATGTGGTGACTGACTGTAACTGCAATTTTTACATCTTTAATTCAACATCACTTGATCATAGCCTTTACAAATACAGCCCACAGGGCACCCTGCTCACTACCTACTCACTCACGGGGTTGCCAAATACTTCGGGTGGAGCAGGTTTTGTGATTATGGGCAACGACGTTTATTATCCTTACGGACCCAACTCAACCTGGTACAAAGGGGTAATAGGAACCGGCCTGTCTATTTCGTTTACCACGCTTACGATCTCCATGCCCGGAAACATGGGGGCTGACTATGCCTGCTGCCCGGCGTCTTCAAGTCTCACGCCTGTTACCGGCACACTTAGCAGCATCGGGATTTTGTGCCCCAGTCAAACTGTGACAATTACTGCTGCTACAACCAATACCGGCGTTGTTTATTCGTGGTCAGGGCCCGGCATCGTTGGCGCTGCGGGCAATTCTTTGGTCACGATCAATACCTCCGGCACCTACACTTGTGTCATCGGTACAACCATATGTCCCCAGGCGCAGGTCACGCTCACACTGGCGATCCCCGACGGACCCTGTATTTCGGTGAGCAGCACCTCTATCACATGCGCAAGCCTGGGCTCCGCCACAGTTACGTCATTATACGGCACCGGTCCCTTTTCATATACCTGGATGCCATCGGCCCAAACCAACTCGGTGGCTACGGGCTTAACGCCGGGAACGTACACCATCAGAGTTTTTGATTTCGCCAATAACAGCACTTATACTGCCACTACAGTTTTTACTTCTCTGATCCCTCTGACAGGCATTTTACACAATGTTTCGGCTGTTAGCTGTAACGGGGCGGCCACGGGAACAGCCAACTACACAAATATTTCGGGTGGCTCAGGAAATCAGAATTATTTGTGGACGAACGGCACCGGCACTTCCACCGCCACAGCGCCTGTTAATCTGACCGCAGGCACCTGGACGTCAACCGTTACCGATGCTTTAACCGGCTGCACGATCAACAATACCTTTGTTATCTCGCAACCACCGGCCCTCACACTAACTGCTGTTGCCAGTACACCAACCGCCTGCGCCGGAACCAACATTATTTTAACAGGCACAAATTCCGGAGGGGTTCCGGGCTACAGCTATAGCTGGCTAAGCGGACCAACCACCAACACATTTTCAGTGACTCAGCTTACCAGCGGCGTGGTTGTTTACACGCTCAATGGACAGGACGCCAATAACTGTAGTGTGAGTACAATTATTTCGGTCACCTTTGTTCCCAATCCGGTCGTTACCGTTTTGAGCACTGCCATTTGCCCTTTGCAAACGGGCACTCTTTATGTTACCGGTGCAAGCAGCTATACTTGGAGTAACACTACTCAGGGAAACGCTTTCGCTGACAGTCCCTTGAGTACCACACAGTATGTTGTTGTTGGCTCAGCTTTAGGTTGCACAGCTGTTGCGTCGGGCAGCATCGTTGTAAAAGCAATTCCCGTTCCTACGCTGGTTACTAACGGTCCGCTTTGTAACGGTGATGATTTACAGCTGAGTGGCAGCGGCGGGATTTCTTATTCGTGGGCAGGACCCGCTTCATTCTTTTCAGGCGTTCAAAACCCAACGATCAACCCTGTTGGGACAAGTAACGCCGGCCTTTATACACTCACAGTAACCGCAGCGAATAATTGCACCGCCCTGGCAACAGCTAATGTTGCTGTATACCCAACACCTACGCTGAGCGTTATGGGCAGCACAGTTTGTACCGGTCAAACCATCGTGCTCTCGGGCAGTTCCGTCACGGGTGCCACGTTTTTATGGTCGGGTCCCCTGAGTTTTAGTTCCGGACTACAAAATATTTCCATCACTACCGCTTCGTTAAGCCAAGCGGGCCCGTACACTTTAACAGTAACGAGTGTGAACGGATGCACCAACACGGCGACAACCATAGTGAGTGTTGTCCCTCCACCGGCGCTGGGGATTTCTTTGAGCAGCAACAGCATGTGCGCCCAGGCGCTGAGTGGTTCACCGAACACTATCGTACTCAATTCAAGCGGGGCGGCATCATACACCTTAAGCACCCCGAACCATATTTACAATAATAATCCATCGGGCCCCTCTTCACCCCTGAGCCTGACGCCGCCCTACCAGCCGACAGGCCCAGCGACGGCTACCCTCTTTGGTTCTAATGGCGTTTGTACTGTTTCAACCACGGTAGTATTTACTATCGTTCCGAACCCAACTGTGAGTATCGTAAGTTCTACACCTGTTATTTGCGCGGGGCAGAGTTTTACTTATACCAGCGCCGGGGCGAGCAGCTATACCTGGTCGGCAATCAATCCAGGCAGTTATTTTTATACTACTGGCAACACCGTGGTCTCCAATCCCAGCATTAATGCGGTTTTTTCTGTTGTAGGAGGTAGTCTGGGATGCAACAGCGCGCTACAGAGCAGCAATATCACGGTAAATCCGCTTCCGGTTTTTAGTGTCGCAGGCAATACGCTGATTTGTGCCGGTACCACCGCTATAATGAACGCTTTTGGAACGGCGACAAGCTATAGCTGGGCCCCGGGCGTTTTTCTTAACACTATTAACGGCGCCAGTGTTATCGCAAATCCTCCTTCACTCCAGAATTACCTGGTTACCGGTTCACTGAACAATTGTACTACAACCGCCATGGTAACGGTTTCGGTATTGTCGTTACCGTTACCGGTCATTGACCTGCCAAAATCAGCGGTGTGTTTAAATGAAACCCTCACACTACAAGGCTACGGTGGCAACTACTATCATTGGCAGGGGCCAAACAATTTCTACTCCCATCAGCAAAATGTTGTGCTCCTGGCGAACAACATTTCTTACTCGGGAAATTATTCGTTAACGGTTACCGACAGGTATGGCTGCATTAATAAAACGAGCACCTCGGTGCTTATTAAACAATTGCCTGCTGCAGCGCTTTCAGGTGAACTACAGGGTTGCGAACCTTTTTGCACGGACCTGCATCTGGCAGCAAACCATACTGTAAAAACCGGCTGGATCTACAAGCAGCAGCGCATCAACGGAAATGACCTTGCCTGCTGTTTTGAATGGCCGGGCAGTTTTTACCTGATGGCCACTCTTGTTGACACTGTTACCGGTTGCCAAAACGAGTTGCCATACTCCGTTCAGGTTTATCCAAAACCCCTGGCTGACTTTAGTTTTTTTCCTGACCAACCACTTGAAGGTATGGACGAGGTTATTTTTACGAACACATCATCAGGGGTCAGCATCAATACATGGAATTGGTTCTTCATCAATAATAAAGGCTATCAAACTACTTCTCAAAACCCCAAGTACCTTTTCGAAAATTTCGGAACCTTCCCAATCGCGCTCGTTGTTAAAAATACCTGGGGGTGCACCGACAGCGTTATAAAAACAATTACAGTAGAGCCGGATGTAAACCTTTTTATCCCAAACGCATTTACACCAAACGATGATAATCTGAACGACGTGTTTATGCCTGTTTGCCGGAGCATTAAATCCTATAAGCTTCAGATCTTTGACCGCTGGGGCGCCAGAATATTCGAAAGCGCTGATCTTTTAACCGGCTGGGATGGAACCTTTAAGGGAGAGCCGGCAAAAATGGACGTGTATGTCTGGAAAATAGATATAATTAGCCACAACGGTAAAACCAAAAACCTTAACGGACATGTGAACCTGGTGCGTTAAGTGTTCTGGGTTTTGGGTTCCGGGTTTTGGGTTCCGGGTTTTGGGTTCCGGGTTTTATGAATTTGTAAAACTTTGAAGACAATTTTGTAAAGGCATTTATTACCTTATTATACCAGGAAAAAACGCGGCGCAAAAAATTGTTGTTGAATAATCAATAGCGAGAGCTTTCTAAAACTCGCTTTTTAAATGGAACTGGATATCGGGGAACTTTTCCTGGGCCATTTGCAGTAGCCAGGGACTCTCTGCCAGGAAAACAGGGCGGCCCTCTTTATCGATGGCGATGTGCGCGCTGCGATCCTGCATAAACGCATCCAGTTTCTTTTTATCATCGGCGCTTATCCAAAGGGCTTTATACAGGTTAATCTGATCGAAACTGGCGCTGGCGTTATACTCTGACTTTAGGCGGTGCTGAATTACCTCAAACTGAAGGGCTCCCACAGTTCCAATTACCCGGCGGCCATCCACTTTTTTGGTGAACAACTGGGCAACGCCCTCGTCGGTTAACTGTTCAAGCCCTTTTTGAAGTTGTTTGGTCTTCATAGGGTCGAGGTTGGTTACATACCTGAAAAGTTCAGGTGAAAAACTTGGAATCCCTTTAAAATGAATATTGGCACCCTCGGTCAGGGAATCCCCTATTTTAAAATTCCCGGCATCGTATAAACCTATCACGTCGCCGGGAAAAGCCTCGTCAATTACCGACTTTTGCTGGGCCATGAAGGCTGTAGGATTGCTGAAACGCATTTGTTTCTTATCCCTTACGTTGTAATAATACTTATTGCGTTCAAACCTGCCCGAGCAGATCCTTAAAAAAGCGATCCTGTCGCGGTGCTTGGGATCGAGGTTGGCGTGGATCTTAAAAACAAAACCGCTGAATTTGGAATCATCCGGCTTTATAATGCCTATGTCGGTGTCTCTCTCCTTTGGAAAAGGCGCTATTTCAACAAAACAATCCAAAAGTTCATTAATTCCGAAGTTGTTAACAGCACTTCCGAAAAAAACCGGACTGATCTGCCCATCCAGGTACTTTTTAACATCCAGGGTATCGTACACGCCGTCAATCAGATCAACGTCTGCGCGCAGCTGGCCGGCAAAATCCGGGCCTATTCTCTTGTCAATTGCCGGATCGTTAATATCGTTAATAGTGAGTATTTCCTCTACAGTGGTTTTACTGTCGCCCTGGAAAAGATTAAGTGATTTTTGTGTTAAATTATATACGCCTTTAAACGATTTACCAATGCCAATTGGCCAGGTAAGGGGCCTCACCTTGATTTTGAGCTCTTTTTCGATTTCATCGAGCAAATCGAATGGATTCTGACCTTCGCGGTCGAGTTTGTTGATAAAAACAATTACAGGGGTATTGCGCATCCGGCAGACTTCCAGCAGCTTGCGGGTCTGAGGTTCTACGCCTTTTACGCAGTCAATCACCATGATTACGCTATCTACAGCGCTGAGCGTGCGGTAGGTATCTTCTGCAAAGTCCTCGTGGCCGGGTGTATCAAGGATATTTACCTTGTAATTCTTATAGTCAAACGCCATTACAGAGGTGGAAACCGAAATTCCCCTCTGTTTTTCGATTTCCATAAAATCGGAGGTGGTTGATTTTTTTATTTTATTTGATTTTACTGCCCCAGCCGTCTGAATTGCCCCTCCAAATAACAGCAATTTTTCAGTCAAAGTTGTCTTGCCTGCATCTGGATGTGCAATGATAGCAAAGGTTCTGCGGCGTTTAATCTCCTCTAAAAATGTCATTTTATTTAATGGGGAGCAAAGATAGAATTAAATAGCCCATTTATTAAAAGGAATCTGCTAATATCAATAATTTTGTATTCTAAAATAAACGTTTAAATTTGCTTCAATTATTCCAAAACCAAATCATGAGATTATTTTTTACTGTAGCTTTAATTTCCTTAACGTGCCTCGCACAGGCGCAAAATAAACCTGAAACATACAAAGGCTATTTCCAGGAAGGCTTGTATTTGTTGCTGGAGGGCAACTATGAGACAGCGCAGGAAAATTTCGAGGCGGCCTATAAAATGGATTCGTCCTCAGCCAACATCAATTACCTGTTGGGTGTGTGTTACATCAATTCAGCGCAAGACAAAGCCAAGGCCGAGTGGTACTTTGCCAAGTCCATCAATAAAATTTCAAAAGGCTACAAAGCAGATAATCCTGATGAAAAATCAGCGTCTCCTTTAGCAGTTTATTATTATGGAAAAGCCCTGCACATTAATTACAAATTTGATCAGGCCATCACCCAGTTTGATGAGTTCAACAATAAATACGCCGATTCTAAAGAATGGAAAAAAATGGCGGCCAAGGAAAAAGCGACCAGCATCCTTGCAAAAGAAATTGTTGCCAATCCACTGAACATTAAAATTGATAACCTGGGAGACAGCATCAACAGCAAATATCCTGAATACAGCCCGGTACTCAGTGCCGATGAGCGTACCATTATTTTCACTACACGCCGTCCAAACAGCACTGGTAACTTAAGGTCCCAGGATGGGCAGTATTTTGAAGATATCGTTGTTTCTTACAAGGATAACAATGGTCGCTGGAGCAGCCCGGTTGCCCTGCCAGGAAAAGTAAACACTGATGGCCACGAAGCTTCTATTAACCTTACGCCTGACGGACAAACACTGATCGTTTTCAGGGATGACGCCGGTGACGGAAATATTTATTACAGTACTTACGAAGGAAAAGAATGGTCGGAACTGAAAGAATTTGGCTCTGATGTGAATTCAAAATATTTTGAGTCACACGCCTGTTTAAATGTTGACGGATCTATCCTGTTCTTTACCTCAGACAGGCCGGGTGGAACTGGCGGAAAAGACATTTACCGTTGTATTAAATTGCCAAACGGCAAATGGAGCAAGGCTCTCAACGTGGGTAATACTATTAACACCGAATATGATGAAGACGGATCTTTTATGCATCCTGACGGGCAGACCTTCTTTTTTGCTTCAAAAGGAAGCAAATCGATGGGTGGTTATGATATCTTATTCGCTACTTTAAACGAAGACAATAAATTCACCGACATTACCAATATCGGTTATCCTATAAATACAACCGATGATGACGTTTTTTATGTAACATCGCCCGACGGCAAACGCGGTTACTTTACTTCCGCTAAAACAGGCGGTTTAGGTGAGAAAGACATTTACCAGCTCTCTATTCCTGAGTCTAAAGAAGCCAACCTGGCTTTATTTAAAGGCCAGATCATTCCTGCACCGGGAGAAAGCCTACCTGAGAATTTAGTGATCATCGTAAAAGATAAAGCTACCGGCAAGATCGTTGGTACTTATCTGCCAAAACTGGCCAACGGTACTTTCGCCACTATTTTACCTCCGGGCCAGGAATATAATTTCTCATACCAGACACAGGATGGTGAAGAATTTTTTAATGAAGATATTTTTGTAACCGACGAGGTAACCTACAAAGAGATCAAAAGAGAGGTATCACTTGAGCCTGTTAAATTAGCCGGTAAAGTAAAAGCCAAAGAAAAAGCTATCTTATTAAATGTTATCACGCTTGAAAACAGCAGAACCAAAACCATAGTGCCGGGCGCGAAAATAACTGTTGAAGAACAAGGTGTGGCACCAAAAACTTATGAAGCCAATTCAAAAGGAAGGTATGATGGTATTGAACTCGAAAAAGAGAAAAAATATACCTTATTTGCTGAATCAGGTGAAAATAAATCAGTGATCTCTACCGTAAGCACTGCTGGTGTTAAATCGGGCAAGGTGATTAACCAGATCCTTTATTTAAAGACCAAACCTAAGAAAGTTACTTCAAAAGAACTGTTGTTGGGTGTGATCGTGAAGAACTCACGCACACTTAAGATAGTTCCTAACGCCAATATCACCCTGACTGGTGACGATGGTGAGAATTATGATGTTACCACTAACGATAAAGGAGAGATCGAAGGCATAGAGTTAAGTCCTGATACCAAATACGAGATCCGTGCCACAACCACCGACGGAAATTCTATTTCGGAAAAACAAACGCTATCAACAAAAGGTATTAAAGGTAAAAAGAACTTTACCAAAACCCTGTTGATCGATGAAGAGGAAAATAACGGCGCGCCGGACTTTAAACCTCTTGCTAAACGCAAAAAAGTTACTTCAAGGCAGTTGTTACTCGGCGTAATTGTAAGGAACTCTAAAACCTTTAAAATCATTCCAAACGTAAAAATCACCCTGGTTGACGCCGATGGTGAATACTATGATGTAACTACCAACGAAAAAGGTGAGATCAAAGGCATCGAATTAAGTCCTGAAACCAAATACGAAATCACAGCAACCAGCAACCAGGGAACTGTGTCTAAGAAACAGGTCTTCACAACCGAAGGCGTTAAAGGTAAAAAGACCTTTAACAAGACCCTGTATCTTGACCAGGAATCAACCGGCGGTAACGATGGTGCAATGGCTTCAGATTTTGAAACCATCTATAAATATAACGTCGACGTTTTTGAAACTGAAACTGATACCTGGAAAGGTTTCATTAACCAACTGGTTGAAAAAAGTAAATCAGGTTCTGTAAGCGTAAGCATCAATACCAGTGCTTCAAAAGTGCCTACAACAAAATATAGCACTAACGAGAATCTTGCCAACTCAAGGGCTACCAACCTTGAAGCAAAAATCAAGAAAGCTGTAGATTCAAAAGGTGGTAAAAACAGTAACATCAGTTACTCTAAAACTGCTGAGGTTGGCGGACCAGATTACAGTGGCGACGCTCAGTCGGGCCGCGAAAAATATGAAAAATTCCAGTTTGGAAAAGCTTCAATAAAATAACCCTGAAGCGAGCTGCGCTCTGCTTCAGGACATAAGAATAAAAATAATTTTTGATAAAGCACCGGCAATAAAAGGCCGGTGCTTTTGTTTTTAGTAACTTTACCCTCATGAATAACGCAGAATGGTATGTGGATTGGTTTAACTCGCCTTACTACCATTTGCTGTACAATCACAGAAACGATGACGAGGCCAGTTCTTTTATTGACAAGCTTTGTGTTGAGCTTAAACTTCAGCCGCACTCAAAACTATGGGATATAGCCTGCGGTAAAGGCAGGCACGCCATTGCTTTTAACAAAAAAGGTTTTGATGTTGTTGGAACCGACCTATCGCGCAACAGCATCAGAGAGGCTTCACAATTCAACAACGACAATCTTGATTTTTTTGTGCATGATATGCGCGAGCCCTTCAGGATCAATTATTTTGACGCGGCTTTTAACCTGTTTACCAGCATCGGTTATTTCAAAAATTTTAAAGACAATTTTTTAGTGTTTAAAAATGTATGCAAGGCGCTCAGGCCGGGCGGGGTTTTTGTGATTGATTTTTTTAATTCTGAAAAAATAGAACGTTCGCTGCACGCCGACTATATTGAGAAACGAGGCGCTCTGCATTTTCATATTCAAAAAGAAATAGTGAACAACGCCATCCGGAAAAGAATAGAGTTTAACTGCGACGGCAAGGAATATTATTTTGAAGAATTTGTTTCGCTATTTAAAAAAGAAGATTTCGAAAAATTCGCCGAAGACGCGGGGTTAAAACTTGACCGTACCTTTGGCAGCTACCAGCTCGAACCCTTTGAAAAAAAACAATCGGAGCGTTTAATTTTAATTTTTAAAAAATAGATTTTGAGCCCCTTCCTTTCAATCGTCTGCCTCATGGCCCCTATTCTAACAGCCGGCGCAGTTGCGTTAAAAATAAAAATAAATCAGGTCAATCTGAGGTTGTTGCTGGCATTCAGTGCCGCCTATCTTTTTACCCTGTCCATCATCCACCTATTGCCCGAGGCCTTTGAGTTTGGAAACGTAAAACAAATGGGCCTGTTTATCGTGCTTGGTTTTTGCCTGCAGTTGCTGATAGACACTTTTAGTACCGGCATCGAGCACGGACATGTGCACCTGCACAGCCACGACTGCAAGACCCACCTGCCCCGCGGCATTTTCATAGGCCTCATGCTGCATTCCTTCCTGGAGGGACTTCCTGTGTACAACCTGTCGCCGGACCAGTCCGCAACCATCAATCAGCAATTGATCCTCGGACTCGCCCTTCATAACATCCCCATCACCATCGCCTTTGTTTCCCTTTTAAAAGAACATGAATCAAAAGCGGGAAAAAAATGGTTGTTGCTTATTCTTTTTTCAATTATGACACCCCTGGGCTATTTAAGCAGTTACGTGCTGCAGACTTACGGCTTGCATAATTACGAAGTGTTCAGCCGCATGGCTTTTGCGCTGGTGATCGGTATTTTTCTTCATATTTCAACCGCTATTCTTTTCGAAACCAGCGAACATCACAAGTACAATAAAACAAAAGTGCTGATGATGGCCTGCGGGATCGTTCTGGCTTACCTGATCAGCTAATGGAACCCGGCACTGACCATACTAACGATTCGTCCGAAGGGGGCAACAAAAAAAAGAACCTTCACGCGGAGACGCTGTTCGTTGATATAATTGTGCCACTGGGCATTCCGAACAAATTCACTTACCGGGTACCCGTTGCCATGAACAATGAAGTTGCCGTGGGTAAGCGCGTGCTCGTACAGTTCGGAAAATCAAAGATCTATACAGGGATCCTTTATAAAATTCACAACACGGCCCCGGTTGATTACACAGTAAAATATATAGAAAGTGTGTTGGATGATCATCCAATTGTTACGGCAAAGCAATTGCAATTCTGGGATTGGCTGAGTTTCTATTATTGCGCCAACCCGGGAGACGTTATGAATGCGGCCCTGCCTTCCGGGCTGAAATTAAGCAGCAGCTCACACATACAGCTCAACCCAGGTTTTAATTTTGAAGAAACCAGTCATACCTATTTTACCGACCGTGAACATGTTGTTCTCGACGCCCTGCACGCAACGCCAAACCTCAGTTTCGACAACCTGTCAGAAATACTGAAGAACAAAACGGTACAACCCATCGTAAACAACCTGCTAAAAAAAAACGCGGTTGTGGTGTACGAGGAAGTAAAGGACAAATACAAACCAAAACTACAAGCCTTTGTTAAATTAAACGAAGCCACAGTTAACAATGCCACACTGCACGAGGTACTAAATCAGCTTGAAAAAAAAGCTTACAAGCAGGCCGAGGCCCTGTTATACCTGCTGCACCTGTCGAAAACCACCGAACAGGGATCGGGAGGCTGGATCAAAAAATCGGAATTACTCAAAAAATCAGAAACGAGTACCATCTCAGCCCTGGTTAAAAAATCTATTCTACTTGAGGAACACTTTGAGGTTGGGCGCCTGCTGTTTGAAAAAGGAAAGTCCACTGAAAAAAAGCTAAGTGCCAGCCAGGCATCTGCCTATCAACAGGTAAAAAATCACTTTGCCGGCAACAAGCCCGTGCTGCTGCATGGCGTTACCGGGAGCGGCAAAACAGAGGTCTACATCCAGTTGATCAAAGACGCACTTTCACGCAACAAACAAGTGTTGTTCCTCATTCCCGAAATAGCCTTGACCACACAACTGATCACCAGGCTCAGAGCGGTGTTTGGAGAAATTGTTGGCGTATATCACTCCCGTTTCAGCGAAAACGAAAGAGTGGAGACCTGGAATAACGTGCTCACACAGGGGGCAGTAACCGGTCAACAGGAGGCAGCAAACAGTCGGCAGGAGGCAGTAAACAGTGGGCAGGAGGCAGTAAACAGTCAGCAGGAGGCAGTGAGCAGAGAGCAGAAGGCAGTGGACAGTAAACAGTCAGCAGAAGACAACCGGGAGGAGGGAGTGAACAGTCAGGAGGAAGCGGCTGCCGGTGGGCAGGAGGCAGTGGGTAAAACTCAGAACATGGAACAAAGAACACCGAACTATAGAATCATTCTGGGCGCGCGTTCAGGTTTGTTTTTACCCTTTACCGACCTGGGTCTTGTTATTATTGACGAAGAGCACGACAATTCATTTAAACAATACGACCCTTCGCCGCGTTACCACGCACGCGATGCCGCGCTTTACCTGGCCACGCTTCACAATGCGCAGGTGTTGCTCGGTACTGCTACCCCCTCGGTTGAAAGTTTTTATAACGCGCAACAGAACAAATACGCGCTCGTGGAATTAAAAAACCAGTTTGTTGAGAGCGGCGGCACACGTGTTGAAATCTGTGACGTGAAACATCATGAACAAACCGGACAAATGAAAACGTGTTTAACCATGCCTTTGTTTAACGCGGTTGAAGAAGCTTTGAGCAAAAAAAAACAGGTCATACTATTTCAGAACCGCCGGGGCTTTGCGCCATACACCGAATGTAAACAGTGCGGCCACGTACCGCAATGTGTGCAGTGCGACGTATCACTCATCTATCACAAACACCTCCAGAAACTTACCTGCCATTATTGTGGGTATTCTGTGATCCCTCCCAAAACCTGCTCTGCCTGCGGCAGCAACCAACTGTTTTATAAAGGGCTGGGCACCGAAAAAGTTGAGGAGGATATACAAATCCTTTTTCCGAACGCAAAGGTGGCCAGAATGGACCTTGACAGCACCCGCAGCAAATACGCGTATAAACAATTGATTGATGATTTTGAAGCTGGCAATATCGATATATTGGTAGGCACACAAATGGTAACCAAAGGTCTGGATTTTGACAATGTAAGTGTAGTGGGTGTTTTGAATGCCGATTCGAGTTTTAATTTCCCGGATTTCAGGTCCTTCGAAAAATCGTTCCAGCTGATCACCCAGGTACGTGGCCGCGCGGGACGCAACAAGGAAAAAGGAAAAGTGTTTGTGCAGACCACGCAACCCGATCACAAAGTATTAAAATACATTCTTGATAATAATATCACAGGATTTTATGGCGATACACTGCTTGAGCGGAAGCAGTATTTTTACCCACCCTACTCCCGGCTTTTTGAGATCACCGTAATTTCAAAAGATGTGAATGAAGTGAATCACCTGGCTGCGGAACTATTCGCTTTACTGAAACCTCATTTTGGTGAGAACCTGTTAGGCCCTGAATTTCCGTTGATTTCGAGGATCAAAAACCAGTACTTCAAAAGAATTTTGTTGAAATCAGGCAAACAACAATCACCCAGGGAACTGAGACAAATGGTTTATACGGCCATCAACGATTTGCAGGCAAAACATCAAAGCTGGCGCTACAAGGTGGCGATTGATGTTGATCCTGTATAGTTATGCTTCGAAGTGAATAAAGATGTTTAAATTCAAAACACAACACTAAAATGGAAGACCAATGGAGAAAAGACCCTTCGAAATGGATCTGGGGCCTGTTTTATTTTAACAGGGACGACAAACGCCTTTTTCCGCCGAAAAAGCAGCCTTTTATGGGATGGACCGTGAACTTCGCCAACCCGAATTCTGTCATAGCATTTCTCGCCGTCGTAGCGCTGATCCTATTGCTGGCCTTTCTCGTGCAGAAAGCTACCCATTCCTGAAAATAAGCCAATAATCCCAATTTCAGAAAATTCTAACCCCACTTAACGCTGTGCTGAAGCCCTTTCCTTGCCATCCACTTCGTAAATTGGGATAATTGTTCCAGTGCCCTAAAAACAGGCTTTTGCCACAATTATTTGGTATCTTTGCGCTTCGCAATGAAAACAAAAACGCTTAAAAAAAACAAAGTAAACGTAGTAACACTTGGCTGCAGCAAAAATTTAGTTGACAGTGAGGTGCTCATGGGGCAGTTAAAAGCCAATAAATTTGATGTTGAACATGAAGGTGCCGGCGACGACCACCAGATCGTGATCATTAACACCTGCGGATTTGTAGATAACGCGAAACAGGAAAGCATTGACACCATACTGCGTTATGTGGAAGCTAAAAAAGAAGGGGCGGTAGAAAAAGTGTACGTTACGGGCTGTTTGAGCGAGAGGTATAAAAAGGAACTTGAAATTGAGATCCCTGAAGTGGACGCCTACTTCGGTACCCGTGAGCTTCCCAAAATATTAAAAACACTAAAAGCAGATTACAAGCACGAACTGGTAGGCGAACGTTTGTTAACCACGCCGCAGCACTACGCTTATTTTAAGATCAGCGAGGGTTGCGACAGGCCCTGCAGTTTTTGCGCCATTCCTTTGATGCGCGGAAAACACATCAGCGTAGCGGCTGAAGAACTGGTATCGCGCGCTAAAACACTTGCCTCCAAAGGCACAAAAGAATTACTTTTAATTGCACAGGACCTTACCTATTATGGTCTTGATATTTACAAAAAACGTGAACTCGCCAGGTTGCTCGATCAGCTAAGCGATGTAGAGGGCATTGACTGGTTAAGGCTGCATTATGCCTTTCCGAGCGGCTTCCCTATGGAAGTGCTGGATGTGATGAATGCCAAAAAAAATGTGTGCAATTACCTTGACATGCCCTTGCAGCATATCAGCGATAATATGCTCACCAGCATGCGCCGTGGCATCACCAAACAAAAAACCATCGACGTGGTGAACCGCATCCGTGACAAAGTTCCGGGCATTGCCATCAGAACCACCCTGATAGCCGGTTATCCCGGTGAAACAGAAAAAGACCATGAAGAAATGCTGAGATGGGTAGAGGAAACAAAATTCGAACGTCTTGGGATCTTTACATACTCGCATGAAGAAAACACACACGCGCATTTATTAAAAGACGATGTGTCTGAAAAAATAAAACGCAAACGTGCCGACGCTGTAATGGCGCTTCAGCAGGAAATTTCATTTAAACTCAACCAGGAAAAAATAGGCAAAACATTTAAAATCATGGTTGACCGAAAAGAAGGTGAATTTTTTGTCGGCAGAACAGAATTTGACAGTCCGGATGTTGACAATGAAGTTCTGGTAAAGGCTGATAACGAAACCTACCTGAGAACCGGCGATTTTGCCACTGTTAAAATTTACGAAGCGAGCGATTTTGACCTTTACGGAAAATTGGTTTAAGGGGGCAAATCAAAATACCGGTCGCTATCACGATTTGAATCAAAAATTATAACCTGCTGTTCCTTTAACAATCTCCTGCGATACAAGTGGCAGGAGTTTTAACACTATCTTTTTGCCTCTCAGGATCAATTCAATACTATTTGCCTTGCTTTGCGAAATTCCCTATCTTTGATAAGATTTGGCACACCAGTCTATATTAAAAGCCCAGAGCATGGCCATGTGGAGTAAAAAACAACTCCTGTAATTGACGATTGTCTGATCGACAATTTACAATTGATGCCCGATAGCTATCCTTCAGCCGCCAATGGCTTGCCGAAGGGCGCAGCGGGATGAAAATTTTATTCATTATTTAAAAAATTTATTATGGCAACTAAAGAAGTAAAAAACGTAGAATACGGTTTAGAAAAAATATTTGAAGGCGCTCAGGATTTTTTGCCTTTGCTGGGAACGGATTATGTAGAATTTTATGTGGGTAACGCCAAACAGGCCGCTCATTATTATAAAACGGCATTTGGCTACCAGTCATTCGCTTATGCTGGACTGGAAACCGGTTTAAAAGACCGCGCCTCTTATGTATTAAAACAGGACAAAATCCGCCTTGTGTTTACCACTGCCTTAACCAGCGATTCGGTGATAGGTGAACATGTGAAAAAACATGGTGACGGTGTAAAGGTTATAGCTCTTTGGGTGGAAGACGCCCGTAAAGCATATGAAGAAACCGTTAAGCGCGGCGCCAAATCTTTTATGGAGCCTACCGTTGAAAAGGATGAATTGGGAGAAGTGGTGCGTTCGGGCATTTATACCTACGGGGAAACCGTACACCTATTTGTTGAACGCAAGAATTACAAAGGCGCTTTTTTACCGGGCTATAAAGAATGGAAAAGCGATTACAATCCGGCACCCGTGGGTTTAAAATTTATTGATCACATGGTGGGCAATGTAGGCTGGAACCAGATGAACGCTACTGTAAAATGGTATGAAGAGGTAATGGGTTTTGTGAACTTCTTGAGTTTTGACGATAAACAAATTACCACCGAATACTCGGCACTCATGAGCAAGGTGATGAGCAATGGCAATGGCAGGATCAAGTTTCCTATCAACGAACCGGCCGAAGGCAAGAAAAAATCACAGATCGAAGAGTACATTGATTTTTACGAAGGTGCGGGCGTGCAGCATTTAGCGTTGGCAACAGATGACATTATTAAGACCGTTGGCGAGTTGAGGGCCAGGGGCGTTGAGTTTTTACCACCACCACCGCAGGCTTATTATGATGAGATCCCGAAACGTTTAGGCGCACACAGGGATATGATGAAAGAAGATATTAAAACATTGCAACAATTGTCGATACTTGTGGATGCGGATGAAGAAGGATACTTACTACAGATCTTCACCAAACCAGTTGAAGACCGCCCTACCCTGTTTTACGAGATCATTCAGCGTATGGGTGCCAAAGGTTTCGGCGCAGGTAATTTTAAGGCTCTGTTTGAGTCTATTGAAAGAGAACAGGCCCTGAGGGGAACTTTATAGTTGCAAATTTCATTCTTTTTTAAACAGCAGGCGTCAGTTTTGATTCCTGTTTTTTTATTTTAAGAAATTACTTGTCTTGCGCCAGTATCTTTCTTTCAATTACTCCATCGGAAACCTCTCCGCCACTTTAATATCATAATACTCCTCCACCTGTTCGAGCTTGCCATTGCGCCTGAAAGAAACTTTTGTTTCAACATAACCTTTACACCAGTCCTGGTGGGCTTCAAACCGCATGTCCATGTAATCTTTATCGTTTATTTTTTCGATGACGCGTAGCACCCGTTGCGTTTTTTTGTCGATCCAGAACTGGTTGCTTGTAACATCATTTGCAACAGCGCCGACAACATACACTGCTTGTTTGTTCCAGTTTTGTTCGGAAAGAACTCCTGTATCGTAACCAGCTTGTTTAAGACGGGTCAGTACATCATCAAATTCGCGGTAATACATGCCGCCCAACAATAACAGCAAGGTATTCGGGTCTGCCCGCTTTTTCACCAGTTTTTTTTCCTTGTAATTAAACACGCTGTCGTTTTTATAGATCACAAAATTTCCCACGGCCTGTTCTCCGAAATTGATCCTGAACCTGTCGGGAAACTCCACTGCTTCGTGCCATTCAGAGTGCCTCACCACACTGTCGTTGCGGTAGTGAGTGTTGCTTTGCGAAAAGGTGTAAATTTTGCAGGGGGCCTGATAATACCGCTGGTGCATTTGTTTCAGCAATACTTTTCCGTCTCTGATCTCTGAAGTGACAGTCTGTGGCTGCGCTCCGGCGAAGGTGACATACAACAAACACATGACCATACTGAACTTAAAATTCACCATGAACCATACCGGCTTTATTAAAACTACCGAAAGGCGTAAATTTTTCATAATATGCTGGGTACCTGAAAAAGAAAGATATAATTTTTTCGCTCTATTTCCTAACTTTGAGGGATGCCGGAAGACTTTCCTGAACATATTAAAAACCTTATCAAAACACTGCCCGATACCCCCGGCGTGTACCAGTATTTTGATGCCGACAGTGCCCTCTTGTATGTAGGCAAGGCCAAAAACCTGAAAAAAAGGGTGACTTCCTATTTTACCAAAGACCACGACAGCGGGCGGCTGAGGATCATGGTGAACAAGATAAGAGATATTAAAACAGTTAAAGTGAACAGCGAATTAGACGCGCTTTTACTGGAAAACAACCTCATCAAAAATCTGAAGCCCCGCTACAACATTAGTCTGCGCGATGACAAAACCTACCCCTGGATCATTCTAAAAAAAGAGCGTTACCCACGCCTGTTTTATACCAGGCGGCATGTAAAGGACGGCAGTGAATATTTTGGCCCATATGCCTCCGTAAAATTAATGCACACGCTGTTAGACCTCATCAGGCAGACCTATCCCCTGCGCACCTGCAATTACGATTTGAGCGATGAAAATATTGCGAAAGGAAAATTCAGGGCCTGTCTTGAATTTCACATTGGCCGCTGCAAGGCGCCTTGTGTTGGCAAACAGCCCGTTGAAGAATACGATCAGAACATTCTTGAGATCCGCCAGATCATCAAGGGAGATACAGGCAACGCCCTGCGCGACCTGAAAGTAAAAATGCACAAGGCAGCCGAAAATTATAATTTTGAACTCGCCGAAATTTTAAAAAACAAGGTCAATATCCTGAGCGCATACCAGAGCAAGAGTACCATTGTGCACCCTTCCATCACCAATACCGATGTGGTGAACATTATCAGTGATGAAAAAAACGCCTACGTGCATTATTTCAACATCATTGAAGGCGCCATCATCAACGCGCAAACCATTGAGATCAGAAAAAAAATTGAAGAGACCGATGACGATATCCTGATGTTTGCGCTGGTAGAATTCAGAACCAGGTTCAACAGCCTGAGCAGGGAAATTCTCGTTCCGTTTTTACCTGAAATAGAAATGCCCGGCTGCAATTATGTGGTTCCGAAAATCGGTGATAAAAAACAGTTGCTGGACCTTTGTTATAAAAACGCCTTGTCGTACAAACAGGAGCGTGAAAAACAGGTGGCTCTCACCGACCCCGACAGGCATACCGACAGGATCATGAACCAGATGATGAAGGACCTGAGACTAAGGGAACAACCCCGGCGCATAGAAGGCTTTGACAACAGTAATATTCAGGGAAGTTTCGCCGTGAGCGCCATGCCCGTTTTTATTGATGGCAAACCAGCCAAAAAAGAGTACAGGCATTACAATGTGAAAACGGTTGAGGGGCCTGATGATTTTGCGACGATGGAAGAAGTTATTTTCAGAAGGTATTCGCGGGTGATAGAAGAAAACCTGCCAATGCCACAACTGATAGTAATTGACGGCGGCAAAGGGCAACTGAGCGCGGCGGTAAACAGTCTCAGGAAATTAAACTTAATGGGGAAAGTGGCTGTAATAGGCATTGCCAAACGTTTAGAGGAGATCTATTTCCCAGGTGATTCTCTGCCCCTTTACCTCGACAAAAGAAGTGAAACACTCAGGATCATCCAGCAGATCCGTGATGAAGCGCACAGGTTCGGGATCACCCATCACCGCAACAAACGCAGCCGCGCCACATTCACTACCGAGCTGAACGAAATAAAAGGGATCAGCGATAAAACTGCGGAGAAATTATTATTAGAATTAAAAAGTGTAAAAAACATTAAGGAAGCCGGTATTGAAGAACTTGAAAAAGTGATAGGCAAAGCTAAAGCCAAACTCGTGTTCGAATACTTTAACCTCAGAGGTGAAAGCCAGGAATCAATTAACCAAAACACATAACCATGCGCCTGCCTGTCATTTTTATTTTATCGTTTGTAACAACTTTGTGCTGCGCAGAACAGCGCCCGGCTTCTAAGCGCCGATGGGACCCCTTTTAAGGTCTTGCAGGGTGGTATTGCTTTGAACAAAAATCCGGAGGCCAGCCTGCTCATTGAAAATATGATGAGTGATACACTGAACCTCATTATTGAATTTGAAAATAAACAGTCGTCGCCCATTACCATTTACCTGCTGGATAAAGGAAAAAAAACGAGGAACAAAGAATACAATTATAAGATCATGAGCGGCCAGCCGGCTAAAGCAATTTTTACCGGCATGTACGACCCGGTAAGCCTTCCCGATCCTATTGTTCCGCGCAAACCCGTTGTTGACACCAGCCAGCAACGTAATAACAACCTTCTGGAACATTTTTGTGAACTAAAGAATGGAAAACCCATTTACTTTAATAATATGCCGGTGGGCGAAAAATGTAAAACACCCATGCCTGCTGTCTATCTTGGCTTTGCCGATCAGCTCATGAAAAAAGCCCAAAGCGACGAGGCGAAATTCAGGATCGTTGAAAGTGTATGCCTTAACAATTGCCTCTCAACATCGCAGCTTGTTACGCTATTGAATTACATTGACTATGAACTCGAAAAATTAAAACTGGCGAAGTTAGCTTTTCCGGGCCTTACCGACCCCGGCAACTTAAACGAGCTTGAAAAAAGTTTCAGGTTTGAATCCTCTTTTCAGGAACTAAAAAAATTCGCCGGCAGGTAAAATTCTATTTAGCTTCGTTTAAGATAATTAGTCTCCCATAAAATTCTCCGAAGTGCTCGACGGGTACCAATTAATTCAATAAAAGTGCGTTGTTTAGCAGTGGGCAACAACACTGGAGCTTCTGCGCAAGCGTTGCAAAAGCTCAAAAAGGCAATGCCCGTCAAACTAAACGCAGAAAGATAACCTCGAACGGGTTAGAGTTTTGATAACGACTTTTTGAGGTCCGACTAATTTGTAGAGCCTCAAATACTCTGCAACTATTGTTATGAAAGAGTTATCTTTAAATACCAAGTGTTTTAATCTGCCAGAAATTGTTTAGTCAAGTGTTTTTACAGCAAAATAACATATGTCTATTTGGGTTCTGGTTACGTCTTGGATAGTGCGGCCGCTAACGGCGATTTGGTGCGAACCCGAATTTTTTTATATTTGGGTCTCACATTTGGGCGTCAGTGCAAAAAATTCAGGTTGGCAAATCGCCTTGATTCCTTTGTTACTTTCTTCATCAAGGAAGAAAGTAAGTTCTAAAAAACAAAAAAGACTTTTTGAGGATCCACTAATTAGTGGCCTCTGGCCCTAAATAATCCTTTGAAATTGGCTTACTCCTCTTTATATTTACACAATTGAAGCCCGTTCTTGAAATAAAAAATATCAGTAAAAAGTACAACATTCAAGCCAATAATAAACCTTATTTGAGTTTGCGGGAGAGTTTATTCTCATTTTTAAAACCAGATACAAGAAAAGAAGATTTTTGGGCGCTGAAAGACGTCAACTTCCAGGTTGAACAAGGCGATACCGTTGGAATTATCGGCAAAAACGGGGCCGGAAAATCCACCCTGTTGAAGATCCTGAGCAAGATCACGCCACCTACCTCCGGTAGTATTACCTGTCGCGGACGGATCGCCAGCCTTCTCGAAGTGGGTACAGGCTTTCATCCTGAATTGAGTGGGCGCGAGAATATTTTTATGAACGGCTCTATTTTAGGCATGCGTAAGGCTGAAATATCAAAAAATTTCGACGCAATTGTGGATTTTTCGGGAGTGGAAAAGTTCATCAATACCCCTTTAAAACATTACAGCAGTGGCATGCAGCTCAGGCTGGCATTTGCGGTTGCCGCTTTTTTGGAAAATGAAATACTGGTGATAGATGAAGTGCTGGCCGTGGGTGATGCCGAGTTTCAGAAAAAATGCATGCGTAAAATGGGTGACGTGAGTAAAAGCGGCCGCACCATTTTATTTGTGAGTCACAACATGGCAGCAATCGCCCAACTTTGTGCTTCCTCTGTTTTTTTAGTGAACGGGCAACTCAAACAAACAGGCAAAACCACCGATGTGATCGGCACTTACGTGAATTACAACAGTTCAAAAGACGAGCGTGGATTTAACCCCGGCAACAGGGTTGGCAAAGGAAACGTGAATGTCACCGGCCTGTTTTTTAACAAGCAGGAATTTCTTGCCGGCGAAAAGATGATCGTGGAATTCAGCCTTTCAAAAAAAACTCCAGTAAAGACCATGCTCCTGGATTTCAGGATCGACAGCCACTTCGGTGAAAAATGCGTTTGGATCAGCGACAAACTAATGCTGAAACCCGAAGACGGCAGCAGCACAGACAAGGTCATTTTTGAAATTCCCAGGTTAAGCCTCAATGTAGGTATCTACAACATCACCTACTGCCTTTTTGTAAACAACGAAGTTGAAGACATGGCCGAAAACTGCATCTCTTTTGAAGTACTCGAGCATAATTTTTACCCCAACTGGAAATTCCCACCGAAAGAACAAGCCAATGTGCTTGCGGATTTTACGACGAGATATGAGTAAGCTGACAAACTATATGGACCTGAAACTCACCAACTTTTTTGAGCGGGGTTTCAGAAAAAACAAGGAGCAAATCCTAAGAAAAATTGTATCCGCCTCTTCATTTGACTATCTCATGAACAACCTTGGCGGCGGGATGGTTTTACCTTACAACAGCTGGAGCATTTCACCGCAGGGCATGCTGATGATCGTGAACCACGTGCTCGTCAACGACATTAAAACGATTGTTGAATTCGGCACCGGCATCAGCACGGTTTTTCTCAACAACCTTTCGATAAAAAATAATCTGGACTTAAAAATTATTTCCGTCGACCATGATGCGGCCTGGCAAAAAATAATCCGGGAAAAATACAAAGCCGATCGTGTCGAATACATCCATTGCGAGCTGAACACAACAATGAAGTTCAAAAACAGGGACTTTTTGTGGTATGATCCGGAGGCGCTCAAAAAAATCGACAGGCAGCACGTTGAACTCGTGATCGTAGACGCGCCGATTGGCAGCAGCAGTCCTTACCAGAGGGCCGGTGCATTTGAGTTCTTTCATAACGAATTAAAACGCAGCAATTTCAGCTGTTATCTCGATGATACGGGGCAGGGTCCGTTAAAAGAAATCATGAAACATTACTTCACTGATGCCAGGTTTTATCCTGACTTCAGCATCGCCGGACTTGGAAGTTCCTACGAAGCTGAGCCGGTGATCTTCTCAAAATAATTATGTGCGGGATCCTTGGTTATATCGGTAATTTTAAACAGGAGCTTCTGGATCTCGGGCTTTCCAAAATTGCACACCGCGGTCCCGATGGCTGGGGAACCTTTTTCCATGGCAAGACTGCACTCGGCCACCGGCGCCTTTCCATCATTGACTTATCGGACAATGCAAAGCAGCCGTTTGAAGTGCTTGACCGTTATGTGATCACATTTAATGGCGAGATCTACAATTACCTGGAACTCAAAAACGAGTTGCGCCACGAAGGTTTTCATTTCATGAGTAACAGCGATACAGAAGTGCTGCTGTATGCTTATGTAAAATGGGGTCGCGGTTTCGTAACCAGGTTAAACGGCATGTGGGCTTTTGCTATCTATGACAAACAGGACGGGTCTCTTTTTTTGTCGCGTGACCGTCTTGGAAAAAAACCACTGTTTTATTCTTTGTCGGCCAACGGCATCGTATTTGCTTCCGAGATGAAAGGGATTTATCCTTTCCTGGAAACCGTTAGCATCAATTACCCGGTGGCCAGTGGCGCCCTTGAAAATAGTTTTGGGTATGAAAGCACCGAAAATTGCCTGATAAAAAACATCAACCGGTTTCCTGCGGCAACGAATGCAGTTTACACGCATGCGGGCCTGAACATGGAAAAATACTGGGACGCTGAAAAGATCAAAACAGTTTTTTCAAACGACTACGAACAGCAAAAAGAAAGGTTCCGCGAATTGTTTTTAGACGCTTGCCGGATCCGCATGAGGAGCGACGTGGCCGTGGGCACTGCACTCAGCGGCGGGCTTGACTCCAGCGCTGTGATCTGCACCATGGCGCACCTCAGCAAAACCAATGCACAAAATCTTCAAAAAGACTGGCAACATGCTTTCGTGGCGTCGTTCCCGGGCACCGCGCTTGACGAAACAAAATACGCCAAAACCGTTACCGATTATTTAAATATCCCGGTGCATTTTTTAAACATCGATCCGCTGAAGGACATTGACTCGATATTTTACAAGACCTACCTATTTGAAGAATTGTTTTACGCGCCGGTAATTCCCTTCGTACAACTTTACCAAAAAATAAAACAGAGCAATGTCACAGTAAGCATCGACGGCCATGGCGCTGACGAGTTATTTGCCGGCTATCCGTTCGATATGGATTCAGCGCTCATCGACAGCCTGCCCAACCCTGGAGCATTTAAGAAAATCCTGGAAGCGATCAACAATGTGAGCAGCAAACCAAAGGGAGATGATTTCAGTAACAAGCTAAAATACGCTTTGCTCAATAAATACCCCTTTCTGCAAAAACTCTCAGGTCATTTGAATCTTGTATCCAAAAAAGAACAGTTCGATTATCTGAATTCAACACTGTTCGAGTCCACGTTTAAAACCATTCTGCCCACCCTGCTGAGAAACTACGATCGTTATTCGATGATGAACGGCGTTGAGATCAGAATGCCTTTTCTTGATCACAGGATCGTTGAATTTGCATTTTCAATCCCTTATAGTTCTAAAATAAGAAATGGATTCGGCAAGGCGATTGTTCGCGACGCTGTGGGTGACCTGATGCCTGAAAGCATCGCTTACCGGAAGGATAAGATCGGTTTTAACGCGCCGGCAAATAACTGGATGAACACCGAATTAAAAACCTGGATCGGTGATCTGATCCATTCCACGGATTTTAATAACAGCACATTGATTAATAAAAAAGAAACCTTTAATTTGGTAAACGATACCATAGCACGGAAAGAAATTGACTTTGGGCTTGGTAACAAAGTTTTTGAAAAATTGATCCCTGTGATCTGGGAAAAATCATTGAGTTATGCAATCTGAAGCATTGGCACCTGTTGTCATGTTTGTATACAACAGGCCTGAACATACAAAAAAATCTCTCGACAGCCTGAAACAAAACAAGCTCGCCGCTGAAACCGTTTTGTACGTCTTTGCCGACGGCCCTAAAACCGGCGCGACAACAGCTGACAAGGAGAAACTCGAAGCGACACGCAGGCTCGTCAAAAATACAACAGGTTTTAAGGAAGTAATTGTTTTTGAAAAAGAGTTTAACCAGGGACTCGCCGGGTCGGTCATCAGTGGCGTAACCGAAATTGTGAACAAACACGGCAAGGTCATTGTCCTGGAGGACGACCTAGTGTTATCGCCATTTTTCCTCGAGTTCATGAACGAAGGGCTCAGGGCTTTTCAGAATTCACCCAATATATATTCGATCAACGGCTATATGTTTGATCTGGGTTCTTTGAACAATTCGGATAAGGTCGTACTGTTGCCATACACGTCGACCTGGGGCTGGGCTACCTGGCAATCGCGCTGGCGGGTCTTCAGCACTGAAATGCCGGGCCGTGACTTTTTAAAATCCAATCCTTTTCTGAAAACAAGGTTTAATTTAGGAGACTATAGTTATACCAACATGCTTGATTTTGGCAATAATGCCTGGGGTATCAAATGGTATTTTTCTGTTTTCACAAGAGGAGGACTAAATGTTTTCCCGTCACAATCACTTGTGAGAAATATTGGATTCGATGGTTCGGGAACAAATGGCAAAGGGCCCGATAAAAAACCCGCAGACTTTAAAGATCTCAAAATAAAAATGACCCAGACTGAGCAAATGGATCTCGAATTTTTCGACGCCTTTATCAATCATTTCAAAAAAGAAAACATATCTTTACTCAGGAGAATAATTAAAGTGTTTATTGAACGTTAATGCCAGGTCAGCCGCAATGAAAGACATATTCAAACGCATCTTTTACAGGCTACTATTATATTTTGAAAGGCAACGGGATCAGGCAAATATTTATTATCAATCTAAAAAACTGGTAATGGGAAAAGGGTCGAATCTCTACAAACAGGCCGTGATCCACAACATGCAGGGCAATTCAACGAATATCACAGTGGGGAACAATACAACGATCGGGGGTGAACTGCTGACCTTTAATTATGGCGGCAGGATCGCGATCGGAGACGATTGTTTTGTTGGCACCGGCAGCCGCATCTGGTCAGGTGAGAAGATTGTTATTGGTTCCAACGTGCTGATCTCGCATAATGTCAATATCATGGACACCAGTGCGCACGAAACAGATCATACGGAACGCGCGGAAGGATACAAAAAGCTGGCAACCCATGGTTATCCAAAAGAGAAAGGTGCGATCAAAACCGCTCCGGTCATTATACATGATCACGTTTGGATCAGTTTTAATGCAACCGTTCTGAAAGGCGTAACCATAGGCAAAGGAGCAATTGTTGGCGCGAACAGTCTTGTGACCAAAGATGTCCCGGCCTTCGCTTTTGTAGCCGGAAATCCTGCTACAGTTCTTAAATATTTAAAACAGCAACAGGAATGATCAGGAGGTTGATGAATAAACTGATGCTGAACAAACAGATCAGGAAAAACTTTGCAACTCAGTTTTTTATGCACGACTCCTCTGTACTTCTGAAAGGATCAAGAATCGATTTCCGTGTAAAAAGGGAGGAGAGAAGATATGTCACCATCGGCGAAAAATGTCTAATCAACGCAACTTTTGTCTTTGAATCTTCAGAAGGAAAGATCACGATCGGAGACAATGTGCACCTCGGCGGAGTTCACCTGATTTGCCGCTCAGAGATCGTTATTGAAAACGATGTGACAATGGCCTGGGGCATCAACATTTATGACCACAACTCCCACAGCATCTATTGGGAGGAAAGAAAAAACGACAACAGCCAGTGTTATGAAGATTATTTCGCTCATAACGGCAATAACATCGTTAATAAAAACTGGAGCGCTGTACAAGCGAAACCGATCACCATCAAATCAAAGGCATGGATCGGATTTAATGTCATCATCCTGAAAGGTGTTACCATCGGTGAAGGCGCTGTGATCGGTGCCGGCAGTGTAGTCACAAAAGATATTCCTGCCTGGTCGGTCGCAGGTGGCAACCCGGCGCAGGTGATCAAAACCATTAAGCACAATCAAGGGGTATGAAAGTTCTAATAACCGGCGCATCAGGATTTATAGGCAATGCCATGCTCAGCCATTTTAAGGGCCTTGGGGAAGTAACCGGCCTTGACCTGAATCCTGATCCGGCGAAAAATATACTTGCACACGACGATTTTGAAGCGACGCGGGCGCTCATCGCACAATCAGCTTTCGATCTGCTCATCAACTGTGCAGGCGCTTCTGATGTACAACACAGCTATCGCGCGCCGGCGGGTGATTTTAAGCTCAATACCATTTACGTTGAGCAAATTCTGGAAGCGCTCAGGGAATTTTCACCAGCCACCAAATTCGTGAACTTTTCAAGCGCTGCAGTTTATGGCAATCCCAAAACGCTTCCTGTAACAGAAAACGATCCATGCCAGCCTTTGTCGCCCTACGGATTACACAAATTATTAAGCGAGCAATTAACCAAAAGTTATCACACCTTCTACCAAGTCCCGACATTGAGCGTGAGAATTTTTTCAGCTTACGGGCCAGGCCTGAAACGTCAGTTTTTTTATGACCTTTATTCAAAATTCAAAGCAGGAAATGAATCGGTTTCGCTTGCAGGAACAGGAAAGGAGTCGCGCGATTTTATATTTATTGATGACATTGTCAAAGCCGTTGTTCTCTTAACCGAACGTGGTCGTTTTGACGGCGGGGTTTACAACCTTGCAAACGCGGAAGAAACTTTTATTGACGACGCTTCTTTGTTGTTCGCGAAAATATGTGGATACAAAGGCAAGATCCAATTTTCACAAAGACAGTTCGCCGGCTATCCCCTCAACTGGAAAGCCGATACAGGGAAATTAACGTCACTTGGCTTTTTCCCCAAAACGAGAATGAGTGACGGCTTAAGCTTATATCACAACTGGATCAAAGACTTGTAAGCACATGAGGATTGGCATCATACTTACGGGAGATTACGGCTGGGCCGGCGGGGTTTATTATGCGTTTAATGTTATCAAACTGCTCCAGGACATCTCTCTCACGAAGGAGCTGAAGATCATCGTCATTGTCAATTCCTTTACGCCACAAGAATTAATTAACGGGCTGCGGCAGAAAAATACCGAGTTCTGTTCACTCGATAAAAAATCTTTTTTTTACAGGCTTTATCACAAAATCAGAAACGACAGGTTTATTGCCGACATCAACGCGTTGAGCCTCGATGTTGTTTATCCGATGATGTCTTTCGATGAATCCCACTTCAAACTTAACTGCAAAGCGTATTACTGGCTGTATGATTTCCAGCACAAATTTCTTCCTGGTCTTTTCAAGGAAGAAGAAATTAAAAAACGCGAAAGGGTATTTGAGCAGATCGCTGCAAAGGCGCAGGTAATTGTTTTTTCAAGCAATGATGCCTTGTCTCATTTTAACCGGTATTACCCTGCCAGCAATGCAGAGCGGCATGTTTTTAATTTTGTTTCGTTGCTGGATCATAATTTTGACCTGGACAAAACCACTATTCATACTCCCCGAGATTATTTTATCGTTTGCAACCAGTTCTGGCCGCATAAAAATCACCTGGTGGTTTTAAAAGCCCTGGATCAGCTGTTAAAGCAAAAAAAATCTGTTCACGTGGTGTTTACCGGACGGTATGATGATGAACGGAACAAAACATACGTTGACGAACTCAATGAATTTATCAACCGGAACCACCTGCAAAAACACGTTACTTTCACGGGATTTATTTCGCGGGAGGAGCAGGTAACCCTGATGGCAAATGCCATGGCGATGATACAACCGAGTTTTTTCGAAGGTTGGAGCACGGTAATCGAGGATGCAAAAGCACTTAACAAATTTCTCCTCGCGAGTGATATTGCCGTTAACAGGGAACAGATCAAAAAAAATGTACGGTTCTTCAAGCCTGATGACAGCGAACAGCTGGCAGCTCAGCTCGCTGAAATTTACGAAGGAAAAATAAACGTTGTTGCCACGGACTATACCGGGAACATCACAACCGCAAAAAACGATCTGATTAAGTTGTTTAAAATCTGAAAAAATGGGCGTAGGCGAACAAGGCAAACCGGCAAACACACAACCGGTCAACGGAATGGAAATTGAAAAAGAGCTGCAAGTTTACAAAAACTGGTTTGACAAAACTACAACCGATATCTGGCGCCACGTACGAATGCTATCAGTCCTGGATCCTTTTCTGGAACATCACAAAAACGCATCGTGGGTAACGATTGGCGACGGCAGGTTTGGTACCTCCTCCACCTACATTCAACGCAAGGGTGGTAAAACACTGGCAACAGACATTAACGTTACATTACTTGAAGTTGCCAAACAAAACCAGATGATCCCTGAGTTTGCGTATGCAAATGCAGAAGCACTTCCCTTCAAGGATGATCAATTCGATTACGCGTATTGCAAACAGGCTTACCATCATTTTTCAAAACCAACGCTTGCCGTTTATGAGATGCTGAGAGTTTCAAAAAGAGCCATCATCTTTACCGAACCGCACGACTTCGCGCCTGCGCCATTTACCCGCGCCATGCTGCAAAAAATAAAACACGGTCTAAAAAAGATCATGGGTAAAAAAGTGGAACACCACGACACCGGAAATTACGAAACAGTCGGAAATTATGTCTACGGGATTTCTGTCCGTGATTTTGAAAAAATTGCACTTGGGATAAACCTGCCATGCATTGCCTACAAACGTTTTAACGATGTGTACATCCCTGGTATGGAAACGGAACTGTTTACAGAAAACGCATCCCTTTACACGCGCGCAAAACATATGATCTGGTTTGGAAAGCTGAGCACCTTTTTCGGACTCAGTTACCCGAATACAATACAGATGATCATTTTTAAAACCAAACCCGATGAGTTTATTGCCGGCGCACTGAAAAAAGACGGTTACAAGGTCATTAATTTTTCCCCAAACCCTTATCTTTAGTCATGCCCGGGAAACTCTTAAAAATATTCTATCCAAGTTCCGTCCTTCACAATTCGCCACCTGTAAATGAGGCGATAAAGGATACCGTGTTATTTAAAGACAACGCGTTGATCCGTTTCCCTCAAAGCGGCCTGTTTTTGCTGAAACGGGTATTTGTGACAGATCTCGGGATCATTTATAAATATTTTTTTTCTTTAAAAGAAAACATCATCTGCTATAACAGCGATTTTAAGAACTACCGCTTCAGATATCTTTTAAAATCCTTTCTCACATTTAAAAAACAAAGCTGCAGCGCAGGTAAATACCTCATTATTTTTGACAATTACAGCGGACCAAACGGTTTTGCACATTGGGTCAGCGATGGGCTCACGCGTTTAGCTGAAATGAATGATTCACTGGAAGAATATACGCTTGTTGTTCCCGCTTACTTTAAGGGAGATAATTTTTATGCCGAATCCCTGAAATTGTTCAAGGTATCTGCCATTCATTATCTTCCTCAAAATTCCATCACTTTTTTCAAAGAACTATATTATCCCACACATATCGGCGAAACCGGAAATTTCCATCCTGACAATGTTCAGAAATTACGGAACATCGTTGATGCGAAGGTACCAGCAGATGCCACTACGCCTAAAAACATTTACATCAGTCGCGGAAAAGCGAAAAAACGTTTTGTATTAAATGAAAATGAAGTTGTGACTGCGCTCGGTGCTTATCATTTTGAAACAATATTTCTCGAAGATTACGGCTTTGCAGAACAGATCAGGATCATTAAAAACGCCGGCAACATCGTCAGCATTCACGGCGCCGCCTTGTCCATGATCTTATTCGCAAACACCGGCGCAAATATCATGGAATTGAGGAGCGATAAAGACGCCGTGAACAACATGTATTACCTGCTGGCAAGTGTATGCCACCTCAATTATTATTATGTAGGCTGCGTCCAAAATAAAAAGCCCGGGGCGGGTAATGATTTTGATCTGTTGGTTCCCATCCCGGAACTTGAAAAGCAGGTGGAACAAATGCTCAAGACAACGAGATGATTATTTTATCAGATAAACCAGGACAACTCGGTAACCTGCTTTTCCTTTATGCCCATTTTAAGGCATATTGCACAGAAAACAATGTTCAACTGCTTAACCCTGCGTTTCACAATTACCGGCCGTATTTTTCCGGCACTTCCGGGTTCTCCCTTACCGGTAACAAGTTTGTTTACAAACTCAGTTATTTCATGGCAAGGGTTCTCAGTCGTGTTGGCATCAATAATCGCCTGCTGGGCGTTGTTGCCCTCGGGCATGATGAAAAACTGGACCTCGCGCAAGCGCCACAACTCAAAAGCGCATTATGTTTTGTACAAGGCTGGCTGTTCAGATCCGACGTGATGCTTGTCAGGCATAAAAAAGAGATCAAAACGTTTTTCGGTACATCTGAATTTTTCAGCGCAGGTGTCAGGAAATTTTTTGCTGATAATTTCCCGGATCAGCATGAAACCGTGATCGGCATTCACATGAGGCATGGAGATTACAGAACTTTTGAAAACGGAAAATACTATTATGATGCCAGCCGCTATGTGTCGCTGATGAAAGAGCTGAGTGTATTGTTCAGTTACAAAAATCCCAGGTTCCTGATTTGCACAAACGAAAAAACTGCTTTTGATGAAAAAGACACCGATGGCCTCAAAATAACATACGCACCGGGACACGAGCTTCTGGATCTGTATTGCCTGGCGGAATGCGGATATATTGCCGGTCCTCCAAGCACCTACAACATGTGGGCGTCGTTCTACGGTGAAGTGCCGCTTTTTACAATCCAACCGGCGAACAATCCCATATCAGAAAAAGATTTCAAAATTTATCTTGGTTAGTGCCCCTGGTTCTATAATTACTATCAGGACAACTGAAAAATAAGCATGATCTGTAGCATAATCTTTTTAACTTTATCCCCGCGAAATCACATGACAACAACCAACTGCGAAACATTCTATTGATCCACCCTAAAATATCTGTTATCATTCCGACGCTGAACCAGGGGAAATTCATTGAACAAACCATCCTGTCGGTGCTTGATCAGACATACAAAAACACGGAGATCATTATCATTGATGGTGGCAGCACCGACAACACAATTGACGTCATTAAAAAATACGCCGGGCAAATCAGGCATTGGGTAAGTGAAAAAGACAAGGGTCAGAGCAATGCCATTAACAAAGGATTGCTGGTGGCTTCCGGAGAGATTGTCACGTGGCTGAACAGTGATGATTATTATGAGCCCGACGCACTATTGACAGTAGTAAAAACCTTTCATGAAAATCCCTCTGTGACCATTGTGCATGGTAAGGCACGTTTATTCGGTGAGCGCGTCAAAAGCAGGATAGTTGGTCCGCGGGAAGATCTGCCGCTGTCTGGTTATCTCGCTTTCATGCGGTTTCCACAACCCTCCTCCTTCATCAAAAGGGAGTTTCTGAGCACGGATTTTCCACTGAATGAGCATCTGCATTATGCCATGGATTTCGAACTCGTCTCCAGGGCAATTCTTACCGGAGCGGTGCCCAAACGAACCGACCAATTGTTTTCACACTACCGGCTGCACCCACACTCAAAATCAAACCTGGAGATCAGGTTCATGGAAGAGTGGACAAACGTAGCTTACAACACCTTTTCGACGCTACACAACGGTAATTCTTTTGCGCAAACGCTTAAGTCCTTGAGTACATTTTCCATCACTGAAGGAAAACCATTTGCCTGCACGATCCGTTTGACCGATGCCGAAGTTGAGGGCATATTCCTGGAACACATTCACCTGCATTATCACTTTCATTACAGGACATTCAACCGGGCGGCATGCGCGCGCATCTGCTTGTTTCTTAAAGAAAATTATAAGGGTTTTTACCGTAAAAACAACTATTATAAATATAATTTTAGACTTAAATTTATTCCGGTATCTCTTATTACCCTGATCAGGAAGTTCAGAAATTAATTTATGTTTTTTTCAATCATCATTCCTACTTATAACAGGGTTTTCATTTTAAAAGAAACCCTGCTTTCGGTTATTTCCCAATCGTTCGCGGATTTTGAGATCATAGTTGTAGATGATGGCAGCACCGACGACACCCGTGAGATGGTTGCCGGCTTAAATGAAAACAACCTGCATTATTATTACAAAGAAAACGAAGAAAGAAGTATCGCCAGGAATTTCGGTGCAGACCATGCCACAGGAAAGTATCTTATCTTCCTGGATTCGGACGACAAAATGAAACCAGGTTACCTTTTGTCGGTTTACGCTTTTTTACTTGGCAAACAATTTGAACCAAAATTTATTTTTACGGGTTATGTGATCCTTAATCCCGATCAAAAACCTCTATACGAATATGGGATGGAAGGATTCTTTAATCCTTCAAAATTATTTTATGGTAATTTTCTGGGTTGCAGTTCGGTGGTTGTGGACACAACGCTTTTCAAAAAATATTATTTCAGTGCAGAAAAAGGACTGATCTTGTTTGAAGACTGGGAGTTGTGGCTGCGCATTATTGCTGAAAATAAATTGTATTGTTACCCGGCCAAGTCGATTGTAATGATCAACCATGGTAACAGAAGCGTGTTAAATTACGATCCAACAGAGATCAGGGCGAGAATCCTGCTGTTTAAAAACCACGTCCTCAAAACTTCCCTGGCAGTAAGAACATCTTTTTTTCACAGGCGGACGTTTTTAATGGGTACTTATTCTTACTCGGCACTTCATATCGCGATGACCAAAAAAAATCGCGCTTTGGCTGTAAAACACCTGGCTTTAAGTTTTATCAGCTGCCCGCTCATCATTTTTAAACGCAGGTTTTTCGGCATCATAAAACATTTATTCTGATCAGGGCTAAGAACATACTGGTATTAACCTATTGGGGCTTTAACAGCGCCATTTTACAATCCTATGCGTTGCCTTATTTGCGGATCATCAAAAAAAACCTGCAGCCTGGCGGTACGATATTCCTTTTTACCTTAACTCCGAAGTCAGCCAGCACCAACGGGCAATATCAAAAAGTAAAACAAAATCTCAGTGAAGAAGGCATAGAACTGGTGAATTATAATTATACACCCTTTGGTTTGCTCATGGGCCTGAAGTTCTTTTATATCCTTTTGGCTTTGTTTTTTTTATCAATAAAAAATCGGGTCAACTCCATCCACGCATGGTGCACACCGGGCGGTGCGGTCGGTTATATTATTTCCTTAGTTACAGGAAAACCTTTGATCCTCGATAGTTTCGAGCCTCACGCGCAATCAATGGTTGAAACGGGCACCTGGAAAAAAAACGGGATCGCCTTTAGAATTCTGTTCCGGCTTGAAAAACTTCAGTTAAAAAGAGCAAAGGTTGTGATCTGTGCGGCTGAAGGCATGATCAGGTATTCGCAGGAAACCTATGGCATCACAAAGCCCGTGTATTATGTAAAACCTGCATGTGTGGACCTGGAATTATTTTCCAAAAAAGAGAAAAATTACGGCCTTGTAAATGGTATCAGCAAAGATTCCGTTGTTTGCGTTTACATCGGCAAATTCGAGGACATTTACCTGTCACACGAGGTCTTCGATTTTTTTAAAGTCGCCGCTTCCTTCTGGGGTGATAAATTCAGAGTGCTCCTGCTTACCAACCACTCCGACAAAGAAGTTGCCGACTATTGTCACCGTTCAGGCCTGGATCCGGGCGTAGTAGTCAAGCTTTTTGCTGCACACAGCCAGGTACCCAATTATCTGTCACTGGGAGATTTCGGCATCTGCCCGGTAAGGCCGGTACCTACTAAAAAATACTGTACACCTATTAAAGATGCAGAGTATTGGGCCATGGGGCTGCCTGTTGTGATCACCAAAAACATCTCTACCGACAGCAAATTAATTTCGGAAGAAAATATCGGTTACGTATTGCAGCAACTCAACAGCAGCGAATACCTCAACGCAGTGAAAAAAATCGCGGAATTATTAAAGGACAAAACTCTCTGCGAAAGGATCAGGAAAATTGCCGAAACGCAGAGAAATTACAGCATTGCGAAAGAAATCTACAGGGCCATTTATTTTTAATAAATTTCTTCTTTTTTGGGGAAATTTTTCTTTATTTTTTTATATATTAGACAATTATTATTTGACAATTTGCCCATTATTTTATTCACCTTATGTTTAAAGAGTTGTTTTTACTGTACATTGATCCCGGGACCGGAAGTCTTTTATTACAAGTGATTCTTGGCGGTATCATTGCCGGAAGTTTATTCATAAAAAACAAGTGGGCAGCCTTTACAGACTTTTTTAAAAGGAAAAAATAAGCGCCTATGCCTTTAGATTCCCATCCTTCGTCTTTTCGGGACCCTGATGGCATTGTGTTCTCAAAAAATGGCTTTATTTACAGGTGCGTTTTCGAAAGCTACCGGAACAATTACGATCTGCTCAACGCTTCTGGTTTGTACAATACGCTTACATCGGAGCAACTGCTTATTTCTCACACAGAGGCCGACCCGGCAGCATTTGAACAAATCCCTGGCCGGCAGATTTATAAGATCCTGCAACCTGAATCTATCCATTTTATTTCCTATCCTTACGAATGGTGTTTTAGCCAGCTAAAAATGGCCGCGCTGCTCACACTCGACATTCAGCTGAAAGCGCTCGAAAAAGGCATGACACTGAAAGATGCCACAGCTTACAATATTCAGTTCAGGGGTGCTGCGCCCGTTTTTATCGACACGCTCTCCTTTGAGAAGTATGAGGAGAACCAACCCTGGCAGGCTTATGGCCAGTTCTGCCGTCACTTTTACGGACCGCTCCTGCTGTGGACCTATCACAAAAGTGAAATCTCACAGTTGAGCCTTAAATACCCCGACGGCATTCCTCTGAGTGTGATCAGCTATTCGCTACCCTGGAAGACAAAGTTCAGTTTCAGTATTCAGTCGCATATTCACTATCACGCGCAACTCGAAAAAACACATGGTGGCAATACTTCCGGTAAATTAAAAACCCTCAGTCTCAGCAAAAACAGGCTAGTTGCCATTATCACGCACTTAAAAAATCAAATTCAACAACTTCAACTCCGACCTCAATCATCTCCGTGGCTAAACTACTATGAAACATTTTCATATTCGCAGGACGCTTTTGAAATTAAAAAAAACACTATCAGCAGCATTATTAATACCCTCGTGCCCAAACATGTACTCGACATTGGCTGCAACGACGGCGAGTTCTCACTCATATGCGCCGGCAAAGCAGAACAGGTGGTGAGCATCGATAGTGATGCCTCTGTTGTAAACAATCTTCAGGCTAAGGTTTCGACACTGGGAATAAAAAACGTACTACCGCTCGTGGTCGACATAACCAACCCTTCACCGGGCATAGGATTTCAAAATACAGAAAGAACTGCATTTCTGGAACGCGGGAAATTCGATCTCGTGCTCGCCCTTGCCCTGCTGCATCATGTGACCATCAGCGGCAACATTCCATTTTCACTCTTTGCAAAACAACTTGCCGACCTTGCTCCAATGTTAGTGATAGAATATGTACCCAAAGAAGATCCCCAGACACAACGCCTGCTCGTAAGCAGGAAAGACATTTTTGATGGCTATCACCTGGAAGGTTTTGTCAAAGCGTTCGAACATTTTTTCACTGTCAGGCAGCAACACAAAATCTCCAACCCTGAGCGGATCATCTTTTTAATGGAAAGGCATGCGTAAATTTTTAAATACGTTTCCCTTACACACATTTTTATTCGTTTTTTTTATCTCGTTCTTCCTGTATGCGCAGAACCCTGAGCTGGTGGATCTGTCGGCCATGAAAAGAACGCTGATCTATGGCACGTTCGCCTGCGTGTTGCTGTTTTTTATTTTTTACCTGTTTTACCGTAATAAACTCAAAGCAGGCATTACAACCACACTTATCCTTTTGGTGCTTTTTAATTACGGCCTGATGTACGATGGACTCGAACGGCTTTATTACGACGGCTTGTGGCCCTTCGCTAACATCCACCGTTACCTGCTTGGCTTCTCTTTTTTATTGTGCTGCGGGATCATCCTGTTCGTACACAAAAAGATCAACCAGGGTACCATCAGCAACTATTTTTTAAACCTGCTCGTAATCCTGCTCCTGCTTTTTAACATCACGAAGGTTTTGTTTCTCAACCATGCTTCTGAGAAGGAAGTGCTTTCCCGTGAAGAAAAGTCAGACAACAACGGTTCTTACCCTGACATTTATTACATCGTACTCGATGGTTATGCCAACCAACATGTACTGAAGAAATATTACAACTATGATAATTCAGAATTCCTTCTTTTTTTGGAGCAGCAGGGGTTTTACCTGGCCGACAGTGCTTTCTCGAATTATTATTCAACCATGTCGTCGCTTTCGGGCACGTTTAATCTCGATTACCACCAGAGTTTGTCGGGAGACGTGCGACGGAAAATGCTTCGCAACAACATGCTTTTCCAGGAACTCAAACAAAAGGGCTACCGGCTTTACAACATGGAGTCAGGTTATTCGGTGACCAGCAGGTTCCCGCAAATGGATTCTACCGTAACCATTAATTCACCCAACGAATTCGAACGGAGCATCCTTAAGTTTACGATCTTCAGGATCGATGAAGTGCTTGGCATCATCCAGCACAGCAGATTAAAAAGCCAGGTCGAAAAAATCAACAGCATGGCTGCGATCGGCAGCGGTAAAAAATTTGTTTTTATCCATATGGTGGCACCACACCCGCCCTTTGTGTTTAACAGTAAGGGAGAACGCGTGTTTGACATGAAAAATCATGACAACTACTGGGAACCTAAAGAACATTACATCAACCAGTTGATCTATGTCAACACGGTGATCAAAAGTTTCATCACGGAAATTTCGAAAATAGACAACAAGGCGATCGTGATCCTGCAATCTGATCATGGGCCATGGATAGCAAACGACGACGCGGATGCAAGGTTCGAATCCCGGTCGATGATTCTCAATGCCATGAAACTGCCGGGCGTGCAACAGGACAAACTCTACCGGCACATCAGTTCCGTAAACACCTTCAGGCTCGTGAAACAGCAATATTTTGATTCAAGCTGCAAACTCCTGCCTGACCTGAAAGCAGGTAAAAGCGAGATCATGGAAAGCATCTTTTTTCTGAAAGATCACTGATAAGTCCGTTTTCAAAAATTTAATTCCGGCTTTCAGCGCCTTTTCGCGAGGCGTTTTTTCTTAAAACTTTCTTTGTTCAGATAATACAGGATAAAAAGGGACGACAGGTAAAACGGTATACAAGGGATCTTCAGCCTGGCCAATGCGCCATAGTTGGCAGTGGTCAGCCCCACTGAAAATGCAAAAAACAGGGCGAACAAAAAAGAAAAGATCAGCAAGGGATTACTGAACAGGGATTTGATGAGAGTAGTGAATTTTACTTTGAAAAGAATGTAAAGCGTAAACCCGATCATGAAAAGGTTCTCTAGGGCTGAAAGGGCCATTACAGGGTTACGCGCGTCCCATATAAAAGGCCTGAACAGCGCCAGGGTCAGGGCGCTTGGCAGTTTGGAAAGTATCCCTGTGATTGTGGGTTCAAATACACCAATGTTATAGCTGTTGGTGCCATAAGCTTCCCGCACCAGATCCTGCTGTGTTTTCACTGCTTTTAACAGGATAAGGTCAAGACTGTATTCACCAAGGTAACTTCCAAAGACCTTGAGACCTCCAACAACCAGGAAAAGTGTACCGGTCAACAAAACAGGTATTGCCATGACCCTCAACAGTGAACTTCTTATTTTATTGAGTCTCTGAAAGAGGATCCAGATAAGGGACCCGGGCAATAAGGCGAAAAAGTAATAGGGTTTTATATAAATAAAAGCAATAATGGAAACAACGATCATTAAAAGGTATTTGATCCTTCTTTGTTTCAGGATCTGAAATTTGTAAAGCCCGAATATATAAAAGCCTATGGCACTGAGCGCATAGGTGTCTTTTAAAATACCCGATCCCCAGAAAAATACCGAAGGAATATAAAAAATGGCTATTGCCAGTTGCCAGGCCAGATCCGGAAAATGATCAACAAATACTTCATACAGTTTCCACAGACCAATAAAAGCAAAACTCGAAAGCAACATGGTGGTGACTATAAAACTTTTACATCCAAGCAAACAAAATGGAATGGTGATTGTAACCGTGAACAGCGCGTAATAATCACTTGGCACAAAGAAAAAATAACCGTAGGTATTGTTATAACCTAAAATATCCCAAACATTATTATTCCTGTAATCCAGCATTTCAAAAAACTTGGAAAAGTCGCCCTGTAACAGAACATTTACATAGGTTGAAGTGGACAAAAAATAATTGGTTACATCACCACCCTTGTAGTAATAAGTATACACAATGCATAAACTAATGCCACCCACGATCTTACAAGCCAAAGCGGTAATTAAATACCTGTAGTGTTTCTTTTTTTTGATGTTCCTGTTGACAACCATTTGCGCGTAGGAAAAAATCAACAAAATGTAAAATGGAGGTAATAAAAGATCAAATATGTCGAGCCAGGTTTCCTGCACTTCGCTAAAAATATGAAAAAAACCGACAATAATTTTTACATTTTACATTGTTTCGTGGCAACGGGCGGGGGAAATGGTAAAATTTATACTTATCTTTAAAGCTATTTTAAAGTATACGCTATGCAAACTATAATAGTGACCGGGGGTGCGGGCTACATTGGTTCACACACGATCATTGAGCTGTTGAATAAAACAAATTTTAATGTTGTATCGGTTGATAATTTTTCCAACTCTACCGCTGCTTCCTATGGCAGAATTAAATCTTTAGTGAACAGGGAATTTGAAACGCTGGATTTTGACCTATGCAATGCCACCGAAGTAAAGAACCAATTATCAAAAGTAAAAGACATTGCCGGCATTATTCACTTCGCCGCCTTCAAATCTGTGCCACAAAGCGTGGCTGATCCCATTTTATACTACAACAATAACCTCAGTTCGCTCACTAACCTGCTCAGTTTTGCGAAGGACAACAAAATAGCCAATTTTATTTTTTCTTCTTCATGCTCCGTTTATGGCAACAGCAATGAATTACCGGTGACTGAAACCACGCCATTGCAAAAAGCGGAAAGTCCTTATGGTCACACCAAACAAATAGGCGAAGAGATCATACAATTTTTCTGCAACGCCAATCCTTCATTTAATGTGGTGTTGCTGCGTTACTTTAATCCCGTTGGCGCCCACATCAGTGGCAAGATCGGCGAATACCCTATCAGCAAACCCAGCAACCTGGTACCCATCATTACACAAACGGCGGTTGGTAAAAATGCGTTGACCGTTTTTGGTAGCGATTATGATACCACTGATGGTTATTGTGTAAGAGATTATATCCACGTTACCGACATAGCCGACGCGCATGTGAAAGCCCTGCATTACCTGCTCGGCAATAAAAACAAAAATAACCTTTCCCTTTTTAACCTGGGTACCGGCAACGGCGTGAGCGTGATGGAGGTGATCAGATCCTTTGAAAAAGTATCGGGCAGGAAACTGGATTACACAGTGGGCGCAAGACGCGAGGGCGATGTGGTGGCTGTTTATGCCAATAATAACCTTGCCAAAAGTGAACTCAATTGGACCCCTGAATTTTCATTGGACGATATGATGCTGAGCGCCTGGAAATGGCAGATGAATTTGGAGGGTCAATAGACAGTTCTCAGGAGGCAGTCGGCAGGAGACAGTAAGGACAGAAACCACTGCTCCTTCGCTGAAGCTTCGGCGTAAGCGTTAAGACACTGAGGGCATTTAGGAACACAGAGGAGTGGGCAGTAAGCAGGTGGCAGTAAGCAGTAAACAGGTGGCAGTGAACAGTGGGCAGGAGTCAATATTTAATTTTTCAGCAGTTTGGTATTATAAATTTCCCGGCCATTATTGTTCAGCTTCAAAAAGTAGAGTCCGGTTTGCAGGTAAGAAACATCAAATTTTAATTCTGAATTCAACATACTCATTGGCACTAGCCTGAATTCTCTTCCAAACACATCTATTGCTATCAAACCCATTTCACCGCTTATCTGTTCATTCTCTGTTGCGACGCTGAAAAAATTATCGGCTGGGTTAGGGTAGATCTTAAGTTTGGCTCCTGTGTAACTGGTTTCGTTGACTCCCATATAATAACTATAGTCGCAGGACTTGTCAGTAAATTGTATTAATCCGAATTGGAGGTCTTCATAACACAACAGGCCGGATGCCTGATCACAATCTGAATGGACGACCGGGTTTCGGTAGTTGAACATGAAAGGGACACAACCAAAGCGTTCGATGATCTGCGTTTTTTCGATGAACGCGCTGCCGCCATGCTGATATCTTACGTAAAGGCTTTTTAATGTAAAATTATTGGCGCTTATATTCTTAACTGAATCCACAGTAATTGTATAGGTGCGGGTTTGCGCTACATTCCAGAATGTATTGACTGTAATCGTCCAGGTTTGACCAGCTGTAGCCGCAAAATTATAAAGAATTTGCCAGCTATGGTTTGTGGCGAGGCTCCTCATAAATATTGTATCGCCTTTTTGCTTGATAAGGGTGCTGGCGCCCCCTGAAAAATTACAGTAGTTGTAATAATAGTTATGAAACAACACTTTTACTGTGTCACTTCCCACAATAGAATCGTGCACATAAGTTATTTTTTCGTTCCTGTCTGAATTGGATAACCAGGTGTGAAACCTATAATGCCACCTGGCGCCCGGTGGACAAAACACAGCCTGAGAAAGTGCTTTTTGAAGCGAAAAAGTCAATAAGATTATCAAAAGGATCTTCTTCATGTAACTTACTGCTGTTTCAACAATTTTCCCGTATAAACCACTTTGCCGTTGTTTACAAGACTTAACAGGTAAAGGCCATTATTAAGTTCAGAAATGTCAACTTTGACAAGTTCTGCTCCCGTAAAATTTATTACGACGTCTTTAACGTGTCTCCCCAAAAGATCAGTAATCCTTACATTGGTTTCTTCTTTTATCAATGCGTTCTCGCTGTTGATATATAAAAAATCACGCGCGGGGTTAGGATAGATTTTTACACCGGCGTTATTGTAAACATTGTCGTTGATACCGTTGTACCCCACATAATTGCAGGGTTTATTACTGAATTGCTTCGCCCCAAAAGTGCTGTCCTGGTAACATAAAATGTTGGGCCACTGGTCTCCGTCGCTCATCCAGTTATAATTATAAAAATTAAAAAGAAAATAATGATTGCCAAAGCGTTCGGTAATAACCGCAGCGTCAAAACCCGTGAAAGGGTTCGCATACTGCGACCAGTATTTTAAATACAAACGTTTTAAATTAAAGCCGTTCACGTTGACGTAATTAACGGAATCAACCATGATAGAATACATGGCAGTAAGTGTTGAAGTTGAGGGAGAATTGTCAAAGAGGCTGATTGTATTCTGCCAGCTTTGCCCGGCGGTGGCACCAAAATTATAAAGTACCTGCCAGGCGTGCTGTGTGCTCAGATTCCTGAAATACACGATGTCGCCCGTTTTTTTTATGAGCGTATACTTGTAGCCCTGCATAATATTCATATTCTTAAAGTACCTGAAATGCCTGAGTACCTTTACCGTATCGGTTCCCAGTACAGAGTCTCGCACATATTTGACCTGCTCGTTCTGGCTGCCTGTAAACATCTCAAAATAGGTGTAATTCCATACGGCTCCAGGCGGACAAAAAACGGTTTGAGAATGCATCCTCTGAAATAAAAGCGTCAGCATGACTGTCAACATCGTTCTTCTCATGCGGTGGAATTTTTAAGATCCCGATATTCAAAAGCAATTATAAGATCAGGATTGTTAAGATAAAGCTAGTCAAAATTACCTCAGTTTCTACAACAAAAAAGGGACAGTAAAACCGTCCCCTTTTTTCTGTGTTTAAAAAATCCACTACACCCCAATCTCCATATGCGACTTAAATTTAATATTATAGTCCTGTATACTTTTTAAAATTACTTCGTGGGCTTCTGAAGCGCCGTAAGTGTGTGTGATCTCAACGGCTTTGTTTTCGTGGCCCGGCATATTTTTGTAGGTTAGAAAATAGTGTTTTAAACGGTCTATCAAAGTATTGGGACAATCGGTCACATCTTTTAAATGCCCGTATATTTCATCTGACTTTAAAACCGCTATGATCTTATCGTCTGCCTCGCCTTTGTCTATCATCCTGAAACCGCCAATGGGAATGGCTTCGAGGATAATGTCGCCACTGGTGATGTTGCGTTCGGTCAACACACAAATGTCAAGCGGGTCGCCGTCGCCACGCTCTACTTTTTTTCCAGATTTTAATTCGGCGTAGGCCCTTACGTTTTCATCGCAATAGGTCTGCGGCACAAAACCGTACAAAGCAGGCAGGTAGTTCGAAAATTTCTGCGGCCGGTCCACCTTGCGGTAGCCGGTCTCCTTGTCTATCTCATACTTTACGGTATCGGTGGGCACCATTTCAATATAGGCGGTGATGATGTTTGGACAATTTTCCCCGAAAGGAATACCGTGCCAGGGATGCGGTTTAAATAACTGAACACTCATTATAATTTATTTAAAATTTAAAATATTTATTGAATAACCAATAGAACAAAATAATTGCCAGCAAAGAACACACGAACAACAAGATCGTTTGGTTGGTATCGGGAAGAGTATTCCTGTCGCCGGCATCTTTGGCCGAGTCGGGCATAAACCTATGCCTGCCAAGATGATCACGTAAAAATTTTACCTCATCGTCGTAATCGTTGCCATAGTTAACGGCATAAAAATCCTCGCCCAGATTATTAAAGAATTTTCTGCTGCGGCTGCACCAATCCATTTTAGCATTGTTCACCTGTTTATAGCGGCTGTAAATGATCCACTCCTCCCCGGCCATAAACTGCTGGTAACATTCAGTATTACATTCAAACAAAACGGTGAATTTTTTCGCGGAGTTGCCTTTATATAATTCGTCTATTTCGAAAATCGCTTCGCCGAACTTATCACCGCAGGGCGCTACCGAAAGGATCCTGCCTTTAAAGATGATCTCGTACTTATCGCATTCTTCAATGCTGAGGCTGCTTGGTGGACATTGACATGCCAACGCAGAAGCGACGGAAAAAAACGTCACAAAAAAAACCAGCAATTTTAAAGGCATGGAGGTCATTCCGACAATGAATTATACCTGAGAAATTGTTGAGAGGCGTGCATGGCCTTATAGATCACTTCATCTTCGCGCATGTAAGGCACTACTTTCCTGTAAGTGGCAAGTAATTTCTCAAGTTTTGGCGAGGTTTTCTGAGGCCTCCTGAACTCCATGGCCTGCGCGGCATTCATGAGTTCTATGGCCAGCACCTTTTCTGAATTATTGATCACCTGTAAACATTTGGTGGCAGCGTTGGCGCCCATGCTCACGTGGTCTTCCTGGCCATTGCTTGAAACAATGCTGTCGACGCTGGCCGGGGTACAAAGTTGTTTGCTCTGGCTCACAATGCTGGCAGCGGTGTATTGGGGGATCATGAAGCCGGAATTCAATCCTGGGTTAGGCGCTAAAAACGCGGGTAAATTCCTTTGCCCCGAGATCAGCAGGTAGGTCCTTCTCTCTGAAATGCTTCCCAGTTCGGCCATGGCAATGCATAAAAAATCAAGCGCCAGTGCAAGTGGTTGTCCGTGGAAATTACCACCGCTCAGGATCTCATCTTCGTCCTGGAAAATAGTGGGATTATCGGTAACAGAATTTATTTCGGTTTCAAAAACGGAGGTCACGTAATAAAGCGCGTCTTTAGTGGCGCCATGCACCTGGGGCGCGCAGCGGAACGAATAAGGATCCTGCACCTGCTGTTTTGCCTGCTTTATAATTTCACTGCCTTCGAGATTTTTGCGGATGGCCTGGGCGGTTTGTAGCTGCCCGGCGTGCGCGCGAATGGTGTGCAGGTGATCTTTAAAGGGATCGATGCGGCCATCAAATGCGTCGAGAGAAAGGGCGGTGATCACATCGGCCGCTTTATTTAAATGATGCGATTTGATAAGGCCGTAAGCGCCATATGCGCTCATAAACTGTGTGCCGTTTAACAGAGCGAGACCTTCTTTGGATTGCAGGCGGATGGAGGTGAAACCCTTTTGCGCGAATACCACGCTGGTTTCGAGCTGAGAGCCTTTGAAATTCACTTTGCCCATGCCTAAAAGGGGAAGGCAAAGATGCGCCAGTGGAGCCAGGTCACCGCTTGCGCCTAAGGAACCCTGTTGGTAAACCACGGGGTGGATCTGGTGATTGATCAGATCACAGAGGCGCTCAACGGTTTGCAGTTGCACGCCGCTTTTTCCGTAAGAAAGGGATTGGATCTTTAATAACAGCATCAGGCGCACGATGTCCTGTGGCACTTCTTCGCCCATGCCACAGGCGTGACTCTTCACCAGGTTTTCCTGGAGCTTTTCAATGTCCTGTGGAGGGATGATCACGTTGCACAAAGAACCAAAACCGGTGTTGATACCATAAATAGGACCGTTGTTGTTTTTCATTTTGTTATCGAGGTAGGTCCGGCAATCGCTAATGGATTTTTTCGAAGCATCAGAAAGCACAACAGTCGCTTCCTTATCCTGCACGAACCGTTCAAGGTCCGCCAGGCTCAGGCGTTTGGTATGGTCGATGATAAATGTCATTTTAATTCGGTTTTAATGAAATGGATCATGTCTGAAATATTGAGTTCTTGTCTATTGCCTGTAGTCATATGTTTTAAAGCGAATGCCTGCTTTTCGATTTCGTTACTGCCAACGGTGCAAACAAAGGGGATATTTTTTTCATTGGCATAGTCGAACTGTTTACCGATCTTTTTGGTGAGGTTGGGATAGATCTCGCAGGCAATTTCATTTTTCCGCAATTCGGCCGCAAGCGACAGGCAATAGCGCTGCGACTCCTCGTCGAAGTGAGTGAACAATACAGAGGAAGCCGGGGCTTTTTGAATATTTTCAGGAAAAAGTTTTAATTCTTCCATCACATCATAAATGCGGTCGATGCCAAAGGAGATTCCCACCCCACTCATGTTCTTTAATCCAAAAATGCCGGTAAGATCGTCGTAGCGGCCACCACCCAGGATGCTGGGAGTAAAATCGCCGGCGTTCGTTTTCACCTCAAAAATTGTACCAGTGTAGTAGGTAAGGCCGCGGGCCAGGGTAATATCGAGTTCAAAAATCGCGTGCGACAGTTGGAGGTCATTAACGCCTTTTAATAAAAAATTGATCTCGTTAATTCCGGCCTGTCCATGACCGTTATCTCCCAGGAGGCTTTGTAATGTTTTAACCCTGTCTTCATTACTGCCTTTTGATTCGAGAAGCGGTTGCAACTTTATGATCGCTTCCGCTGAAATTCCCTTTTCCGATAATTCCTTTGTCACACCTTCGCTGCCGATCTTGTCTAACTTATCAATCGCCACGGTGATCTCTATGATTTTGCCGGGCTCACCGATCACTTCCGCGAGTGCGGTAAGGATCTTGCGGTTATTGAACTTCAACACAACGGGGACATGCAGCTCCGAGAATGATTTATCCATCATGGCGATCAATTCAAGCTCATTGATGAGGGAATCGGTGCCTATCACATCGGCATCGCACTGGTAAAACTCGCGGTAACGGCCACGGGCGGGTTTATCGCCCCTCCAAACCGGCTGTACCTGGTAACGTTTAAAAGGAAAAGTGATCTCGTTCTGGTGCATCACTACATAACGCGCAAAGGGCACGGTGAGGTCATAGCGGAGGGCGCGCTCAGTAAGTTCCTCAGAATTTCTTGCCGCTTCAAGCGACAATTCAAATTCTTTTTTAAGCAAATCCTTGTTTCGGCTTTCGTGGATACGGCTGTTTAAGATCTTAAAGATCAACTGGTCGCCCTCTTCGCCATATTTGCCTGTGAGTGTGCTGATGTTTTCCATGGCCGGCGTTTCGATGGGTTGAAAACCGAACAGGTTAAAATTATTTTTAATGATATTGATAATGTACTGGCGCTTGGACATTTCTGCAGGGCCAAAATCTCGTGTTCCTCTTGGGATGGAAGGTTTCATTATAAGGGTTCAATAATCTTTAAAAACAAGCGCAAACTTAATAAAAAAGATCAGCATAAGCCCTATTTCCCACTAGGGGTAAAACGGTTTAGAGTTGTCTCCATTGTATGCCAATTACCATAAAAACCTTGCTGTTCAAAGGCTACGTTAAGCCAGGGTTAAATCTGAAAATACGTATAAACGGTAAAATAATGCGATGGAAACTTGCGGGAGAAAAAAAGTTTCCATAGTTTTGCGCTCGATTTTACAAAAACGGCTACTCTTTTTTTCAACATATATTAAATTTTGTTTATGAAGTTCAGATTTATTTTAATTTTTAGTGTTCTTTTCCTCAGGATCTCCAGCCAGGAGAAATTTTCTTTCAGTGGCTACGTAAAGGATTCAAAAAACGGGGAGTCGCTGATCGGCGCCACGGTTTACAAAGTGGGCGCAGGCATTGGCGCTGCCACCAACGAGTATGGTTTTTTCTCCATTTCACTTCCAAAGGGCGAACATGTGATTGGCGTTTCGCTGATCGGTTACCAGACCTTTACTTTTTCTATAGACCTCAGCAAGAACTTTGTGAAGAATTTTGAGTTGTCGGAAGAAGGCAAAGCCCTCGACGAGGTAGTAATCATGGGTGAAGCCGAGGATCAAAACGTAAAAAGCGTTGAAATGAGCACCGCGAAACTCGACATCAAGCAGATCAATAAAATTCCCGCTTTTTTAGGCGAGGTGGATGTGATCCGTGCCATACAGCTCCTGCCCGGCGTAACCACAGTGGGTGAAGGTGCCAGCGGCTTTAACGTGCGCGGCGGTAATATTGATCAAAACCTGATCCTGTTGGATGAAGCGCCCGTTTATAACTCTTCTCACCTTTTTGGTTTTTTCTCGGTTTTTAATCCCGACGCGGTAAAGGACGTTAAGCTCATCAAGGGCGGTATTCCCTCACAATACGGTGGGCGTGTTTCGTCTATCCTCGACGTGAGGATGAAAGAAGGGAACAGCAAAAAACTGGCCGTGACTGGCGGGTTGGGTACCATCTTCAGCAGGCTGAGCATTGAAGCGCCCATCATTAAAGACAAAGCCAGCTTTATCATTGCCGGCAGGCGCAGCTATATCGACGCCCTGGTAAAACCTTTTGTGAAAAAAACCAATCCACTAAAGGAAGCTGATTTTTACTTCTATGACCTCACGGCTAAATTTAATTACCGCATCGACGATAAAAATACGGTGTTCGCCAGCGGTTACCTGGGCAGGGATATTTTCGGGCTTTCGGTGTTTAAATTCAACTGGGGTAATGCTACTGCCACCGCGCGCTGGAACCACATCTTTAACCAGAAGCTGTTCATGAACATCACCACGTTTTACAGTAACTACAATTATTACCTTGAGTTTAAGGCCGCCAACGGACAGGGCTTTGAGTGGAAAAGCAATATCATCAATTACAGCGTGAAACCCGATTTCACTTACTTCCTCAACAGCAAAAACACCATCCGTTTTGGCGCCCAGGCGCTGATGTATGATTTTTTACCTTTCGACGCCACCGGCACCTTCGAGAACGGCAAAGTGAAGTTCAAGTCTGATCACCGCTACGGGGTTGAATACTCTGTTTACGCAGGTAACGAACATAAGATCCTGCCAAGGCTCACAATTGAATACGGCCTGCGCGTGAGTATGTACGCCTACATGGGCAAAGGCAAAGCCTTCATCTTTGGCGATACCACCCTCAACGAACAATTGCCTTTAAAGGAAACAAAGAACTACAGCGCCGGGGAGGTGATCCAGTCGTATGTAAACCCTGAACCGAGGTTCGCTATGAACTACGTGATCAATAGTGTAAGTTCCATTAAGGCCAGCTATAACAGGATGGCGCAGTACATTCAGCTCATCAGCAATACGGCAGCCAGCACACCGTTAGATGTATATACCATCGCAACCAACAATCTTAAACCCTTAACCGCTGACCAGGGAAGCGTAGGTTATTTCAGGAACTTTAAACAGAATATGTATGAGGGTTCGGTTGAAGTTTATTTTAAATATCTGAAGAACCAATTGGATTATATTGATAATGCCGACCTCTTCATTAATCCTACCGTTGAGAACCAATTGTTACAGGGCCTCGGCAGGGCATACGGCAGTGAGTTCTACCTGAAAAAGAACAAGGGAAAATTTACCGGCTGGATCAGCTATACCCTGAGCAAAACAGAACGCCTGGTGGCCGGCATCAGCAACAGCAACTGGTTTTACAGCCGCTACGACAGAACCCATTGCTTAAATACAAGTGTGAGCTACGAGCTCTCGAAACGCTGGAGCGTATCGGCCAATTTTGTCTATTTATCAGGGGTACCGAGCACCTTCCCCAATTCAAAGATCCAGATCCAGGGGCAGAACATACCTTATAATACTTCAGGAGTCAGGAACAACTACCGTGTAACGCCATACCACAGGTTGGACGCAGGTGCCACGTTCAACTTCAGGAAAAACGACCGTCGCAGGTACAAACAAGCCATTGTGCTCAGCGTTTACAACGTGTATAACCGCCGCAACGCTTTCAGCATTTATTTCAGATCTAAAACTAATGAGCCACAGCAAACAGAAGCTGTACGCCTATCCATTATCGGCTCTATTGTACCGGCCATTACATACAACTTTAATTTTTAATATTACCAGTGATGAAAAAGACATTTCAATTTTTAATTTTCGGATTTACGATACTGTTCTTGAGTTCCTGCGAAGATGTGATCCAGATCAAACTGGATGAGGGCGCGAAACTTTATGTGATAGACGCTTTTGTTAACGATCTCAGGGGGCCACAATCCATCAGGGTGGTGACCAACGATAGTTATTTCAGCAACAGGGATGCGCCTCCCGTGACCAATGCCACGGTGGTGCTCAAGGACCTTTCAATAAATAAAATCTATTCATTCAGTTACACCGAAAGAGGTTATTATGTGTTCAACCAGTCAACCACCGACACCATTTCTAAAAAAGATCACCAATATGAATTGAACGTAACGATAGACGGTGAAACCTATACTTCGCTCACCACGCAAAAACGCACCGCGAAGATCGACAGCATCAGCGCCACATATGATGATGGCACAAGCGGCTTTGGTCCACCGACACCTTATTATTACTGCACCCTGTACGCCAAAGACAGAGCCGACAATAATCCCGATTATTACTGGGTGAAAGCCGCCAGGAATGATACGATGTTCAACGGGCCCGGTGACATTAACCTGTGTATCGATGGCACAGGTGGCGTGGTTACTGGCCTCGACGTGGATTCAACCGACTTTACACCCCCCTCAACTTTTATTGGCTTCAGGCAATACAATAGTGGAAATACGTGCAAGGTAGAGATCCATTCGATTTCACGCGCAACTTATTTCTTCCTGCTCCAGGCCCTCACGCAGATCAATAACGGCGGGCTCTTCGCAACCACACCCGAAAACGTAAAAACAAATATTGTAAACCCAACAGGCGCCAAAACAAAAGCGATAGGCTGGTTTAATATGGCATCGGTTGCGGTGATGACGAAGATTGTACCTTAAAGACCTCGGGGTGAATGACATTATCCTTAACGGTAAGGCCTCACCTGTTTGATATATAGTTTATTCTTTTCAAACTTAAACTCCAGGTCCCAGGCGAGCTTTTTTTCCGCGTAATAAGTAGTGATGCTCTTCACGCTTCGCTGGAGCAAAAGCAACTGATCATAGGTCAGCAAGGGACCGGTGGGATGCAGGCTGCTGTAACACAGATATTTCGCTGAGACTTTTTTACTGAAAGGGTTCATTAAACTGTTTTCCGTCAATATGAACTGTTCACACTGCACGCTGTCGGGCGGGCTCACTGTTGACACATCGCCTTTTTGAGCGTTCACAACGATGCCGGGATAATCTGACCTGTAAATATTTTTGGTAATGATCACCCCGTTAAGATCTTCGTCAGGAAAACTGCGGTGAACCAAAACACTCATCGCCGCCGTGTTTTCATTGATGTTGGCAACAGAACGTTCCTGGTAGGCCCTGTAATTGTACATGCCCGCCCACACTTTTTTTATCGCCTTTTCTACCGTTTTCTTTTTGTGACCTACTTGCCCGGTTTTACTGTCGTACAGGCCGGCGCCGCTGAAATTCAAAAGATCCTCGGCGTTGCTGCTGCTTCTGAACCTGTAGCTTGTGCCATTGTTGTTGCTGCTTATCTGCTCATTCACTTCCCGCAGCAGTTCAGCGGAAAGGGCCGTGTTTTTTATTGCCGCCCTGATTCGCGATAACAGGCTGTCTATCCTCGCGGTTTGATCCAGCTCGCATTGCTTCAGTGCCAACAGCAATGGTTCGATCTTAGCCTGCTGCAAATGTTGTTTATAAAAATAAAACGGGATCACAAATGCGCCCTCGGGCACGCGAAACAGGCCTTCATTTTCTTCTGAAATTATTTTCAGGTCCGAAAGTCCTTTGGCTTTAGTGCCAATGTCGGCATTTGTCAGCGTACCACATTGCGAGATCGGAACAATGGATTTGATAGTTGAGTGAAGAGGCAGCAGCACTTGTTTCTCCGGCCTGAGCATGGTGACATTCTCAGCGGACATAGTGATAAGAACAGTATCGCTGTTCACCGCTATGCTAACGATTTTGCCGTCGTACTTTTTTATGTTTTCGTTTGTAAACACATTTTTGAGGTAGGCCGAGGGCATATTTTTATTGTGGCTTAATACCTGGATATGACTGAGCGGCGTTTGAAAACAGTCGCTGATAATGGCTTTACACAAGGGTATTTCGGCGGGGGTGCCCCTTACAATGAGAATGTCGCCTGGTCTTACAAACAAATACCGCGCTTTCAAATCCTCGCAGATTACGAGTCTCCCCACACAAACACCTTCCTGGATCGCCTGGTAGCTTAACCCCCCGTTTAAAGCGCTGAGATCACAGGTGGGAATGGCAGGCTGCTTCTCAAAATAGTGAATCGTGTTCGTATTATTAAGCAATAAGCGTAATTCATTTTTAAAGAACGTATTCTTACTCACCTGCTCATACATCTCAATGATCTGCAGGCTGTCGATTTCATCGCTCGAACCAAACTCCAGAACAAAGCGTTTGTCCTTTTCGAGGTAGTTGATATTGGCCAGGTAATAGTCGCGCTGATTGCCATAGTTTGCGATGTTAAATAATCTCAATCCCAGTTGGTAGCCCAGCACTTTAGAACAAAAATCATAGTGCAGCCTGTAAAGATGCGAATTGATAAAGTAGATCTCTTTTCTACGCAGGTCGTATACCGCCTTTACGCTTGTGATGCCCGGATAAGCATCGTCGAGAGGAGCGCCGGCAAATTGTTGAAATTCTGAAAAGGAATTTAAGGTGTGTAAAAACGCCTGATCATTCGGGGAAACTTTTTCGATGCGGTAATGCCTGTAAACTAATTGAAGGATTAATACAGCGATAGCCAGGAAGAGAATTAAAAAAAATATCTTTTTCTCAGACCTCATTTTCTTTTCGCGTTTTTACGATTGTAAAAATGTAAAAAAGAACAGTAGGAATAAACAGAAGCGCGAAGCCTTCCTCAAAAAACATTAAACCCAGGGGGATTAAAAATATTGGTAGATAAAGTACACCACAGAGCACACGTAGCCAGAGTACTTTGCCAACATAGGCAACAATGCTGAAGATGTGTACCAAAACGATGCAAATCACAATGGTTGCTATTGCCTCGTCACTGATCAGCGGGCCTTTTATACCGCCGGCAAAACAGGGGGTTGTAAATACCAACAGAAAAAAAAGAAGAGCTTTTAATTTATTATTCATGGGTGTAAAAAATAAAATGTAAGATCACAGACTTCACAAACATCATAAAGATCTGTCAATTATCCAACATTACTCCCAGCCAAATATTGCTAATTAAAACGCAAATAAACTATCAGCGATTGCCGTTTTGTACAAGCACTTTTTTAATTGTCACCACCGCGTCGTTCTTCATTAACTTAAGGAAGTAAACACCGCTGGCTTGCTGTGTGAGATCCACAGTATTGATCCCGATTTTGGCTTCCTGGCTGCTGATGAATCTGCCGTCGACCGAATACACCTGCAATTCATTTATTTCCTGCGAAAGTGTAATGTTAAACACCCCGGCAGAAGGATTGGGATAGATCCTGAAATCGCCGGATCCATTTGTTTCCTTAAGAGAGGTGCAGTCTGTTACTGTAAATGTAATAGCAGTGCGTTGGCTTGATAAAAAATCTGTTGCCTGGGCATAGTATGTGTAAACCCCGATAGGGAGCGGGTCGGTAACGTAACTTGCGCCGGAAGCAAGCGGAACAGTCGCGGCCATGCTGTCGAACCATTCGATGGTGCCTGCGCCTGAGGCGCTCAAAGTGGCGGGTGTGTTTTCACAAACGATCCTGTCATTCTCAGGAGTAACATCGGTAGGTGCAGCTGGCGCCACGTGAAGCAACCTTGTAACAAGAGTTCTCCTGATGGTAGCCGCAGGCCTGGTGAGAGTTACAGTTACTATAGAAAAAACCGGTTGTTTGGCGCCCGGAGCATACCATTCGTAATTTTTCAACACGATAGTGCCATTAAATTGAACTGAATAGGAGATGTTCTCTGTATTTACAACCCTGATCACATTGGTATAAGTATTTCCCGGAAGTACCAGGGTGCCTGTACCATCAGCCAGTGTATTGCTGGTACCGTTGAAAGTACCTGCCTGAGGGTTGATCATAATAGCATTGATAAAACCGCTGGTCACCGCCGTACTGGTGGTGTTAAGCGACATGGGGTACCTCGCTTTCACAGCCCCGGTGTTATAGTTAAGGTTGATGTAATAACCCGATACAATAGGGAAAGAACTGCTGTAATCCAGCAATGCTGTAGATGTAATCCTAAAGTGGTCCTCGTAACCCCTGTCCGATTCGGTTGAAACCGTTGCGGGCTGGAAGTTCGATGAAACGGCAGCTGTGTAGGAATGGATCACACTGCTGTGCGTGGCCATCGCGAAATTCCAAAGATTGTTCGCCCCACCTGGACCTGGAGTAATGCCTGTTGAGTCACATTGATAACGTTTGTGCATTTCGCCGGCTACCGGCGCGTGATTAGGTACTGTGAGCTGTGCATCTACTGTGACGAAGCATAAAGCCGCTAAGAAAGAAAAAAATAAATGTCTCATGAAGATTTTGTTTATGGATTGATTAATTTAAATGTTGTGATACCGGCGTTCGGCGTAGCCACTTTAACAAGGTAGCTACCGGAGGGCTTTGCACTAAGGTCAATTAAAACCTTTTGCTCATCTGAAAGTTTCTCAAGGATCACTTCGCCCAACACATTAAAAACAGTAATCGTGCTTAGTCCAGTCAGCCCATTAACATAAGCCTGGCCGTCCTGTGCAGGATTTGGATATAGTTTTAATGCGGTTTGGTTGCCGGGGTCTTTTTTAATGCCTACACATTCATCCACATCAACGATCGCTGATGCCACGCCTGCACACCCGGCACCGTCTTTGGCCGAAATCATGTATGCCGAGCTAACCGTTGGGCTCACCGTGATCTGGGCGGTATGAGGATTACCGATAGGATCGGAAACAGAACTCCAGGTGTAGGTAACGCCTGTGCCGCCGACTGTAAGCACAATTGGCTCACCAGCGCAAATGATCGCACTTGCCGGGCTTACACTTATTTCAGGTCCCTTGAAAACCGCTTCTATGGCAAAATAATAATTATTCACCATGCCTACACTGCCCCCGCTGGGCGGTGAAACAAAATAACGACCGGGTACAAAAGCGTTGTCCTGATAAAATACGGTAATGGCTGTAAGGCCCGGCAATGGTTGCGCAAGACCAACATAATAATCTGTATTGGCGCTCAGTACCTGTGGGGTGGCAAAGGTGTATGTCTCAGAGCTGGAAACCGACTGCGCGGTATTCGTTGTTGCGATGATCATTCCGCTGGCATCCTGCAGCGTGCCATTGAGATAGTATCCAACAGGCCCATTGGGGAATGGTATGTTAATATGTGTAAGCGTGGTGGTGGTTGGAAAATTATAACGGCATGAATAAATACGGCCAACATTATTATAACCCAGCTGCGATCCAAAATTTGCAAGGATCGGAAAATAAACCACCGAGTTGCAAACAACGCCCTGATCCCAGCTCATCTGGTTGTTGGCGTTGATATCGTCGTTTGGTAATGAAACATTAATAATACTGGGTCCCAAAACTGTTGGCGTGTAAGGGGCAAATACCACGTTGGCGGTTCCGCCCGGAGCTATTGTTGGAATAGTTTGTGTATCTGTAAAAGGATTTACACCGGTAACATTTAAAAACACCTGCTTGTTGGTGATGGTGGCGTTACTGTTGTTTGATATCCTCGCTTTGATCTGGTGAGAAGCGTTCATCGCCTCGCCAACCACGCCAGGCGCTATAAGGCCGGTGATGCTGGCTTCATTGGAGGAGGCATTAACGCCGTTAAAGATATAAACGGGGCGCACCGCAGTTGTTTGAAGTGTGTTGAGTACTGTATTGTTAGTGGTGGATGCCTTGTAGGCGCCCATGGTACCTGTGGTGCTCAGGTCTCTGTAATAACTCGCCGAGGTAGACGCGAAAGGCGCAGTGGCCGTCCAGCTGAGTGCCACATAAATACCGCCGCCCGTGTAATTAAAAGGCGTATTGAGGGTCATCATGGTACTTGCTGTATTCGTAGTTGAAGGAATGAGCATGCTACCGCTGTACACCAGCGTCATAGGACTGATGATAGTGGCATAGCTGGTGCCTTTCAGGTAAGTAACATCGCTGGTATTTTGCATATAGATCTGAACATTCCCGTTCACCGGGATGCTGGCGCCCGAACTCAGACTGAAACCCATAGCGGTAATAAGGCTCGAAGTAAACGTGGATAGTTCGCTTCCCTTAAAAAGAAAACAATTTCTCATGAATTCAGAACTGAAATAGCCGGTAGGCGCGTAGCTATTGGTGGTGCCGGTAGATACAGGCGCTGCCGCGTAAATATTGGTTTGTGCTTCGTAAAAATTAAAAGAAGAAATTAAGATAAACAGTGACAGGTACAGGTTTCTCATTGAGGACAGGATTTTAAATTAGGCGCCAAAGATAACCAAAAAAGAAGCGGGTAATTGTTAAAACACTTACATTAACAAGGAGAAGTAATTATAACATTGGCCGATTAACAATTAATAAAATGGCTGCAAACGGTTGATTTCAGAGGAGCCTAACGGGAGAGGTTTTTGCTTTGACAGGTGGGTTTAGGGTTTGTTAACATATAAGCAATGTAGGCTTTGTGTTTAATTACGCACCCTTCCTCAGGATCTTCTCCATGGCCCTTCCCTTCGCCAGTTCATCCACCAGCTTATCCAGGTACCTTACCTGTTGCGTCAATGGGTTTTCTATTTCTTCAACCCGGTAACCACAAATCAGCCCGGTAATGAGCCGGGCCTGTGGGTTAAGTGTGGCCTTTTCGAAAAAAGTTTCGAAGGTGACTTTGTCTTTGATCAATTGCTGCAATTGTTTGTCGTCAAAACCTGTGAGCCAGCTGATCACTTCGTGAAGCTCTTTTTTGGTCCTGCCTTTCTTCTCAACTTTCACGAGATACAAAGGGTACACCGAAGCAAAGGTCATTGCCGCCATGCGTTGATTGTGTGTGTCGGATGGTTTCATAGTTTATGCTATTAATTGTTGTATAGGCTAATGGTCCCGACACGTTTAAAATAATTGCTTGATTTTAACGCGTTCCTTCAACTTTTATTAAGTCCAAGTTAAGCATTTAAACATTTGTCGACAAAAAAATCCCGCTATAATTAGTGGTTAGTGGTTCTCATTTTTTTATCTCCACAACATCTTTGGCCACAGTTTTAAATTTACTGAAAACCAAAGGATCATGTCCCGGGATAACTAGGTCAGTATTGCCAAGTAAATATACCTTCATCATTCTCAGGTTATTGACATAAGCTTTTTGATCGCTGGTGGCAGGGCTGGATTGCATGTTGGTTATGTTGCGGTAGTACTTGCAATTATCGGAAGCAATGAACACATTATATTTGCCACTGCTGGCCATCACATATTGTGAACCTGGAGTGTGCTTTGATCCCGTAAATACAGACACGCCCGGAAGGATCACCTCATCACGATGTCCTTTTAAAAGTTTAATGCTGCCCTTTGCCTTCCGATTAAGTACCTGTTGGATATCTTTTTCATTATAACCCTTCGCTCCAGGGTTTTTCTTCGCTGCAATTAAGTCCATATAATCTTCTTCCTGCATCCACACCATGGCTTGCGGATAAAGGCCAATACCGCCGATGTGATCCCAGTGAGGATGTGTGACAATGATGTCGGTGATCTCTTCCGGTTTTATACCGATTCCCGCCAGTAATTTGTCAGGCCGTGTGAAAATGATACGACTTGTATCAATGCCAGCATCCTCTGTAAAACCGGCGTCCACCAAAATAGTTTTGCCAGCGCCTTTCAATAGCCAATACATGAAAAAGACTTTAGTACTGTCACCACTTTTGTCGCCAACCACCTCATTAGCAATTTGCACGTAGTTTTTTCTTTCGCCGAATTTAATCGCGTAAATATCATATGACTGGGCCTTAAAAACGATCGCCAGGAATAAACACCAAACGATAAAAAAGAATTTTGTCATGCATTGAAGATAATGACAATTTGTTGATTTATGCGCGGGTGCGGTTGCCCTCGGTGAGAAACCTTCTTTCATATACTGTCTCACCAGGTTTGCGCAAATGCCATACCCTGTTAAAAATGGAGGGTTCTTTTTACCAAATATGAGGCACCGGGAGAATTATGTCCGCCAATAAATTAACCGTCAATTTGTATATGACTTGGCTTGTAGTCGAAAAACCCAACTGAGAAAACATGATTTGGATCAAGTTCATTTTCATAGGAAATGTGCCATTCCAAAGGCCTTTTCAAAAAGTCGGGGACAATTATCGTCACAAGATTAAACTCATTGTCGAAGTCTTTTATTTTAAAATTTTCATCAGCATTTCGAAAGGTATCCTCTATAATTGGAATCATTTGAACCTTATAGCCAGAATAATTCTTTTGCAGCTCTGTGTAAAAATTGCGCTGTTCTTCAGTAGGAATGCTTTCTGTGCTCATGATGAGTACCTCGATATTTTTTTGCAATGGCAAAAAGAAAGATTCACAGGTTATAAATACGCCCATTAAAGGTTTCATTTCCCCAAAAACCTCGTCAATAGGTGGGGGCATCCTTTTAAATATGTCGAATAGTCCCATGATGTACTGTTTTTTGCCAATCAAAATTCCTGCCGCAGTTCCTCTTCTTTTTTGGAGCAAAGTTTCTACGGTCTTCCCCGCTTTTTGGTAGGTCTAATTTATGTATTTACCGGCCGGAGTGCAAATACAAGCCTGGTTTGGTCCTTAAATTCGAAAAAAGTGCTCGTTTTAACGGTGTTAGCAGGTCGCCGCTCACCGAAGAGCGTGCCGCCGGGTGTCACATTAAGTAGTCACCTTCTCGCCTCAAAATATGTCTCAAAGTTATCGCAATTTGAAACCAGATCGTCAAAGTGCTCCGGATAATTTGATTTCAAATCTAAATAGTATTTGTTCCCGGCTAGAAGAGAATCGTAATTGCGGTTATTTAGATTCCAATTTCTAATTTCATCATATGCTATTTTGTGTTTTTCGCAACGAACGACCATTCGCAAACACAAGGCTTTGAATTTATCGGTCTTTGCGTATTGTTTTGCCAACAGATAGTTCTGTTTTGCGAGATTAGACTGTCGAAATTCCACCTCGTCTTCAATAACGGAAAGCGAATATTCCGACCAGCCCCCAAACCTTCGCATCATCCATATGTTGCCCTCCCGCCCCATATTGTAATACGCGTTGGCAACTAAGAAGTAGTAGTAATCCCTGTCCTTTTCATTTTTATCTTCGGCTTTATGTAAATAATTTATGAGTTGTTTGGTAACAGTGTATTTGTTTAAACGAATCGTATCGTTGGAAACTATGAATTGAGGTGTGTATTTGAGGTGATAAAAAGGATTTTGATCGAATATATCCCCATTATCTTCCCACCTTGTATAAGCACGATTCCAATATTGACTTCCGGATTTTTCAAACGCGGAAAGCGCGTCCGCTAATTTGTTTTGGCGGATGTATTTGGTTCCCAGCAAATCATACAATCGCGGAATCTGGATGTTTAGCGTCTCGTATTTGAACAACGAAAAACTATCTTCTTTATTCTTGTTTTTTTGAATGTCGTCAATCAGGTTTTGTGTTTGTTCGGGAGTGTAAGTAACATCGGTGTAATCAAAATAGTCTGTGAAATAATCGGAATAGCTACTCTTTTTGTTTTTTGATGTTCTCCAAAAGACCACCCGGTTGCCGTACTCAGAATTACCTTCATACCAAAGCTTTGTAAGTTTGGAGTAAAGCAAAGCAGCGTCAGTTGTATTGCCTAAATACTCTAATTCCTTTCCCACCGCAAAAATAAATTGCCCGTCTTTTTGATTTAAAACAAGTGTAGGTTGAATTTCCGTGGAAATAACCGCGCTGCCGTACGCTTGTTTTGCAGTAATTGCCAACGCTTTAATAATCTGCAATTGATTAGCAAGCGCGCTGGTTGTCGCAGATTTTTCTATCTGATTTACGGTCGCCAGGCAAGAATTATAATCTCTCGTCATGAATTGCAGGTAGGCTTTGCAGCTTTGCCAGAAAAATGGATTATCTACTTTTTGTAAATCAACCGCCTTCACAAACTGCAAAACTTCTTTGGCATAAATTCTGTCACCCTCTGCGCGGTTGAGCGTTTGCTTAACAGAAAGATCGCCACCGTCTTCGCGCCAGGGCTCAAACAATACCGACGGCTGAAATAAGGTGTAATAAGGTGTAAAAACAAAATCTTCTATTTTGTTGATCTCGCGCAACAGCAAAAATGAAAGTCCGTCAAACGCGGGATTATTTTCATACATTTTTTGAAGATACGGCAAGGCTTTATCGCATTTTTCTATTCCCGCAAGCAGGTAAACATTTGCCTTCTCTTCCTTTGTTTTTGCTAACCGTAATACTTCTGCAAGCGGAGTTTTTTTGTTGAAGTATTGATGGCAAACAAAGCGTTTGTCTACCGCGTTGGCAAACACCTGCGCGAGTTCAAAATTAGCGAGCGCGGCATTTTCTTCGCAACTGCTTTTGAAGTATAAACTCCAGTAGTAAAGAATATCCTTGTTCGCTGTTTTCTCAAATGCGGAGGAGAAAACCGATTTCACCTTATCGTAATGATGATTATACCAGGCTAACCTGATTGCCAAAAACGCATAGCGCTTTTTTAGCTCTATGTTTTGCACCTTTTCAGCAAGGTTAATGGCTGTATTCATCAGGTCAGTACGCCTGGGTGTTGCTAAAAACGTCTGTCTTTCCCAGGGATCATCCTGCCAGGAATTAAAAAACTCGCAATTCTTGGCAAAGCGAAGATAGTTGAGCGCATCGCTGTCTTTAAGCCGGTACAAATATTGAATCATCGTGTTTTGCGACTGTCCGTCGATTTCCGCGTCAGTTAATTTGTAAACGGCAGAGCGAACGGATCGCACATCCACTTTGCCGTGACAATATTCAAACCATAATTTGATATTCGGCTCTACATAATCTTTGGGAAAGTTGATTGTATCTGAATAAAAAGAGCCGAAAGAGTTTGATGAATAGTAAAATTCTGCATACGAGTGGTAGTCAAATATACGCGGATTGAATAGTGAAATACGCGTATCTTCCCCATAGGGGTAAAATCCACAGGCACATATGCTTTTACCTGCCGAAATCAGAATAAAAAGAAGAAAGCTCCGCATTGGTATAGTTATTTAGTTGTTCTTCGTCTAAATGAAAAAGTGCGATGGTTGTATTTTTATCGAAATCAATGTTCTTTTTCAGCAATTCTATCGCGTCTCTTACTTTTTGCGCGTCAATTTCTTCGTATTTTATTTTGTCGCCAACACGAAGGTAGGTGTTGTTGATAACGGTGTCTTGCGTAACACCGTACCAAAGTGGTTTCTCTTGTTTTAAAATATTTTTGAGAACTTTGGTATTTGTATACAGCACTTCCGAAAAACGCTCGTTGTGGTAGACCTGTGCCCACGAATAAACAGGTAAGGCAATATCTAAGTGCTTGGCATATTTTTCGCGCACATTCAGATACCTTTTTAATTCCGACAAATCGAGAATGGAGTTTTTGTCCGGATTCTCCAGGGGATTGAGCAGGTTGTAACACATGAGCATTACTTTGTCAACAGGTGGAACACCCATTTTTTCGGGATACTTGTACGGGTACAAGCGCAGTGTACAGCTGATTTGTTTTCCTGAAATGGCTTTCAGCTTCTCCAGAAAATAAAAATAATTGTCTTTTGTTTTCAAAGTCCAGTCGCAGTCCATTTGAAATTCATTGATCGAAGTACCTTCCCTGAATTTTTCATTACGAAATTTGTTGATTAAGAAATTGACGTTGTCAGCCAGCATATCCAATTCTTCTTTGGATGATTTCTGGAAAATTACATTTCCCAAATATACAGTAGGAACAACTTCATTAAACCTGTCGGTTTCAGAATAGCGAGACCGCCAGTCGGTTTTTGATTGAGGAAAATTTCCCAGTTCTTCGTTAAAATTGACCTCAAAAAATTTAATGTAGATTTTTTTTACTCCAAGTGTATCGCAAATTTTCGCCTCTTTCTCCGAAAGATGAGAGCTACTTTTCCAATAATAAAAAGCCGGTTCTACGTTTTCTACTTTGTGAGGCGTGCAAGCAGCAAGTAGCGCCATAATGCCCGTTACCAAAACACTTAAAATATTGTGTAGCCAAAAACGGATGTTTTGACTTTGCGGTTTCACTGTTTTAATTTGTTGCCTGGTCGTATTCACTTTGTTTTATCTGTTGATGTCTGAATTATCTCCGGCGGTATTGTCTGCTAACGTTTTGCAAGCTGCGCATTGCGGTTTAAAATATATCACGTGTCTGCTATTGCCTGTTGTTAGTACCTGGTAGGGCACAAACAGACAAAACTCAGATACATGTGTCCGCAATTATTTACAGAAATGTTTTTAGCCACTCATTCGCTTCTTGTTCATCGGTGAACAGTCTTGTCGGTCTTTCAGGTTTATTAATTTTTAAATAGAAGTTAGCTAATAACCTTAAAGCTATTGATCCAATCATAAAAGCCTCTGCTTTTGAATAGGGACAAGATTCCTTTTTTGCCCAATAATCGCGGTTTGCCTTTCCTGGTAACGCTAAGTTTTCATGTCTTACCAATATCGGAACATGCTTATGGTTTACCATTTCACCCAATTTCTCTACCATTTCTTTTACTAATTCCACCGTTTCTTCTTTTTGGGAAGATATATGAATGTATACAATGCCGTCCTGTCTTAAATGCAGGTAATAAGGCGCAATCATATTCTTTGCAATTATGTTATCGTGGGTTAAAGTCATTTTAAAAATAAAAACTTTATGAGGTTACAAAAGAGAATTAAAAATACAAATTTTTATCTGGCTATCCATGTTCGATGCAAAGATAGAGAATAACGTCTTTACGAAAAGTAGGTCTGAGAGAGAATTTTCTCCATGAAGTTAAAGTATACTGAGCAAACGCGCAACAATGTCAGGGTGCGAAGCAGGCATTAATTTAAATTTGCTTTTGCATGTACATCGTCTGCCGGCGACTAGTTATTGGTGTCCGCTAATTTTCGACTAACTGTTTTGTCACCGTACCGGTCTTATTCTAATATTAATTTGCGCGTAATGGTTCGGGTTCCGTCTACAAGGATGCAAAAATAAATTCCCCTTTGGAGACAGCTGGTGTTTATTTCTGTGGATGCAGTATTTATTCGTTGTTCCAAAACCTTTTGTCCCCTGGCATCCATAAGGATCACATTAACGCAACCAAAACTTTGTTTTTTTATAAGAAATGCGTTTTGAGCCGGGTTTGGAAAGATATCGGGATCTTCAGACAAGGTGCTATTACGCAGTCCTGTGGTGAGCTCTGCCTCGTAGGAGCCATTACAATTATTGATATTCATTTCCATCAAATCGAAAAAGCTTCCGGAGGGAAGGTTAATGTTGGGTGAAGAAACAACAGCACCGGTTGCCAGATCGAGCCCCCAGAATTTTCCGCCTGACTGAATGTAATACACACCATTAACCGGGTCTATGGCCGAACCAGCATTAACGACGAACGAATTTGCAAACGTGTTCGTCGAAATAGCGGTTACCACACCGCTAATCACATTTACCTGGGCCAGTTTAAGATCCTGGGTAGCCGGGTTTCGCACCAGTCCATACAAGTTACTGTTGTTGTTGTTATAGATCATCATGTCAAAATAACCCGGAACGGGAAATGTAAGCGTTGGGGAGCTCAGTACGGCCCCGGTTGTTAAACTAATTCCCCAGAGCTTACCGGCCGACTGTACATAATAAATTTTATTTATCCGGTCAATAGTGGCCCATCCATTCCAACTAAAAGATGTTGTGAAGGTTGTGAGTGAAATGGCAGTGACCACACCACTTGTCGGGTTGATCTTCGCCAGTTGAAGTGCCTGGGTCGACCCATTCCTGAACAAGCCATAAATGGTGGTATCGCTGCAGTTAAAAACCATCATATCAAAATAACCCTGCGTAGGTGTTGTAACAAAAGGGGAAGATGCCGTGTTGCCGTTTGTCATATCAATGCCATACAACTTTCCCTGCGATTGGATATAGTATCTTTTATTAAAGGGATCAATGGTGGCCAGCGCGTTACCTATAAACGTGTTAGAGAACGGAACCACAGAAATCGGTGTTACGTTGCCACTAACCGGGTTAATGGTGGCCAGTTGAATAGCCGAAGCTGACGTTGTTCGTAAAACCCCGAAGGTTTGGATCTGTGAATAAACACTTGTGCAAATAAAAACAGGACTTAAAACCAGTAAGAGGAAAAATATCTTTTTCATTGGTTTAGGAGTTTGGTATATTAAAGATAACAATTAAAAATTCAAAAAGGTTGGGTACGCTTTGTGCCATAGACCAGATCGCGTTCCCGAAGCAGTCCCGATGGCGATCGGGACAAGACAGGCTGTTCCTCGCGTTGACGCCCCGGTCAGATCGCTTCACCCGCGACTAATGGCGGGAAGGTTCGCGATGACGCGACTTTGTGGCACCGCTTCACTTCAGTCCAATGACCCTCAACTGCGTGCGCCTGTTTTGTTTGTCTAACTTTTCCTGCCCGTCCTCGGTTTTTATTTTCCGAACCTCCTGCTCAGGGTAAATGGGTGAGGACGCTCCAAAACCCTTGGCCGTCACACGTGAGCTGTCAATCGAAAAATATTTGAGCAGGTATGCGCGCGTATTATTCGCCCGCGATTGTGACAGGATCATTTTATATTTTTCCTCGCCCTGCGTGTCTGTATGAGCCTCCACCTGAAATAGATAGTTTGGATGGCCGAGAATAAAATCGCCCACAATTTTGAGAGAATCGCGCATCCACGAACGTTCGTGATCTAAACGACAAACACAATCACCCCCGTACCTGATCCTGGGGATTTTAATGATGTCTCCAATCTCAAACACACTGTCTTTTATCGTCTTATTGGCACGTTGAGAAAACGAAAAAGATGGGAGCAGAACAATAAGAAGTATGCAATATCTTATCATGATAATATTGTACCGGGTAAATATTCCAGGCAAACAATTAACCTGTCAACAGATCACGAATAATCTGACCTTCAAAAAAAGTTTTTAGTTCCCTTACTTCTCGAAATACTTTTTCATAAATGAAAAGTAATGTTCCTTCCAGCCCTTTTTATATTTTTCGCCCTGTCCGTCGGGGATATTGGTATGACTGATGGAAACAAGGGTGTGATCGTCTTTATAGGTAAAAAATAATTCTATCACCGAATCCTCGTCTTCAGGCTTAAATTCGGTAGTGCGCCACTTTTGGATGATTTTTTTATAAGGGAAGATCTCAACATTGGTTCCGCTGATATACCCGTCAGAAGCTGTAAAACTGCCACCTTCATTCGGACTCGTTGTAGCCTTTGCGCCGCCTGTGAACTCCGCGTGAACCTTGTCGTTCAACCAGCCGGTAAAAACTTCTTTTGCACTGCAATGTAATTTTACTGATACTTTAAATTTTTCCACTTTAATTATTAAGCTTGTTTAGTACGTTGTTTTGAATTTTGTATTTCTATCACGGCTTCCCCTATTTTTAACGGAGAGAAGCCACATTCTTCATACAGCTCCATCTGGCTGCCATGTTCAATAAAATTATCCGGAATGCCCAAACGCGTAACTTTTGCCTGGTAACCGTTGTCGGCCATAAACTCAAGCACTGCACTGCCCATGCCACCCATAATACAGGCGTCTTCAACGGTAATAACCTTGTCGTATTTTGTAAATACCTCATGCAGCATGGCCTCATCTATGGGTTTCACAAAACGCAGGTCGTAATGTGCCGGGTCTGTGCCCTTTTCTCTTAACTGCTCAATGGCTGTGGTCACAAGGTTACCGGCATGACCAACAGATAAAATAGCCACTTCTTTGCCGTCCTTTATTTTTCTTCCTTTGCCAATTTCAATTTTGGCGAAAGGTGTTTTCCAGTTCACCATCACGCCATTACCCCTCGGGTAACGAATGCTGAACGGGCCTTTCACCTCATCCAACTGGGCCGTGTACATCAGGTTGCGCAATTCTTCCTCGTCCATGGGCGCACTCACGATCATATTGGGAATGCACCTGAAATAAGCGAGGTCGTAAGCGCCGTGATGGGTAGGTCCATCGGCGCCGGCCAATCCACCCCTGTCGAGGCAAAAAATAACTTTAAGGTTCTGCAGCGCTACATCATGCAACACCTGGTCGTAGGCCCGCTGCATAAACGACGAATAAATATTGCAATAAGGCACCAGGCCCTGCGTGGCCAGTCCCGCACTGAATGTTACTGCGTGCTGCTCTGCAATGCCCACATCAAAAGCCCTGTCAGGCATGGCTTTCATCATGATGTTCAATGAACAGCCCGAAGGCATGGCAGGCGTAATGCCCACGATCTTCGAATTTTTTTCAGCCAATTCCACTATGCTGTGGCCAAAAACATCCTGGTAGCGTGGGGGTTGGGGTGTTTTGGGTACTACCTTGATGATCTCACCTGTATCTTTGTTGAACAGGCCCGGTGAATGCCACACGGTCTCGTTGCCCTCTTCGCTGTACTTATAACCCTTGCCCTTTTTGGTGAGCACATGTAATAATTTTGGTCCGGGGATGTCTTTGAGGTCGGCCAGGATCTTGGTGAGCCTTACCACATCGTGCCCGTCGACCGGACCGAAATACCTGAACTTTAAAGACTCAAATAAATTACTTTGTTTGAGCAAACTTGTTTTTACTGCGTTCTCCACCTTGCTGGCGATCTCCTGGGCGTTGGGCCCGAATTTACTGATCTTGCCCAACAGCTCCCACACCTTATCCTTAGCCTTGTTGTAAGTGTGTGAAGTAGTGATGTCGGTTAAATATTCTTTTAAAGCGCCCACGTTGGGGTCTATGCTCATGCAATTGTCGTTAAGCACCACAAGGAGGTTGGCATTCTCAACGCCCGCGTGGTTCATGCCTTCAAAGGCAAGACCGGCCGTCATGGCGCCATCGCCTATAACCGCAATATGCTGTTTATCTTTAAGGTGCTGGTACCTGCTGGCAACAGCCATGCCCAGGGCAGCGCTGATGGAAGTGGAAGAGTGTCCCACACCAAATGTATCGAATGGACTTTCACTGCGTTTAGGAAAGCCGCTGATGCCTTTGTAAACGCGATTGGTGTGAAAAATATCGCGGCGGCCGGTGAGGATCTTGTGCCCGTATGCCTGGTGACCGACGTCCCACACCAGTTGATCGTAAGGGGTGTTAAAAATATAATGAAGCGCTACGGTGAGTTCAACCACGCCGAGCGAAGCCCCAAAATGCCCGCCCTTTACCGAAACCAGGTCAATAATATATTGTCGTAATTCAGAACTTAATTGCTCCAGCTGATCTTCGCTGAGTTTCCTGAGGTCGGCAGGAGAATTTATTTTACCTAATAATTCACCGGGAATAAACCCTGCCCCTTTTACAATTTCCATTGACACAAAGATAAATTAATTACTTGTTACAGCCCTGCATTTGAACCTCAGTAAAACCCGTTTAACCGACCTTTAATAATAATTAACTGTTAAAATAAGTCAGCAGCCTGAAATCCTGTTTATTTTTTGATCAGGTATCCTTTTTCAAGCACTATCGGTTCCTTATCACTTTGAGTGAGCTCTATATTTTCTTTAATTTCCTGGTAACCGCTCTTTTTAACGAGCAGCACATATTTACCCGGCCTCAGGGTGATAAAATATTCACCCACCTCATTGGTTAAGGCCGAAGCCACAGCGGCGTTATTGGCATCGGTTACAGAAATAGAAACGTCGCTAACGCCATACCCTTCGCCACCCTCACGGATAGTGCCTTTTAAGATACCCAATGCGTTGCCCGATTTTTTCTTAAAATCTTTTTCGAGGATCGCGTAATCTTTGAGGCTGATCCTGTAAATATCGTTTTCACCCAGGCCACCCTTGCGCTCGCTCGAAATATAAGCATAGCGCGTATCGGCGCTCAGGCTCAGCTGTCCTTCTTTAGCGGCGCTGTTAATGGGATATCCCAGGTTTTGGGGTGCCGACCAGGTGCCGCCTTCGTTCACGGTTCTGAACACATCGTAGCCCCCCATGCTTTGAGGCCCGTTGCTGCAAAAGAAAAGGGTTTTTCCGTCAGGCGCCAGGAACATTCCGCCTTCATCGTATTTGGTATTGATGGTAGGGCCCATGTTCACGGGTTTGCCCCATTCTTTTTTGTTTATTTTTTCAACCATCCAGATATCACTTTTACCAAATCCGCCTTCGCGCTCGCTGGTAAAAAAGTAGGTTTTGCCGTCGGGTGAAATGCAGGCGCCACCTTCCCAGTAGCTCGAGGCGATGGGTCTGCCAATGGGTTCAGGTTTTTTCCATTTTCCCTGGTTGATCTTGCTTACAAACACATCACCGCCACGCGAGTTTTTATCGTTCATATCGTTCTTGTAAACAAAGATCTGCTTGCCATCGGGTGAAATGCTGGTACAGGCGTCGTGGGCTTTGGTATTCACCGAGCCGCTTACAGGTTCGGCTTTTACATAGTTGCCCGAAGCCGCGTCGAAAGATGAAATATAAATATTCTCAAAATATTTGCCGTCTCCCTCGGCATCAACAGGTGCGTCGGTGCCCTCGGGGCGGCGCGTGGTGAACACCAGTTTGCTCGCGTCGGCGGTCACACATGGATTTTTATCGTCGTACTTGCTGTTGATCTCGGGACCAAGGTTGGTTATCTCAATGTTAACCGGACCTGCAATCATGGTTTTGGCTACCTGGCACTGGCTCAGTAAAACATCACCTTCTTCAACCGCCTCTGCCGGCGCGCCTTTTGTATTTTTAAGCGTGGTAAATTCCACTATGGCCTTGTCGTAATTTTCTTCCTGCTGGTAGATCTTGCCCAGCACCAGGAACGTTTCAGGTTTCACATCCACCTGAACGGCTTCGGCCCTGAGCAGGGTTTCCTTGGCTTTATCGTTTTGCTTGAGGCCGAAATAGCAATACCCCACGTAGTAAAGAACGGTAGGGTCTTTAGGGCTGTTTTTTTCCACTTCGCGAAAGGTATTGAGTGCGCTTACCAGGTCGCCGGCGTACAGTTTTTGTTTGGCCACGATCATTTTTGCGGCGTCGCCCGTATTGGTTAAAACATTGCCTTTTTTATCTTCCTGCGCCGAAGCGAAAAACGATACGAATACAAGGATATAGCTCAGTTTCTTCATAGTTTTGGATTACAGAAAACTAAAATACAGGTTTTATTTTTAAAACTTGCCCAATTGTGGAAAAAGTTTTTTATTTTTATCTATCATGAAATCCCACATTAAATTATTACTGCTGGTTGTGTGCATTGCCTTTGCTAAAAATTTAAGGTCGCAAACACCAACCTGGGCAGAGCATATCGCACCAATTCTGTATGGCAATTGCACTAGCTGCCACCACCTGGGCGGTTTGGCGCCAAACCCGCTCATGACCTATGGTGAAGCGTATAACAACCGCTACCTGATGAAAGCCTATATTGAAAGTGGCTATATGCCACCATGGCCGCCAGATCCGGGTTACAAACACCTCGCACATGAAAGGGTGATCTCTGCCGCCGACAAGGATAAAATTTCGCAATGGGTACTGGGTGGCGCGCCAGAGGGCAACACCGCCAACGCCCCGGCCCAGCCACTTTATACCAGTGGCAATTCGGCACTGAGCACCATAGATTTTTCCGCCAAAATGCAGAATTATGTTGTGAATACAGCTACGGATCTGTACCGCTGTTTTATCATCAACACCAATTTTACCACCGACAAGTTTGCCT
>JAZKFC010000011.1:119651-152423 GCA_040386615.1 Bacteroidota bacterium
AATTGAGGTAAGGCCGGGCAATTCGGCCATTGTGCACCACGTATTGCTTTATGAAGATACCACCAACCTCATCAGGCTGAAAGACAGCGCTGACGCCGGCGTTGGCTATACCTCCTTTTTTGGCACCGGCAGCAGCGATTCGAAACTCGTGGGTGAATGGGTGCCGGGCACGCAGCACATCAAATTCCCTGCCGGCATGGGCGCCAGGCTCAGAAAAAACACCAGGCTGGTGTTGCAGATCCATTATCCAAAAGGCACCTACCTTAAATTAGACAGTACCCGGGTTAATATCAAGTTTGCCACTAATACCTCCTCGCCGCTTTTCAGGGAAGTGTTTATGCTGCCTGCCATCAGCGAGGTCAACCTCAAAAACGGACCATTGGTGATCCCACCCAACATGGTAAAAACGTTTACCGCCACAAGCCTGGCCACTACCAACCTACAGCTGCCATTTCCTTATTTTACATTGCTTTCGGTGGCCCCGCACATGCACCTCATCGGAAAATCCATGAAGGTGTTCGCCATCGATAACACACCAACAAAAGACACCATTCCTTTTATCAATATCCCCAACTGGGATTTTAAATGGCAAGGTGTTTATAATTTCCGGAATCCCATCAAAGTGGCGGTCGGCAGCACACTCGTTGCGCTTTCGGCTTACGACAACACTGCCAACAATCCCAGTAATCCCAGCAATCCCCCTGTTACCGTGCACCAGGGCGAATCCACCACCGACGAAATGATGCTGGTGTTTTTTGCTTTCACGGCCTATCTACCGGGTGATGAAAATATTGTTGTAGATAACTCACCAATAGTGGGCATCAACGATCTTCAGAATGACATTGTCAACTCCCTGCAGATGTATAATGTGTTTCCAAATCCTGCCAAAACCAACGCCCAGCTAAATTATTTTTCACCCAAAGGCCAGAGCCAGGTAAAAGCAACCATTACCGCTATTGACGGCAAAGTGGTGAAAGAATGGTCAACCACCCTGCAACAGGGTTACGGCAGCGTTCAAATGAACCTTGAAGGCCTGAGTAAGGGACAATATTTTATTTCACTGCAAACACAATCATTTACCAAAACAAAACCATTTATTGTTTATGAATAAACGTAAACTCCTACTGGCAGCCCTTGGGCTCGCATCACTTTTTACGGTAATACAATTTTCGGGTTGTATCAAAAAGGTTGGTAAACAGCCTGTGGTTCTGCCGCCACCAGGCTTCTGCGATACCATCACTTATAACAAACATGTAAAAAAGATCATCGACGATAATTGTGTGAGTTGTCACCAGCCATCAAACACATCGGGTTCAACGCTGTTAACCAATTACCTTGAAGTAAAAGCAAAGGGAACTGAAGGCAGGATCAAAGCGCGCGCGATAGACGATAATGGCTCCACCCGTATGCCACAGCCACCACTGCCACCATTGACACAAACTCAAAAAGACATTGTGACCTGCTGGCTCAATAATGGGATGAAGGAATAGTTTTTTTGAACTTGTCAAAAAAGGTGAGGGCTTTCCTTAAAAAAAAGAAATAAATAAGATCTTTGCCCCGCCTAGTGAACGGGTACTGGTGTCAGGTTGGGAGAATTTAAAAACCTTTGAGGTCTTCTCGTAATGGGCATCTCCGGTCTTTCCTTCTTACTTTTTTCTTTGATAAAAAAGTAAGCAAAAAATCAAGGCGCTTTGCCAACCTTCATTTTTCGCTGGGTTTGTTAAACCCAAGGCTCACTAAACGAAAAATGAGGGTTCGCACCAAAGCGCCGTTAGCCACCGCACTCGCCCAGACGTATCTGTGTGCCTACCTTGCATAAATTACCTTGACGCTTATTCGAAAGTTTTCGGGATTGCACGTACTTTAACGCCTAACCAAAAGTTTAAGAGACTAAGCCATTACATTAAGGACATCAGGAGATTACAATAATTTTTTCGAAAAGCATTCAGCCTGTGAATTTCTCGTTAAGCCGAGCCTGGGTTTTCAGGTCACCTTTAAGAACTCATCGAAGTAAACAAAGAGATCGTTAGTTCTTCTTCCGCATACTGATCACTATGGGAACCCCACTGAAATCATAGTTTTCGCGGATCTTGTTTTCAAGGAAACGTTTATACGCTTCAGTAACATACTGTGGTAAATTACAATAGAACATAAATAACGGTTCTGTTTTGAGCTGCGTGATGTATTTTATTTTCACGTACTTTCCTTTGGTAGCCTGTGGCGGTGTATTTTCGATGATGCGCCCCATAAAATCGTTGAGTTCGCGCGTTGGAATGTGGCGTTTTTTATTTTCATACACCTTCATGGCCACGTCAACGGCTTTCATGATGCGTTGTTTGTCGTGCACCGAAATAAATAAAATGGGAATGTCCTTGAACGGGGCGATTCTCTCCCTGATCCTTTCCTCGTATTCCTTGGCGGTTTTGGTGTCTTTTTCAACCAGGTCCCATTTATTTACAATAATAGCGAGGCCTTTGCGGTTTCTTTCAATCAAACTTAAGATGCTCAGGTCCTGGGCTTCAATACCATCCTGGGCGTCTATCATCAGCAAACAAACGTCGGCGCTTTCGATGGCGTTAATGGTGCGCATCACGCTGTAAAATTCAAGATCCTCGTGCACCTTGGCCTTGCGGCGCATGCCAGCCGTATCGATGAGCCAGAAATCATGGCCGAATTTGGTATAACGGGTGTGAATGGTATCGCGGGTGGTGCCGGCCACTGCTGTAACAATGTTTCTTTCTTCGCCCAGCAGGGCGTTGGTTAATGATGATTTACCCACATTGGGCCTGCCCACTATCGCAATACGCGGCAGTTCTATTTCGTCGAGTCCTTTTTCATCTTTGGGAAGCACTTCCACCAGCTTATCCAGGAAATCGCCGGTGCCGCTGCCCGTGATGGCTGAAATGGGATAAACATCGCCCAGTCCAAACTGGTAAAATTCAGCCGCGTATGCGGCTTTATCATGACTGTCGACTTTATTGGCCAGGATAATAGCAGGTTTTTTACTTTTCCTGATGATTTTGGCCACTTCTGTATCATAGGCTGTAACGCCTTCCACCACATCCACCACAAATAAAAGAGCGGTGCATTCTTCGATGGCAATGTTTACCTGTTTGCGGATCTCCCCTTCAAAAATATCGTCGCTGCCCTTGATGTAACCGCCGGTATCAACAACACTAAATTCCACGCCCTGCCACTCGGCTTTGCCATAGTGCCTGTCGCGGGTTACCCCCGAAACTTCATCAACAATAGCCTGCCGGGTTTCGGTAAGGCGGTTAAATAATGTTGACTTACCCACATTGGGTCTTCCTACTATGGCTACAAGATTTGGCATAAGGCTGCAAAAATAACAAGAACTTACTTAACATTCATATAATAAATGGTTTAAGGTTTCTATATTGTGTTAAAAGGTCCGCGAGGCAGATCAAAAACAGTCAATAAATTATCTGCTGCTTCTACTAATTATACCCCGCACCGCCTTGCAAAAAAGACCACTTTAACTTATATTTGATTGATGCCTGAAAAATTACTGGTTATACTCTTATTTATCATTGGTGTTCTTCCGGTTTCCGGGCAGTCTGATTCCAGCAGGCACATCGTTATCCCACATATTAGCCCGGCTTTAAAGTTTACCGAAAACAAAGGCCAGTGGGATGAAAAGATCCTGTTTCGCGCGCAACTGGATGGGGGCGCGCTGTTCCTGGAAAAAACCTGCCTCACCTTTGATTTTTACGACAAAAAGAAATACCGGAGCATACACCATGGGGGCTTTGCCAAAGGCGGGTACAAGGATATGAATATCAAATGTCACGCGTACAAGGTTTTTTTTAAAGGCTGTAACCCGGTTCAGGAAGTAGAAAAACGCCAAAAAGGTCCCGATTACGAGAATTTTTTTCTGGGCAGCGACAAAAGTAAATGGCAGGGCAATGTAGCCAACTACCACCAGGTGATCCTGCGCAATTTATACAATGGCATCGACTACGAAGCCATCACCAGCGCTACAGGTTTGAAGTACAATTTTTATATAAAACCAAAAACAGATCCATCGGTGATTCAATTAGAATATGTTGGCATCAGTAAAATGAAATTAAAGAACGGGTCACTGGTTTTTTCACTGTCTGTAAACGAAGTCATAGAGCAGAAACCCTATGCCTACCAACTCATCAATAACAGGGTAAAGCAGGTGGCCTGCAGGTATGTATTAAAAGGCAACATCCTCAGTTTTGATTTTCCCGAAGGCTACAACAAAAACTACGAACTCGTTATTGACCCCGTGCTTTTATTCGCGGCCCAATCGGGCTCCACCGCAGACAATTTCGGCATGACCGCCACCTACGACAAGAATGGCAATTTATACGCGGGCGGTACCGTTTTTAATAATGGATACCCCACCGCTCCTTCTTCGGGTCCATACGACATCACGTTTGCAGGACCGGTAATTTACGGCATCACCGATGTGGTGGTTACCAAATACAATTCAACAGGTACCGCGCTTGACTACTCTACCTACCTCGGCGGCATGCAGGCAGAGATCGTTACAAGTATGGTTACCGACGCCAACAATAATTTATACCTCTATGGCGCCACCGGTTCATCAGACTTTCCTATGGCCGGTACGCCTTACGACGCCAGTTTCAACGGTGGTACATTTATGTTCTTCCAGTTTAACGGCACCAAATTTAATTCCGGCACCGATATTTACGTGTGCAAATTCAACAGCACAGGTACGTCTTTGGTGGCATCTACCTACATCGGCGGAACGGCGAACGACGGCGTTAACTATAACAACTATGCCCCGCCAACACAAACGGTGTTCCCATGTTTCGCGCCAGGGGGCTATGTTTTACCGAACGAATACCCTGCCGATTCATTGCAATACAATTACGGTGATCAGTACCGGGGCGAGATCCAGCTGGATAAGAACGACAATGTATATGTTACCAGCTCCACCAAATCATCTAACTTTCCTACCGTGAATGCTTTGCAGAACGCGCTCAACGGCCCACAGGACGCGGTGGTTTTTAAATTTTCGAACAACCTCTCTACCCTGTTATACAGCACCTACCTGGGTGGCAGTAAAAACGACGCGGGTTATTCGCTGATCATTGACGATAATTTTCAGGCTTATGTTACCGGGGGCACAACCAGTCCCGACTTTCCGGTGGTGGCGGGCTGCTACCAGACAACGGCCGGAGGCGGAAAAGCCGATGGGTATATCGCGAAGATCAGCGCCACAGGCGGCGTGCTTCAAAAATCCACCTACGTTGGCACCGCGGCTTACGACCAGAGTTACTTTGTGCAAAGCGACAGGATAGGAAGGATTTATATTTTCGGGCAGTCGCTGGGCAACATGCCGGTGAGTCCGGGCATCTATTCAAATCCCAATTCCCACCAGTTTCTCATGCGCTTTGATGATCAGCTGACAACACTTGATAAATCGACGGTGATAGGCAGCGGCACGGCCTCCCTCGACATTTCTCCTTCGGCCTTCAGCGTTGATAAATGCAGTGGCTCTATCAGTCTCACGGGCTGGGGTGGGAATTTTATCAGCTGTCTTTACCTCAACAACATGCCGGTGACGCCGGATGCCTTCCAGGGTGTGTCACCCAACGGCCATGATTTTTATTTTATGGTATTGCAGCCCAATTTTTTAAGTCTTAAATACGGTACCTATTTTGGTGGGAACTTGTCGGAAGAACATGTGGATGGCGGCACTTCGCGCATCAGTGAAAGCGGCGTGCTGTATCAGTCGATATGCGCGGGTTGTGGCGGCAACAACGTAACCGGCGCCAACCAGGATTTTCCTGTGACCCCTGGCGCCTGGCCGGGTACACCGGGCACTCCCAACCATAATACCGATAATTTTAACTGCAACAATGGCGTGGCCAAATTCGACTATCAGCCCAAAGTGACCGCGGCCATTGGTTCCAACACCATTGCGGGCTGTAATTCGGTGACCATTACCTATACCAACCTTTCGTCGCCAGGGTTACAATACCTCTGGAACCTGGGAGGCGGGCCCAATGACACCACCTCACAGATCATTAACCCCGTTCATACCTATACCAATGTGGGTTCATACACCATTACGCTGCTGGTGATAGAAAAACAATTCTGTAACACGAGAGACAGCACCAGCATAGTGATCAACGTTTACCCCACGCCTACCGTTAACTTTTCTTTCACTACAACACCCTGCACCAATACCATAATAACGAGCAACACCTCTGTCGGCAATTTCGGGCCAAACCCTTTTTTGTGGAACTTTGGTAATTCTGCCACCTCCACACTGTCGGCGCCCTCATACACTTATCCCGGCAACGGCAACTACAGCATTTCGTTAACCGCCACCGATATTAACGGTTGCTCAAACACCATGAGCAAACCCCTCACCATTTTTAATTTTTCACCCGGCGTTGCCAGCAGTGGCAGTGTTTGTAACGGCTCAGGCGTGCAGGTCACCGCGTCGGGGGGAACAAGTTATACCTGGACTCCCGCAGCCAGTCTCAGCGGCAGCACTATTGCCGCGCCCATCGCGCATCCGAGCGTCACCACTGTTTATACCATCAATGTGTTTAATAATGCCTTTGGTTTTCCCTGTTCAGGAACGATCACTACGCAGGTATTGGTGCGGCCCGCACCAACAGCCAGCTTTAGTTATAGCGGCAATCCCTGCGGCGGGGGCATGTATTTTACAGATCTTTCCACCTTTAACATCACCGACTGGAACTGGCGCCTGGCGCCGGGTATTACCAGCACCGTTCAGAACCCTTATCATTTTTACGCCACCGGTGGAAATTTTAATGTGAAACTGATCGTTACTAATAATTTTGGCTGCAAAGATTCTGTATTTAAACCGCTGAATGTACCGCCGCCGCCGCCGGTGAGCATCAGGGCGTCAACTATGGTTTGCAAGGGCAGCAGTGTACAATTGAGCGCCACCGGGGGCACCGCCTACGCCTGGACACCAACGGTAAGTCTCGACTATCCATACATGAGCAATCCCAACGCTACTCCATCGGTGAACACACAATACTCGGTGGTGATCACCACCACCAATTCAGTAAACGGTTTACCCTGTACCTTTTTGCTTGTCACAGATGTGTATGTTATGCCGCTTTCAGTGATACCGGCGGCCGCGCAGGCCAATCCACAGGTTGTGATCACCGGCAACAGTACAACACTTACCTACATAGGTGACCCCGGATACCTTGTCACCTGGTATCCTCCCGGCAGCACCACGCCACCAACCGGTTATGTTGTAACCGCGAAACCCGACAGGCCAACGACCTATACAGCGGTTGCTACCCGCAGCGCCTGTTCGCAACAGGCAGAAGTAACGGTGGAAGCTTATACCGAAGGCTGTATTGACAAAGACGCTTTTGTACCTAATACTTTTACACCAAACGGTGATAATAAAAACGATCTGTTTTTAGTGCGGGGTTTAAAAATAGAAGACATCTATTTCGCTGTGTACAACCGCTGGGGCGAAATGGTTTTTGAAACCACCGATAAAACCCAGGGCTGGGATGGTGTTTATAAAGGCCGGCCCGCAGATGTTGGCGTTTTTGGCTGGTATTTAAAAGCCCGATGCATCAACGGTGAAGAAACTTTCCGCAAGGGTAATGTCACGCTCATCCGCTAAATTTGTACTGTTCCCGCGGTAAGGAAGAATTCTTTTGCTTAAAAATTTACTCTTTATTTAAAAATTTATTACATTTGCCGTCCTAAACCCCGAAGCAGAACTCAGTGTAATTACAACGGGTTCTCGTTAGTTTCAGGGTTTAAAATGGTAGGTATAGCTCAGTTGGTTAGAGCATCGGTTTGTGGTACCGAGGGTCGTGGGTTCGAGCCCCATTACTTACCCTGAAAATCAACCCCCTTAATAGCCCAAAATCAGGAGCTTGACGGGGGTTTTTCTTTTCTCTTTTTTTCTTGAAACTATTGTCGGGCAATACAACAGCCAGCGCGCATTTCACCTTTTTTGAACTCCCTTTTAAAGCCCCAATGATTTCCCAGGAAAATTTTATGAGGCCGGTGTCCAGAGCTCTTCAGCCAGATGCCGCTTTCTGCGATCAATCTCATTTCGTGCGCGGTATAGGACTACGCTTTACCCTGATTTAACACCTCAATAGGATTTAGCCACTGGCACAATATTTTCATAGAATTAGCGGTATGAATACCCTAAAACCCCATCTGATTTGTTTCCCGGCACATCATAATCAAAAATTAGTTTAAATTAGTAAAACGGATATTTCCGTGAAATGGCAACGATAAAAGACTATACCAGCTTCCAATGAAGTATATCAAGCGCATCTTACTGGCTTTTGTCATCATTCTTGTGCTGGTGGCGCTGGGCGTATTTATCCTCATTCGTTTTTACAAAAAGGAAATGGCCAATGTGCTCATCGACACGTTAAAAACCGACTATGCGTTAACACTGAAGGTAGAAGACGCTGATGTTTCTTTTTTGAGCAACTGGCCCCACGCCTCTGTTGAACTCAAAAATATTTACCTGGCCAGCGACCTCTATACTGTAAAAGATGAACCCCTCCTTAAGGCGGAGTCTATTTCTCTATCTTTTAACCTGCTCAAATTACTCGAAAAACAATTCATCGTTAATTCGGTCTCGATAAAAAATGCCGGCATACAACTCATTAAAAACACCGACGGGGCGAGGAACTTTGATTTTAAATCAACACCCGACAGCAGCAAGCAGCCACAAACTTCTTCCATGCTCAGTTTCGAAATAAAAAAGGTAAGCATCAAAAATGTGCAGTTCAATTTCATTAACCGCGATAAAAAACAAAACATCGACATTCTTTTTGTAAACAACATCATCAGGTTAAAACACGCTGAAGATGGCGTAGTGGCCCACCTCGACGGAGGCATCCTCATCGGCGGCCTGTTGTTCAATGAAAGCAAAGGGGCATTTCTGCAAAACACCGCCGTTAAACCCGAACTGGATTTCAGCGTTTACAACAAAAGTAAAATGATCGTCGTGCATCCCTCTTCTTATGTAACAATAGACCAGCACCGCTACAACGTTAACTCATTTATACAACTGGGAGAGGAAAAAAAATTAATGCTCAGGATCGCAAGCAGCGACGTTAACTACGCGAAAGCCTCAGGGCTGCTCACCCCAAAGCTGCAAAAGGTGCTCGACAATTTTACAGTTGAAAAACCATTTGACATCAACGCCCTGATCGTTGCCAAGTTAGGTATTAAGGAAGATCCCATCCTGATCGTGAACTTTGACGTAAAAGACAATGATGTTAAAATAGGCAACAGTAAAATTCCATATAGTAAGGTTTCGTTTCACGGCACCATCCTGAGCCTTGATTCATTGAGACAGATGGGTAACGCTGAAGAAGGAAAAATCGTTTTTAAAACCATTAAGGGCGAACTCTACGACCACCCGTTTACTGCTTCAGTCAGCATCGCCAATCTTGTTGATCCATTTATCGACATCAGGGCCCGCCTTCTGGTGGAAGCACCGAAAATTAAATTCAAAGTCGCGCAGGATTTCAACTTAAAAGGCAATTGTGTGATAAAAGTAAATTATTCAGGTCCCACCAATAAATTAAACACCAGAGACTTTTTGAGTTCTGCCATGCGTCTGAACGCTGATCTCTTTTTAAATGACTTTAGTTATCAGAAAAAAAATGATTCTTACACCTATGTTGTAAAAGGCAGAGCCAACGTAAATAACCGCGATCTCAAATTTGAAAATCTCCTGCTGAAAATGGATGCCGGTGAAGCGGCTCTGACTGGCAGGGTCGAAAATTTTGTAAATTATGTATTGGGCTACGGTAATTCGTTAAAGGCGACGCTGAATGCAAGATCCGATTATCTCAACCTCAATTCATACATCCATCCAAAGGTCGCCACCGTAGAAACCGAAGCGCAGATGGAGGAAAAGCTCAACAAAAAAACAACTGCAGAGTATAAACAGAACGTACAGGACGCAGGTGAAAGTAATTTTGAATTTAATGTAACACTGTTTGCTAAAAAACTCTTCGTGAGAAAAGTAGAGGCCCAGAACGCCAGCATAGAAATGTCTCACAAAAACAACCTGTTGACTATCAAATCGGTTAAAGCCAATACCTGCGAGGGAAAGATCGCCATGAAGGGGAGCATTTACAAACTCAATAAAGTGAATGCCGAATTCGACATGGAAGACATTAATATCAACAGGATGTTTGACGAGTTTGAAAATTTCGGTCAGAAAAAAATACAAAGCAGGCACCTCCAGGGCACACTCTCGATGCACGCCGTGATAAAGGCCGAGCTCGACGAAAAAATGGAAGTAATTACCGAAACCATGGCAGCCGATGTAAAATTAAAATTAAAAGACGGCCAACTTTTGAATTTTGAACCTGTGCAAAGCATGTCAAATTTTATTTTCAAGAACCGAGATTTCGACAATGTTACCTTTAGTGAGCTCAACCAGCGTTTCAGGATCAGGGGTTATGAAATGGACATACAGGAACTCGAGATTGGCTCCAACATTCTTAATCTTTTTGTCACCGGCATTTACAATTTTAAAGAAAGCTCCAATATCAATATTTTAATTCCCTGGAGCAATTTAAAAAAACGCGGCAAAAATTACATTCCAAAAAGCTCCGGTGAATCCGCTGAAACTTCGAAAGGCCTGAAGCTTAATTTTTCCGGACCTACCAGCAATATGAAATTATCATTGGGGCATAAGGAGATGGTGAGGGCACAGTAACCGGACGTCTATTAACCACAAAGGGCGCAAAGGAACACAAAGAAAAAAGATGTGTATAATGGTGTTGGCCGTTTTAACCAGATTTAATGGAACACTTCAGCGACAAAGACTTAACCACAAAGGGCGCAAAGGAACACAAAGAAAAAAGATGTGTACAATGGTGTTGGCCGTTTTAACCAGACTTAATAGAACAGCTCAGCGACAAAAACTTAGTGTTTCCTTGTGCGCTCAGTGCCTTAGTGGTTATACATTCGTAATGTTACCTGAAAAACTCATTCAGCGGCTCCGCGATAGTCGAATTAGGTTGGTTGATCTGCAACAACTCGCAAACCGTTGGGGCTATCTGCGTAATCGTGGTGTAGTTATAGGAATCTCCTTTTTTGATCCCGCTTCCAAAAAACAGTAATGGCACATGCGTATCGTAGTTGTAACCGGCCCCATGTGTCGTGCCTTTATCCGCGTGATCCATCCATGCGGGCTCATAAATAAACGCCACATTACCGCTTAACTTCTGACTGTAACCGTTTTGAAGCAGGGCCAGGTAGTTGTTGGATCCACAGGCCGGGCTTTTTAACTGCGCCGAAGGATAAGCTTCCGCGATACCCTTAATGCCGGTCAGGAACTCACATAAACCTTCTTCGACTTTATCCTTATCAAGTTTAAGGGCCAGAAGCTTTCTGTTATTGATAAAAACCTGCTCGTTGCTGAGGCTCGCCAGCAGCAGGCTGTCGCCCCAGGTCTCCTGGAAATAATTTTTGATCTTTGCCCGCAGTTCCTTTTCATTGATGTACCCGGCGTTGATCTTCTGATCGGTTAAATGATTGGGCACGTCGGCGCCACCGTGATCGGCCGTCAAAAACACAGTGTAGTTATTTTTTCCGGCCTCCTTGTCCAGTACATTTAGTAATTCCTCAATGTCCTTATCCAGCCTCAGGTAAATATCTTCTATTTCGGCAGAACGCGGGCCGTAAGCATGTGCCACGTAATCCGGCGTTGAAAAACTAACGCACAACAGATCCGTTAACTGGTCCCTGCCCAGCTGCTCGTTCACTATGCAGGCTATGGCCAGGTCTTTTGTCATCGAATTGCCATAAGGTGAGGCTTTAATCACCGCAAAACTATTCTTCTCTAACTGTGTTTTGTAACTATAAGGAAACACCGCTTTCTCCTTTTTATTTGGCGCCGATTCATAATTATTTTCATCGGGAATGGAGTTGCTATATGTTTCCATGGCGTAAAGCGCCTTCCAGTCCTTTGCGAGATGGGTTTTGGTCCAGTTCTTTTCATTAAAAGCTTTCACCCATACCGGCAACTCTTTTACATACCAGGTTGAAGAAATAAAATTACCGCTAACATCGTCGTACCAGAAGGCCCCATCGGCGGCGTGGCCGGCAGGTAATATGGCACTCCTGTCTTTTAAGGCGATGCCAAAAACTTTTGCTTTTTGATTGCTGCTCATTTTTAACTCGTCACCAATGGTTGAACTCAACTGGTTCTTTGGCGACATCTGGCCGGCCTTGCCGGTTGACCCAACGGTTTGCACATTGGTATCCTGAACGCAATACGCGTAACCTTTGCCCGATCTCAAAAACCAGTCGTTACCGATGATGCCGTGCGCACGCGGGGTAGCCCCGGTATAGATGCTGCTGTGCCCAGGCGCGGTATAGGTTGGAATATAATTGTAGTGCGCATTCTTAAAGTAATACCCCTCATTCACCAGTCTTTTGAACCCGCCTTTACCATAACGCTCCCAGTAACGATAGATATAGTCGTTGCGCATCTGGTCTACAATAATGCCCACTACCAGCTTTGGTTTGTCACTTTTTGGTACTTTCACCTGCGCCCTGGATATTGATCCGCAAAGACAAACTGAAATAACAAGGAAGAAAAATAAGGCTCTCATGTTAATCCAGCTTTTGAAAAATAGAATTGTTGCTTTTGAACTCAGGCACCAGGTCTTTCATGCGCTGCACGATGACTTCGTTGTCCTGGGTATCAAAAGATTTGATGAGGCCGTTAATGATCTCTTTCACATCCTCATATTCGTATTCGCGCACCTTGCCCACCAAAATCTGGCTGTGGTGTGTAGGCAACGTGTTTTCGCTGTTAGCCAGCAATTCCTCGTATAGTTTTTCTCCGGGCCTTAATCCGGTGTATTCAATGGCGATGTCTTTGCCTTCCTTTAAACCCGAGAGCAGGATCATTTTGCGCACCAGGTCCACTATTTTCACCGAATTGCCCATGTCGAACACAAAGATCTCTCCGCCCTTGCCCATGCTCGCCGCTTCGAGTACCAGTTGGCTGGCTTCGCGGATGGTCATAAAAAAACGGGTGATCTCGGGATGTGTAATAGTGATAGGCCCACCCTGCTCGATCTGTTGTTTAAACCTTGGGATCACGGAACCATTGGAGCCCAATACATTCCCAAAACGTGTGGTGATGAATTTGGTTGCCGATTTTTTACCAAGACTTTGGATGTAGATTTCGGCGATGCGTTTGCTGGCGCCCATCACATTGGTGGGATTCACCGCTTTATCGGTGCTTACAAATACAAAACGCTCAGCTTTGTGCTGGTTGGCCAGGTCAGCTACATTTTTTGTTCCAAGAATATTGGTGAGGATGGACTCAGAAGGATTGTTTTCCATCATGGGGACGTGTTTGTAGGCTGCGGCGTGAAAAACAACCTGTGGCCTGAAGGTGGAAAACACATTTTTCATGCGTTCAACATTTCTCACATCACCCATGATCACTTCAAATTTTGATGCCGGCAGTTTATCCGAAAATTCCAGTTCCAGGTCGTGCATGGGGGTTTCGGCCTGATCGAGCAAATAAATTTTAGAAGGATTAAACCTCAGGCACTGCCTTGCCAACTCACTGCCAATGCTGCCAGCTGCACCGGTGATCAGGATGGTTTTGCCATTGAGTTGGGAGTTGATCACATCGTGATCAAGCTTGATGGGGTCACGTTCCAGCAGGTCCTCGATCTTAATGCTTTTGATCTGGTTAAAACTCAGTTCCCCGTTGATCCATTTGGTGGGAGGCGGCACATGCAGTACCCGCGCGTTATTGATGAGGCTGATATCAGTAATTTCGTTTTTCTTTTTGGAGGAAAGGTTCTGTATGGAAATAATCACCAGTTCAACATCATTGAGTTTGATGAGTTCCTGTAATTTATTTTGTTTGTAGATAAACACACCTTCCAGGCTCCTGCCCGATTTTTTCTCATCATCATCGATAAAACCAATCACCTTATACTTAATGGCTGCGTCGCGGTCGAGCGTTCTTTTGGTAATGATGCCGGCTTCACCCGCGCCATAGATCACCACGTTGGTTTTTTCCTTGCCTGGGTTTTTACTTTCAAAATAAAGGGTCTTCACCGCCAGCCGTGAACTGATCATCACGAAGAGGCAAACCAAAGCATCGATAATGATCACCGAGCTCGGGATAAAATAATAACCCACGGTTTTTAGACTGGCCAGGTTGAGGAAAAAAACAATGAGACTGCCAACCAGGATCACGAGGAAAATGCGGATGGTATCTCGGGAACTGGTATAACGTACCACGCCCTTGTATGTTTTGGATACAAAAAAAGAAATGAACCTTATCGACAATACCACCAGGAAATCCAGGGGCATATTTTTTTTATCGGCTGCGGGAATGTTCTCAAAGTTAAAGCGCAGCAAAAACGCGATGGTTAATGCGAAGGCGCAGATAAAGGTATCGATGAACAGGATGGACCAGCGGGGCAGGTTGTATTTCCAGAACAGTTTAAATAATCTATACATGACGTTCTAAATTTACGGATTTTTCCGTTCGGGATAGTTGCTTTTACAGCATTTATGCGATAAAGGTGCTAATGCTCATCCTCTCCTTTCAGTGCCTTTTCATAATCCGGGTGTTTCAGATATTTTTCCCTGTCGGCTTGCTTACTGATGGTAAAAAACACTTTAAAATAATTGGTCCGCGTCATGCTGTCGTAGTGTATGATGTTGTACTTGGCCTGTATGGTCTGGAACAGGTTTAACAACACCAGCAACGCAACTATACTGTAGATGCTTGCCCTCTTTATTTTATGAAGAGCATTGATGTATTCAAAAAAAGCAGTCAGCGGGATCATCAACACCGGGTAAATATCTATCAGTACCCTTTGTCCGAAAGAACCGCCGTACCACCAGCACCACCAGGAGAAAACGACGTAGAGGTACGCTACAAAAAAAACAGGAATCACCAATAAGAAAACGCTAAGCTTTTTTCTCAACAGAAAAAATCCTGCCAGTGAAAAAAACATCAACGGTGTATACACCAGCCAGCCTTTCCTGAAGCTGAATAATCCATCGAACACATGAGGATTGCCAAAATAAAAATGTTCGCCCACGTACGAATTAAAAAAATAATGCCCGCTTACCGACTTCCAGTATAACAATTGAGGAAGGCAAACCAACACACTGCAAATAAAAATGAATATCAAAGACGATCCGTTCCCCAGAAACAACTTAAGTCTGGATTTCAGATCCTCTGCTGACCCAAGACCATACAAAAAGAAAAACACAAAAATTAAAATGTTCACCGGCCTCACCAAAACCAGCAAGCCGCCAAGCAGGCCCAGGCAAATCGCATTTTTCAAAGCCTGGAATTTGTACCACAAAATTGTATAATAAACAAACGCGGCCACCAGCATAAAACTGAAGGTGTGCGACATACCCGCCCCTATGGTGAGGTAAAAATAGATGTTGGTCCCGAAACATAAACTGCACAGGGCTATTAAAGTGCTTCGCTCGTCAAAATAATTCTTCAATACCCTATACAGGAAGAGCAGGCCAATCACAAAATAAAACAGCGAGGAACACAAAACCGCGAAGTGATAAGGCGGCGAAAAACCGCTAACGGCTTCACCAGACACGGAAGCATACAAATGCGCCAAACCAAAAAATGGCAGGTAGCCCAGGGCCATGCCCATGCTCATTTTAATCACCGGTTGCCCATCGGGGGTTTTGTTCGGCTGGTAATACCTTGCCTCTGTTTTTTGATGAAGGCTGTCGTTTAGAAATGAAAGTGAAAGATCGTTCTCGTAAAAAAAAGCAGGCAGATAACTGTAATAGTGGGCTATATCGTGATCTATCACGTTCAGGGTCTTAAAGCGTTCCTGGTTGAGATGAATAAAAATAACCGAAACCACCAGGATAGCGATGATCCATTGCAGGTTAAATTTTATTCCGCTTACAATTTTCAAGATGTTGTTGTGCTAATTTAAACATTATAAGTCCATAAAAATTTGCTGAATTTTACTTCTTTTGGCTGAAATTATTGACAGGCGGAAGAGTGGTGAAAATATAAATCCGTAATTTTAAACCCTCCATGTTTAGCTTCTGCAAACCCGTATCTTCAAAGAAAAGATTTCTGCCTTTCAGAAAACTCGACGATAATTTTTCATTTACCCTTTTCGAAAAGGCCGACGCTGTGCCCCAACAACAATGGAAAAGCATCACCGGCGACAGCGTTTTTTTACAAAGGGATTATCTCAAAATTGTTGAAGCCGGCCGGCACACCAAACTCATGGCCCGCTACGTGATCGTTTATCACCAGGCGAAACCCTGCGGCATCATTTATTTCCAGGTGGTGGACTTCAAAGCCGAGGTATTTGGCGAAATTTTAGAAGGACAGGTGGACGCGTCAGGCTCAAAACGTCTGAAAATTTTTGAGAATTACCTGGGCGCGAATAAAGATGAAGTATTGTTGCGCCTTTTTACCTGTGGCAATAATTTAGTGAGCGGGGAGTACGGCTTTATATTTGACAGCAAAACTCCACAGGAACAGGCCTCGGCCCTGCTTCTGAATATCACGGAAGTGATATCAAAAGAAGACAGGCTAAAGGGTGGTCTTTCTGCCATCTTAATAAAGGACTTTCATGAACCGCTGCAACCGGAGGCTCTCTACCTCGAAGAGAAATATTCTTCTTTCCATGTTGAACCCAACCTCATCGTAGAGATTCCACCCGGCGTTCATTCGCTTGAAGAATACATCGCGCTTTTTTCAAAAAAATACCGCAACAGGGCCAAATCCATTTTCAAAAGCGTTCAAAGTCTCCAACAAAGGCAACTGGAACAGGAGGAAATAAAAAATCGTGAAAAAGAAATTTACACCCTTTACGAAGAGGTTTTCGAAAAAGCCAAGTTCAGGCTCATCAAGTTGCCGGCGACTTATTTCAGCGAAGTGAAAGCTGTCTTTAAAACACAGTTCAACATCAGGGGAATTTTCATGAACGGTGAACTCGTGGCTTTTAGCAGCAGTTTCTTAATGCCTGATGGATCGCTTGAAGCGCATTACATTGGTTTTAAATATGAATTAAACCACGAGTTAAATCTTTATCAGAATATCTTGTACAGTTTGCTCAACGAGGCCATACAGAATAAACGAACCAGGGTAAACCTGGGCAGGACCGCCGCTGAAATAAAGACAACGGTTGGCGCAAGGCCGGAAGATCTGATCTGTTATATTAAACCCCAAAACACCATATCCCGGATCATTCAAAAACCGTTTATAGGGCTTTTGCAGCCGGCGGAATGGATTCCCCGCAATCCTTTTAAAGAAGAAGGCTCTGAAAAGAGCAACGATGCACAGCCGATGACGAAACGTTAAGCAGTACTCAGATAATAAAAGCGAAATTTATTTTTATCGGGAGCAGAATTATTGTATGTGGGAAAGCGTTTACCAAAAAACGATTTTGCGCCTTACTTTTCCCTTGATGGAAAAGTAACAAAAGATCAAGGCTACATAAAATTTTCTGGTAAATCATTTGCCTCTTTAAGCCGACGCTACGATCATTTTCCGGCGAAGGGCCGGAAAAGCGCAGCGTCCACGCACAAGCCGTCCAAAAAAGTTCATCGCCAAACAACTAAACGCTGATGATTTTCGAAAACTTTTTTGGCCTCGCCTTTAAAGAAGCAAAGATTTCCCATGAAAATTTTATGAGGCCGGACCCCTGGTACCCGCTCACTGGAAGTATTAAGGCTGCGATCTTTTACCCCAGGTCAAACTTAATCCCTTGCGCCAACGGCAACGTATTTCCCCAATTAAGTGTATTGGTTTGCCTGCGCATATAGGCCTTCCAGGCATCAGAACCGCTCTCGCGACCACCACCTGTTTCTTTTTCACCGCCAAAGGCGCCGCCAATCTCAGCGCCGCTGGTGCCGATGTTCACGTTGGCGATGCCGCAATCGCTGCCGGCAGCACTTAAAAACAATTCGGCTTCACGCATGTTCACCGTCATGATGGCGCTCGACAAACCCTGTGGCACCCCGTTTTGCAGGGCAATGGCTTCTTCCAGTGTTTTATATTTGATAAGATACAAGATCGGCGCGAAGGTTTCATGCTGTACGATGGCCATGTGGTTCTCCGCTTCAACAATAGCAGGTCTCACGTAACATCCGCTTTCATATCCATTTCCTTCAAGAACACCGCCGTTAACAATGATCCTGCCTCCCTGCGAGATCGCGCTTTCGAGGGCATTCAGGTAATTCTCAACGGCATCTTTGTCGATAAGCGGTCCCACATGATTCTTTTCATCTAAAGGATCACCGATCTTTAATTGACCGTATGCTTTAATTAAACTGTCTTTTACTTTCTGGTATACGTTTTCGTGAATAATAAGCCGTCGGGTGCTGGTGCAACGTTGCCCGGCCGTTCCTACAGCGCCAAATACAGCGCCTACAATCGTCATGTTGAGGTCGGCGTTTTCGGTGATAATGATGGCGTTGTTACCACCAAGTTCCAATATGCTTTTACCAAAACGTTCTGCTACTTTTGCGCCTACAATTCTGCCCATACGGGTTGAACCGGTTGCGGAAATGAGCGAAACGTTAGTATCTGCCGTAAGGTATTCCCCTATTTTATAATCGCCATTGATGAGTGAAGAAATGCCTTCCGGCAAATTATTTTCTTTGGCTACTTCGTTCCAGATATGCTGACAGGCGATCGAACAAAGCGGTGTTTTTTCGGAAGGCTTCCAGATACAAACGTCGCCGCAGATCCAGGCCAGGGTTGTGTTCCATGCCCAAACGGCCACGGGAAAATTAAATGCGCTGATAATGCCCACTACACCGAGGGGATGCCATTGCTCCATCATGCGATGATTGCTGCGTTCGCTGTGCATCTGCAAACCAAACAATTGCCGCGACATGCCCACGGCCAGGTCGCAGATGTCTATCATTTCCTGAACCTCCCCCAGACCTTCCTGGTAAGATTTACCCATTTCATAGGACACGAGTTTGCCGAGATCGGCTTTTTTAGCGCGTAATTTATCGCCAAACTGTCTAACAATTTCGCCACGTTTAGGCGCAGGCACATTTCTCCAGTATTTAAACGCTTCATTGGCGGCGCCAATCACTTTCTGATAATCGGCATCTGTGGCTGACTTAACAGTCGCGATCAACTTGCCGTCCACGGGGCTGTATGATTCCAGGTTGCTTCCACTGGCGAACCAATTGCTGCCGGTCGAACAACCTTCATTGATATCTTTCAGGCCAAGCGATTTAAGTGTGTTTTTCATAGGTATCTATTTTTTTGCGCAGGGCGCAGCAATTTCACAATAATATTTGAGGACTTAAAGTTAACCATTTAGATTTGGAACACCTTTAAAAAAACAAAATTATTCTTTGAAGAATTTCAATGAAACCCTGGTCGCCTGATGTGAGATCACGGCAAAATACAAACCCGCAGAAATGGCTGATACGTCAATAGCAAAAGGCCTTGCGACAATGGCAACGCTCAATACTTCCCTGCCAAAACCATCATAAACTTTTGCGCTGTTGGTTTCTTCAAAGAGCTTTAGATCAACATAAATAAAGTCTTTCGCCGGATTGGGATATATGTTGGCGAAGCCCGCTCCTGATAAATCCTCCAATCCGCTGCACAGGTCCACGGTCACCACCGCGCTGTCTGATGCGCTGCAGCTGTTATTATCAGTAAAAGAATACACCAGCATAAAATTCCCCTTACCGGTCAGGGAGGGATCAAATATATTTCCATTCAGTCCGTTGCCGCTATATATACCCCCTGTGGGATGTCCGCTCAGCACAAGCGCGTCATCATCAATGCAAATCGTTTGAATAGGCAGATACACTGAGACGAGGGGCGGCTGGTTAACGATGACAGTAGCAATAGCCAGCGCAGGTGCCGGACAACCCGATGCAAAACCTGTAACGCTGTAGCTGGTGCTGATGCCCGGGTTGACAGTGATGCCCGAAGCGTTGGAACCGTTTGCCCAGGTATAAGAAGTAGCGCCCGATGCGCTTAAGGCAACCGAATCGCCAAGACATAAAACAGTGGAACTCACCGAAACTACGAGTGTATCAACCACGGTCACGGTAGTCAACGCATCGGAAGCACAGCCCTGGGCAGAAAATCCGCTCACTGTATAAGTGGTTGTTACGGTAGGACTGAGCTCCGCGATGTTGCCGGAAGTTGCGTTGCTCCAGTTGTATGCCTGAGCGCCGCCGGCCACTAATGTCGCAGTGCCACCGGGGCAGATCGTAGAGGCATTTACTGAAATAAGTGGCAAGGGGTTCACGGTGATCAGGCTTGCTGTTGCGTCAGCCCCACAACCGTTATTGACTGTCACCGAATAACTACTGCTCACGGTCGCACTTAAAACGGGATCTGCCGCCGACGAAGCAAATGCCCCCGGCCCCGACCAACTGTAGGTTAACGGCGGAGTACCTGAGACCTGCACGCTTAATGTGAATGCCTGTCCGGCGCAAACGGTACCATTGGTGTTGATGGTGCCCAGTTGTGGCTCAGAACAGAAGGGCGAAAATGCAAGTCCCCTGAAAATAGTATTTGCAGGAGCGGTTGCCAGGTTAGTGGCAGTAGATCCGGCACCGAGGTCATTTATACTGATCAGCCTGTTAAATGATCCTTCGGAGGTGGTTGCATATACCCGGGGATTGGCTGCCGAAAAATCGGCCACCACTGCCCTCGCGCCATAAGCTGCGCCTGTTGCCAGGGTATAGGCAAGACTCCATGTATTCGCGCTAAATACCCATTTTTGAATGCCACCGTTATTGGCCGGTGTGCGATCGTCTGCCACATAACAAATGCTCATGGCCGGGTTAAAATAAAAAGAATAGGGACTTGGTGCCGTTGTGTTGCCGGTGGTGCCGATCAGCAGCGAGCAGGCTTGCCCAGCGCTGGTTGGAAAACCGTTACCTACTCTATAGATGCCCGCGGTGCCCGATCCGGTAGAAAAATACAGGTCGCTGTTAAACGCCATCACATTTCTTGTATTGGTAACAGAAGTCTGAATGGTTGCCGCAGGGGAATTAATGCCGAAATAATTGGCACCCGCGTTGCCCCCCGCCGCCCAATAATTGCCGGCGCCATCGGAGCCCGCGCTCCTGATGCTGGTGCCTGAATAAAAAGTTGGGTGGGTGGCCACGCGCGAATAAACACCGGCAGCGTTTATAATACCAATACCGCGGTTGAGGCTTGAAGCGGTAGAGCCGCTCAAAGAGGCAGTAAAACCGGGTGCAGTGGCGTAACCCGCAAACACCAGGAATTTCCCATTGGGCGTTAAAGAAAGTCCGCCCTCAGAAACCGCTGTGCCACCGATCACCAACGGATTAACGGAAGTTGAAATAGCCATAGAAAAGGCAGGTGCGCCCGTGGGGCTAAACTCCCTGAGCAGGATCTGGTTGCCCGTGTTCGCAAGCGGCGAAGTGCCATTGCCTGCTTGCAGTAGCACCAGATAACCGGGCGTAAATTGAGAGAAAGATACACAACCATCAAAAAGAATAAAAAACAGAAAAATATTTTTAAAATAACTCAACATTGAATATTTGTTTTTTTGGGAGAAGGGAAAATATTTATAATAATGAATTAAACGAGGTTGAAATTATAAAACGACTTTAAAATAACAGGCCTTTAAACCCTATTTCCTACGCAGTATAACCGTGTATCTTTTTTTATCTATTGGCACGGTTTTGTTAATGGGTTTTTTGTCGTCGCGTGTAAATTTTATGTTTAAAAAACACTCCGTGTATTAATGGTTTGTTAACATTCCTTTTTAATGATTCACTAATTGCTAATATTAAAAGAACACTGACTTAAACCATTAGTGGGTTCTTTGCAGAATTGATAAAAACAAAAAATGGAAAAAAATTATGTAAGCCTGCCAACTGGCAAAACAAATCTCAAATTATTTAAGATCGCGCTCTTATTAATGTTGTGCGGCCCGGCCAAAATTATTTTTGGTCAGACTACCCTTTACAGTACCGACTTTGGCGTAGTGGCCAACGTTAACCCTGCCAACTGGAGCTTTGCCGGTTTGGGCATGAACATAAGTACAAACAACGCTTCATCAGGATATTCAGGGGCTTCTGGCGGCGCTTGCCTCGGGGAAGGCAACTCCACTACTTTTACCAACACTTCAGGTTCACAGCAACTCACATCACCGCTTGGAAATTCTGAAGCCGTGTTATTAGTGAATTCAACAGGCTTCTCCACTGTAACAGTTTCCTTTGGCATGAGAAAATCTTCCGCTGGCTATAATACCAACGCTACTTATTCTTTTGAGTGGAGCAGCGACGGCATCACGTATAACCCCATCACGTATACCGAGGCAACCGCGGGAAGCTGGGGACTGGCTTCAGGGGCCGGCCTGATACTGCCTGCTGGAGCTGGCAACCAGCCCACGCTCTATTTAAGATGGTCATTCGCAAGAACAGGCGCGGCGTCAAATTTTAAGATAGACGATGTGAGTGTTATTGGCAGCAATACGCCACCTCCTTCTACAATCTCTTTTTTAAGCAACGATACCACTGTTTCAGAAAGCACTACTTCCGCGAATATATTTTTTAAATTAACCGCCACGAGCACAGCATCCTCTGCTATTTCGGTGAGTGTATCTGCATTGTCAAACGCATCAACCGGGGATTATGTGATCGCGGTTAACACTGTTACATTCGCTGCTAACGCGCCTGTTAATTCAACAGCTTCACTCGCCATCACTTTAAATAACGACGCGCTTGCCGAAAGCGCCGAATACATTGTTATCCGTTTGTTTAATCCGCAAAACACCAATATTGGTGCCATTAACCAGTTCTTTTTTTACATTGGAGACGACGATAAGGTGATTCCATCCGCTTCCAACAGTTTATCGTTAAATCTCATCGGTAGTTTTTCAAACGGTGTTTCAGGTTCCAACTCAGCGGAGATCGTTGCCCACGATCCACTTTCACAACGTCTTTTCATCGCCAACAGTATTGGCGCCAAACTTGACGTGGTCAATTTTATGAACCCGGCGGCGCCATCGCTGCTGGTGTCGGTACCCGTTACCACTTATGGTAACATCAATTCAGTGGCAGTAAAAAATGGCATTGTTGCCGCGGCCATCGAAAACGGCGTCAATCCACAGGACTCAGGAAAAGTGGTTTTCTTTAATACCGACGGCGTTTTTCTTAAACAAGTGAAAGTTGGTATGATGCCCGACATGATCACCTTCAATCATGCAGGAACAAAAGTGATCACCGCCAACGAAGGTGAACCTAACGCGGCTTACACCAACGACCCCGATGGCTCTGTAAGCATCATCGATATTTCGGGAGGGATCGCCAACGTAACTCAGGCCAATGTTTCGCATGTAACCTTTACCGCTTACAACGGGCAAGAGGCAACGCTCAGGGCACAGGGTATCAGGATTTACGGCCCCGGTGCAAATTCCGCGAAAGATTTTGAGCCGGAATATGTTACCGTTTCACCCGACGATTCAAAGGCCTGGGTGAGTCTCCAGGAAAATAACGCGATGGTACAGATCGATCTCACTAACAACAGCATCACCAACATCCGTGCGCTGGGAACAAAAAATCATGCGCTGCTTAACAACGGTTTCGATGCCTCTAACGTAACAAGAGGCGTGAACATTTCTAATTTCCCGGTGAAAGGATTTTATTTACCGGATGCCATTGCTTCTTATACTGTGGGTGGCACTACCTACATCATTTCCGCCAATGAAGGCGACGCAAGGGCTTACTCAGGTTTTTCAGAAGAAAAACGCGTGAACCAGGTATTGCTTGATCCTGTGAAATTTCCCGATGGCCTGGAACTGAAAAATAACTACGCCCTGGGAAGATTAAATATCACCGACAGGCACGGCGATACCGACAACGACGGTGACCTTGACACCATTTATGCTTACGGCTCAAGATCTTTTTCCATTTGGAACGCAACTACCGGTAACCTGGTGTACGACAGCAAAGACGATCTTGAAACGATTACAGCTACAGGTTCTTTCTCGTTACTTTTTAACGCGAGTAACTCCAACGGAACAAAAAAAGACAGAAGCGACGACAAAGGGCCCGAGGCCGAAGGCGTAACAATAGGAACCGTTGGTGGCAACATCTACGCTTTTGTTGCTTTGGAGCGGATCGGCGGAGTAATGGTGTACGACGTTACCAACCCCAACAGCCCTGTGTATGTCACTTACGTCAACAACCGCAGCCTTCCTTCCAATGGTCCCGACCTTGGATCTGAAGGCCTGATCTTTATCCCTCAATCGCAAAGTCCGAATGGACAGCACATAGTGATCGCCGCCAACGAAGTAAGCAGTACACTAACCTTCTGGGGCATCCCGGGTTGTAGTTCACCATTGTTAAGTTCATTAAGCATAGCTGGAAATTTCACAAGCGCTTGTGCTAATAGCGGTCCCGTCTTAAGCGTACCATCAACTACCGGCGTTACTTACCAATGGAGTAACAATGGCGCGCCAATCAGCGGCGCTACTACCAATACGATCACTGCTGTGACAAGTGGCATTTATTCTGTAGCCATTGTAGGAGGTACGAATTGTGCTACCAGCTCTATCGCCAAAAGTGTGACGGTAAATCCTTTGCCGGTGATCTCGGTTTCCGGACCGACAGCTGTATGCCTGGGAGGATCTGTTACACAAACGCTTTCGGGCGCGGCGAGCTATTCCTATAATGCCATTGCCAGCGGCTCAATCTTTACAATAGCACCAGGAGCAACTGCCAACTACACGTTTACAGGTACAAGTCTCCTGGGGTGCAAAAACAGCGCTGTAAAACAAATTGTTGTGAACAGCTACCCTATTGTGAGTGTTTTTGCTGTGCCCGGTGCCATCTGCCTGGGACAGAGCGCAACTTTAACAGCGGTAGGCGCCAGTAGTTATTCCTGGAACACCGGTTCTACAAATTCCGAAATTTCAGTCGCGCCTGGCGCAACCACCGTCTACTCGGTGGCAGGTACCAGCAACGGTTGTTCTTCAATGGTTGTAAGCACAGTGTCGGTGAACCCCGTTCCGGCGCCGGGTATTACAAGTTCAGGCCTGTTGATCTGCGCGGGAGAGAACGCGACCCTGACAGCCAACGGGGGTCTCAGCTACTCCTGGAACAACGGATCGGCAAATTCGACTATTATAGTGAGTCCTTCAGCGACCACCGATTACACGGTCATCGCGACCAACTCATTTAATTGTTCGTCGCCGGCACAAATTACATTAAGTGTTTCGGCGTGTACTGCGTTATCTGACGCGTTTGACGCCGGTAATGTGTATGTTATTTACCCTAATCCAGCAACGGAGGCTCTCAAAATTTCTTTCGCCAATCACAAGGTGGTTAACGTTAAACTCACTAATCCAATGGGCGCGGTGATGCTTGATATTAGAAATTATACCAGCGATTCTGCGATTGACCTTTCTGGCCTTTCAAAGGGAGTTTATTTCGTACAGATCGTTTCAGGACAGTACCACACCAGTAAAAAAATTGTATTGGAGTAATAAACAATTTAGTGTTGAACTTAACCCGCATGTAACATACCTGCGGGTTTTTTTAATTTATTCATAATCTGCGCTTCATGATAAGGTGATACAGTCTTGCCAAATTTGTAAAACTCTTTAAATGAAGACCTTTTATAAAACCATTGTCCTCTCAGATATTCACTTAGGCATTAAAGCCAGTAAAGCCCGGGAAGTACTCCATTTTTTAAAACATCATAAATGCGAAACACTCATCCTTAACGGCGATATCATCGATGGCTGGCAGCTGCGTAAAAGCGGCAAATGGACAAAACCTCACAGTAACTTTTTTAAACACATCATCAGTTTAACTTCTAAAAATAAATGCAGGATCATTTACCTGCGCGGTAACCACGACGACTTCCTTGAACAGATCATGCCTTTGAAGATCGGCAACTTTTCAATTAAGAAATACTACATCCATTACGGGGTTAATAAAAAGTACTTCGTCACCCACGGCGACCTGTTCGATAATATCACCACGCGCTTAAAATGGATCGCGAAGCTGGGGGACGTTGGATATACATTTCTTTTATGGCTCAACCGGCATTATAATCATTACCGTGAAAAACGCGGCCTGCCTTATTACTCCTTGTCGCAGGTGGTTAAAGCCAAAGTTAAATCGGCAGTTTCATTTATTTCAGATTTTGAGAATGAACTGGTAAAGGTCGCCAGGTCGCGTAAATGCCACGGCATCATTTGCGGGCACATCCATCAACCGGCTATTAAGGAGATCAACGGCATCGAATACCTCAACTCGGGCGACTGGGTTGAAAGCATGACCGCTTTGGTGGAAGACAACGATGGTAACTGGAAGATCGTGTATTACCAGGATTGGCTGAACGGCGTCAATGAAAAACAGGCCGCGGGTCCTTCCATCAAAGATATCATCCCTAAAGGTGTAACCATTTAATTTAACAATCATGTCTAAAAAATACATCCTGGCCGTTCAGGGCGAAGGGCGGGGCCATATGACACAAGCGCTGAGCATGTACGATCTTTTGATTGAGGAAGGTCATACCGTGTGCGCGGTATTACTGGGGTCGAGCGGCTCCCGCGACATTCCGGCTTTCTTTTTTGAAAAAATAAAATGCCCGGTTATTCAGTTGCAGAGTCCTAACTTTGTGACCGATAAAAAGAACAAGAGCATTAACGTCACCCGATCGGTGATACACAATTTCAGGAAACTAAAAACGTTCAGGCGAAGTTTAAAGGCTATCGACGCGATCATGAAAGAACACGAACCCGATGTGGTGATCAATTTCTTCGACCTGCTCATTGGTCTCTATTACAGGTTCTATCAGCCGAAAGCCAAGATGATCTGCGTGGCCCACCAGTACATTTATTTCCATCCCGAATTTGAATTTCCTGATGGACGATGGATGGACAAGATGGCCATTAAATTTTTTACCGGTTTAACCGCCAAAGGCTCTTCCAAAAACCTGGCGCTTTCTTTTTATAAGATCCATACCAATAACGAAGAAGTAACCATTGTGCCACCGCTGTTAAGAAAAGAGATCTTTGAACTGGAAACAAAACACGATGATTTTTACCTGGTGTACCTCGTGAACAGCGGTTACTTCGAAGAGGTGCTCGAATGGCATAAAAACAACCTGTCGGTGGAACTGCATTGTTTTACCGACCAGCCCGAAAAACTTCATGCTGCCTACTCGTTCGACAAAACAAAACTATTTGTACATCCGATCAACGATACCTTGTTTCTTGAAATGATGAGTAAAGCCAGGGGACTCGCAAGCAGCGCGGGCTTTGAAAGCGTATGCGAGGCCATGTACCTGGGGAAGCCTGTTTTGATGGTGCCCATCCAGGGGCATTATGAGCAGTTCTGCAATTCGCGCGACGCTTTTAAGGCTGGAGCCGGAATTTTTTCAGATAAATTTGATCTCAGTAAACTTGCAAATTTTTCTGCTACATTTGACGGCAATAATCCTTGGTTTAAAAATTGGGTAGTAAATGCAAAACACAGAATCTACAAAGAAATCATCAGTGTCTGAAATGTCCCGCAAAATCCTGTTTATTGTAAATCCGAATGCGGGCAAAAGAATTTCGGATTTTATTATTGAGATCATCAGGCGCGAATTTCCCGCTAACCTGTATTACCAGATCGCTATCTGGAAAGACAAAGATCACTTTGATGAAATTACACAGTTGCTTAAAACAAACGGTTACACCGATGCTATTGCCGTGGGTGGCGATGGTACCGTAAACCACGTAGCCAAAACCATACTCAACACCGGCATTACTTTAGGCATAGTGCCCATTGGTTCGGGTAATGGCCTGGCAAGGTCGCTGGGCATTTCGATGAAGCTGGAAGAAACCATCAAACAAATAGTTGCCGGAAAAACGGCTGTGATTGACAATGGCCTTGTGAACAACATCCCGTTTTTTTGTACCAGTGGCATAGGTTTCGACGCGCACATCGGCAACCTCTTTGCTACTTCGGTAAAACGCGGTCTGCAGAGTTATGTCAAGATCACCATCGCCGAACTGTTTAAATATAGAGCCAAAAATTACACACTTGAATTTAACGGACAAAGCATTCAGAGAAAAGCTTTTTTAATTACCGTAGCCAACGCGGGCCAGTATGGCAATGATTTTTATATTGCGCCCCAGGCCAACATGAGAGATGGCTTGTTTCACGTGGTGATCTTAAAACCTTTTAATGTTCTTCAGTTGCCAGGTTTAATGACAAAGATCCTGAGAAGGAAAGCCAATGAAAGTTCCTGCATCGAGACCTTCGTCACTAATAAAATTACTATTACCCGCAATGAAAAAGACACCATACATTTTGACGGAGAACCGGCGATGGAAGAAAAAACTGTGGTGTTTGAAAATAAACCAGCGGCTTTAAAGGTAATTGTGGGGGAAAAATTCGATCATTAGAAGTACTATTCATTTTTTATTAAACGCAGGCGCGTAGTGTACGCTTCGGTTTGCACTTCAACTACATATATGCCCGGAGGAAAATTTCCTAGGTGGATGTTTTCCTTTTGTGAATTGTACATTTTTTGATTTAAAACCACTTTTCCCGTGACGTCAACGATCCGCAAACTTAGGATCTCTTTTGCAGACGAAAAAACTGTAAAGTGTTCAAAAGCCGGGTTTGGAAAAATTGAAACTCCGGTTTCGTATTTTTTATTTTCAGTAAACCCTGTGCAGGGTGAAACGGTGATTCTGATGGCTGCGGTATCACTGCATATTTCGTTGCCGAAGGTTTGTGAATAACTATACAAGATTATATTAGTTGCACCGAGGTTGCCATGTGCAGGAGTAAAAACGTTTCCCGTTAAGCCGGGACCCGCGAAACTGCCACCGGGTGGCGAAGCCTGCAAAGTAATTGTCGGTGAATCTAGACAGAACGGACCAACCGGAACTACTGTAGCGAAAGGCATTGGATAAGAATAGATAGTCACAGTGTTGGAAGGAAGTGATGTAAAGTTTCCAGCGATTTGTTTCACATAGTAATTTCCAGGTACCCACGCATTGAAACTCGCCGTGTTTGCCGCAAATCCACCTGGCCATACATCGCTGTACCAGACATTACCGCTGGAGACCGATGAAACAAGAGTGTTGCCTGCCTGGCTTGGTGAGGATTGGTATCTTGGACAAACCGATCCTGTACCCACCACCGTAAGGGTTGGGGTTTGCATGACTTGCGCCTGCAAATCGACTCTACCGGCAGTCAAAAAAAAGAAACAAACTAAAAAAAGAAGTTGTGATTTCAATTGGATGAGATTAAAGTGAATAAAATTTCATCTGTGAATTACAATAAACGTACCATTCTTTAATTTATTGCAAACAATTATTTCACTCAGACAGTAAAGCAATAATTTCTTTCGAGCCATTCATTTTAGCGTAGCTCAGCGCGGTCTTCCCCGATCTTTCTTCAGCTTGTTTTTCCGCGCCCTGTTTCAGCAATAGTTTTAACAATTCAACATTACCCGAAAGCGCCGCATACATCAGAGCCGTGGTACCGGCTTCGTTCCTGGCGTTCACATCGGCCTTATAATTAATCAGCAGGGTTGTCAACTCAAGGTTACCTTTATAACAGGCACCCAGGATCACCGGTCCTTCGGGTGATGTCGCGTTCACATTGGCTTTGTGATCCAACAAGAATTTTGTCGCCTCCGCCTGGTTGCGGTAACAGGCAATGATCAAAGGTGTAAAGCCGCTTGCATTTTTTGAATTCACGGTATCGGCGTTGATCTTAAAAAGTGCTTCTATTCTTTTTACATCACCGGTCCTGGCCGCTGCGAATATATCCTGTGCGCCGGCCTTTCCAAACAAAAACACATAAACAACAAAAAATAAAATGGTTTTCATTTCCCAACAAATGAGTTTAGTTTTTTACAAAGATCCGCTGACGGGCGGCACTGCCTTTAAGGACGGTTTCAACAAAATAAACGCCGGGACTTTCATTTGAAAGGTCGACGTTAATCGCCTGTGCCTCGTTAGCATCATGTTGTAAGATCAACCTACCACTTAGGTCGGTGATCTTCGCCGACACGATTAGCCCGCCGCCAGACATTATTGTAAACAAGCCATTGCCTGGATTTGGAAAAATTAAAATATCAGAATCGCCCTGTTTTTCTGCTATACCCAAACAGGCGTCCACATTCAGAATGCCGGTGGTGTAGGTTGTACAATTATTTAAATTGGTGTAGGCATAATTGATCACGAAACTACCGGTACCAGCTTGCGTGGGCGAAAACATATTGTTGGTGACACCGGTGCCGCTATAAGTGCCACCCGGTGGAATACCCAGCGCCAGGGGCAGGTCAGGTGAAGAAACACAAACAACAGAACCGGTTTGCATGAACACAAAAGGAAGCGGAATAACGTTCACAAGGATGACGGGCGAAGGAATAGAGGTGCAACCGTTGACACTCTGTAGGGCAGAATAACTTCCTGAACTGTTCACAACTATAGACGATGTTGTGGCGCCATTGGACCAGAGATTGTTGTTGGGTACCGAAGAAGTGAGCGTGACGCTACCTCCCGCGCAGAAAACTACTGTACCCGAGGCAACCACGTTGGGGCTCGCCGGAACGGGATAAACAGTAACCGAGATCGCGGTGCTTGTAACGGTATTCGGACTTGCGCAACTTAAATTGGATGTCATGATGCAACTGATGGTATTGGCATTGTTTAAACCTGAAACCGTAAAGGTTGGGCCTGGTGATCCTGAATTGACCCCATTCACCTGCCACTGATAAACCGGAACAATGCCACCGTTGACGTGTGAGGCGGTAGCACTGATGACAGCACCTGCGCAATAGGCGCTGCTCGTTGATGTGAGCGCGATCGATACGGAAGGGACCAGAGCAGAACTCACAGTCATTGTGATTCCCGCGCTCGTAGCCAAAGTTTGGCTGGCACAGGGTGCATTGGAGGTTAAAATACAGGTGATCACGTCTCCGTTCAACAAGGTGCCACTTGTGAAACTCTGGCTGTTAGTGCCGGCATTCACACCGTTTACCTGCCATTGGTAAGAAGGATTGTTGCCGCCATTAAGGTCTACTGCAAAGAAGGATGCAGATCCGCCGATACAAATTGGGTTGCTCCCGGTTCCAGGAGTAATTGTTACACCTGCAGCGGCACTGGAGTTCACCGTCATGGTGATGGGCGTGGATGTTACTGATGACGGGCTCGCGCAGGTAGCATTGGAGCTCATCACACAGGTGATCACCGAAAGATTTGATAAAGTTGAGTTGGCAAATGTACTACCGGTTCCGGCACTAACGCCGTTTATTTTCCAGGAAAAAGTAGGTGAAGAACCACCATTGGTGGCCGAAGCGCTGAATGTGGCCAGCGCGCCTGAACAAATGGGATTGGTGCCCCCTGTTAATGCAATAGACACTGCTGGAGCGATTGTGGGCGTTACGGTAATGTAATTTACCTGGGTAAATGTATTGCCGCCAAGGGCATTGGTAGCAGTCAGTGCAACAGAATAGGTACCGGGGGTATTATAAGTGACAGAGGGATTGGTGGCTGTTGAAAGCGCGGGACTGCCAGACTGGAAGGTCCACGAATAGGAAGTCTGGCCTCCGGTAGAAAAATTGGTAAATGAAATTGTGGAACCCTGGCATACTGTTGTTGACATGGTTGCGAAAGAAGCAGTGGGAACTGTGAGCCAGGGCAAAGACATCCCGAAAGCGCGGTTGGTAGAGCCATGGTAAGCCACGGTATAATCTGCGCTGGCGCCACGTGCCCATATGATATCGAGGTTAGATGCTGAATAGCTGAAAATCACGTCTCCTGTCGCATCACCTGTACTTAAGGCCCTCGTCGCGGTAACGCTTCTCTGACCATTGGTGAGTGTACCGGTGGAGACCACATTCCAGTTTTGAACCGGATCATTCACCACAAAACCCGAAAACGCCGTATAATAATCATACCAGCCTACCGGCACGATAGAACCGCTGAGACCGCAACCGTAAAGCAAAGCGTCGGCAGGGGTCATAAAACTGCCAAAACCAAGCGCGATCCACCGGTCTGCCGCGGCTTCAAAGGTCACGGTGATGCTGCTGCTGGTCATGCTGGCGCCAAAATAAACGTTTGAACCTGAAGGGGCACCGGTTGATGTTGGCAGTTGCTGATAGGGAATAACTTTGGTTTGTGAGCGAAGTGAAAGCCCGCCGAATATCAAAACCAGGAAAATTAATAAGTAGTTTTTATTCATGCACTTTTATTTGTGATTAAAATAAAGATACAAAAAAAAGAGGTCGCTTCGACGTAGTTCTGCCCGGGCATACACAAACAAGCCGGTAATTATTTTTTGGCCCCGGGGCTTTATTTACAGTTTTTTTATTTCAGCCAAAAACAGGTCCAGTGCCCGGCGTTTATCATTGTCGAGCCTGTAATCTATTCTTTCAGTCAGGTATTCCAGTGTTTTTTCTTTGCTGAGATTTTTTGGCGGGTCCGACTCATTCACCGCCTCCGCAATACTTTCAATGCCCAGTTTAAGTACTGAATTAAATTCATCCACAAAATCGGCCGGTAACTTTTCGGTGCTGATCCAGGCGGCGAATACAAATGGCAGTCCGGTAAATTTTTTCCATTCTTCGGCCAGGTCATATTCATATTCGAAGCCGCCATTCAATGCAAAGGTGCGGTCACCAATAACCACCGCGGCGTTACCTGCGCTGATCTCCTTTTCAAACCCTGGTTTCGCGTCAATGTAGGTGACCTCTTTTTTCCAGAATGATTTTAAAAGCAC
>JAZKFC010000011.1:152433-216172 GCA_040386615.1 Bacteroidota bacterium
GGTAAGGGTGATCGATGAACGCGACTGGTAATCGAGCGTTACGGTTTTAATCTCTTCTAAAGGCACCCTGCTGTACAATTTCACGCTGTCAACTCTTCCGTTGGCGCCTATACAGAAATCTGTCTCTATAAAATAAGTGTCGAGTTCTGTTAGCATGGCCACAGGCATCAGGGCCAGGTCTACCTGTTTAAATTTGAGCTTTTGTCCACAGATGCTCGGGATGTCTTCCTGTAGATCGATCTTTTTAATTAATTCGCTTTTTTTTAATGCCCATTTAAAAGGAAGGGTATTCGTATAGTTAACTATAGAGATCTTGATTTTTTCCACGCGCGTTTACATTAATACATTGTTCTTTTAACCCCAAAGCGGCCGCTGCATTTCTTGCATTTTATGATAATTAAGCCGGATTTCGTAATTATTTTGTCTTATTTTTGAGCCAGCAAAATTAAGCAAAAAAAGGTTCATCCATGAGCGATAATAAATACCAGCTAAGAGGCGTTTCCGCGGGGAAAGAAGATGTACACGCGGCCATCGCGAATATTGACAAGGGTTTGTTTCCCAAAGCTTTTTGCAAGATCGTTCCCGATTTTTTAAGCGGTAGCAAAGATCATTGTGTGATCATGCATGCCGACGGCGCAGGCACCAAATCTTCTCTTGCTTACATGTACTGGAAAGAAACAGGTGATTTAAGCGTTTGGAAGGGCATAGCGCAGGATGCGGTGATCATGAATGTGGATGACCTTATTTGCGTGGGCGCCACTGAAAATATCCTGCTGTCTTCTACCATCGGCAGGAACAAACACCTTATTCCCGGCGAAGTGATCTCTGCCATTATTAACGGCACCGAAGAGGTGTTGCAGAATTTAAGGGATAACGGCATTTCTATTTCATCAACAGGGGGCGAAACCGCTGATGTGGGCGACCTTGTGCGTACCATTATTGTTGACAGCACAGTGGTTTGCAGGATGGCAAAAAATAAGGTGATCTCTAACGACGGCATCAAAGCCGGCAATGTAATCGTGGGTTTATGCAGTTATGGAAAAGCCTCTTACGAAAATGAATACAATGGCGGCATGGGCAGCAATGGCCTCACCAGCGCCCGTCACGACGTGTTCAATAAAAGCCTGGCCAAAAAATTTCCTGAAAGTTTCGACAACAGCCTGCCCGACAGTGTTGTGTATACGGGTGGATTAAATCTCACCGACGAAGTGGAGGTAAGTTACAATGACCACAACGGCAAAGCGGTAAAAGAAAAAATCTCCGCTGCCAAGCTGGTATTGTCTCCAACAAGAACCTACGCGCCGGTCATAAAAAAACTCATCACCGAACTCAACGGCAACATCAACGGCCTTGTACACTGTAGTGGTGGCGCGCAAACCAAGGTGCTCCATTTTATCAACGAGGGCCTTCACGTGATCAAGGATAATTTATTTGAAGTACCGCCACTGTTTAAAACCATACAGACACAAAGCCATACCGAATACAAAGAAATGTACAAGGTGTTTAACATGGGCCACCGCATGGAAATTTACGCAGACGAAAAATTCGCCGAACAGATCATCGCCATTAGCAGGAGTTTTAACATAGACGCGCAAATTGTAGGAAGAGTTGAAAAAGGCACGGGCAAAAAAGTAAGCATCCACAGCCCTTTCGGGAGTTTTGAATACGAGTAAGTTCTTCGGTTACCTACTAAACCACTAAAGCACGGAGATCACTTAGTTTCACTAAGAAAAACAATCATTACATCCCTTAGTGTTTATTTGTGCCCTAAGTGCCTTAGTGGTTATAAATATTTGACATCCCATAATTCAGCTACTGCACAAAGCAAGTCGTGCTTAGACTGTATTTAAAACTCTTCAGAAACTGGTTTTTAGCGAAAGCGTCCTTTGCTGTGGCTTCAAGGGTTTCCTTTTCATGCTCACAAGCCGATTTGGCCTGCGACTTTGTCATTTTCTCACTGTAGGCCTTGCTTTCTGTTTGTGATGGTAAGGTAAAAGTACCGCCGGGATACCCGGGGAAAGCGGGCACCGTAACCACTGTATTAGTTGTACATTCACAGGTGTATGATTTTTTGCATGACACGCAAAGGGCCGTTGCTAAAACTAAAAATATTATTGCTTTCATTTTCATCATCTTTTTTTGAGTTATTTTAATGTACAACTTGCCGAAAACTGATCGTTGGGATCGGGTTTAATGCCGAAGGTGGCCGCTTGGGCATACATACCTGCACTGGCCGATTGATAGTTAGAGAGGATGGATGCTTCCTCATGCGTACAGGCCGACTTCGCCTGCTTTTCGCTCATTTTTTTACTGTAGGCTTTCGAACCACCATTGTAATTTTCCTTGTAGGTCGAATCCTGCCCATCACGGGCGGTATGACTTCTTGTTAAACTGCACTCACAGGTGTAGATCTTCTTACAGGAAGAAATTAACAGGCAGGCTAAAACAATAAATAAAATAATCCCTGGTTTCATTTGCATTGCGATTAAAATTGAGTAATAAAGATATTAAAACTAAACGAAAGTCTTTAGGTCCCGTTTATCACAAAAAAAGCCGTCCCCAACAAGGTCAGGACCGGCTTTTAATTTTACAGGCGCCCTGAAAATTAATCCAACTTGCAATCCATCCTGGTTACATCCACGTAAGTGTGGGGTTGGCCATTCTCAACGGTCGACCGTGTCTCAGTCGATTCATAACTGTTGCAATGGGCGTCATTTTTCTTAATTTTTTTCAGCTTTTGCGTGTTATTAAAGGAACCCAAGACGGGTTGTGGCACCCCATTGTCGGTTGACAAAATCTGGCTATAAGTACAGGTACAGGTTCTGTCTTTTTTGCAGGAACTCATCATAAAAACTCCGGCGATTGTTATCATCAATATTTTTTTCATTTTAATTTTTTTTAGGTGATTTAATCCAATGAACAATCGGTTTTTGTAACCACTACAGCCGAGTAGGGAAATCCTGAAAAAGAACCGGATCCAGTAGAGGTATCCTCACTGCTTTTACAGTCAACAGCACCTTTACGTGCCTTGTCATACTTTATAACTGTTTTGGTTGGCTCGGAGCTCTGAGTAAAGGTCTGCCCACCAACAACAATCATCGATGAAATAGTGGTGGTCGTGCAACTGCAGGTTCTTTCTTTCTTGCACGATGCCATTAATAATATAGTAAGCCCTGAAATTAATAATATTTTTTTCATGTCGTTTTTATTTAAATGATTACTAATCTAATTTACAATCAGCTTTATCTACATTCACGGTGACTTGCACTGTGCCGTTATTGGTGGCAGTATTGGTGGTTGTTTGTTCACCGCCTGTGCAGGCGGCGCCTTTTTTTGTCACATCACTGTATTTTTTTACCTGGGTATGCGCTCCCTGATCAACAGGCTGGCTTACCCCATTTTCGGTTGACGACACCGCCGTTATTGTGCAGGTGCAGGTTCGGTCCTTTTTACAGGAACTGAAAATCAGCCCCGCAAAAAGAAAAAATAGTATCATTGCTTTTTTCATAATTTTAGTTTTGTGTAAATATATTAATTAAAACGAGGGTATAAAAAATTCTTGACACATCAGAGCCAGCCCTGCCAAAAACTAGTTCAGTAAGGCGCAACTCAGCCTGCTTCCGTTGGTGATCACCAGGTATTTTTTATTGTCGTTAAACAAGTCGCACACCAAGGGCAGGGCAGTTGCCTGAAATAATTTAGTTCGCAGGCGAACCGGGTCAAATACCAGCAACTCTTCCCTGAGATGACTCCTTGTTAAGTAAGCGCTACGGCTTTCGTCGCCATAAAAACCGGTTTCACTCAAATCGTTGTCGAATGGCCGGCTAAACAACAGGTTGCCGTTAAGATCATAAGCAATCACCGCGTTGAGCCTGGTGAAAATAATCATCGCGGTTTGCTGATCAGTTCTTTCACAAAAGTTGATGGTCGCGTTCTCAACATCGTAGTTTAATTTGACGATTTCTTTTTTGTCGGCGAATGATATTTTGTTGATGAGGCTGTTTTTATCATCCGCGTACACAAGGTAAGTTGAGCTGATGTTGGCTGTGGCATCAAGATAAAACGCAGTGCAATTGGAAACGGTTTTATTTTTCAAACCAATGCGGCCGTCACCGCGCCTGCTGAAAGTATAAATTTTTCCTTCCTCATCCAGCGCCACCAGGTAGTCGCTTTTACCAACCTTTATGTACTGAACCGGCAGCCTTACTTTATTGTCGGTACGAACGGTCACAAATCCTTCCTGCCTTTTTCCCGCAGTTGAATAGTTATACACCTGGTTATTTTTACAGGCAATAAACAAGCGGTAATCGCGGGTATTGTCATAGTCAAACACACTCAAAGGCGAGCTGGCCTCCGCGGGCAAATTCAGCGGGTACCCTGGCAGATAATTGCCGTTGCGGTCTATGAGGTGAAGTTGATTCCTTGAACTGAAAAGCAACTGGTACCTGTTATTCTTAAAAATATCCACCATAAACAGCTCCGACGTTATTTTTTCCTTTAGTTGCTTTTTCCAGAGTATTGTTCCTTTCGCGTTTAGCAAGTACAATTTCATGCCCTCATCCTGCACCAGCAATTCGTTTTCCCTGGTCATGTGGTTTACAAAAGAGCGGGCTTTCATGTTGCAGGCAGTATCCAGCTGCAAAGCCCACAAAATGTTTTGTTCCTTGTTAACGCTTTCAGTTTCGTTCAGCAAGTGCCACCTGAATTCCATTTTATTTTTACGGTTGGTGATAGAGAAAGAAAAGTGTTTGAAGTTCTCAAAAGGGTCATTTTGTGAGCTGCTGCTAAAATTAAAAAAAACCTCCCTGCCGGTTTTATCGAGACTGGGAATGCTGTATACGAGGTAATTAAAAGTCTCGGTAAAATTCTGGGCCCTGTACCTGTTAAAACTTGCGTTCTCGGTGATGATCATGCCGCTTTTTAAATTAAAAAGGAGTTGAGCGAGATCTTCTTCGCTGCCTGAAAAATAAATGCGTGAGCCAAACAGGGCCGCATACTTTGTGTCACAGTCCGACAGAGGGTTAAAGAGTTTTAGTTCTTCCTCACCCTGCAATTGTTTGAGCCTGAAAAAAGAATTGGCGTTCCTGTTCACCGTTGAATCACTCATTAACTTTAAGTGTTCCATTGCCAGTGTGCTGTCAACAGCTTTGAGCATCACAAATTTTTGCCGCGAAGCGCCGCTTTCAAAAGCCACGAGGTGATCTACCACATTTGAATAGAAGGCGTTATTTAAATTATAAAGGGCACTGTCGTTCACAACTTGCCAGAACTCTTTTTCCGTAGGCGACTGCCATTGATCGAGCCGTGGCTTAATGGCAGACAGGGAGCTAAAACCATAAGCCTGGAAATAGTTACAGGCAAAAGGAAGTGCGCCCATAAAATCGGGAGCCTGTGGTTCCTGTTCCGCGAAAATGGAAACAAGGCCGAGACTGTCGGGCTTCAGGTAACCGTTTATTTTCAGCTCCGAAGGCTGTATGTCCACCATGCCCGAATAAAAACCATTCCTGCAAATCCCGGGCAGGTTCAATTTTTTAATGGCTTCGCTCTTCCTGTAAAGTTCATGATTGACATAAACCGACAACAGGCTGTTTTCTTCAAGCGCATTTTTAAATTCAAGAAAAGAGGGATTGTTGCAGAGCCTTTTTGATGAAGCACCCAGCGCCTCATGTATTTTCTGCAGCGTGTTCGAAATAACAACCACCCCATTATTGATTGAAAAATAAAATTTTACGTTTTTTTTCAACTCAAATTCATAAATGCTTTTTTCGACTGGGTTCGCGTGAAACAATTTTGATATTTCATCATTCACTTTTTTCTGCTGTCCCAGTTGCTTCACATTAAAAGCCGCCAGCCAGTTGAGGTCTTTGCCGTAAACGGCCAGGTGAATGGTGTTGTTGGTGATCTCTTCTTTAACCAGGGGCTGGCTGCTGAACAGCGAATCAAACTGCCTGAGTGTGTTACAAAACCGGTTAATGTCGTTGAACAGTTTCAGCTTGTCAACGATCAGGCTTTGGGAATTCAGCTTTTTATCAAGATTAAAAAAATCAACGGTGCTCAGATAAACCAGGCAACTGTCGGGTAACACCGTCAGTGCATCTACATTGGGTTTCTTATTGTTCTTTAAATTAAAATATGCCCAAACGCCGAGTGCGATCGCTGAAGTAATAAAAAGTGCAAACAGAATTTTTTTGAATACCGGCATTGTTACCTAAACTACTAAAAAAGCGGCTTGCTGAAATTGTTGCAGGCGGTGAGTTATAAAACTGCGGCTGTGAATTAAATGGACGTAAATTCCAACTCCAGCTGTTCGGGCAGCAATTGAAAGGTCATCCTGTGGATGGCGCAGGGACCGTGCTTTTTGATGCCTTCGCGGTGCAGCCCGGTGGGGTAACCCATATTTGTTTCCCAACCGTAATGAGGATAGGCCTTTGCCGCTTCCTTCATAAAATCGTCACGGTAGGTTTTGGCCAGGATGCTGGCTGCGGCAATGCTTAAATATTTTGCGTCACCCCCTATGATACACTGGTGCGGAATTGTTTTATACGGATTGAACCGGTTGCCGTCAATCAATAACCTGTCGGGCGTCACCTTTAATTGCTCAACGGCGCGGTGCATACCCAGGAAAGATGCGTTTAAAATATTGATCTGGTCAATTTCCTGGTGATCAACAATGCCAACCGCCCAGGCCAGGGCTTTGCTCTCCACCTCGGGACGAAGTTCGTAGCGGTCTTTATCACTTAATTTTTTACTATCGTTCAGCCATTTGTTGCGATACCGTTTTGGCAGGATCACCGCAGCGGCGTAAACGGGGCCAGCCAGACAGCCCCGTCCGGCTTCGTCGCAACCGGCCTCAATTCCATCTTTATGAAAATAAGGTTTAAGCAAAAAATTCTGATCGGTATGATTAATTTAACTTTTCAAGCGTTGCTTTGATTTTCTCAAAATCCGGCAGATCAGTAGGGTTTTCAAGTACTTCCGTGTACTGAACAACGCCGTTCTTGTCAATCACAAATGCCGAACGTTTGCTCACACCTTCCATGGCCATAGCGCCAAACGAAGTGTACAGGCAATCGTAGGCTTTAGAGGCTTTTTTATTGAAATCGCTGAGCAGTTCAAAATTTAATTTTTGCTCTTCCTTGTATTTAACCAGGGTATGCGGGGTATCAATAGAGATCCCATATACAGAAGCGTTTAAACCATTATACATATCAAGGTTGTCACGAACGCTGCATAACTCAGCAGTACAGGTGCCGGTAAAGGCCAATGGAAAAAATAACAGCACTACATTTTTGCCCTTATGGTCACTTAATGTAACTTCTTTTTTTTCGGTATTGTATAATTTGAAATCCGGGGCTTTGTCTCCTGTTTTAATGCTCATGATCTGTTGATTTTTAGGTTTTTAAATTCCCGACAATATTAAACAATATCTGTAAATTAATTTTTATTTAACAGGCTGAGATATGAACCGGTTCTGCACGCGCAATTCACAACGCGGGCCTTCCGTGGTTGTTTGCCCTGCCAGCCGGGCAAAAAAAATGACCGTTTCCGGTCATTTTAAAATTCACAAAAATTTGAGATCAGGCTTTAATATCAAAACGGTCGAGGTTCATCACCTTGCTCCAGGCAGCCACAAAGTCTTTCACAAACTTGTCTTTTGCGTCGGCGCAGGCATAAACCTCTGCAAGGGCCCTAAGCTCTGAGTTGGATCCAAATACGAGGTCTGCGCGGGTTGCGGTCCAGGTTGGTTTGCCACCCACACGCTCATAACCCTGGTACAATTCCTTGTCTTCTGTCGCGGCCTTCCACTCGGTGGCCATATCGAGCAGGTTTACAAAAAAATCGTTGCTCAGAGTATCACTTTGTTTGGTGAACACGCCATTGGCAGAACCGTCAAAATTGGTGTTCAACGCACGCATGCCGCCTACGAGCACCGTGAGTTCAGGTGCTGTGAGTGTAAGCGACTGCGCCTTGTCAATCAACAAAGCTTCGGTTGAAACAGTGAAGCTGGCCTTCCGGTAATTGCGAAAGCCATCGGCGATAGGTTCCAGGTAACCAAATGATTCAACGTCGGTTTTTTCCTGTGAAGCGTCGGTACGACCAGGCGTGAAAGGAACTGTAAGCACCTGCCCACCATTGCTTGCCGCTTTTTCAACACCGGCGCATCCTGCCAATACGATCAGGTCGGCCAGCGAAATTTTTTTGCCGCCGCTTTGCGCGCCGTTAAATTCTTTTTGTATGCTTTCGAGTTTTTGCAACACTTTATACAACTGGGTTGGATTGTTCACCCTCCAGTCTTTTTGAGGTGCCAGGCGAATGCGCGCGCCATTGGCGCCACCACGTTTGTCGGAACCCCTGAAGGTTGAAGCCGAAGCCCAGGCTGTTGAAACGAGTTCAGAAATACTTAAACCCGAACTGAGCACCTTGCTTTTTAGCTGGTCTATATCTTTTTTGTCCACAAGCGGGTGATCTACTGCCGGCAAAGGATCCTGCCAGAGCAGTTCTTCTTTTGGAACTTCAGGACCTAAGTAACGTGAAACCGGTCCCATATCACGGTGCGTGAGTTTATACCAGGCCCGCGCGAAGGCATCGGCAAAGGCATCAGGATTTTCGAGAAAACGCCTTGAGATCTTTTCAAATGCCGGATCAAACCTCAACGAAAGATCGGTGGTGAGCATAGTAGGCAAGTGTTTTTTTGAAGCGTCAAACGCGTCTGGAATAATTTTATCGGCGTTTTTAGCTACCCATTGCTGCGCGCCACCCGGGCTTTTGCTTAGTTCCCATTCAAAAGCAAAAAGATTTTCAAAAAAGTTATTGCTCCATTGTGTAGGTGTTTTGGTCCAGGTCACTTCCAGTCCACTGGTAATGGTATCTGGCCCTTTACCGCTTTTATAACTGTTGGTCCAGCCAAAGCCCTGTGCTTCCATTCCGGCTGCTTCGGGTTCTTTGCCCACGTGTGGCGTTGCAGGCGCTGCACCATGCGTCTTCCCAAAACTGTGTCCACCTGCTATCAATGCCACTGTTTCTTCATCGTTCATGGCCATGCGTCCGAAAGTGTCGCGTATGTCTTTTGCTGCCGCGATAGGATCAGGATTGCCATCCGGGCCTTCTGGGTTCACGTAGATCAATCCCATTTGCACTGCTGCCAGTGGATTTTCGAGATTACGGCCGTGAACCTTGCCGTCAGCTTTATCATCTGAAACAACTACGCCGTGTTTTTTAGGCGCACCTTCTGAACCATGCGCGTAACGCACATCTCCGCCCAGCCAGGTGCTTTCCGAACCCCAATACACATTTTCTTCCGGTTCCCATACGTCTTCACGTCCACCGCCAAAGCCAAAGGTTTTGAAACCCATCGACTCAAGCGCTACATTGCCTGCAAGGATCATCAAATCAGCCCAGGAGATCTTGCGACCGTATTTCATTTTAACGGGCCAGATCAGCCTGCGCGCTTTGTCGAGACTTACGTTATCGGGCCAGCTGTTGAGCGGCGAAAAACGTTGTTGTCCTGTGCCGCCACCACCGCGTCCGTCGCCCACGCGGTAAGTACCCGCGCTGTGCCAGGCCATGCGGATAAAGAACGGGCCGTAATGCCCGTAATCAGCAGGCCACCAGGCCTGTGAATCGGTCATCAGGTCAAGCAGGTCTTTTTTTACCGCTTTCAAATCAAGACTTTTAAATGCTTCAGCGTAATTAAACTGCTCGTCCATAGGGTTGCTCAGTGAAGAATGCTGGCGCAGGATATTTAATTTTAACTGGTTAGGCCACCAGTCGTGATTCCTGGTGCCGCCACCGGCAACTTTATTCATAGCGCCGCCGTGCGGAAAAGGACACTTAGCTCCGGATGTATTGTCTTCCATAATATGTTGAGTTTTAAATTAAAATTTGAGAACATAAAAATAACAAACAAATTTAGAACTAAATTGTTTTTTTATTTTTAATGATATTAATCATGGCTCCAGGTTTCTTATGCTGCCAACGCATCCATCGAAGATAACTTTATTGCATTGTCAAAACTCTGAGGCCAGCGGTCAGACTAAAATTCAGACGCTGATTTCAGCAGAATACAATTTCAAAAAATTAAATAAAAAGTGTGTTGCACGTGAATTTTACTTAACAGTAACAAGACAGTTGACAAACTGCGCAGGACTATATAGGTTCAGAGCTTAAGCGTCATAATCAATCACTACCCTTTCAGTGATTGGGTGCGACTGGCAGGTTAGAATAAATCCTTCAGCTACTTCTGCATCTGTGAGTGCAAAATTAGCGCTCATCTTCACCTGGCCCTCCAAAACTTTAGCGCGACAAGTACAACAAACCGCTCCTTTGCAGCTGAAAGGCGCGTCAACACCGGCTTCAATGGCTGCTTCCAGAACACTGATGCCTGTTGTTTCCAATTCAAATTCGGTTTCAATGCCGTACTGCAATACTTTTACCTTTGCGTTCACATTGCCCCCTGGTGCAACAGATACTTTGCTCACCTCTTCCACCACCGAATTAAAATATTCAATGTGAATTTTTTCTTTATCAACTTTCGAATCTTCCAGCGCCGTTTTTACATTGGCCATCATGGGACCCGGACCGCAGATAAAATACTCGTCGGCCTTAAACCCCGCGAAATTCTCTAACAGAGATTTTGCTTTCTCTACTGTAACAACGCCGGTTTGCAGTTCAGATATTTTTGTGAGGGGTTGATCGAACACATGCACCACCGTTAATTTAGGATTGGTGGAGACCAGGTTGTTGATCTCAGCCTTAAAGATAGTGCTGTCTTCATTTTTATTGGCATAGATCAAAGTAATGGTACTTTGTTTTTCTACATATAAAATACTTTTTAAAATGCTCATCATGGGCGTAATGCCGCTGCCACCTGCAAATAATACGTAGCTTTTGGTATTGCTGCCCGAAAGTGGTGTGGTAAAATTCCCCATGGGCGTCATTACTTCCATGTTATCGCCCACTTTTAAATTGCGGTTGATAAAGGTAGATACCTTGCCGCCCTGCACCTCTTTAATGGCCACACGCAGTTCTTTTTCCCCGTATGGACTGGAGCAAAGGCTATAGGAGCGGCGCACTTCCTCCCCTTCGAGGTTTAATTTCAGGGTAATGTATTGCCCTTGTTTGAACTGGTATTCGGGCTGCTGCTGTGGTGGTACTTCAAATGCTACTGAAACAGCATCCGCGGTTTCGCGGCGGATGTCCTTTATTTTTAAGTTATGAAAACGTGCCATGAAATTTATAAAATGACTGCAAAAATAGGCCTTTATGCCCTATAAAAAAAGTTATTTTGTGTTAGACGCCAGGTGCCGGCCTCATAAGAATTTGCTACAAAATCCTGAGGCCATCAAAAAGGAGTTCCAAAAAAGCAACGGACTTCAAAGAAATTCAGTTGATAAACCAGGCTTTTTTGGAAAGCCTGTGCGGGGCGCTATGCTGGCTTCAAACGAAAGTAAACCATGGAAGCCATGATCATAGCGCCGGATTTGAAGGCATCATGGATTTTTGCAAAATCTTATGAAGCCTTGATTTTTGCCTACTTTTTATCAAGAAAAAGTAGGGGAAGTTTGCCCTGCGATAATTTTGATTAAAATCCTATAAACCCTATCTTTGTAAGATACCTCAATACAAAACCATGGACGCGACCCAAGCCGAAAATTTATTTGAAAGCAAACTGGCAAAAAATGAAATGATAGAACCCAAGGACTGGATGCCTGAGAATTACCGCAAGCACCTTATCCGCCAGATCTCGCAACACGCGCACAGCGAAATTGTGGGCATGCTGCCCGAAGGCAACTGGATCACCCGTGCCCCGAGTTTAAGGGCCAAGCTGGTGTTGCTGGCAAAGGTTCAGGACGAAGGCGGGCACGGTCTCTATCTATATACTGCCGCCGAATCACTGGGCATCAGCCGCGACGAAATGCTCGACGCCCTGCTCACCGGCAAGGCCAAATATTCCTCTATTTTTAATTACCCTACTTTATCCTGGGCCGATGTTGGCGCGGTGGGCTGGCTGGTTGATGGCGCGGCCATCATGAACCAGGTGATGCTGCAACGTTCATCATACGGACCTTACAGCCGTGCCATGGTGCGCATCTGCAAGGAAGAAAGTTTTCACCAGCGCCAGGGATACGAATTAATGACCCACCTGGCCTTTGGTACAGCCGAACAAAAAGAAATGGCGCAGGACGCTTTGAACCGCTGGTGGTTCCCAACATTGATGATGTTTGGTCCACCCGACAGGGAAAGCCCGAACAGCGAAAACGCCATCAAATGGCGTATCAAACGCGAAACCAACGACCAGCTGCGCCAGAGGTTTGTGAACCAAACCGTAAAACAGGTTGAATATCTTGGGCTTACTGTGCCAGACCCGAACCTGAAATGGAACGAAGAAAAAAAAGGCTTCGACTTTAGTGAACCAGATTGGGTTGAATTTAAAAATGTGATCAAAGGCAACGGCATTTGCAACAAAGACCGTTTAACCTCCCGCAATAAATCTCACAACGAAGGCGAATGGGTACGCGAGGCGGCCATGGCTTACGGCAAAAAGCAAATGCAGGAATCGCAGGCGGCATGAAAAAATTAATTGGGTTCATCCTGGTTGTTCTGCTCAGCACTGCCTGCATCAAACAGCGACAAGAAAGTTGCAGCGATGGCATCAAAAATCAAAATGAAGCACTGGTGGATTGTGGCGGCGTTTGCAAGCGCTGCCCTGATTGTTTTGATGGTGTAAAAAACCAGGACGAAGAAAATGTGGATTGCGGCGGCCCCTGCGAAGTGTGTGAGACCTGCAGCGACGGCATCAAAAATCAGAACGAAACAAGCATTGATTGCGGCGGTGTTTGCCCACCTTGCCCTACCTGCAACGACGGCAGCAAAAATCAGAACGAAACGGGCATAGATTGTGGTGGCCCCTGCGAACCCTGCTCTACCACTGCCTGCTCCACCCCGCTTGGTTTCGGTGAAAACGGGTACCTGCCCAATGGCAATGCCGCGATAAGCGCCATGCACGATCCCTTTGATCCGGGCGAGGAAAATGAAGACAATTTTAAATTTATTATCAGGGCCGAATTCCCGCTGTTTTATCCCTGTAGGGCTTATGTGATCACGCTCTACCGCCTGGATTTTTTAAAACTTGACAAAAATGCCACCCAGGTGTTTACCATCACTGATTACAGCAGCGGCAGCAACCTGCCCAACAGTTGTGCGGTTGAGGTGTGGATGCCCATGGGTTATTTGTATGTAAAATCGACACAAAAACTATACGTTACCCGGGTTGACAACGGCACCTTTAACCTTAGATTTTGTAATCTGTTGACCCATCCTTCGAACACCTATAATTTAAATACCAGTTTTTCAACCAACGTAAATTTTACACTTTAAAACAATATGAGTAACGACAGCCAGGGCCCTATGTGGGAAGTATTTGTTCAGAAAAAAGCAGGACAGCCTTTTGTGCACTGCGGTAACCTGCATGCCTATGATAAAGAGATGGCATTGCAAAACGCGCGCGACCTTTACACCCGTCGCGGTGAAGGCATGTCGCTGTGGGTAGTGTTGAGCACAGCCATTGTAGCCAGCAGTCCTGAAGACGCAGGCGCTTTTTTTGAACCCGCCAACGATAAAATTTTTCGTCACCCCACATTTTACCAGATCCCCGATGGTATCGGCCACATGTAATACCACATTCAAATGACAACACAGCAAGCATTGTTTAATTATACGCTCAGGTTGGGCGACACGAGTCTCATTCTGGCACAGCGCCTCAGCGAATGGACGGGCCATGGTCCGTTTTTGGAAGAAGACCTGGCACTCACCAATATCGCGCTCGATATTTTTGGCCGCGCTAAAAGTTTATTGGAGTATGCAGCAAAAACAGAAGACAAGGGACGATCGGAAGACGACCTGGCTTTTTTCAGGAACGACCGCGAATATTTTAACGCACTCATTACCGAGCAGCCCAACGGCGATTACGCCAAAACAGTGATGCGCCAGGCTTTTATTGATTGTTTCGACCTGTTGTTTTATACCGAACTGGCTAAGAGCAAAGACCAGACCCTGGCGGGCATCGCTGGCAAATCCATTAAAGAGATCACCTACCACAAACGTCACAGTTTTAGCTGGGTGATGCGTTTTGGCAATGGCACCGAAGAAAGTATGACGCGTTTGCAGAAGGGTTTTGATGAGATCTGGGCTTACACCGGTGAGTTGTTTGAGATGAATGACACAGACACGGTTTTAATAAAAGACAAGATCGCGGTTGACCTCAGTTCATTAAAACCACTCTGGGAAAAAGAAATTTTTGATCTGCTGGAAAAGGCCAATATTAAACTACCTGAAACTGTATTTATGCAAAGCGGCAGCCGTAAAGGCCTGCACAGCGAGCATTTGAGTTATATTCTTTCAGAGATGCAGTCTATTCCGAGGATGCACCCGAATGCCAAGTGGTGATGGGTTAGTGGTTAGTGGTTAAAAAACTTATTCTGGAAACAACTAGTTCACATCGAAATTGAAAGAAGCCTGGAAAAAATACTCTCCTTATTTTGTTGACATCTGGCAATACCTGGTGATCATTGTGATTATGGCGGTGGCGGCAATCTTTATTTTATGATGCCACTAAGGCGCATAGGGCGTTAAGAAACACTCGGGAGGAGGCAGTTAATCCATTCTAGGAAAGAGATGGACTATCTTTGATTGTTCATTTCAAAAGCTGTCGACCTCGATTTCATTAACTAAGTTTGATAGATTGTAAGATTTTGGAGAAAATGTAATCTGACCGCTTACTGCAACGAAATTTCTGCCTTGGAAAATTAGTTCTATATTACGCCGTGCAGAATCATTATCCTCATTCAATTTGTAATACAAACGGAACCTATTAGTGGCAATCCTTTCAATTTTATTGTATTGAAACTTATCATTATAATCAGTGATGAACATTCTGTTGCCAATATATTTTCTAGTTACATTCTTTATATCTACAATTGATCCCAGGATTGATTCATGGGTTTCAACGTCCATATCGCCAAAGAATATTGTTTCAAATTCTTGCACGCTATCAATTTTTTCGGGAAGAACACGAATCAAGAGCTGGGGATTCAGCTTTTCAAACTCAAGTTTAAATTTTTGTGTTTTTTGTAGCAATTTTTGAAATTTTTTAATTTCAGAAGTAAGAGCCGAATCCAAATTTGCTAATTCATTATCCACCGTTAATTTGCTTACATTCAATTTGTTTTTTTCGCTGTTCAAATTCTCATACTTCCTTACTTCCACAGCAATTGCCTCAGATAATTCAACCATATCCTTTTGTTGTCTATTTACTGTGGCTTGCGTCTTTTGCAATTGGCGGTCAAGAGAAATATACTCTGTCATTGAAATATATTCCCGATGAGCATTGATTTTTTTCATCGCCGCTACCAATACGATATCGTATAATATAACCATGTATTTCATGAGGATTTTAAGAGCAAAATAACCTATCGTTGACAGAACCGACCATAACAATGGCATCCAAAGTAACCCATAATACCCTTCTGCTTTCACGTAATTTCCTAATCTACTTTCTTTCATAGTCAATGTGTAGTAGGAGTCATAGTTAAAAAGTACGTAGATAAATTCAAAGTGATGAATTACCCATACCACTATGAACGTTGAAATTATTGGTGTTTTTATTCTGTTTCCAACGTGAGTTGCAAAGTCCTTTAATTGATCAATCATAAGAATGAATATCTTGAAAAGTACTCAATAAAACAAAAAAAAGAATTCGTCGCAGGGCGGACTTTTGTTTTAATTTTGTTGCTCATTGGAACATTTGTTTGAAACCAACCTAAACTACCCCTTTTTGATTTCACCATTTCAACAGACCATGAGAGCTGGCCCCGTTTAAAAAAGCATTACGTCTTGAATCGCCTGCATACAGGAATCTTCCAGCTGAAATAAGTTTACGTGGTAAGATTTTCATCCTTCCTCCTTGCCTATTTTTTGAAATTGACTTTATTTTATCAAAATCTCACATTTGCGCACAACCGACACCAATCTCCGGATACCCTGACTCTAGTTCTGACAGTAATCAATCAACCGTCTGTTGCTGTTGCTGTTGTATTTGTTGCTGAATCTGTTGTCGCATTCTCTGAAATTGTTGAGAAGCTTTGCCAGCTTTTTTTTCCTTTATTTCTTCAATTACCTCTTTATTGTTCTCTTTATTTTTGTTTTTGTCCGTTGCATCTGTTTTTGAAATTGATTTTGCTTTTCGCTTTAAAATCTGACAGGTTAAGCCGACTTTATAGTCGAAAGAATAACTGTTCCCCGAGCTAAAATAATTATTGTCAATAAAAAAAACGGCTGATTTAACCTGGGAAGCTACATCGATTTTGCTACCAAGATTCATTGATGCTGTGGTTATATTGGCGCCTCTCACATATAATATAACATCAGGTGTCATTGCTTTACCATTTTCATCGAGAAGGTATTCTGTTGTATCAGGTTTTAACAGCTTTTCCAAACTATCCTGGACGGTTGCTTCTTCTACAAATGCAGCGTATGCGTCGACAATAACTAATTCAGCACTTTTTTCATTAATCGTAGTATTTTGAAGGTTAAATGCAGCGAAGAAAAGCCCAAAATCGTTCTTGTTTTTTATGATCGTCTTACCTTGAAACCTCACCTTTGGGGTTGCATCTGTTGTTATTTTTGTCCGAACGTTTCTGGGATAGGTTCGTACCGTAGGATACATAATTACCGTATCTTCCAGGTAATATATATATAATTTGCGGCCGGGGATAGCTTGCGGAGTATTAATCCAGGTACCTCCGGTAATACCGTCCTTGTTACTAAAATAATACCTAAGTGTCATTTCTTCCGGTAAAGTTCCTGAAGGCGTTGGCACGAATTTAAGTTTCTTTAGTGGGTCGCAACTTATTATCAAAATAACAATTGCCAGGCCCGAGATAATTGTTTGGACTCTTTTCATCATAAAATTTAGTGTTAATGGGTTTGGGTTAAATGTAGGATATTACGTTTCAAAAAAATGGGCGGTAAACCGCCCATTTTTGGTTTTAACACTGCATTGAATTAATGAAACAGGTGTACGTTGAAAATAATACATGTATATCGAAATCCTTTTCGGCTATGGCCTACAGAGTAAAATAAGTTTACGTGGTAAGATTTTCACCCCGGCGCCTTGATTATTTTTTGAATTTAACTTTACTTTATTTTATCAAAATCTCACATTTGAGCACAATCGACAACCAGCCTCAGGTTCTGTATGTAGACGATGAGGAAAACAACTTATCGGCCTTCAGGGCCGCTTTCAGAAGGTACTTTACCATATTTACGGCGAATTCCGCCATTGAAGCCCGAAAAATTCTTGAGAACAGTACCATCCATGTATTGATCTCGGACCAGAAAATGCCAGGTACACCAGGGGTTGAGCTCCTGGGACAAGCGCTTCAAAAATATCCCGACCAGGCACGCATCCTGCTCACCGCCTATTCTGATTTCGAGGTGCTGAAACAGGCGGTAAACGACGGGTACATTTATAAGTTCCTGGCAAAACCCTGGAACGATGATGAAATGAAGCGTATAATTTCCGAAGCATACGATCTGTATTTTAAAAACCTCGAAAGAAAGGCCCAGATTGAAAAAGCCGAAGAAAAGAAAAAATACCTTGAAGAGGAAATCAGGAAATTGGAGGAGATCTTAAAAATTAAAAAAGACGAGATAGACAAATTTATTGATAACACCTGAACGCGGTAAACCCTTAAAGGGTTTACCGTTGATTAACGGTGCAACCCTGTATGTGTTGAGCCCATACTCAGGCCAACACGTAAATCTGCGGTGGCTCACCCACTCTCATTAAAGAATTGTTTTCCAATTCTAAAATTTCTCTGTTCTTTCTCATATTTTCAAGTTTCACTTCCACCAGTCTCTTTTCACATTCCAGCAAAAACAGGTAACGCTCCTTGTTGCTGAGTCTCTTCACATAAGTTTGAAGTTCAGAAGAAAGATCAGCCTGATAGATCATCTCATTTAAGATCTCATAATCAACCCTCTTAAATTCCGCTATCGGAATTTTAAAACCATCACTAATCCTCTTGATGATCTCTTCGCTGAAGTGCTTTTTTCCACTTTCATAATCGCTGTAGTGCTGTTGACATTCTATGCCAATCAACCCCGCGGCGTTCAGTTGTTTTACATTTTTTTGCGCGCGAAGTGCTTTTAGTTTCGATGCGTACATAAGGTCTCTAATAGTAATCATAGAAAAAATACTAAAGGTTAATATTTCTTTCCGCAAAAAACGTGAACACTAACAGAAAGATATTCAAAATTAATATAAATATTTAAAAAAACTATTCGCCACATTAAATTATTAGCGAAATATTTTTTAAAATCTTACGATGTGCGACATCGTACGCCCTCTATCGGCGGAGCTTCAGAAGCAGCGCGTTTTATTAAGCGAAACACCTTAAACTCAACAACGCGGAGTATTTTACAACGTAAAACCAGACCTCGAAAATTTGACTTTGAAAAATTACCGTTGTTATTTTGACCCCGGGTTCTTAAACAACAGGCGCCGTTGATTGAGATCCGGGCGGATACGAAAAGCCTGCATTTGCAACGAGTAGTACATTTTAAACTAAACAAAAATGAAAAAATTAATTATAGCAGCAATGCTGATGTTCCTGGGAACATCAATCAGGGTTAGTGCTTCGAACGGCAACGAAAAACCCATGGAAAAAGAAAAATCCACCACGGAAAAATCGATTAATATTGGGATCGGGCTGGATATTGACTTTGGACGTAGAAGCAGAGCTTGTGACGGAAGAGGCCTTTGTAGAATCCGACTTGCTGTAGAAACAGACCCAACCTCTCAGGGTAGATATTTAAACGATGGGGATGGCACCGGCGAGGGAACACTAACACTGAGCATTCCGATTGACTACATTGTTAAAACACAGTCAGACAAATTGCAAAATTTTACCGGTCAAACAAAGTTTGTTGTTGAGGAAGACTATACATTGCCAGCAGACGTGAGCGCAAAACTCGGAGCTAAAGGAACAATAACTATCAAGGCCGGAAGCTACCATATGTCGTTACGCGACCGAAACTATACAATTACTTTTGGAGACATGCTTTAATGAAAAGTGGGTTATGATATTTTATCATAACCCACTTTTAAATTTCTACCCGATCAACTCCAAACCGTGATTTACAACCGTTATTATAAATCAGTTTAGCATGAAAAAAAGAATAGTTGTAACGTACATAATTCTCGCGCTGGTTTCGCAAGGCCTCATAGCTTGTGCCATGATGGCACTCAAACTCTCGGGCAATATTAAAAATCCGAAATTAGAAGACTCTCAAAGCATAATAAGATATTCCAAAAAAATGTATGATCCCTACGATTATTTATGGCTACCGGACACTAAAATCCACTTCGATGAGATGCTTACTCGTTACCCGGGCATACCAGAAGTTTTAATTTATGACAAAAACTTCACGGTACTTAAAAATGCCCACGGAGAACATTGCCAAAAAATGCTCATCGCTTTTTTTAGCGACAGTCTTAAATACCAATACAATAAAGTAATGGATTCTTCCTACTTCTTTCTAAAAAACAAAAGCAGGGTCATCGCTTCAACAAGCGTCTCTACAAACTACGACTATACTATTATCTATTCATGGGTGAAATGGACGCCAAAGTTGACCAAAGACATTTTTGAAAGACTTGCGGCGATAAAAAAATCGAATAAATATAAGGTATGCTTTATCTCGCTGAATAAAGACTGGCAAAAAGGCATGTACGATCAGGCACCGCATTTCAACAACAAAGTAAAAAATGACGGTAGTGCGCTCGCGCCAAGAGACTAACAAAACAAACATCGCGCACTCTTAATGCCTGAATTATTCGGGCGGATTTTCTCACAAAATTTTGAAATTCTCAGTCATGGGGGCTCTTCCTTCGTTTATAATTTCATTCCTGCATGTAAATCGGCTTTTACCTGTGCTCTTATTTATTTGTTATGTTGCGCAGGCACAACAAGACAGCTCAAAAAATAAAGTCTCCAGGAGAAGTTTAAAATTGCTAGACGCCACCTGCGATTTTTACACCACGCTAAATGGCAACAAATCATTCAACTCCCTGGATGAACAATTAAAAAACCACATCTATTTTTATTATAACCTTACCATTCAAAACCGCATAAAAATAAAAAAGTTAAGGATCAGCAATTATTATTTTAATGAGTTCGGCATAAGGAACTATAAAGACAGTATTGTGGCTATCTCAGAAGACATTTACAATTTTAAGAACTCGATATCCATTCCGATCCGCCAGTCAAAATTCGCGTTAAACTTCACAGTCAGCTCCAAAAGCCAGTTCTGGAAACATTACACCTACCGACCCGATTCAAACAACAGGTACATTAAACACCTGCACACTTCCTATCTGTCGCCAGGCTACACTATTTACTCCGGCGGCATCCGGTATAATTTCTGGGACCGTTCCTCAATAGAAATAGGCCTTGCCAGTGGCAAAACCACCAAAATAAAGAACCAGGATATTTTTATACAGCGCCAGGCCAGCAGGTTATATGGTCTCGAACCGGGAAAATTAAAAAAAACAGTTTTGGGTTTTCATGTGCTGCTGAACATCTCCACCAAAAAACTGTTTAAAAACTGTTACCTGGAGCAGTTCTCGCAGGTGTTTATGGACAAAGACTCTCTTAAACAATTTAAAAGTTATACGGTGGACGTGAACAATGCTTTTCATTACTTATTTTTAAAATATATCCGCTTTTCGTTCCGAACAAAATTGTTGTACGACCAAACTGTATTTTTAAAACCTTCGCTGGTACAGCAGTTTTCTATAGGCTTTTATTTAAATAATAAATTGTGATGAGGCTGCTTCGCTGGTCGGGGCAAATGCCCCGACCAGCGGGCTACTGCGGGATGCTGATCAATGTAAGAATACAAATCCTGCTGAGCGTTTAAATTAATCTCTTATTGTGCAAGATAAACATACTTGTAATTATCAAGACTTTGCAGGGCCTCTGCTGTCGCATTTTCATAACCCCATTTAGTGCCACCCAGCCACACACCCGAATAGCCGGTTTTTGAAAGGAACACTGTTTTGCCTTCACAGTCTTTAAACCTGAGCCGCATACAGGTATCGCTTGAACTAAGCACCATACCGGGCAGGGGAAAGTCTTCCAGGTTGCAATACACAACCGCGCAGCTATCGCCGCTGCGTTGAATGTCTTTTCTCCTGATCACCTTCAGGCCGCATTCTGTCAGGCGGTCCTTTACATCCTCGTAAAGTGAAACCCTCATAAAGTGCGCTATGTTGCCGCTCGAAACGTGAACATATTTGTAGCGGTTCAAACAAGTCACGTCATTCTGTGCCAGGGCTGAATACAGACTACCGAGAAATATTAAAATAATAAAAAGTGACTTCACCATACTAAGATAATAAAAACGGGTCAATGGCAAAACGGCACGGCTCTTGTCGCTGGTCGGGGCATCCGGTTCGGGCGGGATTTGTGTTGAGTCCCCAGGAATGGCTTTACTCCCCGACAAAGAATTATTATGGCTTGGGAGACATATTAGACGTGGAGTGCTTACAGCGACGACTCATTCCGTTAGATGAAATTTTGTATCGTTATGGGAAGCCGCAGGATTTGAAATCCTGCGGAGCGGCGATCGGGGCCAATGCCCCGACCAGCGGGAAGTTTTCTATAGGCTTTTATTTGAACAACAGGTTATGATAAAAACCATCTAAAAAACTACCGTTCAAGGTAGGTGTTTTCAATTTTCAACTGCCTTACATTTGAAGCGTTCAATCTTTTTTACTTTACTTTTTGTACAATACATGACGCTAATGAAACTGATAGCTGGTAAAGTCCCTAATGGCAGCGAACGCCAAAGGGTTTACCTGCTCGCACGGCACCCACCGTTTTATTACTTCGATGATTCATAAATAATTATTTGCCTGTAAACCATCAATAACATCTTATTAACCTTTCGTGAAACAGGCACCAATAGCACACAGCTCACTTATAATTTAACGATACAAAAAAAACAAAAAATGAAAACAAATAAAATACTCACCGCGGCGATCTGCCTCCTGATGCTTAGCCGCACAAACGCCCAGGGTTATGGTACCATGACCTATCCACACCCCAACTCAGTGCTTAGCTCCGCCAAAACCACAAACATGAACATCAATGGATTTTTAATGGCAGGATCTATGGCAAACGCCAGCGGTATGGGGGCCGATTTTGAAATTGACCAGGTAGACGCGAACGCGGTATTCGCTGCGCCAGGTGTATGGTCGAATGATTACCGCATAGATTGGGACCCAACCGGTGCCAATATTTCTACCAATTTCACTTATCCTCACGGGTGTATTGGGGTAGACATTATCGAAACCAACCCCGGTACAAACGGTGAAAGATACGCGCTGGCGGGCGCCTGCGCCGACGGCATTTTCTTCGCCACCCTGGATGTAAATGGTGTGCCGCTCAGGCAGGAATTTTTTCCGTTTAATGCAAACATCGGGATTTATGGCATGCCAACGAACAGGCCGCAGATCCGCGAATCAGCAACCAACCCCGGATGGTACTACATCTGTGGTGATGAGGCCGGTTCTTCTTACGTAATTAAAATTGCTTCTGTTTCAACTCCGGGCGAATGGGCCCAGATCTATACCGGTTTCCCTAATGAGGCACGGGCTGTTATCGAGAACCCGAGCGGCTCTGACGTAATAGTGGTTGGGCGGCTCGACCAGGTATCGTTCGGTTTGGCAACTGAGGCTTTTTTTATGTCACTCGATCCGAATACCGGCAACGTTAATTATATCAATTGTTACAGCGATGGAGGAAACGGAGATGAATGGTTTACCTCTATAGAAAACGCTGCTTCACCAACAGGCGGCAGTGGCTACATTATTGGCGGGCGTATACACTCAAGCATACTGAACAATATTGGATACAAACCCTGGATGATCAAACTGGACTTCAATGGAAATGTGATCTGGAGTACGATGATCAGGCACTCCATCAACTCAAATCCACTAGAGATTACCGATGTTCTTGAGCGGCTCAATACCTCGAGCGGCGCCAACACATATGAATACTTCGGCGTGGCCAACACACCCGTATCTCCCACCAGTCCTACTACCAATTGGATGACAGTATGGAAACTAGATGACACAGGTGCTCCCACCCCCGGCATCAATGAATTTCCGTATTCTCTCGGCGGCCTTTCGTCACAATGGCGCTACCATCTTACCCAGGTTGAACTGATCGGCAACGGCTCCGTCACACCGGGTGACGGCTTGCAGGTTTTTGGCACAGACGAAAATGCTTCAGACCACGTGCTTGTGAGCGCATACTTCGACGGCAACGAAGGGTGTTATACTCCTTCCACCTGGGGACGGATTCAGGGTCCCGGTATGACAGTAAACCCAACGCTTCAAACAATGACTTTCCCGATGTTCCCGTTTACATTGACTCAGAATCAGACTACCATCATTCCGGCCAACCCCTGCAACTGGGTAGCCATGATATCAGGAGCAAGTAATGCGAGGGGCGGCGCAACCGGTATTCAAAATAACCGGGAAAATGCGAACACTGTTTCTGTGCATCCGAATCCAACCAATCAATCATTGACCGTGGCGTTTAAGAATGTTACCAATAGTCCCGTTCAAATTACACTGGTTAATTCTCTCGGTCAGCTCCAAAAAGAGATTGAAATTTCCAACAACATGAGCAGTGAGTTGGTATTGGACCTGGAGGCGCTGCAATTGAGCGATGGCCTTTATTTTGTAAACGTGACCATGAATAAAGAAACATTCACAACTAAAGTGATGTATCAGAAATAATTGTAGATCCAAAACATAAACCCGGTGAATTCGCGCCGGGTTTTTTTTAGTCGGAAAAAAAACACATCAGTCCAGGTTGGTAAAGGCGTTCCTGATCGCGAATTTAACGAGTTTCTGAGTGGAGTCAATTTCTGTTTTTTTATGAATATGCTTCATGTGGTATCTCACGGTATCAATAGATATGTACAGTTTATCGGCGATCTCTTTTAACTGGAAGCCTTCACAAAATAATTTCAGGATTTCAACTTCCCGCCCGGTAAGCATATTGGCGAGCAGTGCTTTATCCTTCTTAAACGTGTCTACAATAACCTGGCGCGATACCGAACCGTTAAAGAAAAAACCATGTGTGTAAACCCTGTTGATGGTCTCAAAAATATCATCAATGGTACAGTTTTTACTGAGGTAACCGCTCGCGCCTTTTAACAAAGCGTCGCACACCATGATCTTTTCATTGTGCAGGCTCAGGATGATCACTTTAACACGGGGATGTTCATTTTGCAATTTCACCAACGCGGTTCTGCCGTCCATCACAGGCATGTCCAGATCAAGGATTACAATATCAGGCTCTTGATTCTCCATCAAATCGAACAAGGCCTTACCGTTTTCCGCCTGGCCTATCACCTCGAAATTTTTTTCCATGTTAATCACACCGGCGTAAGCCTGTCGTGCCGAATGATGATCTTCGGCTAACATGATTGTGATTTTATCAGGTTGCATGATGGAGTGAAGACTCCATTAAATTTATTAAATTATTCCTGCGTTTAAACGAAAAAAGAGAAGATTCTTAGGGGTAGGTAGGGTTAAGAAATGCCAGCAAGTGGCCGCTGGCTGTGGCATACAAGGTAACCCGCCATACTGGCCGGGGCATTTGCCCAATGCCTTTAGTTCTTTAGCGCATAGTTCAGCGGGGAATTACTCCGATTGGATTAATATTAGAAGTCAAAAAAAATTAAATGGTGGCTTGGGGAGATGCCCCGACCATCTGGTAGAATTACCCTACGTGACGATTCGTCCATGACAATCCCTGAAAAATGTGTGTATTTTTCTACAAAAATCCCGAAGCAAAAGATTTTGATGTTAATCAGTTTCGTGGTCGCGTAATTCTCTGGTTAATTTTGTGAAACCTATTACTTCCCCCTCAGGGTCGTGCAATGCAGTAATGAGGATGCTCCCCCAAAAAGTTGTGCCGTCTTTTCTCACCCTTCTGCCAATATGCTTGGCCCTTCCTTCTTTGGCCGCCAGCGCGAGCAGTTTGTCCGGAAGCCTGTCCTGCCTGTCGCCCGGCAGGTAAAAGATATTGAAGTTCTGACCAATGATCTCACCGTCTTTGTAGCCCTTTATCATTTCCACACCTTTATTCCAGGATAAGATCGTACCGTCAACGTCCAATAAAATGATGGCCACATCCTGGATCTCCTCCACCATGCGTTTGTGAAGTTGTTCGAGTTCTACTTTTTTCTTTGCAGCTATTTCCATTATTCTTTTTGGTTCCATTGTGATTGGTTAAATGTTAATGCCAGGATGAATGGGGAATCGCGATCGGGGCAGGTATTCAGGTCTGAAAATAAACTTGCTGACCGTGAAGTTAGGATAAATCAGCAGATCACGATGTAAAGATGTCAAATAAAGAAGAGATCAGTGAAGCACTATGTCTTTTACGGCACTCACCCATGTGTCGCCGCTGTTTAAACTCCCTACGAGCGTAACAGTTTCACCACCATGTTCCTTAAAGATCTCTTCGTACTCAGTGCCTATTTCGTAAATGGTCTCCAGGCAATCGGCCACAAAAGCGGGTGAAAAAACAAGGAGTTTTTTCGCGCCTTTTTTGCCAAGCTCTTCAATTACTTTGTCGCTGTACGGTTTTAGCCATTTGTCATCGAGCCGGCTTTGAAAAGTGGTGGTATATTGACTGGCGGGGATGTTCAACGCCGCCGCGATGCGCCTTGTGGTTTCAAAACAATTGGCGCGGTAACAGTACTGGTTATTTTTGGTAATGCTGTTGCAGCAGTCGCCCAGGCGGCAGGTATCGTCTCCGTAATGCGCCGAAGCTTTTTTAATCTGCCTTTCGGGCAAACCATGATAACTGAAAATCACATGATCGTAATCACTAATCCGGTATTTTTTTGCTTCCACCAACAATGCATCCAGGAATTTTGGATGGTCGTAAAATTTGCTGATGATGTTAAGACTTGGAATCACCTCCCAACCTTTGATCTGTTTCAATACTTCTTCGATAGTACTGCCGGTACTCGAGCTCGCGTATTGCGGGTAAAGGGGCAGCACGTGAATTTTAGACGGACGTTGTTTCCTCAGATTCTCCAGGCCATTTTTAATGGAGGGTTGCTGGTAACGCATAGCCAGCTCCACAATAAAACGATCTCCGAGCTCTTGTTGTAATTTTTCTTTCAGGGCCACACTGTTCAGCAATAAGGGCGAGCCTTCATTTGTCCAGATGCGCTGGTATAATTTTGATGAACGGAAACTTCTGGTGGGAACAATGATGAGGTTCACCAGTATAAAACGCAGCACGGGATGAATGTCTATCACGCGCCTGTCGTTCAAAAACTGGATGAGGTATTTACCCACCTTACCAGGGCTCGGTGCATCGGGAGTACCGAGGTTGATCAATAAAATGGCTTCTTTCATAAATGCGCTTTATCGACTGGCGGCGTCATAACGGTTCGCGGAATTACGCAATATTGTTAGGGTCGTTTTTAAGTTCAGTTGAATCATTAATCAATGGCGCATCGGCCGCCACGGCGCCGGCATGCGCTTCCTGTTTGTGCGAAAATTTCTTCTGAAAAAGTATGATGATGATCACACCCGCTGAAATGGATGCATCCGCGAAATTAAAGATGGGCCTGAAGAACTGGAAATCCTCACCGCCCCAGATAGGCACCCAGTCTGGAAAATGACCGTTCACCAGCGGAAAATAAAACATGTCGACCACGCAGCCATACATGCTTGGCGCGTAACCATTCGTGGTTAACGCAGCCACACCATCATAAGGCAGGTATTCCTGGAAGTCGGCGTTCAGTGTGGTGCCTTTATCAAAAATAAGGCCGTAAAAAGCGCTGTCTATAATATTACCCATGGCGCCGGCTAAAATGAGCGACACCGAAAATACAAATCCTTTGTGCTCTCCTTTCAGGATGATGTGTCTGATGTAAAACGCGCCGGCTATGCAGGCCAGGATCCTGAAAACACTCAGGGCCAGTTTGCCGAATTCACCACCGAACTCAAAACCAAAGGCCATGCCAGGGTTCTCGGTGAAATGGATCACACACCAGTCTGCCAGGCGACCAACCTCACCCAGGGGATAATTGAGCTTAATGTAAATCTTGATGACCTGGTCGGTGAGCAGCACCAGCAAAACTGTAATGAGTGGGATTTGATAACGCTTGAACATTTAAAAAATTTGTTACGGTATTTTGATTTGCCTTTCATAAAAAAGCTTGTCCTTCTTTACATTTGAGAAAGACAAGCTTTAAGATCATTTTTTTTGTTGATCATGAAGTGACGTGAAGTAGGCCTGATCGGGACGCTTCATATCTACTTCATGGTCATTTTGACTGACCCAGTTTCGCGTCAATGCCCAAAGTGGCGTGTGGTACCGACCTGAGGCGTTCTTTCGGGATTAGTTTCCCGGTTACCCTGCAAATGCCGTAGGCTTTGTTTTCGATACGCACCAGCGCGTTCTTTAAATTCACTATGTATTTTTCCTGGCGAGATGCCAGTTGCGCAGTTTCTTCCTTGCTCATCACGTCGCTGCCGTCTTCCAGTAATTTAAAGGAAGGAGAGGTATCGTCGGTACCGTGATTATCTTCGTTACTCAGGGTTTGTTTGAGGAGGTCGTAATCGGTTTGCGCTTCCTTTAATTTTTCAAGGATCAGTTCCTTAAACTCAGCCAGTTCTTTATCGGAATACCGGGTACGGTTATCGGCTGTATTGATAAAAGGTTTCGGTGCAGCAACATTTCCTTTTTTAATGAGGGGTTTGTTGATGTCTATTTGCAGCGGACGGTTACGGATATACGCTTCCATGCTGCCACCGCTTGATTTGCCTTCATTCTTTTTTCTGCGGCCACGGCCACGCTTTTCAGGGATCTCGTCATCGTCTTCATCTATTTCAGGGGGACCGCCTTCAAGGTCAATTAATCCTGCTTCATCCAATCCTCCTTCAACAATTCCGGCATCATCATCATCCGTCTTCTCATAATCATCCTTTACTTCAACATCTTCATCATCGTCGTCTTTTTCAGCCGGTAAATCGTCTTCCTCATCATCGTCACCACCTTTGGATTTCTTTTTTGAAGTGGCTTTTAACGGCTTTTTATTTTTATCTTTATTAAGTACCGCGTCAATAGGCTTGCCCACTGGCTTTTTTGCCTTCACACTTTCCTTGGCGGTGGCTTTAACTGGTTTAGAGGGCTTCGCAGGGGTTTTGGCAACTGGTTTAGCAACAACTTTCTTTTTTGGTGCAGGTTTTTGTTTGATCACTTTTTTGATTGGTTTTTTTGTTGCTGGTTTCACCGCCTTTTTAGGAGCGGGTTTATTTATTTTTTTTGCAGGCTTCGCCTTTACTTTAGCAGCTGTTGCTTTAGCGGGTTTCGAAGCGGGCTTTGCACTTTTCTTAATAGGTTTGGCAGACGGCTTGGATTTTTTATCCTTTTTAATGTCTTTCTTTTTAGCCATAATTACAGCATTAGTTAATTTAATTTTTCAATAGAAATCAGTGTTGATATCAGTTCGTCTACTTCAATTGTAACAGCCTCGGCACCGGATAGGTTTTGAACCAATTGCAAATTATTAGTTAAAGTTTCAGAGCAAATATAACTCAAATTGTTTTTAATAGCGTTATCTAAATCAGAATTTTGCTGAATTTTAACCAAAATTTTGTCGGTTACTTCAAATCCTTTCTCCTTGCGGATATTCTGGATGCGGTTTACAACTTCCCTCGCCAGCCCCTCATTCCTAAGCTCCTCAGAAAGGGTGATATCAAGGGCTACGGTAATTGGCCCGTTATTCGCCACTTTCCAGCCCGGCAGATCCACCGGAATGATCTCAACATCTTCAGGCTCGAGTGTAATTTCAACACCGTTTACCGTCACCACCGACCGGCCACTTTTCTCTATTTCTGAAATAATTTTCGGACCGTTTTCCAACGCGTAAGCCTGAACGGCCTTCATGTTCTGACCGCACTTTTTACCCAGCGTTTTAAAATTCAGTTTCATATTTTTTACAATATGCGCCTCGTTCTCGTCAACAAAATCAATTTCTTTAACATTCACCTCGCTCAATATGAGATCTTTCACGGCCTCTATTTTCTGCTGAAAGGCCTTGTCGAGTATAGGCACCTGTATGCGTGACAAAGGTTGCCTCACCTTTAAATTTTCTTTTTTGCGGATCGACAGTACCATCGAAGAAATTTTCTGCGCCAGTTCCATGCGCTCCTCAAGATCTTTGTCCTGTACCGTATTATCAAAAGTCACCAGTTTTGTTAAGTGCACCGAACCTCCGCTTAACGAAAGATTCTGGTGCAGCCAGTCGGCAAAGAATGGCGCAATAGGACTCATTAACTGCGCCACCGTAATTAAACAGGTGTGCAGGGTTTCGTATGCCGCCACTTTATCTGTACTCATGTCGCCACGCCAGAATCTGCGTCTGCTCAACCTTACATACCAATTGCTTAAGTGTTCGTCAACAAACTCCTCAATGGCGCGCGCGGCGCGGTGAGGTTCAAACTCTTCGTAACGCAGTAACACCTCTTCTATGAGTGTCTGCAATTTTGAAATGACCCACCTGTCGAGCTCGATGCGGTCCTTAACAGGCACCTGTATTTTTCCGCCGGCTACAAAACTGTCGACATTCGCGTACAGCGCGTAAAACCCATAAGTGTTGTAAAGCGTGCCAAATAATTTCCGTTGCACCTCAGCGATGCCCTCCGGATCAAATTTTAGATTGTCCCATGGCGCCGCGTTAGCTATCATGTACCAGCGTGTAGCGTCGGCCCCGTATTTGTCGATGGTTAAAAACGGATCAACAGCGTTACCTAAACGTTTGCTCATTTTGTTGCCATTTCTGTCAAGCACCAAACCGTTAGACACCACATTTTTATACGCCACCGAATCAAAATTCATGGCGGCGATCGCATGCAGGGTAAAAAACCAGCCGCGGGTCTGATCAACGCCTTCGGCTATAAAATCAGCCGGGAAATATTCTTTGTTGTCGATGAGTTCTTTATTCTCAAAGGGATAATGCACCTGCGCGTAAGGCATGGCACCACTGTCGAACCACACATCTATCAGGTCGGGTTCACGCAATAATTTTTTCCCGTTCCTTTCAAGCACAATGGTATCAGCATATGGTTTATGAAGATCAAAAGTGTTATAATTCTCAGCGCTGAAATTGCCCACTTCAAATTTCCCCAATGGGTTAACAGACATATATCCTTTGGCAACGGAATTGTTGATCTCGTTTTTTAATTCTTCGGCGCTGCCGATTACGATTTGTTCGCTGCCGTCTTCACTGGTCCAGATAGGAATAGGAATTCCCCAGAAACGTGACCGCGATAAATTCCAGTCGTTTAAATTCTCGAGCCAGTTACCAAAACGACCTGTGCCGGTGGCTTCAGGTTTCCAGTTGATGGTTTTGTTTAAAGCGATCATCCGTTCCTTTACTGCGGTTGATTTAATGAACCAGGAGTCGAGCGGGTAATACAGCACTGGTTTATCAGTTCTCCAGCAATGCGGATAGCTGTGCACATATTGTTCTTTTTTAAACAGCCTGCCTTCTTCCTGCAGTTTTAAAACAATGCGCTCATCCACACTCAGGTAAGCTTTTAGTTCTTTTATCTTGCCGGCAGCTTCTAATATTTCTTTCTGTTTTTTAAATTCGGTTTGTTTTTCGTCCTCGTTTAAATAGGCTTCTTTTACAAACTCTTCACCAAATAAAAAAACACCATCCTGTACCTCAGGTAAAAATTTACCGCGTTTGTCCACCAGCGTTAATGATCCCATTCCGTTCTGCTTCGCTACACGAAAGTCATCGGCGCCAAAACTCGGCGCAATGTGCACGATGCCGGTACCATCGGTGGTTGTAACAAAATCTCCGGTCACTACTTTAAAAGCGTCGCCATCCTGCGGTTGGGCGAATGGCAGCAATTGTTCGTACACAGCACCTTCAAGATCGGCACCTTTACAATGGCCAACAATTTTAAAAGGAATATGCTTGTCGCCGGGCTTGTAATCTTCAAATTTAATGTCGGTATGGCCTTCAGGAAAATACTTATTCAAAAGATCCTTAGCCAGGATAAATGTTTGCAGTTGCCCGCCAATGGGGTTAAAACTTTTTACAAAAACATAATCAATATCTTTTCCAACCGCCAGTGCGGTATTGGATGGTAAGGTCCAGGGCGTGGTGGTCCAGGCTAACATATAAACATCACCCTCGGGAACTTTGACCTTTGAACTTTTAACCTTAAACATCACAGTCGCGGTTCTGTCCTTCACATCCCTGTAACAGCCGGGTTGGTTTAACTCGTGCGACGACAGGCCTGTGCCTGCGGCCGGTGAATAAGGCTGTATCGTAAATCCTTTATACAGCAAATCTTTTTGCGATAGGTTTTTCAGTAGCCACCATACACTTTCAATGTACTTGCTGTCGTAGGTGATATAAGGATCGGTCATGTCGACCCAATAACCCATTTGCGCGGTCAGCTCCTCCCATTTGTCGGTGTACTTCATCACCTCCTTGCGGCAGGCTTTGTTGTAGTCTTCAACCGAAATATACTTTTCACTGTTTGGATTGCCAATATCTTCCTTGGTAATGCCCAGCGATTTTTCAACACCCAGTTCAATAGGAAGTCCGTGTGTATCCCAGCCTGCTTTACGTTTTACCTGGAAGCCCTGCAGTGTTTTAAACCTGCAAAAAATATCCTTGATGCTGCGCGCCATCACGTGATGGATGCCGGGCATGCCATTGGCGCTTGGCGGGCCTTCGTAAAAAACCCAGTGTTTTGCACCGGCACGTGTAGAAACCGATTTTTCAAACGTATTATCCTTTTTCCAGAAGTTCAAAATGTCTTTTGAGATCTGTGGAAGGTCGAGCTTTTTATATTCGGGATATTTATTCATATGCAAGGGCGAAAACGCAATGCCGGTGTTAGTTTTACTTTTTAAAAAGGAGAGCGAATTTAATAAAAAAACCCGGGTTTTGGGCTCAAACAAATGCTAAAAAATTGTTTTGAATTTTATGCGCAGGTACGGTGTGCCGTATTGCCTGGGCAACGGTAAAATTGGGAAGAATACAGGGTTTTGAGGAATTACATACCGCTACCGAAGTGGCTCATGCTCTCGCGTTTCATCGGGTTAATCGTCATTACGGGGATGTGGCTGATCTCAACGATCTTTTGCCCCACGGTACCGCTGAACATTTCTCCAATGGTGAGATCCTTCTGATTCATCTGAACGATAAGGTCGCAGTCGTTTTTATCGGCGTAATCAACAATGGCCTCGGCCACTTTGGTGCTTGGAATGGATTTGTTGGTGCAATGCACGCCCTCTTCTTTAATGAATTTCTTTACCTGCTGTAAATACGGCAATAATTTATTCTCATACTTATCGTCGTTCGGGTGAAAGACAGAAACAATACGAATATCGGCTTTATAATAATGCGCCAGCTGAACAGCGAACGACACTTTTTCGCGGCTTTCAGGGCTCAGGTCAAAAGGCATAACAATGTTTTTGCAACCGTCTCTGTTCTCGGTAGAGCGGATGGTGATCACCGGACACGGAGAATTGCTGATAAATTTACCGACGTTGGTGCTGCCTAAAAAATTCCTGAACCTAACGTGGGTATCTAATCCAATAATAATTAAAGCGCTTTTAAATTCCTGGGCCTTTTTATCGGTGAGTTCGTAAACGTCGCCTTTGAGATTTAAAGTTTCAACAACCAAACCGGTATCTTTTCTTGTTGTTTCAGCAAGCGTTTCCAAATCTTCTTTATGATCTGTATCGCTGGTGGGCGACACATGCATCAATATAATTTTTGAATTTGTGAATTTGGCTAAATTGTAACTTTGCTTTACAGCAATGTAAGATTGTTTTGAAAAATCAACTGGAATTAAGATCGAACGGTTTTCTTTAATTATCATATTGATAGATTTGCTCCTAAATTATCAAAAATAAATCACAAATGTTAATTTTAGTGTGAAATTATCTTAAAATCACAGGTTTATACGTTCAACAGAGGGGAAAAGTTTCAAAAAAACTAAAAAATACTGCCTTTTTTAGTTCATTTCCGCAAAAGCTTGATTTACAGGTTAATAGTTAACGAAAAAAGTTAACAATTAATCGATAATAGCCATCACTTTCAGCTCAATAGCTATGGGTGTTGGTAATTTGTTAATTTCAATTGTGGTTCTGCAGGGTGGGTTTTCGCGAAAGTACTCGGCCCAAATTTTATTGTATTTGGGAAAATCGTCCTTCATGTTTGTTAAAAAAACAGTCACATCAACAATTTTATCCCAGCTGCTGCCGGCATCCTCTAAAATGTAACGGATGTTGCGAAACACGCTGTGGCATTGCGCCTCGATGTCGTAACTGGTAATCTGTCCCGATTCATCCAGTTCAACCCCTGGTATTTTTTTTGAACCCCTTTCGCGGGGGCCAACACCGCTTAAAAAAAGCAAATTACCTACCCTCCTTGCATGGGGGTAAAGACCTACTGGTTCGGGCGCTTTTGAAGATTCTATTTTGGATGAATTTGTCATGATAAACCCTTTAAAAGATTGAGTATTGTGTATGCAAATTTAACGATATTCCCCATTAAAACATTTTTAAAAACTATTTATGTTGTAATTTTGAAACATGAACATACACCAGCTATATACAAATTGTTTGGCTCAGGGAGCATACTATATTTCACATCGCGGCGAAGCTGCCATTATAGATCCTTTAAGAGAAACTCAACCTTATTTAAACCTGTTGAATGAAAACAAAGACAAGCTTAAATATATTTTTGAAACACATTTTCACGCCGATTTTGTAAGCGGGCACGTTGACCTGGCCAAAGAAACCGGTGCCACCATTGTATTTGGGCCCGAAGCACAAACAAGCTATAAAAGTTACAAAGCCAAAGACAACGAAGAGTTTAAAATAGGCGGCCTTACGCTCAGGGCACTGCATACCCCGGGACATACCCTTGAATCAACCACGTATTTACTGCTTGGGGAAGACAAAAAACCGCTTTGCATTTTTACGGGTGATACCTTGTTTATTGGCGATGTGGGCAGGCCCGACCTTGCCATTAAATCGAACCTTACCCAGGAAGACCTTGCAGGGATGCTATATGACAGTCTCAGGAACAAGATTATGACCTTACCTGATGATGTGATCGTGTATCCCGCTCACGGCGCCGGTTCAGCCTGCGGTAAAAACATGAGCAAGGAAACAGTTGACACCCTCGGGAGTCAGAAAAAAACAAATTACGCCTTACAGGATATTTCAAAAGAGGCCTTTATCAAGGAGTTGACAACTGGCATTATGCCTGCCCCGCAATATTTCGCAAAAAACGCGTCGCTCAACAAAAATGGTTATAAAAATTTTAGCGAAGTGCTTCAAAACGGAGCAAAGGCTTTAAGCGTGAATGAATTTGAGAAACTCATCGCCGACCAACAACCTCTTATACTTGATGTAAGAAAAGCCGATGATTTCGCTCACGGGCACGTTCCCAACTCTTTGTTTATAGGGCTCGACGGGCAGTTTGCGCCCTGGGTGGGAACCCTGATCCATAATATTGAAACGCCTATTTTATTGGTTGCGCCAACCGGAAAAGAAGAAGAAGCGGTGATGCGTTTATCGCGGGTGGGGTACGACAATTGTATCGGTTACCTGGATGGTGGCATGGAAGCATGGACAAAAGCTGGGAAGAACCCCGAAACGGTTAAAACCGTTTCACCCGAAGTATTTATCGACACGCTTTCATCAGATCTGAATATTCTCGATGTAAGGAAGCCTGGTGAATTTGAAGCCGGTCATTTAAAGAACGTTGAGAGCAATCCCCTTGATTTTATATACGACTGGCTCAGCACCAAGGACGTTTCTAAACCTTATACCATACATTGCGCCGGCGGCTATCGCAGCATGATCGCACTGTCTATCCTTAAAATGAACGGTTACAAGGATCTTACCAATGTAAATGGCGGCTACGGTGCCATTAGTAAACTCGAACAGGCCAAGGGTCATTTGGTTTCAGAAAACGTGAAAGCATAGTCACGCTTCGAACACAAACCACTAAGGCACGGCGCTTGCGCCGAAGCTTCAGCGTAGGTGCAGTGCCTGAGTGGTTTCTTATCCCATTACCCCACACAAAAAATCTTAGTGTAACTTGTGAACTCAGTGCCTGAGTGGTTTTCTAAGCCGAATTTTTATTACATTTAACCATGTTTGAAGCGCTTGAAAAATTTGACCGGTACCTGTTATTGAAGATCAACGCCATGCACTCGCCTTTTTTCGACGGCATGATGTTTTACATAAGCGACAACAGCTGGCCCACCGTTCTGATCATTCTTGCTACAGCTTTTGTGTTTTACAGGAAATACGCCCTGAAAAAAGCCATAGAATTCCTTGTTGGCTGCGCCATCGTTTTTGCCTGCACCGATCTTTCAACCAACCTGGTGAAACATGCGGTGAAGCGTTACCGGCCCACACATAATCATGAGATCAAAGAACAGGTAAGGGTGGTTAACGATTACCACGGTGGTAAGTATGGTTTTTTTTCAGCGCACGCCGCTAACACGTTTTCGGTAATGACCTTCATTTTTTTCTGCGTGCACTGGATCAGCAAAAAGTACCGGCTGCTTTTCTTCGTGTATCCGGTGTTGGTGACATACAGCCGCATGTACCTTGGTGTTCATTATCCCAGCGACACGATAACGGGTATATTTTCAGGTCTTATCTTTGGCAGGATCGTCTTTCTGATCATGAACAAACATTTCTTAAAATTCGATGTTCAGAAAGTTTAGCGTATACTTATTCGTACTTGGGTTTTGTGGCTTAAAAGCGCAGCTTCCCAAAACCGATCTCTGGCTGTTCAAAATCGAAAACACAAAACAGGGCATGGCTTTTGTGAAACCGTTAAATATAACCAACCGCGAAGGTTACGACAATCAACCTTCCTTCTCGGCCGACAATAAAAAAATTTATTACGTAAGCGTACGTGAAGATAAGCAGGCCGATATTTATTACTACGATCTTAAGGCCGGTAAAATCAATCAACTTACCAAAACTCCTATTAGCGAATATTCGCCGGAGGAAACACCCGACGGAAAATTTATCAGCGCTGTTGTTGTTGAAGAGGACAGCGCGCAACGCATCCATTTTATCAATAAAGAAACCGGCATCCATGAAAAAAAATTTGATTATGATTCGGTGGGATATTATCACTTTTTGAATAATGATACCTGCGTGTACTATAAATTAACCGATCCACATTCGCTGCGTTACAACAACGGCAAAGAAGACAAATGGCTTGGCCAGCATCCGGTAAGGGCCTTTAAAACTGTGAACCGTAACACACTTATCTACGGTTTAAAGGATTCACTCAAAGTAACCTTCTACCGGTATAGCTTTTTGCTTCACAAGGGCGAGAAGTATTGCGAGTATCCATCGTTGAATGAAGACATGATCTGGCACCCTGCCATGGGCCTCGTTAAATCAGAAGGGGCCACATTGCTGCGATACGACGCTCAGAAAAAAGAATGGTTGCTCCTGGCTGACCTTTCGGGCGCCGGAATTAAAAAAATAACGCGCTTTACTTTCGACACCAATAACAAGTACCTCGTGGTGGTAGATAATTTATGATGTTGATAGCGGCTGTTATATACCTGCTTGTTTTTTTATTGTTCATTTATAAAATCCGTTTCTTTGGATTGTTCAAAGACGAACAACTCTCTCCCAGGCAGTTCACCGCTTTCTTTTTCCTGAAAAGTCTTGCCATCCCGGTGTTTTGCCTGGTGTACGATAAAATGTACGGGGGCATTGAAAAATTTGATGCAGGCATTTTTTATAGTGATGCCAGAGCTTTGAACCAACTGGCCTGGCTCGATTTGAGCGAATATTTTAAAGCGTTGTTTGGGCTGCAAAATGATGCGCCGGGTTCGTATTTTTACGACCACTGTCTGATCTATACTCAAAACTGGGACAATGGAAAATTAAAAGATTTTTTCTACAATGATAACCGGTTGGTGATAAGGTTGCATTCCATACTGCACTTTATTGCATTCGATTCCTATTTTGTTCACGCCCTGTTCAATTGTTTTTTAAGTTTTACCGGCATTTTTTTTCTGTACAAGTCCTTTAAAAATTTTTTCAAATGTAAAGAGATCCTGTTTTTTATGGTGTTGTGTTTCTTCCCTGCTTTGTGGTTTTATACTGGCGCTGTTTTAAAAGAAGGGATTACCTTATTTGTGCTGGGCAGCACTGTTTATCTCATAAAAAAAACCACCCACGGGGGCATTGGCGCGATGGGCCTCACCTCGCTGGCTTTTCTTCTTTTTGTTTCGGCCTTATTAAAACCCTACGTTTTATGCCTGGGCCTGGCCTGCTTTGGCACATTTTTTCTGATCTACCGCTCGCAAAAAATACCTTACAAAGTAATGTGTTTTGTTTTTGTGATAGCACTTGCTTTTGTGGGAGCCAATTTTTTGTTTTTGCATCTTAACGGGCAGTCGGCGCTCGACATGGCGCTTGGTCAGCAGCGGATTTTTTCGAACGCTTCAAAAGGCGGGATTTTTTTGCAGGATGAAAGCAAATTGCTGCGTTTAGACTACGACACCAGCCTGATCCTGCAAACACCCGGAACAGATAATTATACGATCAAAAAAAACAGCACCTATATTTATTGGGAACATCACCATCAATACGACACCCTGTTTTGCAGCGCAAATGCCGATACGGTGAAACAATACCGGCTCGTTTACCAGGCTGATGAAGGCGGATCCAATATTCCCATCCATCTTTATTCGAAATCGCCACTTTCTTTTTTATCAACCAGTATGTATTATGGGCTTTTTTTTCCTTTGTTCTTTAACGCCCGGGGAATGCTCCAGCTGCTGGCTTCGTTCGAAAATGTCCTGATCATCCTGTCGTTTTTAATTATAATCAAGGGCCTGGTCGAAAATAAACACAAACATTTTGTGCCATTTACGCTATTGTTTTTTGCTTTGTCGCTCTGTTTAATTGTTGGCATGACCACGCCCAACAGCGGGGCTATTTTCAGGTACCGCAGTCCGGCTGTCCCCTTCCTGCTACTTTCGGCTTTGTATTACCTTGAACCGTTTAAAATGAATTTTTTTAAACGGAAGAATTAAAATTTACTTTGTATATTTATTAACTTCCAGAACCGGATGAGTTTATTCAGAAAAAAATCCATTGCTGATATTTTAAAAACCGCTGAGCATGACAGTATGCATGGCGGACTGGCAAAACACCTGGGTGTGCGTGACCTTACCGGGTTTGGCATAGCTGCTATTATAGGTGCGGGTATTTTTTCAACCATTGGCAAAGCGAGCGCTGATGGCGGTCCGGGTGTGATCTTTCTTTTTATTTTTATTGCGCTGGCCTGTAGTTGCGCGGCATTCGCCTACGCAGAGTTTGCTTCATTAATTCCGGTTAGCGGTAGCGCATACACATACAGTTATGTGGCTTTCGGCGAGTTATTCGCCTGGATCATTGGCTGGGCGCTGATTATGGAATACGCGATCGGCAATGTAACAGTGGCCATTTCGTGGAGCGATTATTTCACCACGCTGGTGGCCAACGTATCAGACTACGAGGTATTAGAATGGTTGCGGCTGGACTATTTCACCGCTAAACAAAATTACGGCGAGGTCTTCGCTTTGTTAGGAAGCGGACTAACCCTTGAACAGATCCAGGACAATGCCGCCACTGCCCAACTGGTAGAGGGTTTTTTGGCCTACGGCTCGGCACCGGAACTTTTCGGTACCAAAATTATTTTCGATCTGCCAGCGCTTTTTATCAATCTCATTATTACCATGCTGGTTTACCGCGGCATTAAAGAAAGCAGGAACGCCGGCAACATCATGGTACTGATAAAAGTCGCGGTTGTGCTGATCGTGATCTTTGTAGGCGCGTTTTACGTAGATACCGACAACTGGCACCCGTTTTTTCCTAACCAGGTAAATGGCTTGCTTTCGGGTATCAGCGCGGTTTTTTTCGCGTACATTGGTTTCGACGCCATATCAACAACAGCCGAAGAATGCGTGAACCCGCAGCGCGATCTGCCCAGGGGAATTTTATACGCCATCATTATCTGCACCGTTTTATATGTAGCCATATCACTTGTAATAACAGGCATGGTTAATTATACAGAGTTGAACGTTGGCGACCCGCTGGCTCATGTATTTGAAAAAATACAAAGTCTTCATTGGCTGAGCGGCGTAATCGCGGTGAGCGCCGTTGTGGCCATGGCAAGCGTGATGCTTGTTTTCCAGTTGGGGCAGCCCCGCATCTGGATGAGTATGAGCCGCGACGGATTATTACCCAAAGCATTTGCGCGCATCCATCCAAAATATAAAACCCCTTCCTTCTCTACTATCTTCACCGGATTTTTAGTGGCAGTGCCGATCTTTTTTGTTGACATCAATATGGTAACCGACATCTGCTCAGCAGGTACTTTGTTCGCTTTTATCCTGGTTTGCGGCGGCGTTCTCAAATTAAGAATGGATCCTGCTTCGCCACCCTCGAAATTTAAAACCCCTTACGTTAATTCAAAATTAATAGTCCCCTTTCTTTTTATCCTGAGCGTTACCCTGCTGTTTGCTTTTAACAAGCCTTCGGTTGACTATTACCTGAGTTACGAATCGTTTCACGCGTTTTTGACCAAACTGCCCATTTACTTTTTCTTTATAGGCTTCGCGCTTTTTTCAGTGCTTGCCTTTAAATATAATTTTTCGCTGATCCCCTCCCTTGGGCTACTGGCTTGCTTCTACATGCTTTCGCAACTGGGCTACAAGAACTGGTTGTATTTTTCAATCTGGTTAATAATAGGTTTAATTGTTTATTTTGTTTACGGTCGCAAACACAGTAAATTAGCGCCTTCAACTATTTAATTTATGTTAGTTTTTATTACGGGAGCCACTTCAGGCATAGGAAAAAGCACAGCCGGTGTCTTCGCTAAAAATGGTTCAGACCTTATTGTTACGGGCAGAAGGCAGGAGCGCCTCGACGCTTTAAAGAATGAGCTCGAATCAACATATAAAATCACGGTTACTACCTTATGTTTTGATATCAGGAAATTTCAGGATGTGGAGGCCGCGATCAATTCATTACCTGAAGAAAAAAAGCAGATCGATGTGCTTATAAATAATGCGGGGCTCGCGGCCGGGCTTTCCTCCATACAGGAAGGATCGATTGCCCACTGGGAGCGCATGATAGACACCAACATCAAAGGTTTGCTTTACGCCACAAAAATTGTTTCCAATCTCATGATCGCGCGTGGAAAAGGCCACATCGTTAATATCGGTTCTGTTGCCGGCAAAGAAGTGTATGCCAACGGCAATGTTTATTGCGCCACCAAACATGCCGTTGACGCGTTAAATAAATCCATGCGCATCGACCTTTTGCCTCATAATATCAAAGTGTCTGCTATTAATCCCGGCATGGTAGAAACCGAGTTCAGTCTTGTGCGCTTCGACTGGGATGAGGAACGCGCAAAAAAAGTTTATGCCGGCATGCAGCCTTTAAAACCTGAAGACATCGCTGAAACCATTTACTGGGTAGCTACACGCCCCGCTCATATCAACATCAACGATATTCTCATCATGCCAACCATGCAGGCCAGTGCCACCAATGTTCTTCGTAAATAGTTTGCATGTCTGGAATAAAACACATAGTCCTGTTCGTCATCCTGTTGACCGGCGGCATGGTATATGGTGTTCATCTTTTCCCCGCGCGACCTGCTAAAACCGGCAAAGGCATCCGCATCAGTGCGGGGCCCGTGATAAGTTTTTACACCATCAACAAAAACCACGCTAAAGGCCTCACTCCAAGACCGGGCGGTATGTTTAGCTACAAAAAGGAAATTCGTTTCGGGCATGATTACAGAACGTCTTTTCTTTTCGGGTTTGATTATTTTATACATAGTCTTTCTTTCCAGTCGTATTATTTTACGCAGGATACTTTACAGTTGTATGACAAGAAATTCAACTATAAATATTCACTGCTCCTCCAGGAAATCGGTGTTCCTTTTAATGTAAAATACTCATTTAACCGCGAGAACAACAGCCAGTTTACACAGTATTTTATGATAGGTTACCACCTACGGTACCTGATGCCCGCAGATTTAAAGGTCACACAAAACGGAAGCACCGTGATCATCGACAACCCACAAATGAAATTTAAAAATCATATGATTTCTGAACAGGTCAACGCATACCTGAGCGCCAGTTTTGGCTGGCAGAAAAACAACACAGCCTCGGCAAAGGCAGGTTTTTTTATTGAAGTGAATTACCGTTATGGATTTTCGCCTTATTACTTTGAAACAAAGTACTCTGCCCGATCGCTGTTTATCAATAGCTCGCACCTGAGCCTGCAGTTGGGGGTTAAGTTTTGATTGCAGTGGTTCCAGGTGGTTAAAAAAAACTCAGACACTTAGAGCACCGAGAAACTCTAAGAATATTTCTCTGCGGTTCAATTGTGGTTAAAAAACCAACGGGTTGCCGAAATGCTGTTTTTAACCGTCAAATTACGCTAACCCTTCGATTAAATTGGGTTTGGCGTCAAAAAACATTGGAGTTAATTAATTCCTTTTATACCTTTAGGTAAAATCCTCCGGCATGAACAGACGCAATTTCCTATGGGCTTCGGCCGGATCGCTCTCAGCACTTGATCTTTTTGCCGGGATAGATAAAAATTTCACCCGTCAACTTGAACAGCACCTCAACAAACTTGAAAATCTAAGCCTGGAAAGCAGCGCCGAAAATGAAGATTTTTGGGGCTGGGTGCGTGAAAGTTATACGATCTCTGCCAACCTCATTAATCTGAATAACGGCGGCGTTAGTCCTCAGCCAAAAATTGTACAGGACGCTCACATCCGCAACTATCAACTCTCCAACGAAGCCCCAACTTACTACATGTGGCGCATACTCGATCAACAACGCGAAGGGCTGAGAAATAAACTGGCCGATCTGTGCGGGGTATCTTCAGATGAGATCGCCATTAACAGGAACGCCACCGAAGGCCTCAACTCCATTATCTTTGGGCTCGATCTTAAAGAAGGAGATGAAGTGGTGTTAAGTACCTTCGATTATCCAAACATGACCAATGCGTGGAAACAAAGAGAGAAACGCGATAAAATCAAACTGGTGTGGGTCACCATTCCCCAGCCGCTGGAAGACGATAAGGCCATCGTTAAATTGTACGAAGACGCCATTACTTCAAAAACACGTATCGTTCATGTTACACATTTGATTAACTGGACAGGCAATATTGTTCCTTGCAAGGCCATAGCCGACATGGCGCATAAAAAGAACTGCGAGGTAATTGTTGACGCCGCGCATTCGTTCGGGCAAATTGACTTTAAAATTGAAGATACCGGCGCAGATTATTTCGCCACCTCACTGCACAAATGGCTCTGCGCGCCGTTTGGCAGTGGCCTCATGTATATTAAAAAAGACAAGATCAAAAAAGTATGGGCGCTTTTATCAGCCGTTGATCCCGACGGCCCCGACATTAAAAAATTCGAAAGCCTCGGCACCAGGTCCTTTGCTTCAGAAATGGCCATTGGAACCGCAATAGATTTTCATAACATTATCGGTGCCCAACGCAAAGAAGCAAGGCTGCGTTATTTAAAAGCCTATTGGGCCGAAAAAGCGATGAAACTCCCCAAGGCCAATTTATATACCTCGCTTAAACCCCAATATTCATGCGCCATTGCCACGCTCGGTTTCGACGGATGGGAGGCGCAACAAATAGACGCTAAACTTTTTGAAAAATACAAGATCCACTGTGTTTCCATTGTTCACGAAAAAGTTAATGGCGTTCGTTTAACACCTAACGTGTACACCAATTTACAGGACCTTGATTTTCTGGTAAAAGGCCTGACCGAAATTTCAAAAATGGAAGTGCCTGTTGTGAAATAAAATCAGAAGCCAGCTATTTTTTCGCGATTACTCCTGAACATACACCCTTTTCACTCTCGCTGAAACGCTGGTGAGCACCTCATAAGAAATGGTATTCATAGCTCCTGCCAGGGCGTTGATCTGGTCGGCATTCTCAAAGATGATCACCTCCTCGCCTTCAGCGAAACCGAGCGCGGTAACATCAACCATGGCCATGTCCATACAAATATTACCAACAGTTTTGCAAAACACGCCTTTGATGTAAACCCCGTGCCGGCCATTGCCCAGCAAGCGGCTGAATCCATCGGCATAACCGATCGGAATGGTAGCGATCGTGGTGTCTTTATCTAATTTACCGTTTCGGTTATAACCAACGGTTTTTCCCTTGTCCACTTCCTTGATCTGAGTGATCCTCGTTTTTAAAGTGCCTACATTTTCGAGCCTGGTTTGTTCAAACTGGTTCACGCCTATACCATACATACCAATACCCAGGCGCACCATGTTGTAGTGAGCGTTCTTAAAACGGCTGATGCCTGCCGAATTACAAAGGTGTTTTATCACTTTGTAACCGGTTTTAGCTTCTATCAGTTTAAAAGCTTTTTCAAAGGCGGTTATTTGTTCCTGTGTAAAATCATCAAGACCCTCGTTGTCGGAAGCTGCCAGATGAGAAAAGACGGATTTTACCCTGAGTTGCGGAAAATGTTTTAATTCCCCGGCGAGCCGCTCCAGGTCTTTTTCTTCGAAACCCAGGCGGTGCATGCCGGTATCTATCTTTAAATGTACAGGATAAGGTTCTGTAATGCCCATCGCGTCAACCTGCTTTGCAAAAGCAGAAAGCACTTTAAAATTATATATTTCAGGCTCAAGCTGATAGTTCACTATGTCTGCAAACGCGTCCTCTTCGGGGCTCATCACCATAATAGGCAGGCTGATCTGTGACTGCCGCAACTCAACACCTTCATCGGCGTAGGCTACAGCAAGGTAATTAACCCCTATGTGCTGAAGTGTTCTCGCAATTTCAGTGCTGCCACTTCCGTAGCCCATGGCCTTTACCATACACATGAGCTGAACCTCAGGAGGGATCATCGACCTGTAATAATTTACATTGTCGATCAGTTTATTCAGATTGACCTCAAAAACCGTGTCGTGGCTCTTTAACTGCAGTAAACGGCTGATGTCTTCAAACCCAAAGCTGCGCGCGCCTTTCAGCAATACCGTGCTTTCGCTGAACTGGTAATTCATCAACCTGAACTGCGAAATAAACGCGAGTGTATCATTAAAAAAAAGCGATCCTGCCTTAAATAAAGAACGGTGATTCGAAATTTCGCGACCAATGCCCACCACGAGATCGATTTTATGAAAAGTAAAAAGCTCTGCCAACTGCCGGTAGAGGCTTGAAGCTGTAATACCCGACTGTTCAATATCGGAGACGATCACAATTTTTTTTGCCCTACGGTTTTGCTGCTGTAGGTAATTCAGGGCTATTTTTATTGAATCCAGGTCCGAATTATAATAATCGTTAATGACGAGTGAATTGTTGATGCCGTTTTTAATTTCCAGGCGCAGCGCAACCGGCTGAAGCGTTGATAATTTTTGCGCGATAAACTGTTCTTTAAACCCAAGCTGCATGAGCACCGTGGCGCAGGTGGCTGCGTTAAAAAAAGACGCTTTGTCAGAAAAGGGAATTCTAAAACTATAAACCCCCGACTTGCTTTCGAGTATCAGCTTTTCATCTTCAACACCAATGAGCAGGTCGGCATCACTGAACTCTGAAACCACCACTGCTTTATTCAACATTTCAGCCGGTATTTTACCCTTCTCTAATCCATTTATTACAATTTTGGTCGCGCCTGAAAACAGGCGCAACTTTTCAGCCACCTTTTGTTCACGGGTTTCAAAACCCTCATCGTGTGCCGAGCCGATGGAGGTTAACACACCAATGGTAGGACGAATGATTCCGGCAAGCGTATCCATCTCGCCGGGTTCTGAGATCCCTGCTTCAAAAATGGCAAGGCTGTGACTGGCATTCAGGTTCAAAACACTCAGGGGAACTCCGATCTGCGAGTTGTAACTTTTTGGACTCCTGCAAATGGCAAAATCATTTTTCAATGCTTGGTATAACCATTCTTTCACCATGGTTTTGCCGTTGCTCCCGGTAACGCCAATTACAGGTATAGAAAACTGCTGACGGTGATGAGCCGCAAGTTTCTGCAGCGCCCCCAGCGGATCTTTTGAAACTATGAACGACACCTCAGCGTTCTTCACAGTGGCAGGATCAAAGGCTCCTTCCATGATCAGAAAAGACGTCACACCTCGTTCGGCCAAAGCGGCGATAAAACTGTGCCCGTTGTTTCGTGAAGTTTTTAACGCGATAAAAAGCGTGTCCTCAGCCGACTGCAGGGCTCTGCTGTCATTCAAAAAAAACCTAACCCTGTAATCGGTTTGGCCTGTAAATTCAGAGTTTGTGATCTGCGCTATTTCTTTGAGGCTATACATTCCTGTTCAGGGTTCTAAATTAATTTTTTTGCTTTTCAAAACCCCCATTTTTTTGCGTCTTCTTTACCAGTCTTTACTTCAATCTGGCAAACGGTGCTGCTCTTATCCCCCTTTCGACGCACTCTGCTTTTTAGCGCCATTGTTTAAAAAGGGTTTAAAACAAACCTTAAATGTAGGCCAAGATGTAATAAAATCAAATTATTTTTATTTATAAAATTTCGCGTCTTATGTCTTTAGAAAAAGTATTACAAAAAATCCATGGTGAAATTAAGGATCTTGCGCCAACATTGGAATTATTTTTAGATGATACCATTCAACCCTCTGTGAAAGACTGCGAAACACTGCAACAACAACTGGTGTTACTGCAGGAAAATGTAGCGATCTATAAATACAGCAAACTCAACAAAGAGATTTCTCCCAGCTTTAATATCCACGCCAAGGTAAGCCAGAAAGAAAATGAAGTGAAAACGGTGATCAGGGTCACAGAAAAGGAAAGGCCGGAAGAAGAAACACAAAAAGAAACAGGCATGGCAGAAGAGAGCAATACCTCGACGGCCAACCGAAGAAAATACCCCAACCTTGTTATCAACCTCAACGATAAATTCAGGTTCATTAATGAACTTTTCGCGCAAAACAGTTCCGAGTATCACATCGCGCTTGAGCAACTCAATAATCTGAAAAACTGGAGCGATACCGAGATCTACCTAAACAGTCTTAAAAGCCTTTACGAATGGCCGAACGACTCTGAGGTGGCAAAATACTTTTACTCGCAGGTGAAAAAGCGTTTCGACTAATGCGTATTTGTTACCTTCTGTTTTGGTTTATATTTTCCATCCATTTGTCAGCCCAGGATACGAGCTACGCGAGAAAGGTCATTCGTTTTCTTACTTCCGAAAAATGTTACGGCAGGGGCTACATCAAAAACGGGCAGAACATTGCAGCAAATTACATTACCGAAGAGCTTAAAAAACAACAGGTTGTTTCTTTTTTTCCTACCAGCTATTTCCAGCCATTTAAATTTAATGTCAATACATTTCCCGGAAAAGTAAGTGTTAAGATCAACAAACGCCTTCTGGTTCCCGGGGTGGACTATATCCTCAATCCTGAAAGTGCAGGCCTTAAAGGAAAATTTGATCTTAAAAAAAAGGACAGTGTAACTTATTTGAATGATGATAAGTCAACACCCTTAAAAATCAGTTTAAAAAGAAAACTTACCTTTAGTGTTGCCGGTGAAATTGCCCCTTATTGCGCGATCCAGCTTCTGAATAAAAATAACTACGGCGACATAAAAACAGCCGAAGTAAATATCAGCAGTAAACTTATCATCGGCTTTCAAAGCAAAAACATATGCGGGTTCATTAACGGCACTGAAAACAATGATTCACTTATTGTTTTTTCGGCGCACTACGACCACCTGGGTGGCCTGGGTAAAAAAACTTTTTTTCCGGGAGCCAATGATAACGCGAGTGGCGTGAGTGTTTTACTTAACCTGGCTGCGTACTACAGGCAAAACCCTCCCCGTTACAAAACCCTGTTTATTTTTTTCGCGGGCGAAGAAGCTGGCTTAATTGGCTCACACTTCTTCGTAGACAGCAAGGCGGTTGACCTCAAAAAAATAAAGTTTCTTGTTAACCTGGATCTTTTGGGAACGGGCGACGATGGCATCATGGTGGTGAATGGCGCCATTCATGAGAAACAATTCGCGCTGCTCAACCAGGTAAATTCAGAACAACAGCTTGTAAAAGAAATTAAAAAAAGAGGCAAGGCGCAAAACAGCGATCATTATTGGTTCAGCGAAGCCGGTGTTCCCTGCTTTTTTATCTACACATTGGGTGGGGTTGCTTCTTACCACGATGTTTTCGATATAGAAAAAACCCTTCCTCTTACCGATTACACCGACGTTTGCAGGTTAATTATCGGGTTTACGAAAAGACTCTGATCGTTGAGACTTTATTTGCGGTAAAAATTCATTTCATCCACTTCTTTCCAAACTTTTTCAGGCATAAAATAGCGCACGTCTTTTTTATTTTTAAGGGCCGTCCTGATAAAGGTTGATGAAATATCCATCAACGGCGCCTCAGTCAACTGAACGTTCGGGTGATGGTCGAATTCACTGAGAGCCACGTTAGGTCTTGGATAGACATAGATCCGGAATTGTCTTAGGATCTCCTCGTAATTTTTCCATTTGCTGAATGACTGCAAATTATCCTGACCCATTATCAGACTAAACTGGTGTTCGGGATGTTTTTCTTTTAAGTGCGCCAGGGTATGGATAGTATAGGATGGCTGTGGCAGGCTGAATTCAATATTGCTGCTCCTGATCGCTGGGTGATCATCGATCGCCAGTTTAACGAGGTGCAGGCGGTCATTCTGGTTAAGCAACTGGTTTTTGTTCTTTAAAGGGTTGTGAGGGCTCACCACCAGCCATACCTGCTCCAGGTTGGTGAAGCTCAGCATGTAATTGGCCAAAACCATATGCCCCACGTGCACGGGGTTAAAGGATCCAAAAAATAAACCAATTTGCATGTCTAAATTTAGCGGTTATTATTTAATCTTGTATAATTTTGCGGACAATGGATCTCAGTTCAATTGAAAATTTTTTGTTTGTTCCTGAACCCGGCACCAGCGGAGGCTCCTTCTATGAACTGGCACCTTCCGGCGGTTTTACGAAAGATTCCTTCGTGTTATTGCAATACCAGAACCCACAGGTCAATCCGCCAAAACCGCAATTTTTTAAGGTCACCAAAAAAAGCCTGATCAGTGATCTCAGCGAATTCAAAAAAAAAACTGCTTCACGTCCTGTTGAACTTAAAGCCCGGACCTCCAAACAGGCTTATCTTGAAAATGTAAAAAAACTAAAGAATGAAATACAACTTGGCAATATATACGAGATTAATTACTGTACCTCATTTTTTTCACTAAGCGCTTTAGTTGATCCTTTTGCTGTTTTTCTGAACCTGTTTACACGCGCAAAAGCGCCATACTCCTGCCTTTTAAAAACTGGTGATGACTATATTATTTCTGCCAGTCCTGAATTGTTTTTAAAAAAAGAAAACCAGTTTGTTTTTACCAAACCAATAAAGGGAACCATAAAAAGGGGCCTTACAAAAAATGAGGACGAAGCGCTCCGTGAAGCCTTGCATAACAACCTGAAAGAAAGAACCGAAAATGTGATGGCTGTGGATGTTGCAAGGAATGACCTTTCGCGGTTCGCCAAAAAAGGAACAGTTACTGTAAACAAATTGTACAACATTGAGACTTTTGAAACAGTGCATCAAATGGTAAGTACGGTGCAGTGTGAGATAAAAGATGATCTGCTGAAAAAATCACCCGGTGCATTATTTGAAAAAATGATGGACGCCGCCTTTCCTATGGCCAGTATGACCGGTGCGCCAAAACTCAGGGCCATGCAACTGATTGACGCCACCGAAGACTTCAGTCGCGGTTCGTATTCGGGAGCAATGGGATTAATTGACGAAAATGAAAATTTTACTTTGTCGGTGATCATCAGAAGTATTTTTTATAATCAAAAAACAAATGAACTCTCGATTGCCGTTGGTGGCGCTATCACTTATTTAAGCGATCCCGAAAAAGAGTATGAAGAATGTTTGTTGAAAGCAGATGCTTTGCTGAGGGCGCTGGATGCAAGCATCGTTTAACCACTAAGACACCTAGGCCACCAAGGCACACTTAGAAAAATATGTTCCTAAGTTCTTAGGCTCGAATAATCAAAATTTCGGAGCAAAAAAAGCCTTATTGGTTCTTTGTGCGCTGTGTGCCTTAGTGGTAATAGGTATTTTGGTATTAATTACTCAGATTATCTCCCCGCAGTGCCCTGTATTTTTTCCGTGCTTCCACGGTGAAGATACTTCCCGGATACTTTACCAATACATCCTGGTAGGCCTGTTTCGCTTTTTCGGTATCGTGCAGGTAACTTTCATAAAGTTGCGCAAGCTTAAATTGCGCGTCATCGCCGTACAGATCGTCAGGATAATATTCAAGTACATTTTTATACATGGCTTCCACATCGGCATATTTGCCTAATTTAAAATAGATCTGCGCTTTTTTGTAAAAGATATCATCTCCGAGGGTATTGGTACTGAACAGCAGGTTAATGCTGTCCATGCGCGCGATCGCATTGGCGTACTTATGCTGAAGGATCATCAGTTCAGCGCTTGCGAACAGCCTGAGTGGTACTTCATTGGTATCAACACCGATGGCGTCGGTGATAATTAAAGAAAGGTCAAGGGCATCGTTGGCTATCAATTTTGTAGTAGCGCCTTTAAGCACATCGGCCTGTGTCTTTGCCCAGGCGAAATCGCCGGCGTAAAAACTAAGCTTCGCGTTCCTGAATTTGGCTTCCTGTCCTATGGCTTCGTATTTAAAATCCTTTTCCACCTGTGAATATAACAGCGATGCTTCCCAAATCTCGTTCTTAAGCAGGTAAATATCCGCAAGCAACAACTTGTATTCATGTTTCAGGGAGGCGTCAGCGGCCGGCTGGTCGAGGAATTCGGTAAGCAGCGCGATGGCCTCATCGCTTTTATTGAGGTAGTAAGCCTTCAGACTTGCCAGATTTTTAATGATCTGGGTGTTCAATGAACTTTGCCTGTACTTTTCATTGGCTTTGGTCAACTTTTGTTCAAGGAGCATTAACTCTTCAGCCGAGGGCTGGGGCTTTTGTGTAACCGACAGGTACTCGGCATTTAGTCCGTCGAGAATGGCGGCGTCATAATACAAATTATCTGGTCCTTTCTCAATAAGATAATCATAACATCGTTTAGCGGTTTCCCATTGCTGGTTACTCGCACAGATCTTCGCGAGATCATATACCCGTTGCCCGTCCTCCTTTAAACGTTTATCCAGCGCCCTGGTTTGCACAAACGCACCTTCAAAATCATGCTGTTGTTTTTGAATAAAAATGAGGAACTCACTTAAAATTATTTTGTCGGGATTTTTCTGTATCCTTTTTTGCAATTCCGATTTTAATAAAGGGTTCCTGATACCACCTTCGTTGTCGTCGTAGCCCAAAGAATTCTGCAAGTTGATTTGCACCGACTGGATCTCTGACTCTCTGAATTCCAACGCGTCAAGGTACTCGTTGATCATGCTCTTGAGATCATTTTTTGCCTTGTAGATTTCGGCACGCTCATAAAAATAAGGGTATTCAGGGGTTTCTTTGCGGCCTTTATTATAGACTTCTATGGCGTAGTCGTAAAGTCCGTCTTCGGCAAAAGTGGCCGCAAGGCTCTGAATATAAGGTTGTACGGCGTACAACTCTTTCAGTGCTTTGGCATAGGCTTCCTTTTCTTTCTTTTCATCATTCTGCGCTTTATAAACACGCCCCAGGTAAACATACAGGTAAACATTATTTTTATATTGTTTTATCTGCCGCTTGGTGATTTTTTCCGCCGTGGAAAATTCACGTGCGCCCAGCAGGCTTTTGAAATAATAATTGTACCAGTTATCGGGAGAAGCGCTGTACAATTCTTCAAAATAAACATTGGCCTTCTCAAAATCTTTTTGCTCATAATATTGCATTGCGAGTTTATCTGAATTGTTTGCCTTTTTCTGAGCTTCAAGTGAAAGCGGCAAAATAAACGCGATCAGAAAATAAAAGAATATCTTATGGTAAATGCGCATGCAATTATAAATATACTACCAGTAATTTGTTTGAAGAAATTGCTTTGAAGGATTTCTGTTTTTTTCACAATCAGAACAAGCCCGGGAAGCATACATCGTGTAACACGAAAAAAGTGAATTAGCCATTGAAGCCAAGCAATACGCGCTGGCCGTTCTGTTCAAACTGAATGAAGTCGGCAAGGTGCTTCATCAAAAAAACCCCTCTGCCACTTAATTTATCGAGATTAGAGGGATCTGTGGGGTCAGGTAATCCAAGATGGTCAAAGCCATCTCCTTCGTCGGTGACTGAAAAAACAAGTTTATTGTCTTCCGATTCAAAGCCTATTTTTACGAATTTTTCAGGATTATTTTTATTGCCATGCTGAATAGCGTTGTTAACGGCCTCTGTTACAGCGATCATCATATTACCGTAAGCGTCTTCGTTAACCCCGTATATCTCGCAAACGTCTTCAATAAGCCGCTCCACAAGCCTCAGGCTTTGGGTATTAGAATTGATTTTTAATGTCTGGTGCTTAGACGGGATCATTATTTGCTCAGGCTGTTAAAATAGTTGTTTACTTTTTCCTTATAATATGGTGTCAAACTCGGAGGAACCGTGTTTAAAAGCTCCATTTCTTTCTCTTTTAACCTTTTATACTCTAAAAATTGACCAGGGTTGCTTAAATTTTCATTTTTCGCCTCATTACTTTTGCGTTGCTCATCCTGCTCTCTTTCCTGTTCGGCCTTTTCACTCTCCAGTAGGCGGGTCATGATCTGCTGCTGGCGCTTCATGGTTTCGTTGGTAAGATTTTTATTAACCAGGTCTTTTTCAGTCTCTTCCATCATGTCCATAATGTCGCCACCGGGATTTTTGCCCTTATTTTTGAGTTTATCCATTAATTGTTGCATCTGGCGGCGTAAAGCTTCCTGTTGTGCAGCCATTTTGGCAAATTGTTCGCTGCTACCCGGCATCTGTCCCTGGTTGCCGCTCAAACCCATACCCCCGCTACCGGGTTTCTGACCCTTTTTTCCGGGTTTATCGCCCGGTTTGTCGCCAGGCTTTTCCCCGGGTTTTTGACCTTTTTCGAGGGCGTCTTTCATTTCTTTTAATTGCTGATTGAGTTGTTCCTGCAATTTCCGCATATTGGGCACCCCTTTTTTATTCCCCTCACTTTTACCAGATCCTGAACCCGGTTTTTTGCATTTACCGCCCTTTTCACTTTTACTGCTTTTTTGCGCCTTCATTTGCTTCTGCATTTGTTCGAGCGATTCGTTCAACAAAAGGGCAAGATTGTTCACTGAAGTCATGGTGGTTTGCATTCTCATCGTACCTTCTCCGGAATTTCTTTCTGCCAGGGCTTTTACGGTTTTGTCCATATTCATGTTAATAGCGCTGATCTCCCTGTTGATCATAGCGCTAATAGCCGGCGCGCGCTTCGAAAGGGCCAGCAGGCTGTCTTCTATTATTTTGCTGTCGTCTTTTAATTTATTTTGTTGTTTAGGAATTGCCGGATACTGCGGGTTGTCAATTCTGGTTTTTGGCAATTCTTTAATGAGCTCTTCCTGCGCGAACGACAAATTCACCAGGTTCTCGAGGATCTGCCTTAAGGCCTGGGCATTCTCTTCCTCCTGTTGCTCCTCTTCTTCTTCCATGGCCTTCTCCATTTCTTCCTTCATTTTTTCCATTTCCTGTTCGGCCTCTTTTTGCGATTTGGCGGCTTCTTTTTTATTGTTTTTATTCAGTTGATCTGAACTCTTTTGCATATCGTCGCTGATCTTCTTTTGCTGCTCATCAGAATTTGGAAGTTTATTGGGTTCCTCGAGTTCCTTATTCTTTTTCCCGAGCTCTTCCAGGTCTTTTTTCAGATCTTCAAATTGTTTTTTTATTTCGTCCTGTTTTTTTTCAAGTTCCTTGCTGTCAGGTTTTTTATCGCGGTTTTTATCTGAGTCGGCTTTTTTATCTTCAGGGTTCTTCTCACCTGTCTTTTTATCTTCTGGGTTCTTCTCGTCAGATTTTTTGTCCCCGGCTTTTTCATCTTTTTTACCCTCAGGACTTTTTTTGTCGGAAGCCTCCTTTTTATCCTCAGGTTTGCGGCCTTCGGTTTCTTTGTTGAGATCGTTTTCTTTCTTCTGTAATTCGTCGAGCTTATCGATGGCCTCCTGCATTTTTTGTTGAACTTCCAGTTGTTTAAAGGCTTCCAGGTTACGGTCCAGTTCTTTTTCTATATCCTTGTTGGAAAGTTTGAGTTCATCGAGTTTTTCCTGTACCTGGTTCTTATCCAGTTTATCGAGCATTTTATTCAATTCATCAAACAACTTTTTCATTTCCGGCGTCATTACATTTTCAAACAATTGCTCTAGTTGCTTTTGCTTTTCCATGATAGACTCGTCGGTTTTACTGAATTCATTTTGCTGTTTGTTATTCAGCTCATTGTTCTGTTTTACTTCGTTGATCTTGTTCTGAAGATCCTGTTGTTTTTTAATGAGGTCCTCAATTTTCTTCTTCTCTTCGTAACCCAGTTGTTTTTTATCGTTTATTTTTTTGGAAAGTTCGTTTACATCCTTTTGCAGCTGCTTTGCTTTTTTGATACTCTCTTCAAGATCTTTTTTTATTTCGGAATTGTTTTTGTCGGTTGCCTGGCGGATCTCTTCAATAGTTGGCGCCTTAAACACCATGACCGCTGTTTTTGACGATTTGGCGCCATTAACGCCATCGTTATCATACACCTCAAAATAATATTCGATTTTATCCCCCTGTTGCAGGTTAAAACGCGCCGCGTCGAGGTAATAAAAATAGGACTGTGAGATCTGGCTTCTTGAAAAATTTACAGGAATGCTGCCTGAACTCTCGCTTTCTTTCCCATTACTATCGGTAGCGAATTTTTTAAAATTAAACAACAGGTTGCTGAAGCCATAGTCGTCTTTAATTTGCCCGCTGAAGTATACATTTTTTGGATCCAGCGAATCTTTCTTCTCGCTCACTTCTATAGCGGGAAACTGGTCGGGCAGAACCGTTATGCCGTAATTAACAGAATCCACGGCGTTTGGCACAAATTGATTGAGCGCCTTAATGGTGTAGCTGTTATTCTTCAGGAATCTGCGCGTAAAGCTAAATTGGTTCTCATTATTCTGTTGTGGTGTTGCAACACTATCCGCGAATCGCAATTTCAGGGCGTCGGTATTCCTGGTGTTGAAGACCCAGTTTACCTTTGTACCCTGCGGGATCTGAAGATCGCCTGTGTTGGCGATGTTCTCATTTTTCTTATTGAGGTAGGCCGGGTAGATCAACTGCAAATTGAACTGGAGCAATGCGGGTTTGGGCAAAACATCAAGATGATACTCCCGTGAAGTAAACCCTGCGGCGCTTAGCTGAAAATCTGTGGATTTCTGAACGTTTGAAAAAGTATAACGGAACAATGAGGGGTTTTCCTTTTCGAGTTTATAGTCAATGCCATTCACAGTGATAAACACCTCGTTGGGCACCTCGTTACCGGTTATTTTCACCTCCAGCGCGTAATCGTCGGTTTGCAGCGCCTGCAAGCTTTTATTCTGAATATTGAACTGAAAGGGCATGTCCTTTTCGTAATAGGTCTGGTAATTAACCAATCTCTTTGTGCTTCTTGAAATAATCTGTGGCCAGATCAAAAAGATGCAGGTGGAAATGAACAAAAGGGGCAGTACAACCCTCAGGTATTTTTTGTTCTCATTCAGATCTACTGCGGTTGTAAATGGCACAGGCCTGAGGTCGTTAATCTTTTGGTTGATGCCCGCCATCAATAGTTCATCAGAACCGTTTAAAAGCCTGTTATTCTGCAATTGCAACACGTTGATCAGTTTGTCCTGCACATTTGAAAAATGACTGCCAATAATAGCGGCTGCCTGGTCGTAAGAAATTATCTTACCGATCTTGTTCAGCTTTAAAAGTGGAATAAAAATGTAGTTGATAATTACGCCGGTAGTAGCGAAAAGAAAACCAAAAAAAAGTATGCCGCGGATCAGCGTATTGAATTCGCCAAAATACTCGAGTAAAACAACCGACAAAAATGCTGAAATTAAAATGCCGCTTGCGTAAATGCTTCCCTTTAATAATTTGTTTTTGTAATATTTACGAATAAATTCGTCGAGCTTCTGAATGAGTATATTGCTGTGGGAATCCAAGTTCTAAGTAATATACAAATTTAAGATTCCTGCTATGCAAAGCAAGTGAAGTTTTGTTAAATAGTGACAAGGCTTTTTCTCAGGTCCTGAATTATTTAAAGGGGGTGATCAGCAGCGAATCCTTGTACCCACTGTATAATTTACCGTTATAGTATTTGGCGATCATACCCGGTTTTGACCCGGGCACTAATTTGCAGGCTTCTTCAAACAGCTTATAATCATAGCTGCAAAAAGCACTGTCTTTCTGGTAATAAATAATATTTTCGTTCACCTGGAACTGCCTGAGGTGTTTAACTGCGACCATTTTGCTGAAAGCGCCAAAAATATCAAAAACAAAAACGCCCGTTTCAGGACAATTTAGAAATAAATTCCCGTTGTGCTCCAGCATAAAATCGGGCGCGAGGTTGTTCTGAAGGATCTGTTTAAGATTGCCGGTTGCCGCCACCTTTTTCAGGTTCTCATCAAAACGGATCAATTCGTTATTTTGTTTGTTATACAGCCAAAAACTGTTATTGGCGCCGGCACAAACAAGATCGGTTTGCTCATAACCCAGTTGCTCCAGCGACACGGCCTCACTGTTTTTAGATAACTGGTTATCCAGAAAAACTATCTGCTGGAAATCGCGGTAATACAAAAGCAGTTTCAGGGGATTGGTAGCATCAACCAAAGTTATATCACCGAGTTTGAGATTGCTGTACCTGGCAAAAAATTTTCCATTGGCCAGGTATTTCACCAGTTCGTCGCCATTTACAAGATAGGCGTTGCCGAAATTGTCGCCCACGAAAAAATTCTGTTTTACTTTCAAAACCTGTGGTTTGGGCTCTTCAAAACGAAAAGCAGAACAGCTTATTAAGATGAGAAGTGATGTAAATATTTTTTTGCTTGTCACAATTACTAAGATAGTGAAAAAATCAAAAATCCAACTGCAACCCACAACATAACGTATTATTTTGTGAGGTTAAGCGCGAGGATCTCTTCCAGGATCTTCCTGTCGTTGCTGAGCCTGGGCACCTTGTATTGCCCGCCGATCTTGTTATTGGCTTTTAGCCAGTTGTAAAAGCTGTTGGTTGGCATTTTCTGAATATGTGGAAAATGCAGAACAAAATTATTATAACGCTTGGCCTCGTAATCACTGTTCTGTTTTTTTAGAGTTTCATCTAACACCGCTTTAAAAAATTCGAAGTTGTTAGGCTCCTTTTCGAACTCCACCAGCCATTCGTGCGCACCTGAGTTTTCACCCATAAAAACCGGGGCTACCGTATAGTCCCTCACTGCCGCGTGTGTTTTTTCACAGGCGGTAGCGATGGCAACATCGGCATTGTTCACCATTAGTTCCTCACCAAACACATTAATGTGTTGTTTGGTTCTTCCCGAAATTTTAAAACGGTAGGGATTGGTACTGGTGAAATTGATCACGTCTCCCAACTGGTAGCGCCATAAGCCGGCATTGGTGGTAATCACCATCGCGTAATCCACTCCTGCCTTCACATCCTCCAGGTGAATCACCTTGTCGGTGTTTGCCGCGGCAGAGTCTTTCAATTCAATGAACTCATAAAAAATACCATAGTCAAGCATCAACAAAAGCTCGTCGCTTTTTAATTGGTCCTGGATCCCGAAAAAGCCTTCCGACGCGTTGTAAAGCTGCAGAAAATTGACTTTGTCGTTGCCGAATAATTTCGCGAACTGGTCTTTGTAAGGTGCGAAGCTCACGCCACCGTGAAAATACACCTCCAGGTTGGGCCATACTTCGCAGATAGTTTTTACATTTTTTTTCTCGAGGATCCTTTTTAATAAAATGAGCATCCAGCTGGGAACCCCGGCCAGACTGGTCACATTCTCATCCATCATGCTAATGGCCATTTGTTCGAGTTTATTTTCCCATTCATCCATCAGGGCAATGCTTATTTCGGGTGCCCTGAAAAAATCGGCCCACATTGGCAGATTCTGGATGATGATAGCGCTTACGTCACCATGAAAGGAGTTGTAATTGTCAAACTGGTCTTCCTTAAAACTTCCGCCAAGGGCCAGGTTTTTTCCTGTAAACAATTGGGTTTCGGGATTATTGTAACAATGAAGGGTGATCATGTCGCGCCCGGCATTGTAGTGGCATCCGTCAAGACTCTCCTGGCTTACGGGGAGAAATTTACTCTTGTCGGTTGTGCCGCTGCTTTTGGCAAACCACTTAATATCTGAATGCCACAACAAATTTTGTTCGCCGCGGCGCGTGCGTTCTATAAAAGGCTTTAATGTTTCGTAGTCCTGCAGTGGCACCGAGCTTTTGAACTGTTCGTAGTTTTCGATAGCCTCAAAACCGTGGCTTTTTCCAAATTCGGTTTCGGCCGCGTCTTTCAGTAAACCCACGAGCCATTCCTGCTGCACGTCGATCGGGTACTTCATAAAGAGATCGATCTGGTGCATGCGCTTTTTCATTAACCAACTCGCTATGGAATTTAAAATAGGCATGTGCTAAAAATACAAAATAATGCTGCTGAAAACCCTGTGCCAGTCCTGAAAAAATCCGGTTTGGTGGTGTTTCAAAAAAAAAGAAGCGTTTTTGTCGCTGCCTAAACGACTTCGAGCGCAATAAACGCCACGTCGTCGATTTGTGATTCACTGCCCTTCCATTCAAGCCAGTCTTTGATCACATCTTCGCCCTGGTCTTCTAAAACCAGTTGCCTGGCCTTTTCTATAGAGTTCAGCAAGCGCTTTGTGGAATAACGTTTGTAAAAAGGACCGCCAAACTGATCCTGTACGCCATCAGAGAACATATACACGCGGGTGCCTCTCTGCAGCGGCAGTTCGAGGATTTCAAGATCTTCCATTCTTTCTTCATAACCCACAGAATCACGGCTACCCCTGAATCTTACGATCTCGTCATTTTGTGTGTAATAAATAGAAGTGCCTGCGGCGCAGACCTTCATCACCTTTTCGTTGTAATCGATCTGGCACAAAGAGATCACAAGGCCTTCAAATTTAATATTCTGCCTTTGCGAATCAGAACCAAAAAACAGGCGGAATTCTATGTTCAGATTCTGAATAATTTCATTGCAGTCCCTGATCTTCATTTGCAAAACGATCTTATCGAGCAAAGCTTTGGCGATAACGGTTAAAAATCCACCCGGAACCCCGTGACCTGTACAGTCCACTAAAAAAACGATCTGGTTGCCGTTGGGCAATTCATAAAAACCATAAAAGTCGCCACCAACCACGTCCTTCGCGTTCAGGTAATTGTAAATACGTAATTTGCTTTTAAGCTGATCGAAATTTGGCAGAATGCTTGTTTGAATATTTTTAGCGTAATTGATACTGTCCTTCAGGTCCTTATAAACAAGATTCAATTCCTTATTAATTTTAGTGATGTATTCTTTTTCTCCCCTGATCTCGATGGTTTGTTCGTGTATTTTTTGTTCGAGCACCTTTTTATTTTTGATCAGCTGGTTGGTGCGGTAACGTATAAACAGGATAATGACCAAGACCAATAAAAAGATGCAGCATAAAATAAACCACCATTTCAACCAGATGGGCTGGTCAACGTTAATCGTCACCAGGATGGTTTCCTCGCTTGAATACCCGTCCTCGTTCCTGGCTTTGACCTTAAATTTGTAAGTGCCACTCGACAAGGCGGAATAAATGGGGTTAAAATTATTTCGTGAGGCAGAAATCCAATCAGGATCCTGACCCTCGAGCATGTAACTGATCTGTACCTTATCGGGATCGGTGAGGGAAATGCAGGCGACTTTGAACTTCACGGAATATTTGTCGTTGTCGTATGGTAAATCAATCGAAGTACTGGTGGTGGTATCGTTATTAATGTACGTGGCTTCATAAACAATACTTGGCGGCACCGTGTTAGGCGCTTCGTTCTGAATCGCGTGTTTAAAAATGGCTTTATCCCCAATAAACCAAAGGTAGCCCCCCTGATCCTTCACAATGCCGTTCTCAACCATTTTGATATTTTTCACCTGCGTGTTGGTAGAAAACGTTGTGAACTTTTCTTCGGGCGATATTTTCGAGAGCCCGTTTCGGTGACCCACCCATATATTATTTTTTAGATCCTTGTTAATGCCGTAACAATAATTGGAAAGCAGGGCTTCATTGGAACTGAATTTCGTGAACTTTTTATTGTCATATTTAAAAAGGCCGTCTCCGTCGGCAGCAATCCAGATGTTCTGCCTGGCGTCTTCAACATAACCATTAATATTAAAGGCGATCATTCCCTGGATGTCATTAAAATACTGGATCTTACCGGTTTTTACATCGAGCCAGTAGGGCTTTGTACCATGACTTGCGAGCCAAAGGCGGTTTTGCGAGTCATAATAGGTGGAGTACACAAAATCATGCAAAAGGCCGTTTTCATGATTAAAATAATTTACAAACTTAAGGGTAGTGGTAAGCACGTACAAACCCTGCGTGGTTGAAACATAAAGCAAATGGTCTTTGCCGAATATATGATTCACACTGGTATTAGGTGTTTTGTTGAATACAAATTCCGCTTTTATTTTTTCGGTTTTGATATCATATATAAATATAGAATTCTTCCTTTCACCTGAAACATAAAGCGTGTCGTTCACAAACGTGACATACTCCATTTTTCGTTCGTTGGCGTTAACGATCAGTGGTGTGAGGTTTTGTGTGCCCGTTGAATCGGTCGTTTTATAAAGTCCTTTAGAGGTTACTATAATAATATTGTCTTTGCGGTCGGCAGTTAGCGAAAGATAGGTTTCGCCTTCTTCTATCCTGTACTCTATAAAAATTTCGTTTACGTATTGTAATAAGCCCTCTCCATAAGTTCCAAGCCAGATGTTCTTCTGGTTATCCATAAAAAGGCACTCAATGTGGTTGGATGGCAAGCCGTTTGAAGTATTGATAACACTGGTGTTCAGGTAATAATGGAGATTACCGCCTTTGCAGTTGATCTTCCTGATCCCATCGTCGAAACAGCTTACCCAGATATTATTGCCTTTATCAAGCACAAAATCCTTAATGGCGGCGGTAGACTTTAATTCTTTCGGCGAAAAAATACGGATGATGTGAATATTGTCCCTGCTTACTTTGAACCAAACTATTCCTACATCGGCGATCGCGCAAAAATACTCGTTTCGCTCGGTAGCTGAATGAACAATGCGGCTGCAGAGGCCACTGCTAAAAATTGGCGGTAATTCCGCCTGAATGAATTTCTTGTCGCGGAACAGGTATAACCTCAATCCGTCAGGGGTTGCAAGATAATAATGATTGGCGCTGATATAAGCGTCATAAACGATCTCTTCGTTGATCTCGAGTTTTTTTTCAGAAAGTGTATCTATGATCTGCACTACACCCAGGCCCGAACTTAAAGCATACACGTTTTTTTGATCATCGCCCACGATGCGGTTAACCTTAACCGTGGCCAGCATGGTATTGGCTACTTTACCAAAATGGTGATTGGTATAATAAGAAAGGCCATTCTGGAAATGTCCGATCCAGGTAATATCACGCTCATCCTGGAAAGTAGTGGTGACAAAATTATCGGAAAGCCCGTTCTTGGTAGTATAGTTTTTGAACTTGTCCTCGCCTCCATACACCGATAGGCCATTGCCGGTGCCAACGTATAAAAAACCATTTTTGTTCTGCGCGATGCTATAAACAAACTGTTGACCCAGGTTATTGTCTGTTGTAAATTGTTTGAAATTGACATATTGAGCGCTTCCGGTTAAAAAGCTGAACAGGTTAAATAAGAGTACGAAATGTTTTCTCATTTCGGTTTGGAAGGGTTAGCTATTATGTTTGACGGAGGTTTAGGCACACCGCCAATAGGCACGGTATAAAATGGCATGGCTTCGCCATACTGGTTGGTGAGATAAACCACAATGTTATTGTTGTTAATTGCTTTTTGCTTGATAAACTGTATGTCCAGAGAGGTGTTGATTTCTTTATCTGTAATTTTATGGGTAGAAGCGTCCCATTTTCCATCACCGCTGGGCTGGATCACTTCACCTCTTTTATCTTTTGATACTATCCTGATAATACCTTCCTCATCATAATCATACGTGTTGACCTTCACCGCTGTAATGCCCTTTGAAATAAACGGAAACAAATGGCAGGTGTTTAGCTCCTTATCGCTGGTCCTGAAACAGTACTCGTAAGTGGCTATATTGCCACCCTCGAGCTTTACATTGCTTTGTTTGTCGCTCGAGAGGCTCAGCCTGTACAAATTTCCGTCATCTCCATCTAAACCCTCAACCACCAGTTTAAATACATAACCACCCAACTCCGGCTGCAGCTCGCCCTCCAGCGCGTTAAACGGACCAAAATTAAACCAGCTGTTGTCGTAAGTTTTATCCTCGCCGAACGTCTTCGTGTTAAGCAACACCCCACTTTTATAATTGCGCACTGGGTCCGGCTTTTGAGCATCGGAATTGCTGTGTGCACCTATACCACCATAAACACTGAACTTAGTTTTAGAATTAAATCCACCTCTGTTCTCGTCATTTGCCCCTCCATTGTCGGGATCAAACACCCTAATATAAAATGGTGTTTTCACGGCTTCGGGTACTGTAAAAAAATAAATCTGGATATTGTCGTCATCGCCCCAGGTCCTGTCGGAGGCTTTGCTGAATGTAACAAGGTAAGAGATGTTTTCTTCCACCGATGGCATCACCTGTGGAAACAAAGAACAATTAAAAAATAAGATAAGAAGTAACGTGATTTTATTTTTCATTGCGTAGACTGTTAATTCAATTTTTTAAAGAATCATCCGGTTCTTTAAACGTTAAATTTAACAATATTATTTAGTTAGAAAAACACCTAGTTTTTCCAGGTCTTCAAGATAAACACGTTTGCCCATGTAAAACAAGGTCACAAAAGCGTCCTTCTGACCCGCTGCAATTACCTTTTTATTGTGCTCCATGGCTTTGCGGTAATTTTCAAAAACACCGCCAATAGTGATGCGGGTAATGCCTCCTTCAGTAATGGTGTTTTCAATAGCACCCAGATCGGCCAGGTGAGGAAACTCATAACGGTTGCGGTACTTAAACGCAGAGACCTGTACTTTGAATTCAAGACCGGCTGCAGTGGCCTCCCCGAATTTTTCAATAAATTCTTCAGAGTAACTTTTTGATGTTGAAGCATCCTCATCTTCAGAAGCGTCAATATCTTCAATTTTTACATCCCTTGGTTTCAGCGCCACAGGGGAAAAATATAATTCAGCTTTTTTAGGCTCTTCCTCAAACGGGGATTTTGCGGCCGAAGCAACCGGCTGAGACTCAGGAGCAGGCGTCACAGTATCCTGCGGCTTGCGGTTGTTTTTTACAAGTTGTGCCGTGTCTCTCGCCTGCTCTACCTTTTCTTTAATGCGGTGTTTTACCTTAACTTGTGCCGGTGGGGTTACAGGAACCTGCACGATTACCGGATCAGCTTCTACTCTGTTGGTATCTGGGGCCTTCTTGTTTTTTCGGGTTGCTTTTGCCGAAAGACTTTCTTTAACAACAACAGGCGGCGTTACCACAACAGGTGGTGTCACGGCAACGGTGGGCGTGACAACAACAGGGGGTTTTTCCGGTTTTTTTACTTCTTCAAAGCTGGCCGTTTTAAAATGGTGCTCCTGGTTGGGGATCAATACATTGTTGTTGTAGGCGATCACAATGGGATCTTTTAGTCCGGCTTTTAAAACTTTTTTATAATGCACCTCGATCTTATCTACCTCTTTTTCGTTTTTGTAGGTATAAAAATACTCGTTGTCAATATATTCTTCTTTTACGCCCACCAAACCAAGCGATTTTAAATAGTTGGTGTCTCTTTTTACTTTGCTTTTTCCGAGGTGAACGCGAAAGGTTATGTCTACCTTTTCTTCAACATTAAGCAGGGTATCAACGCTACCCTTCACCCCGCCGCTTGTATTGAACAGGATTTTCATCTTGCTCTTTTTCCTGAAGCTCAGTAAAGCTTCTTCGTCCATCCCCGACAGTCCATTTTGGTTATTGCCTATATTTTTGCCGTTAAAACCATCTTTGTTTTGCTCCTGGTAAATTTGTTTTTTCTTTTGTAATGCAAGAAAGGCTTCTTCTTCCTGGTCGTTCAGGCCGCTTTTGTTGCCGCCAATATTCTTACCGTTTACACCATCTTTATTTTGCTGTTCGTAAAGTTCTTTTTTCTTCTGGAAGGTCAAAAAGGCTTCCTCTTCTTGCCCAGTCAACCCACTCTTGTTGTTACCGATGTTTTTACCATCGCCATCCTTATTTTGTTGCGCGTAAAGGTCTTTTTTCTTTTGTAGCACAAGAAAGGCTTCTTCCTCCTGATCGCTCAGGCCGCTTTTGTTGCCGCCAATATTCTTACCGTTTACGCCATCCTTATTTTGCTCTTGGTAAAGTTCTTTTTTCTTCTGGAAGGTCAAAAAGGCTTCCTCTTCTTGCTCAGTCAGTCCACTCTTGTTGTTACCGATGTTTTTACCATCGCCATCCTTATTTTGTTGCGCGT
>JAZKFC010000011.1:216272-227431 GCA_040386615.1 Bacteroidota bacterium
CTTCTTCCTCCTGATCGCTCAGACCGCTTTTGTTGCCGCCAATATTTTTGCCGTTTACACCATCTCTATTTTGCTGTTCGTAAAGTTCCTTTTTCTTCTGGAAGGTCAAAAAGGCTTCTTCTTCCTGGTCGGTCAAACCACTCTTATTGTTGCCAATGTTTTTACCATCGCCATCCTTATTTTGTTGCGCGTAAAGTTCCTTTTTCTTTTGTAGCACAAGAAAGGCTTCTTCCTCCTGATCGCTCAGACCGCTTTTGTTGCCGCCAATATTTTTGCCGTTAAGGCCGTCTTTATGTTGCTCTTCGTAAAGTTCCTTTTTCTTTTGAAAGGCAAGAAAAGCTTCCTCTTCCTGGTCAGTGAGTCCACTCTTGTTGCTGGCAATATTCCTGGCCTTAAAACTATCGATCTTCTCCTGTTCAAATCGCTGCTGTTTTCGGGTTAATGCCAGGAGTGCCTGTTCCTCCTGGCTGGTGAGGCCGTTCTTAACACCACCAATATTTTTGCCGTTTATTCCCTGGGCTTTCTTTTCTTCTGCAATCAGTTGTTTTCTCTGAAGGACAAAGAGCGCTTCTTCTTCCTCAGCACTGAGCCGGTTTTGGTCGGCGTTTATTTTTTTACCCTCATGGGCAATTCTATCCTCTGCAATTTTGGCAAGAGCCTGCTTTGTTGTTTCTGAAGCGAGGTAATCGTTAATGCCACTGGTCAATTTGTCGCGGCTGAGCCCTAAGCGTTGATTAAACTTCAGGTCAGCATCGTAATTTAAGTCTTCGAGCCGCTCTTTACGCGCCTGGATATTTTTGCCGTCGAATTTCGCAACCATTTCATCGATCTTCTTTTTCTCAAACGGTATCCAGAGCGCAGAATCCACGCAGGTCACATCCAGGCTGGTGCACATGCTGCTGTTTGTTTTTGTAGCAAGGTCGAGGTATTCAACTCCCAGCTTAATTGTGTGTTTGCCAAGCCTGGTAAAATTGTGTTCAAATGATTCTCTCCTGCTGCGTTTACCATCCAACTCAAAGTAATAACCCGTAATTTTTTTACCGGGTAAATAAGTACCCGCTGTGTTGATGGTAAATTTCCTGTTCACCAACATGGTGTCCAGCGAATTGATCTTCAATTGCACAATAGAATCTACATACAGATCAAGCGCTGTTTGATTCAGGAATACCGCTTTTGTTGAAACGTCGATAATATTCAGATTAATCACATAGCTACCGGGTTGCAGGTAACAGTGCGTAACCGAAATGCCCTTTTGTTTGGTGCCATCGCCAAAATCCCATTCGTAAAAATATCCCTTCAGGGAATCTGTTTCCAGTGATTTTTCGTCGGTTAAATCGTAACAATAATTTTCCTTAATGGCCGCTACACAATCGTTAAAGGTTGGCCAGGTTTTCCTGAAGTGGTAAATATCATCCTGGTCGCCTGTTCTGTTGGTTGAAAAATACCCCGATTCCTGTTTCGGGTCCATAAACAGTCCAAAGTCATCGCCCCTCGAATTGATGGGTTTGCCAAGATTGTTGATACGCGCATTACCATCTGAAAAAGTACATTTATAAAGATCGAGTTTACCAAAGCCCCCGGGGCGGTTGCTTGAGAAGTAAATTTCTTTGCCGTTAACCGCAAACGGGAAATAATCGTCGTATGGCGAATTAACTTCGTCCAGATTCTTAATATTGGTCCATTTTCCATCTACCAGCTCTGCGGTGTAAATATCGGCCTTGCCATGACCTCCTTTTAAATTAGACGAAAAATAAAGTCTATTGTCGTTCACCATCGGGTGCGAAGCGAGAAAAGTATCGGGTAACAATAATTCCAGCTTAGGTGTTAGAAATTTGTTGTCTTTAAACTCCGTTGAAAAAATGGCTACCTTAAACTTGTCTTTCTTCGTGGATGGTGTATTGCCGGCATAATAAAGTTTCGAGGTCTTTTTGTCGAAGAAGCAGGTGCCCTGGTTCAACGAGGTATTTACACTGTTAAGCAGAGGCTTGCTGTTGGTAACAGTCACCGAGTCGGTAAGGTCACCGCAATACAGGTCGAGCATCTGACGGCCGGTGTTTTCGTCGAGATTAATAACGGCGAGTCTTCTTTCGCGAGATGAAGTGTAAAACAGTTTGTTATCAACTTTAAATGGTCCGAACTCTGACTCTTTGGTATTAATATCGAGCGGGTTGATTTGCACATTGGCTGAATCAAAAACAAAGTTTTCCTGCGAATACCCACGCAATTTGAGCACTACGCACATATAAAAAAACAATCTTTGTTTTGCCTGTATTCCCATTTAAAAAAATCTTGGCGTTGCAGCGTTAGTTGTTCGTCCAAAAAAGTAATTGAGCATGATTTCGTGTGAACCTGAGTTAAATTTTTTCAGGTTACCAATTCCGTAATCATAAGCGTAACCGATTTTGAATTGTTTTTTGATCAGCAATTCAGAAAATATGAGGATAGACTCCTTGTTCCGGTAAGAAAGACCAACCCCCAGCATTTGATTGAAATATGCGGCCACACTGGCGTCGAACTGCAGGGGCGAGTTTTTTACACCTCTGATAAGGGTGAAGGGTTTAATGCTCAGGTTATCGCTCACTTTGTAAACATAACCCGCCATAATATTGTATTCGGCCAATTTATTGGTTGTACTCAACTCTAACAGATCGGGCGCCGATACACCAACATAAAATTTATTATCGGTAAAAAACGCGCCTGCACCGGTAACGAACCTGTTTTTTGGCTGGCGGTAATCGGCAAAGGTCGCATCACCAGACTGCGTAGTAACAAGCTTGTTCCAGTCGGTCACGGTTCTTTGAAGTCCGGGACTAACACCAAATGAAAGTGAACTTTTTTTATTGAGTTTTACCTTGTAGGCAAAGGCCACAGTTAACTTTGTATCGGTAAACAAACTGATTTTTTCGTTTTGAATTTGTATGCCGATGCCAAAATTTTTAGGGCGCACTTCCAGGTGACCCATGGCACCATAAGTTTCAGGAGCGCCATTTAAGCCCGCCCATTGTTTCCGGTAAAACGCGGTAACATCTAAAGCTCCCTTCTGGCCAGCGTACGCGGGGTTGATGGCGAATAAATTAAATAAGTAGTTAGATGTCAATGAAGAGTGCTGCGCCATAAGCGGCGTAGCAAACATCAAACAAATTGCCGTTTTAATTATCGTCTTCATCATCGTTTAATAATTATAAACCCGGTTAGTGTGGTCTCACCCATTTTTAATGAGTAAAAATAAGTATCTTCTGTTAATGGGCTGCCCTGCATATTTGTTCCATTCCAACGGTTATCGTAGTTAGAGGTTTTAAACACCACAGAACCCCAGCGGTTGAGAACCGTTAATTCAACATTTTCGTACAGGCTGATATTTGGTACCTCAAAGTAATCGTTCTTGCCGTCACCATTAGGCGAAATCGCGTTCGGCATAACGGTCTCCACAACGGTGATCCTGATTTCATCTTCGGTGTAATCGCAGGCGCCGGTCACTTTCCACTTCACAATGTTTTCGCCTGAACTTAAATCAGTTATCAGGGTAGTATTGCTCTGATAATTCGCAATAGCGCCGAAGCCCGAAACCAATTGCCACTCGCCGGTGCCGATAGTGGGCTGCCTGGCGGCCAATTGGAAGCGGGTAGTATTAATGGTCGTGTCTCTGCCGGCATAAGCCGAATCGGCAGGCATATCTCTTGTGATAGCCACAGAATCTATCTTCACAGGGCAGGAGCCGTTAGAAATTGACCAGCGGAAAACATTTTTTCCTACACCAAGATTAGAAATAACTGTATACGGACTCGTAGGATCGGCAAATGTGGCTGTGCCGGTGATCACCGACCATAAGCCAACGCCTTTAACAATAGGCGCTGCATTCATTGTATAACTGGCCGGACAAACAGTTGCGCTGTTACCCGCGTAGATCGAACCCGAAAGGTCATCTACATGTATACTCAGTGTTGATGCGCTGGCTGCACAAACGCCATTTGTATTGGTCCATTGTAACACCAAAATAGCGCTTGCAATATTTGTGACTGTTGTTACCGCGAGCGTTGGCGTTAAAACCATCGCACTGCCGTTTATCACCTGCCACATGCCCGTTCCTATGGTTGGCGTGGTGGCCGATAAGGTGGTTCCGCCGGCACAAATAGTTTGGTTGGCACCTGCAACGGCAAACGAAGGCAAGTCGTCAACAATGATCAGCACAGTTGATGTCTTCACCGCACAAACGCCATTTGAAACCGACCATTGTAAAGCATTTGTTCCTGAAGCCAAGCCTGTAACCGTGCTGGTAGCCAGCGTAGAATTTGTTATCACAGCGGTACCCGTGAATACCGACCATATACCAACGCCTGTACCTGATGGTGTATTCGCTGCAAGCATAGTGCTTGGTGAGCTGATACAAAGCGTTTGATTTGGCCCGGCAACAGGATCGTCGGGCAGGTCATCCACCTGAATGGTAACACTCGCGGAATTAGTGCACGCGCCGTTGGTAAGCGTCCACCGCAGGGTGTTGAGGCCCAAACCTAAATTGGTTACCGTACTTGTTGCAGAAGTGCTGTTGGTGAAAACACCTGAACCGGAAGTTACCGACCAGCTTCCCGCGCCTGCCGCGGGGGCATTACCGTTTAACACGACAGACGGCGAACTGATGCATAACGTTTGATTGCTGCCGGCATTGGCAGCACCGGGATCTGCATCCACCTGGATGATCACCGATGAAGTGCTGGGCGCGCATACTCCGTTAGACACAGTCCATTGCAGGATATTTGTTCCTGAACTCAGACCCGATACACTGCTCGTTGCAGAGGTGTTGTTACTCAGAACGCCGCCGCCGGTAACCACCGACCAAACTGCAGTTCCAAAGCTTGGTGTGGTTGCCGCTAAATTAGTACCCGGCGAATTGATGCACAATGTCTGGTTAGTTCCTGCGTTTGATGCGCCCGGAACGTCATCCACCGTAATGCTCATGGTTGCTGAATTTGAACAGGTGCCGTTCGCCAATGTCCATTTTAAAATATGTGTACCCACCGTTAAGCCCGTAATTTGGGTGGTAGGACTGGAAGGCGAAACAATGGTTGCGGTAGCGGAAACCAGTGACCATAACCCTGTGCCAGGTGATGGCGCATTACCTGTTACGGTTGTGCTGCCAGTACTGATACAAATGGTCTGGTTACTTCCGGCGTTGGCAATACCCGCGCCATTATCAACCTGAATGGTGACACTCGCTGAATTTGAAGCGCAGCTGCCATTGCTCATGGTCCATTGCAGAATATTTGCTCCAGAAGCAAGCGCGGTAACCGTGCTAACTGACGACAATGAGTTGGTGATCGTTCCGCCGCCGCTCACCAGCGACCAGGTGCCAACACCAGTTGTAATTGTATTTGCCGCTAAAATTGTACTCGGGGTACTGATACATAACGTTTGGTTAGGACCTGCAAAAGCGATGTCTGGCATTTTATCAACCTGGATGCTCATAGTTGAAGTGCTTGAGCAGCCACCGTTGGTGACAGTCCACACCAAAACATTGGTGCCTGTTGCCAGCCCCGTAACTGTGCTTACCGCCAGAGTAGGATTTGTAACAGTTGCTGTTCCCGACTGAACCGACCACATCCCTGTTCCAAGGGTTGGGGTAAAGGCAGCGAGCGTGGTGCTGTTGTTACTGATACACAAAGTCTGGTTGATACCTGCCGGAGAAACCTGAGGCGGCGCGTCAACGATCAGCAACACCGTAGCGGAGTTGGAACTGCAAACGCCATTGCTCATCGTCCACTGCAGCGTATTTGTACCCGAACTTAAACCTGAGATTGCGCTCGTTGGCGAATTGCTGTTGCTTAATACCCCGGTTCCGGTAAGTAAGGTCCAGGTTCCTATACCGTTAGTGATGGTGTTGGCCGCTAATACTGCGTTGGGATTGCTGATACAAAGTGACTGGGTTGGACCGGCGTTGGCAATGTCAGGCATCGCGTCTACTTTCACACTCATGGTAGCGGAACTGGTGCAACCTCCATTGGCGATCTGCCAGCGAAGCACGGTTGTACCAGTTGCGAGTGCGGTAACGGTTGTCGCGGCGAGTGTTGGATTTACTATAGAACCAGTTCCTGATATAACAGACCAGGTTCCGATGCCAAACGTAGGTGTATTTGCAACCAGTGTGGTGCTTGCTGAACTCGCACATACGGTCTGGTTACTGCCCACAACAGCGGTCTGCGCGAGTTGATCCACCTGTATGGTAACCGAAGAACTGCTTGAACCACAACTGCCGTTAGTGATCAGCCACTGCAGTACATTCGGGCCTGCCGCTAAATTGCTCGCTGTGCTTGTTGCCAGGGTAGTATTATTGATCGATGCCGTACCCGACACCACACTCCATGAACCTGTTCCAACGGTTGGCGGATTGCCGCCGAGGGTAACAGTTGGCGATGAAATACAAATGGATTGTGTACTGCCCGCGTTTGATGTTGTTGGCAGGTCATCCACCTGGATGGTTAAGCTTGAAGTATTAAAACAACCGCCATTACTGAGTTTCCATTCCAGCAGGTTTACTCCAACACTCATGTTGGTAACCGAGGTACTGTATGATCCCGGCGCTGTGATTGTTCCACTACCAGATGTTATCGACCAGGTGCCTACGCCAAGGGTAGGCGCGTTGGCCGCCAGTGTGGTTGCGGGTGAACTGATGCACAAGGTCTGGTCTGCGCCGGCAACCGATGTTCCCGGAACGTCATAGGTGATCACATCAAGGGTTGCATTGCTCGTCGCGCAAACACCATTACTGATACTCCATTTCAAACTCACCGTGCCAATCGTTAATCCAATCAAACCACTTGTACCAAGTGAAGGGGTGAGAATTGTTGCAGTGCCCGAGAGCAAAGACCATAAAGAACTACCCACGAGTGCAACATTTCCGCTGAGCGCTGTAGTTGGATTGGTGATACAGATACTCTGGGTTGGTCCGGTGGTAGCAGGCGTAGGTGCATTGTCAACCTGTATGCTCATGCTTGATGTGCTGGAGCAGGCGCCGTTGGTTAATTCCCATTGTAAAACATTGGTTCCTAGGCTGAGGCTGGTCACAGCTGTATTCGAGACCCCGGGCGCAGTCAACGTACCACCGCCTGCAATTACCGACCAGGTGCCTATTCCAAAAGTAGGTGAATTACCGGCAAGTACCGTTGTAGGGGAACTTACACAGATAGTTTGATTGGGTCCTGCAACAGCGGTGCCTGTTACAGTAAATACCTGGATGGAAATGTTAGTACTGCTTGGCGGGCAACCTGGGTTGGTAATGGTCCAGGCTAAAACGGTTGTTCCCGTGGTTAAACCTGTAACTGTTGAGTTGCCTAAAGTTGGCGTGGTCACACTCACGGCGGGTCCTGATACAAGAGACCAGGTACCCAGACCCGAGGCAGGAATATTGCCTGTTAAGGTTGTAGATGGCGACGATACGCAGATAGACTGGTTGCCGGCAGTTGTGGCAATACTTGGCGCGCTGTTCACAACGATTGAGAGCGTGGACGTAGTCACACAGATACCGTTGCTGGTGGTGTAACGAATAATATTAGTGCCGGTTGAAAAGGCAGTAAAGGTAGCAGTAGGTGAGGTTGAGTTGGTGATTGTACCATTACCGGACAGTAAACTCCAGGTGGTTGCGCCTATAGAGGCATTACCCGAAAGCATAGCCGTGCCGGAACTGATGCAAATCGTTTGGTTTGGTCCTGCAGTTGCTGTAGTTGGAGCCGGGTCAACCTGCACCATAACCGTGGCGCTGTTACTTGGGCCTCCACACGGGCTACTCAAAGTCCAGGCCAGGATATTGGTACCTGTTGCCAACCCAAATACCGTAGTGGTTGGACTTAAAATATTTGTAATAGTTCCGCTACCGGTTGAAAACGACCAGCTGCCAACGCCCACTGGCGCTGTAGCGTTCAGTGTCACACTAGGCGAGCTTGCGCAAACGGTCTGGTTGGTTCCTGCGTTGGCCACTCCTGCTACGCCTGCCACAATAAGCTGAACGGTAGCAGTGCTGTTAGCGCAGGCCCCGCCATTGCCGATAGACCATTGCAAAATATTCACGCCCAGGTTCAATGTAGCCGCTGTGGTGGCAGCATTGATATTGGCAAGTGTGCCGCTTCCCTGCGCAAACGTCCAGGTGCCACTTTCTGTGAATCCCGGTACAGCTACCGGTGTATTGGCGGAAACAGACGTAACTGAAGAAGTGACACACAAGGTTTGATTTGCAGTGCTGATCGAGGCAGTTGTGGGCGCAGGATTCACGTAAATTTCCATAAAGTCATTGCTTGGCGGACATGACCCGTTATACGCGTTCCAGAATAAAGTATTAAGCCCCAATCCTAAACCATTCACAGGTGAATTAGCGGCCAATGTGTTCGTAATAGCACCAGGTTGATTTGGAAAGATGGTCCAGAAACTGGTACCAGCTGTGGGTTGTGTGGCTGCAAGTGTTGTATTAGGAAACGAAATACAAAGTGTTTGATTTGGCCCGGCCGGAACGGGATTTGCGTAATCGTCAATATGAATCTGCACCGTTGAAATACTAGGCGGACAAACGCCATTCGTGATGCTCCATTGCAGGTAGTTGTCGCCTACACCGGCATTTGTAAAAGTGGATGTAGACGAGTTGATGTTGGAGACAGTACCCGAACCGACTATGACCGACCAGGTGCCTACGCCAATGGTTGGTTGGTTTGCTCCCAGTGTAAATACTGGAGCCGCTGTGTAATTCGGACTTGCGAGACTGCATTCAGCAGAGCTTGTGCCGGCAAAAGCTGTGGAGGGCATTAAATCGGCCTGAATGCTTACAGTAGAAACAGGGCTTGATCCACAGAAGTTGGAGATCCTCCACTCAAATACGTTTAAGGTAGGCGTTAAATTTCCAACAGTGGTAGACGGGTTGTTAATACTCGTAACAGTGCCGCCTCCAAATGTTACCGACCAGGTTCCAATACCCTGGAAAGGGCCCGGTTGGTTAGCACCCAGCGTTGCTGAGCCGGTAGAGATACAAATGGTTTGGTTGGTGACGCCAGCTACCGAAGCGGCAGGATTATCATCCACCTGGATCGTCAGCGTGGAAACCGTTGCCGGGCACACCCCGTTTTTGATCGACCATTGTAAAACATTAACGCCTACTCCCATTGACAGTGCGGCCGAGGTAGGTGAAAATTGATTACTGAATCCGCTTATCAAGCCGCTTACTAATGTCCAGGTGCCCGTGTTGGTGGCGGTAGGCGTATTAGCCGATAAAACCGGTGAATTGGAATTGGTACAGATCGTAAAATTAGAACCTGCCACAGCCTGCATCGAAAGCTGATCCACTTTAACGGTCAACGATACATTTGATACCGGACATACTCCGGCAACACTGGTTTGCCACCTTAAAATGTTGGTACCAAGGGCCAGGGTTGCCTGGCTGCTACCCGTGTTGAGACTGGAAAATGTTGCTGAGCCCGCTGCTACAGACCAGAAACCCGAACCGATGCCGGGTGCATTTCCTGACAAGGTTGTAACTGGATTATTGATACATAGTGTTTGCGTCGAGCCAACAGTGGCCGGTGTTGGTGCCTGGTCAACCTGTATGGTCATGGTTGAACTTGATGAAGGACAAACACCAACGCTGGTCAGTAACCACCTGATGGTATTTGTACCCAGGGCTAAACCACTTGCGGTTGCGTTTGGTATCGTTAACGGCGAAACCGATCCCCCTCCCGACATCACCGACCAACTTGGGATACCGGTTGTAAATGCACCCGCAGCCAATTGTGCCGTAGGTGTACTTATGCAAATGGTTTGGTTAGATCCCGCAGAAGCAATGCTGGTAACCGGGTCAACGATAACAGTGGCTGTTATACTTTTACCCGGACAGCTACTGCCTGCCGCCGTTTGCACCATGTATTGAATTGTGTTGGTGCCTACACCCAAACCAGTAAATGTGCCTGTTTGTGCAGTGCTTGGTGTACTTACCGATCCTGTACCTGTTAAGATACTCCAACTGCCTATGCCGGTTGTTAGGGTCACTGCGGTTATCGTGGCATTTGGCGTGAGGCCGCAAATGGTTTGACTCAGGGGACTGATTAATGGATTACTGTTTTCGGAATCTACTTTAACGGTAGCCGTAATCGTCTTACCAGGACAAGTACTACCTGCCGCGGTTTGCACTACATATTGAATAGTGTTGCTGCCCACACCTAAACCTATCAATGAGGTTGTTGGAACACCTGCAATCACCGAGCCTGTTCCTGTTGGAATACTCCATACCGCAGTTCCGGTGGTTGGTGATACTACACTTAACGTAGTATTTGGAACTGCGCCACAAATGGTTTGCGTTAACGGACTGATGAGAGGGTTACTATTTTCAGGGTCTACTTTGACAGTGGCCGTGAGGGTTTTACTTGGACAAGTACTGCCTGCTGCTGTTTGAACTACATATTGAATAGTATTGCTGCCCACACCTAAACCTATCAATGAGGTTGTTGGAACACCAGGGATCACTGAGCCTGTGCCTGTTGGAATACTCCATACTGCTGTTCCTGTGGTTGGTGATACAACCGTCAGCGTAGTGTTTGGTAAAGCGCCGCAAATGGTTTGCGTTAATGGACTAATCAAAGGATTATCATTCTCAGGGTCTACTCTGACTGTAGCCGTAAGGGTTTTACTTGGACAAGTACTGCCTGCCGCGGTTTGAACTACATATTGAATGGTGTTGCTACCTACGCCCAAGCCTATCAATGAGGTTGTTGGAACACCCGCAATCACCGAGCCCGTGCCTGTTGGAATACTCCATACCGCTGTTCCGGTGGTTGGTGATACAACGGCCAGCGTAGTGTTTGGTAAAGCGCCACAGATGGTTTGCGTTAATGGACTGACGAGAGGGTTACTATTTTCAGGGTCTACTCTGACTGTGGCCGTGAGGGTTTTGCTTGGACAAGTACTGCCTGCCGCTGTTTGAACTACATATTGAATAGTATTGCTGCCCACACCTAAGCCTATCAATGAGGTTGTTGGAACACCAGGGATCACTGAGCCCGTGCCTGTTGGAATACTCCATACCGCTGTTCCGGTGGTTGGTGATACTACACTTAACGTAGTATTTGGAACTGCACCGCAAATGGTTTGCGTTAATGGACTAATCAATGGATTATCATTCTCAGGGTCTACTCTGA
>JAZKFC010000012.1:0-31412 GCA_040386615.1 Bacteroidota bacterium
TACTTGCAGGAACAAATGCCGAGTTATTAGTTACGCTGGGGTTCCAGGTATAACCGCTCACACTGTTGCCGCCGTTAAGAATAATTGTGTTGCCGCTGCAAACCGTTGGGTTGTTGATGCTGGCGGTGATATTAGGTAAAGGGTTCACTGTAACAGAGGTAGCCGCCGTATTGGTACCACAGGCGTTTTGGCCGGTAACCACATAAGTGGCTGTTGACGCCGGTAAGTACGGAGAGCCGTTGGTGATGCTGTTTGTCCATGTGTAGGTGGTAGCGCCACTGGCGGTTAAAATTACTGTTTTTCCCAGGCAAAGTACCGAAGCGGTGTTCACCACAGTTAATGTCGGCACGGCTGTGAAAACAATAATTGCCATGGTGCCGGTTGAAGGGCAACCCGTAGTGCTGGTGCCCTGCAGTGTATAAATTGTGGTTACTGTAGGTGTTACTGTAATGCTGTTTGCATTTGATCCGCCCGGACTCCAGGTATAGGTGACGAGGTTTACGCCTGTAAGTGTGGCGCTGCCACCCACGCAGATATTGGAATTTGAGACACTTGCCGATGCAGGAGTTCCCGGATTATAAGAAATATAAACAACGCCGTTACCTGCCTGTACGCCGGCAGTATTATTTTGATTGGAGCCGGTGTTATAGGATCCACCGCCGCCACCTCCGGTGTAAGGTTGGGTATTTATGGAGGTGCCACCGCCTGAGTAACCGCCACCACCGCCGCCGTTACCGCCGGTTCCAAAACCACCACCGCCGCCGCCGTATCCACCAAACGCGCCACTGCCATTCTGGCCTCCGGCAGCGCCATTTAAAAAAGCTTTACCGCCCGCTCCCGGACTCGGGGTGCCATCGGTAGTAAAGCCGCCACCGGCACCACCGCCGGCTCCTGCGCCGCCATTGCCATTAACCCCGCCAAGGGCCAGTCCGTTGGCACTTGGGGTGCCTGTAGTTGTGATCGACGCGTTTATTCCATGGCGATTGGGATTGATTGCTGTGCCACACCTGTTAACATCATTGGTTGCGCCGCCACCACCACCTGCGATGATGAGAGCGACACTTGACGAATTAGTAACAAAAGAACCGCCGCCGCCGCCGCCATCGGACCCGTTGGTCTGGCCAACCTGGCCGACTAAAACAAGCAGTGTTTGTCCTGTTGTAACAACGAATTCTCCTTTCATGCTTGCGCCGAGTCCGCCGTTACTTATGCAACCTATGTTTGTAGAACCGCCACCTGCACCCCTTGCCTCGATGGTGATAGTATTTACACAAAGCTGGGGAACCGAGAAAGTCTGAATGCCCCCCGTATAAGAAAGTGTTTGTGTTACCACCTGTGATTTCAGGCCCAATACAAAAAAAGTAAGCACGATCGGTAAAATGGCGGATAATTTTTTAATCATTGAAATTTTTTTATTTATGTTTAATGTGACTAGTGTCTAGCTATAAAAATAGTGAATTTTAGTCATTAACCGTGTTTATGCACAACGCTGGATGAAAACTACATATTGAAGGGTTCGCAATGTGTAGAAAAAACAAGGGCCGGTTCGTTTTAGAACCGGCCCTTGCAAGCACTTATTTAAAAGCTTTGGTTTATCTTTCTACGACGATCTTTTTATTTACTTTTTTACCGTTCGCTTCACCGGAGATAAAATAAATTCCGCCCGGCAGGTTGCTAACCGTTACCTCTTTTCTGTTTCCTTCAGAGAGATTCATGGTATTTACTACCTGACCCAGTGCGTTAACCATGTTTAAAGTAATTGTTACATCCGAACTGATGTTAAACGTTCCGTTATTCGGATTAGGGTACACGTTTAATCCAATATTGTCGCCTGCCAGATCTTCAAGCCCGATGCAGGTGGCAACGAATTGTGTAACCGTTGTTGTTTTGCTACAGAAGTTATTATCCGTGCCCGTTAAGGTATACGTAGTTGTGATACCGAGGGTAAAGGTAAGCACCTGTGTGGTGGCCCCGGTATTCCAACTGTAGCTCGTTGCACCGTTACCTGTTATCGTTGCGATCTCAAATTTACAGATTTGGCCTTTTGCCACAGATGCTGTTACGTTCGGCAACGGGTTTACCGTGACAGTTACTGCCATGGTATTCGAACAACTGCCGTTTGTTCCTGTCGCAATATAAGTGGTGTTCACTAAAGGTGATACCGCAACGGTGGCCGTGGTTGGGTTGCCGGCTATGTTCCACGAGTAACCTGTAGGTGGTCCTGATGCCGTTAAGGTGGCCGTTTCTCCCTTACAAATGGCCGATGGACTGGCTATCGAGAAAGTGGAGATATAAACAGCCAGCGTGATACTGTTGGTATTGATACAACCGGTTAGTGTGTTTGTTCCAACAATATTATAGTTTGTTGTCACGATGGGATTGACGGAAATAGACGGACCTGTTGGCCCGTTACTCCAGTTGTAGACGACATTAGCTGATGGATTCAGCACAGAAATCAAAGCTGTTTGTCCTTCACACACAAATGGGAGACTGGTGGTGAGTGTAAGGTTGGCTAGCGGGTTAACAATAATAAGCTGTGTTACCGTAGAAGTGCAGCCTGCAGAGTTAGTTCCTGTTAACGTTACAATCGTTGTTGTTGGAGGCGTTAATGTTTCGAACTGGCTGATGCTGTTCATAGGCTGCCAGCCATATGAAGTAGCATTGCCGGTTGCCGTAAAGGTAACTGTGCCTCCCTCGCAAATGGTATTGGTTGAACTGTTGATGCTGATCGCAGGACTGGCATTAACAGTGATACATGCGACTGCGGTGGCGGTACAATTTCCGTTCGAACCGGTTACGGTATAGCAGGTAGAGCTATTAGGGAAGAGCGTAAAGTTTGCCGCAGTGAAACCACCAGGCATCCAGGTGTTGGTGATCGGTCCTAAAACAACAAAGTTGATCCCTGTTCCCGCGCAAATTGAATTTGGTGAGGCACTGGCGTTAACCAATGGCAGAGGATTTACCTGTACAAATACAGTGGTTGTACTTGAGCAGGCGCCGTTTGTCCTCACAAGCGTGTAGGTTGTCGGCGCCGGTGGTGATACCGTCACTGATTGAGCCGTTAGGTTGGTGCCAGGCGTCCAGGTATAGCCTGTAGCTCCTGTAGCGGATAAATTGGTAACGCCGCCAAAACAAATTGCGGTAGGTGAAGCTACCGGCGTGATGGTTGGGGTAACCAACACCGTCACGCCAACAACTGCTACTGCTGTACAACCGTTAGCTGCAACTCCGGTTACGGAATAATTTGCTGTTACCGGAGGGGCAAAGGCTGAGTTGTTTAGGGCGCTTGGGTTCCAGGTGTAACCACCCACACTGCCGCCGCCGTTCAAAATGATGGTGCTGCCGTTGCACACTGTTGGTGTGTTAACACTTGCTGTAACGTTGGGAAGTGGATTTACTGTTACTGAAGTAGTAGCGCTATTGGTTCCACAGGCGTTGGTTCCAGTCACGGTGTAATCAGCGGTAGCTGATGGGATAAATGGAGATCCGTTAATGACGCTGTTAGTCCAGGTATATGTATATGCACCGCTCGCCGTCATCGTTACCGGCTTATTGAGGCATACCTGGTTGGTGCTTGTAACCACCGAAATGTTGGGAACCGCGGTATTTACGGTAACAGCCATTAAACTGGTTGTGATACAACCCAAAGTGTTTGTTCCGTTTACTGTGTATGTAGTATTTGAAGTAGGGGAAACCGTAACGGTTGCATTGTTAGATCCACCAAAACCGCCAACCGGTGGCCAGGTGTATGAAACAACACCGCTGGCATTAAATGTAACGCTTGAGCCGGTACAGATGGTCGCCGAAGAAGGACTTACTACTATTCCTGTGCCATTAAAGCCATAGGTAATAGTAACAGTGCCATGGCCCACAACGTTTCCTGCAGTATATGAAATTGATGAAAATAAAGCATTGTTCATCCATGAAGAGCCGCCGCCGCCGCCGCCATTACAACCACCGGTTCCGGTCATACCGCCACCGCCGCCATAATAGCCGCCACCGCCGCCGCCGCCGCCGTTCACACCGCCGGTAGCACCGCCGCAAATAAAGGTAGTTCCACCACCGTCTCCGCCGGCGCCTAAAGCACCGTTACAGCCGTAGCCACCCGTGGTTGCACTGGGTTGTCCACCACCGCCGCCGCCGCTGAGAAAACCACCGCCGCCGCCGCCAGATCCATAGCCGGTAGCCGCTCCACCTGATTCTCCGCCTGTAAGGCCTGCAGCACAGCCACCTGCTCCGGCGCCGCCGAATCCTGATGCACTTGTGAAAGCACTACCTGAACCTCCTGCACCTGAAATAGGAGCGTAAGATGAGCTGCCGCCACCGCCACCGCCGCCGCCAGCAACTATAATCCGCGCAGACAATGCGGGTGAATTGACGCGAACGTCAGATCCACCACCACCACCTGCACCCTGGCTGCTTGAGCTGGTTCCGCCATTACCGCCACCGTTAAAACCACCTGCGGTAAGAGAACCCTGGCCTCCTACTGCGATATATAACAACTGACCTGGTGTAGCGGTTATAACACCTCTTGCCGAGGCGCCATTTGAACCCGCAGAGCCAGAAGACCCACCGGTTCCACCCGAAGCGCCTTTAACATCTATCGTCATTGAACCAACACAGGGCGGCACAAGAAACGTTTGCATACTTCCGGTATAGTTAAAAATTTGCGTAACAGTTTGTGCCCGAAAGGCCCCTGTTTGAATAAAAATCATCAGCATCAGGGTACCAATGATCATATTAAATTTCGTGTAGTTTTGTTTCATGTTTTGATTGTTTTAGGTCCGTAAAATTAACTGATTAAATTTATCGATTTATTGTTAAGGTTTAACAAAAATTTGAATCTGGTTAGAGTTTTTTAACATGATTTTTATCACTCATTGCTTATTGACAGACGAGAGACTTAAAATTTTACAGGGTGGATAAGTATTTAAAACGCCTGCTTACACTTTTTAAGGAACTGATCAGAAACTCTAAGCAAAAATGGTCTGCGTATAAAACTATTCATTTGCTGAAAACAAAAAAACCATCCTTTTCGGGGATGGTTTCTAAAAATTTTTATGGGGACTAAGCGGTACCTGTTTTCCTTACGCCGGTTGTTTTTTTAACGCCTGCACTGGTTTTAGCTTTGGTGGTGTCTTTTTTTGCGGTTTTTTTCGCAGCTGCTTTTGCCTCGGTTGACTTCAGTAACTTTGTTTTGTCGTCACCGTCTTTCGCCTCTTCCTTTTCTTTTAAATTACCTGAACTTTGCAGGGCGTTGTACCAGTTCAGCAACTTGCGGATATTGCTAACATACACGCGCTCTTTATCATAGTCGGGAAGAATTTCACCGAAATATTTTTCCATGGTCTTATCGTCCGCCTTGTTGTCTGGCGCGGCGCCTCCTTTTTCCTTTTCGAAAATAGAGGTCATGATCTCTTCAATGGGTTTGTCATCACCAGTAGTAAACATGCTGATATCCGAAAGAGTCGACACTTTTGTTGAAGCGTAAATATTGGTGCGTTTTTTATCAGCCAAACCTTCAACAATAATTCCGTTTTTGCTTTGAGCTACAATTTTAAATAAGCCTGGTTGGCCCGAAATAGAAATAATACCTGTTAAATCAATCATACACTTTTAATTTTTTATCTTGAAAAGCAAAGATAAGTCTTTAATTAAAAAAACAATGCTTTTTTATAAAATTCCATTGGTAAGTGCATATCAACTTAGATCACAACTTGTTAATGCCTGCCTTCTTGCTTTTAAAAGCACAAATTGGTAATTTAGTGTCTTCAACCTATTGGAAGATCTTATTTTAAAACATAAAAGAACCACTATGAAGTACCAGGCAATTGACAACGCCATGTTTATCGAAAACAGGAAAAAATTTAAAGACTATTTAAAACCGAATTCCCTCGCGATTTTTGTAAGTAACGATATTATGCCCACTAATGCCGATGGCAGTATGGGTTTCAGGCAAAACAGCGACCTTTTTTATTTGTCAGGCATCGACCAGGAAGACACCATCCTTGTGTTGTTTCCTGATGTGAAAGACGGCAGGCATAAAGAAATTTTATTTGTAAAAGAAACCAGTGAGCTGATCGCGATCTGGGAGGGCGCCAAACTGGATAAAACTCAGGCGGCAAAGGTAAGCGGCATCGAACACATATATTGGCACCAGGATTTTGACAAGGTGATGAAAGAGTTTTTTTTCCAGGCCGAAAATATTTACCTGAACAGCAACGAGCATACCCGGAGTTCAATCCTTACCCAAACGGCGCAGGATCGGTTCAATAAAACCATTATCAATAAATACCCTCTTCATAAAACCGAACGCAGCGCACCCATCATGCAAAGGATCCGGGCTATTAAAAGCAACCAGGAAATTGAGCTGATCCAGCAGGCATGCGACATCACCGAAAAAGGTTTCAGGCGCCTGTTGCAGTTTGTGAAGCCGGGTGTATGGGAGTATGAGATAGAAGCTGAGTTAATTCATGAATTTGTAAGAAACCGCTCACAAGGCTTTGCTTACGGACCAATTATTGCCAGCGGAAAGAACGCCTGTGTGCTGCATTATGTTGAAAATAACAGGCAATGCAAGGACGGCGACGTGATATTGCTCGACGTGGCCGCTGAGTACGCTAATTACGCTAGCGACATGACCCGCGCCATTCCGGTGAACGGCAGATTCTCAAAACGTCAAAAAGAAGTGTATAACGCGGTGTTGCGGGTACACAAAGCGGCGACAAAACTTTTGGTGCCAGGGCAGACCTTCGAAAAATACAACAAACTCATTGGCGAAATGATGACTGAAGAACTCGTGGGTCTTGGCCTGATTAAGAAAGAAGAAGTGAAAAACCAGGATCCCGCCAAACCTGCTTTTAAAAAATATTTTATGCATGGCACCAGCCATTTTTTGGGGTTGGACGTGCATGATGTTGGCTTTTTTCATGAGCCTATGCAGGCAGGTATGGTGTTCACCGTTGAACCTGGTATTTACATTCCTGAAGAGAACCTGGGGATCCGCATCGAGAACAATATCCTGATCACCATTAACGGACAACTGGACCTGATGAAAAATATTCCGATTGAAGTTGAGGAGATAGAAGAATTGATGAGCAAGACTAAAGCGTTTGCTTAAACAGCTCTTTGAGCCAGTAAAAGATCCGGAATTTTTTTGTAGCTTTATTTAAACAAAAGATAAGACATGAAAATCCGGGTCCTTATTTTCTCGTTTATTGTTTCCTGTTCATACAGTTCTTATTCGCAGGAAGATCTTTTATTTATAAATGGCCAGCAGGCCCTCGTGCATGTAAACCCTTCCTTTGCCGGCAGCAACGGTTTGTTTCGTACACAGTCTCTTATTAACAACCAAACACCCGTCGATAAGTCGCAATATAAAATCTTTTATAATAGTGTTGACGCTTATATCAAACCTTTAAACGGTGGTGTGGCATTTACACATGAATTTAAGGACGTAGGATCTGGCACACTGCAATCAAGCAGTTTTGCACTGAGTTATGCACAGTATTTTTCCCTGGGTAATGAGATGAGGATTATTCCATCGATACAGGTAGCATACCTTGAAAAAGAATTGGATAAAACGAAACTGAGCTTCAATAGCATTTATCACTACATACCCGATATGGACTATCCATTACAATTGTCAGAAGTCAGGCCCAACAGAAGATGCATGGATCTCGGTACCGGACTTCTGGTAAACTATAAGGATTTTTATTTCGGAGCAGGAGCTTTTCATATCAATAAACCAAACGTGGGGCTGGTTGGAGATTATGTATTACCCGTTAGGCTTTCAGTGCATGGTTCATATAATCACCGCTTAAACAACTGGGTGTTTGCAAATATTTTTGCGCAGTTCGAAAAACAGGGGTACTACAAATCGGAAGGCATAAAGATTAATTTTTTAATGCATCAAATAATTTTAGGGATCGGTCACAATACCGCTAACGGTTCAAATGCGAATCTTGGTTACAGGAATAGTTTTTTTACTATTGGTTTAAGTTATAATCAAAGACTTTCACGTCCATTCAGTAAAATTTATGGATGGTGGGAAGCCCAGCTGAGTATTAACATCAGGGGCAAAGAACACCGCAGGTCCGTCACGGCTTTTGAGCGTTGGTAGTGTCTGGAATTATCGATAACAAAATAAGACCATGAAAACGAATTTTTTATTTTTCTTTGTTTTTGCGTCAGTTACTTTCAGTGGATTTTCCCAGGATCCTTTATTTGTTAATTCACAGCAGTCTTTAGTGTATCTTAACCCATCCTTCGCGGGAAGTAATGGCTTGCTTAGGACTCAATCAGTGTGCCGCACTCCGGATCGTTATGCTTTATCTACTTTATATACAAGTACAACTTTATACAATGGTGTTGATGTCTACATCAAAGCTCTAAAAGGGGGCATCGCCATCACACATCTTCACGACGATTATAAGCACGGAACTTTAAAGACAGACGTGGTTGCGTTGACATACGCGCAATATTTTTCTTTGCTGGACAACCGGTTAAAAATCATTCCATCAATACAGGCGGCTTATCTTTCAAAGACTTTAGATAAAAACAAATTAAGTTTCTGGGATCCGATACTGAGTAAGGAAGGGTGCGCTTCACAATGGCCTTGCGGACCTCTTAACGATCAAAATAAAAGAAACGCTGACTTTAGCTCCGGCCTGCTTGTGAATTATAAGGAATTTTATTTTGGAGCGTCGCTTTTACATTTGAGTCAGCCAAATGTAGGACTTGTGGGAGATTCACGTCTGCCCGCCAAACTCACAATTCACAGTTCCTATAACCAAAGGTTAAATATGTGGATAATGGCAAATATTTTTGGCCAATATCAACGACATGAAGAAAATCATTTTGCACAGGCAAAAATTAATTTTTTATTTGTTAACCACGTCATTTTTGGACTGGGGTATCATTCCAATAATTCGGCCAGTGCCAATATTGGGTATAAAAACCAATTTTTTACGATTGGGATGGGTTACGACCAACGAGTTACACTATATACAGACCAGTTGAATGGTGGCTGGGAAGCTCATTTCAGCCTCAATATCAGGAAAAAAGAAGACCGCAAAACGGTAACCGCTTTCGAGCGTTGGTAACTTACAAATTATCAATAAAATAATTCGTCACCTTCTCCATCAGATGGGCACGGTCTTTACCAAGCACATTATGCTGGTGGCCGGGATAAACATAATAGTCGAGTAAAATTCCCTTGTCCACCGCTTTCTTCTGATATAGGATGCTGTGTTGCCAAAGTACCACATCGTCCTGCGCACCATGAATCATCAGTAGTTTCCCTTTCAGTTTGTCCACATGGTTCAGTAAATTATTTTTATCATAACCTTCTTTATTTTCCTGCGGCATATCCATGTATCGTTCACCGTACATGATCTCATAATAACTCCAGTCGATGACCGGACCACCGGCCACCGCCACTTTAAACACGCCGGCGTTGCGGGTCATGAACGAAGTTGTTAAAAAGCCGCCGTAACTCCAGCCGTGCAGGCCCAACCGGTTGGCATCAACATAAGGCAAAGATTTTAAATACGCAACGCCTTTTAACTGGTCTTCCATTTCTTTGGTGCCCACCTGCCTGTGAATGGCTTGTTCGAACCCTTTACCGCGGTTAGAGGTTCCCCGGCCATCCATTGTAAAAACAATGAATCCTTTTTGCGCCATGTATTGGTACCACAACTCTCCGCCGGCCATCCAGGTATTGGTGACCAGTTGTGAGTGGGGACCGTTATAAAGGTAAACAAGCACAGGGTATTTTTTAGTGCTGTCGAAATTTACAGGTTTAAACAGCCTGCAATACAGGTCGGTGCCTTCGTCGTTTTTTATTGTGAACAAATTCCATTTGCCCAACTTATAATCCTTAATAGGATTGTCAGCCTTAAAGATGGTAACTGATTTACCGCTAGCAGTATTCACGATCCTGTATTCACGGGGTGTGTAGCATGACGAAAAATTATCGATGAAAAAGTCACCGGCTGCGCTAAGTGTGTCAGTATGGAAACCGTTATCCTGCGTTAAGCGTTTCATCGCGCCACTTTTCAAATTCACAGAATAGAAATCCTGGTTCACCGGGCCTTGCTCATTGGCGTGAAAAAAAATGTTTTCACCTTTCGCGTCGAAACCGCCAAGGGCCTTTACTTCCCAGTTACCTTTGGTGAGTTGCTTAACCAGGCTGCCATCCGTGTTATAAAGGTACAGGTGATTATAACCGTCTTTCCTGCTTTGCCAGATAAATTGTTTGGGGTTATTCTTAACAAACAGCATGGCGTTTAAAGGCTCCGTGTATTTTTCGTCTTTTTCTTCAAAAAGTGTTTTTACAAAATCCCCGGTTACAGCGTCATATTCGTTGAGCAGGTAATGATTTTGTTCCCTGTTCAAAATAGCCATGTAGATCTTTTTTTCATCGGGACTCCAGGCTACGTTCGTTAGGTACTGCTCTTTGGGGCCCGTAGTTTTAATCTGCACAGTGGTGTTGTTCTTTAAATTGTAGATCAGCAGGGTCACGTAATGGCTCTTGCCTCCGGCCATGGGATATTTAATATTTTTATTTTGGGCAGGATAGGTGGCCCAGTCAATGATAGGGTAATCGGTCACATCAATTTGATCCATCCTGTAAAAAGCCAGGTAATTGCCATTGGGGCTCCAGAAGGTACCTTTTTTGATCCCAAACTCATCGCGGTGTACCCGTTTGCCGTTTACAATTTCATACGACCCGTCGGCGGTTACCGTGGTTAGCTTACCATTGTTGTATATAAACACATTGTTATTCTGCACATAAGCGAAGAGCTCGGCTCTTTTAAACTCGTCCAATTCCTCGTAGGTGGGATCACTTAGTTTTCTGCTGGATTTTGAAATGGTGTTTTTCGACAGGGAATAGACCCACTCTCCATTTTTATTGCTGAAATAAAAATCATTTTCATTTTCGAAATATAACCTGTCGAAATTATTTGTACTGTCGCTGCCGGCCTCACGAAGTTTTTTATTCAATCCAACGGTCGAAAGCGAAAAGGTTGTTTTGCCGGTGGCGGCGTTTAAAATGAACAATGTGTTTTTTTCGAGGTAGGCCACCTTGCTGGTTCCGGGAATGAACCGCAGGTATTGAAAACGTTTAGGGGCGAGACCGCTCCTGCCTTTTAATACTGCTTCCTGGATCGTTAATAATTTTTCCTGCGAAAAGCAGGTGGAAGTGGCGAGGCCAAAAAATAATGCCAATGATAGAACTGAATTTTTCATTTTAAAGTATGTCCTGCGAAAGTATTAAAAAATACAAACTAAAAAGGCTTTTTGATATTTTGCGATCAATTATAATTATAGCCGGTAAATTATTAATTTTAAGGATCAAACAGCGATTTAAAATACTTTTTCTTTACACGGCAATTTTGGTCCTGAGTATCCATTTTATACTGGTTTTTTTCTACGCGCTGCCTGTATATGCGCAAAACAGGCTATCATTTTTTTCGCAGGTTTATGTATATCCTTTTTTTCACCAGAACTGGAGTTTGTTCGCGCCGGTGCCGGATTCGAACTACCAATTGATTGCGGTTTATGAAAATGGACTTCAGAAAAAGGATGTTTTTACCGAAATTGTAAATAAACACCAGGATAACAGGTTCGCCGGGAACGGTGCCTTGGTGCTGGCCTTTTCGAATAGCATTCATTATTTTGAGAAGAACGTTTTATTGAAGAACAAATTAAACGGACCAATAACAGACGACCCGTATTTTTCTATCATTGAACACGAGGTGCAAAATTACCTGCATCACTCAGAAAAAATAAGCGATCAAAAAATCAAAATCATCCTGCTCGTTGAAAATGCTAAAACCGGCGCAAAAAGGGTGTATTTTAACTGAAAGATCTTTCAGTGCGTGTTGCCCTGGGCTTAAAATCTGTGGTTTTTGAGCCTGACTTATTGCGCAGCGATGGTTGAAAAATCGCCCGCTTATCGCCACGTATGCCCTTAATAATTTTGTAACATTACATATAAAACTTTTTAAAAACGATCATATGCAACGCATTTACGTTAAGCCGGATTTTAAAGTTACAAGCTGGCAACTATTAGAACCTTATTTTACTGAACTAAAAAACCGCAGTATCAATTCGGCGGATGATCTGGAAAAATGGCTGAAGGATTACAGTGAGTTAGGCGCGGTTGTGAGTGAAGACATGGCCTGGCGGTATATCAGGATGACCTGCGATACCGCGAATACCGTATTGCGTGACAGTTACAATGATTTTGTGCAGAATATAGAACCCAACATGGCTTCTGTTGGCAATGAACTCAATAAAAAAATTATTGGGACTAAGTATAAGGACGAGCTTACCAAAAGCGGGTACAATATTTATTTAAGAGGAGTCAAGAACAGCATCGATCTGTTCAGGGAGGAGAACATTCCATTAAATACACAATTGCAGGAACTGGAGCAGCAGTTCGGAGAGATCAACGGTGCGCAGAGCATTGATTATAAGAATGAAAAAATGACCCTGCAGAAAGCTTCGGTTTTTTTAAAGGACCTGAACAGGCAGGTACGCCACGATGTTTACAAGTTGGTGCAGGAAAGGCGCGCGAAAGATGAAACCGCACTCAACGACCTGTTTACAAAACTGGTGGGCTTACGTCACCAGGTGGCGGTTAATGCCGGTTTTAAGAATTTCAGGGATTACAAACACCAGGCTTTGGGACGTTTCGACTATTCGGTGCAAGATTGCCTGAATTTTCATGAAGCGGTAAAGCAACACGCGGTGCCATTGCTCAACGCGCATGACCAACAAAGAAAAGCCAAATTAAAACTTGATGACTACCGTCCATGGGACACTTCTGTTGACGAGGACGGGTTACCACCCTTAAAGCCTTTTAATGGGGCACAGGAGCTCATCGATAAAACAATTGAGAGTTTTAACGCCATTGATCCGTTTTTTGCAGACTGTATCAAAACGATGCAGGAAATGAAGAGACTTGACCTGGAGAGCAGATTGGGCAAAGCGCCGGGAGGGTACCAGTATCCTTTGTATGAAACCGATGTGCCATTCATTTTTATGAATTCGGTGGGATTGCACCGTGATCTGGTCACCATGGTTCACGAAGGAGGCCACGCGGTACATTCTTTTTTAGACAGAGACCTTGACCTGGTTGACTTTAAGTCGCCCCCAAGCGAAGTGGCCGAACTGGCAAGCATGAGCATGGAGCTGATGAGCATGGAGCACTGGGACGCATTTTTTAAAACGGAAGACGAACTAAAACGCGCCAAGCGTCAGCAGTTGGAGGGCGTGATGGATACCCTGCCCTGGATCGCCGCCGTAGATAAATTCCAGCATTGGATCTATTTGAATGCGCAACACACAGTTGAAGAGCGCTATAAAACTTGGCGTGACATCATTAAAGATTTTGGAAGCAGCGTGGTTAATTACAAAGGCATTGAAGACAACCTTGATAGGCGCTGGCAGGTACAATTGCATTTATACGAGGTGCCCTTTTATTATATTGAATATGGCTTCGCGCAGTTGGGTGCGATAGCTGTGTGGCGCAACTATAAAAACGACCCGCAGAAAGCCGTAGACAACTATAAAAGAGCACTGAGCCTTGGCTACACCAAATCTATTCCACAGATCTATGAGGCCGCTGGTATTAAATTTGATTTTAGCCCGGCTTATATAAAGGAGTTGATGGATTTTGTGAAAGCGGAGTATGACAGGATTTAAGTTTATTTTAAAAATGTGCAGGCAAAATAAGAGAGATTAAACTCTATTGTTTTTTCTTTTTCTGTCTGAACTGGTAAACGACTCCAACAATTAGCCCGGCCAAGCCTCCCAGGTAACTGAAGTTGTGGATGGAACCTACGATAATAAAATTCTTTTTATCTATCAAATTTTCAGGATAATGCCAGTTAGGATCGGAAAGCAAAAATTTCCCGAAAAAAAATCCTACTACTCCGAAGAGAAAGACCGTTAATAAGGCGATCAAAATGGTTTTAAAAACAATATTGAACATCGTTTTCGGGTTTGGATGCAGCAACCCTATCACTCCCTGTATGACACCAATGATCAGGCCCGTCCACCACGATGCCATGAAACCGGTAATAGTTACATAAGTTCTTGGATTGGGAAGAATAGCCTCATTTCCTGAATTCACCAACCTGAATTGATAGAATTTAAACTTGGTATAATATTCTGGACAAATGCTGTAGGTAACCTGGTCGTGAAGAATGCCATAGACTCCGGCAACCATTGGTGCCAGGAGGCAGGCCAGGAATAAAACACCTATTTTTTTTAGATAGGCAGAATCAAATTTTTTATTTGAAAGTGATCTCTGAATCACCTCGCTTCGTGTACCTTCCCATTGTCAAAGGTAAGCGTTCTTGATTTAAACTTGTTATAAACGAGCATATCATGCGTGGCCAGTAATACTGCTCTCCCGCTCTGGCTCAGTTGCATGAGCAGTCTTAGAATTTCTTCAGACGTTTCCGGATCCAAGTTGCCGGTGGGTTCATCGGCCAGGATCAATTCGGGATCGTTCACCAAAGCGCGGGCAATGCTTACACGTTGCTGCTCGCCTCCGGAAAGTTCGTGTGGCATTTTATTTTCCTTACCGTCGAGATTTACTTTTTTAATTACGTCGGCAATGCGTTCCTTTATTTTGGCTTCGTCTTTCCAGCCGGTGGCTTTCATCACAAACCTGAGGTTATTGAAAACGCTGCGATCGCTTAAGAGCTGAAAATCCTGGAACACAATTCCCAGTTTTCTCCTGAGAAAGGGAATATCCCTTTGTTTTAAATTCGTGAGATCGAAGCCGCACACGCTGGCGGCTCCGTTATTTAAAGGCAGATCGCCGTAAATGGTTTTTAAAAAACTGCTTTTGCCACTTCCGGTTTTTCCGAGCAGGTAAACAAATTCACCTGTCTCCACCGACACGCTCATGTTGCCAACAACCGGGCGCTCCTCCTGGAAAATAGTAACGCCGGTAAAATTTATCAATTCACGCTTCATATCAGACTTCTAAGGTAAAGGGATTGTAACTTTTAACGTGACCTGTGCTTATACCAATATCAACACAGCTGGGTTAATAACTGAAGGGGCGCTTCACTCAGGCACACGCTCTATAAAAGTAAATTTATTGAGATAAAATTTTACCTGATTTTTAATTCAATGAAGTACCTTACTAAAATAAGTGCGTTGGTGTTTTTTGCATTTTCCGGCACGTGGGTTTACGCGCAGAAAACGGCGGTATATGTTGACCGGGATATGCTCTATAAGCAGGGTGTGGAGCTCTTTGATAAAAAACAATATGTGAGCGCGCAGAAAAATTTTAATGAGTACGCCTCTTTTTCGGGAACTTCGCTTTTAAAAATCGACGCGCTGTATTACGCTGCTGCCTGTGGGATCGAGCTGTTTAACAAAGACAGCGAATGGCTGATGAAGCAGTTTATGGAAAAGTATCCTGAAAGTACAAGAATAAACAGCGCCAACTTTTACCTGGGAAAATCAAACTTCAGGAAGAAGAAATTCCCTGAAACATTGCAGTATTTTGAGAAAGTAGATATTTACAGCCTCGATAAAGACCAGCTCGCCGAACTCTATTTTAAACGGGGATACAGCTACCTGATGGAAAAGCAGGATGAGAAAGCCAAGACTGATTTTTACGAGATCAAAGACGTGGATAACAAATACGCTTTTCCGGCCAACTATTATTATTCGCACATAGCCTATTCCGAAAAAAAATACGAAATAGCGTTGCAGGGGTTTACGCGTTTGGTTGGTAACGAAACCTTTGGCAGCGTGGTGCCTTATTACATCACCCAGATCTATTTTATGCAGGGAAAGTACGACATGGTGGTTAAGGAAGCCCCTAAATTACTGAACGACTCAGCAAATATTCAGAAAGAGGGCGAGATCAACCGGATGATAGGTGAAAGTTATTTTAACCTCAAAAATTACGGCAGCGCCCTGGGTTTTTTAAAGAAGGCAGGTTTGGGTATGAACCCCGGCGGAAATTATGTGCTGGGGTATTGTTATTACAAAACAAACGATTGCACCAACGCCATAGAGTATTTTGAAAAAGCAAGCGGAGAGAAAGACAGCCTCGCGCAAAACGCCTGGTATCATATGGCCGACTGCCACATTAAGCTGGGGCAAAAGATCCAGGCTAAAAATGCTTTTTACAGCGCTTACCAGATCGATTTTGATAAAAAGATCACCGAAGACGCCTTATTCAGTTTCGCAAAACTGAGTTACGAACTTGATTTTAGTCCCTACAACGAGGCCGTTAAGGGATTTACAAAATACCTGAAGGAGTACCCCAAATCACCGAGGCGTGACGAGTGTTATAACTTTCTGATCAACGTTTATTCAACCACAAAAAATTATGACCTGGCCATACAAAGCATAGAGAGCATGGATGGCATAGATCCCATTCTTAAAGTGATCTACCAGAAACTCATCTATTTTAAAGGCGTTGAGCATTTTAATAACGGCGACCTCTTAAATGCTGAGAAACAATTTAAAAAGTCAATGGCCCAGAACACCGATCCTAAATTAAATTCTTTAAATCAATACTGGCTTGCTGAGATTTCTTACATCAGGAAAGACTATACAACCGCCATTGATGGCTGGAAAAAATTTCAACTCGTGCCCGGCGCACCGGCCCTACAGGAGTATGACCTTAGCAATTACGCCATCGCTTACGCCTACTTCCAGCGAAAAGAAAAAGAAGATTTTGCGAATGCCAATGTTTCGTTTCGTAAATTTTTATTGAGTAAAAATAAATACGACGACAACAAGATAGCCGACGCCAATATCCGCACTGCGGATTGTTATTTTATGAACCTTGATTTTCAGCAGGCTTCTGAATACTATAAGACGGCAATTAATTTGAACCAGCTCGATGTGGATTATTGTCTTTATCAAAAAGCGCTCTGCGATGGATTAAATAAAAATTACAACGAAAAAATAACAGAACTAAAAAAAATAGAATCAAGGTATCCGGCATCAAATTACCTGAGTGCCGCCCTGAATCAGATTGCCGACACCTATTATAAGAACCTGAAGGACGAGGAAAATGCGATTCTTTATTACAACAGAATCCTGAAAAATTACCCGAACTCATCCTTTACCAACAACAGTAACGCGCAGTTGGGTAATATTTATTTTGGTCGCAAACAAGACGACAAGGCTTTTGAGTACTATGACCGTTTCGTGAAAACAGATAGCAAGAGCGAAGAGGCAAAAGATGTACTGGAAGCGATAAAAAAGATTTTTGAAGCCAAAGGCAACGTTGAGGAGATGGAAAAATACTTTGTTTCAGTTGGAAACCCACTGTCTGAGAATCAACTTGAGAAAGCGACCTACCAGGCGGCATACGACGCCTTTTATAATTTAAAGGATTGTGATGCAGCCATGCCTAAATGGGAAATTTATATTGCAAAATTCCCTAACGGCAAATACATCAACGAAGCGCAGTTTAATAACGCTGAATGCGCTTACAGTAAAAATCAATTTGACAAGGCCCTTCTGGGTTACCAGTACATTATCGGCAAATCACGAGGCATTTACTCTGAAACTTCACTGGCGAAGGCCTCCTACTTGTATTACAAGGACAAAAAATACCAGGAAGCCCTGCCTTTGTTCCAGCAGTTGCAGGAAATCGCTGAGACACCTTCCAATAAAAGTGCCGGAAAGTTCGGAGCAATGCGTTGCGCTTTTTATCTCAACCAGTTTGAAACCGCGCTCGAAGAGTGTAACAAAGTGTTGAGTACAGAAAAGTTGACGCCGCAGCAGACAAGCGAGGCCAAATACATCAAAGCTAAATCACTTTATGAGACCAAACGTTATGATGACGCATTGGTTGAGTTTAAAGCGATGACCAAAGCGGCTAAAAATGTAACCGGTGCTGAAGCGTATTATTACGTGGCTAAAATTGAATTCAACAAAAAAGACTATAAGGAAGTAGAAAAAACAGTAACGAAACTGATCGGCTACGAATATAGCAACGACGACTGGAACAACAAGGGCATGCTCCTGCTCGGGGATGCGTACCTGGAGTCGGGAAATGACGCTGATGCTGAAGTGATCCTTCAAACACTGGTTGAGAATAAGCCTGCGCCCGAATACGTTGAGGAGGCCAATAAACGTCTTGAAGCCCTGAAGGAGAAACAAAGGAAGGCCGAAGAGGCCCGGCTGGAGGCGCAGAACAAAACCATGAACATCGAATACAAAGAAAGCAAAAGCGACGGCGATCTGTTTGATAAAATGATGGAGGATTTGGAGAAACAAAAAGCCGCGCCAACCAATACAAATATTGCACAACCGAAATAAAATCTGATCATGGGTTCACAGGAGATTACAGAACAACAAAAACCAGGTGCCGAACCGTTGTTGAGCAAGAGGCAGAAACGGCAGTTAGAATGGCTGCTCGTTGCACTTATGAGTTTGGGGTATGTTGTGGCAACCATGGCACAACCCGATTTGCATGATCTCAATTACCAGGCTATCAGCGAATTCCAGCCTACTATTAAGGATGCCATTAAGTTCTCGGATGTGCCTGAAATTAAAGACAGTGTAAAGCGGATCCAAAACATTAAATACGGCATCACCAGTAATCCTGTTTTTCCGAAATACCAGGTGGTGGCCATTGACGCTGCTAAACTACAGAACGAGCCCTTACCAAAGTTGTACCACTCGTTATTAAAATTGGGTTACGGGCCTATTTATAACATGCCATACGGCGAATTCTGGATCAGCAACACCCGTTCCCGCACAGGAAGCGTTGGCGCGCATCTAAAACATTTTTCGAGTACCGCTCATTTACGCGACGTGGGGTATAGCGGTTTCAGCGACAACCAGGTCAGCCTTTTCGGAAAACACTTTTACAAGAAGCACACCCTGAGTGGCGATTTTAACTACGAACGCAATGTGGTGCATTATTATGGATACGACACCACCCTCAACACACTGGATGATAAAAAATTCACAAGGCAGCGCTACCAGTTTATCAATCCCAAGATCCAGCTAATAAGTCACTACACCGACAGCTCACGTCTCAATCACAACATTCGCCTGGGGTATTACAACCTGCAGAATTTTTACAGGGAAACTGAAAACAACATACAACTGAATGCCGAAGGCAGCATGTTTATTAATAAGGAAAAACTGAATATTCGTTTTCTGACCGATTATTACAATCATAAACAAAGTAATGATACGCTCAATGACCTCATCGTTACATTGAATCCATCTTTTGAGGCCAATGGCAAAAAATGGCATGCCGACCTGGGCATGGCTGCCAGTCTTGATTATTTTAAAGGCGCCGCAAGGTTTTATTTTTACCCGCAACTGAATATTAACTACAATGCGTTTAATAACATGCTCGTACCTTATGCCGGCATCAATGGTGGACTGATAAAAAACAGTTTCAGGAAACTCACACAGGAAAATCCATTTGCCGACACCACGCTAAAATACACCAACACCAATAATAAATTTACGGGATTTGCAGGTTTAAAGGGACAATTAAGTGCCAAAACCGCGTATGACGCAAAAGTAAGTTATGCCCGCTACGACAGCCTGCATTTTTTTGTGATGAACTACAGCGGAACAAACCGGGTGTACAATCGTTTTGATGTTTTGTATGACAATACAAGCCTGCTCACCGTCACCGGCCAGTTGACCCACCAGGTGGGCGAAAAACTCAACCTCATAGGCAAAGGAAATTACTACTATTACAAAACAAAGAATCTTGCGCATGCTTACCACAAACCTGATTTCGATATTACATTTTCAGGGATCTACAATTTGCAAAGCAAGTTTATTATCAGGGCCGACCTTTTCTTTTTGGGCAAACAATGGGCTTTAACCCAATCGCGGGTTGAGGGTGAGGATGTGCTCACGCCGAAACAATTAAAAGGCTATGCCGACCTGAACCTTGAAGTTGAATACCGCTACAGCAAGATGCTGAGCTTTTTTGCGAGGATCAACAACATTGCCAATCAACGTTATTACCGATGGGAAAGGTACCCAAGCCAGCGTTTTAATTTTATGCTGGGTCTGAGTTTTGTACCATTCTGATCGGCTTGAACAGGCATCAGTTTTCTTCGGCGTGCTGTAACTTTTATACCGTCGCAGCCGTCTTAACAGCAAACCCACCGTCATGAAAAGAGTGATTGTTATTGTTCTGTTTTGTATAATGAAGCAGAATTTTTATTGTCAAACCGTTTTTAGCGGTATTTTGCTTGACAGTTTGGCTAAAACACCCGTTGAATTTGCCAATGTTGGTATTATAGGCAAAGGCTTCGGTACAGTCACCAATGACAAAGGCGAATTTAGCTTAGCTATTCCCGACAGCCTTTTAAACGAAACGATCAGGGTTTCGATGCTTGGTTATAAAACAAAAGTATATAAAGCAAGAGCAGCAAAAGCAGGTATCACTATTTACCTCGCTGAGGATGCCAACGCGCTTAATGAAGTAGTGGTGCAGGTAAAAAAGACAAAAATAAAAATGCTGGGCAATGACACAAAAACCAAACACGTTCTTGGTGGTTTTAAAAAGAACAGCCTTGGTTCGGAGCTAGCGATCAGGCTAAACATTAAAAATCCGCAAACACAGCTGCGGCGTTTTTTGGTAAATATTAATGCCAATAGTCTTGGTTTGCCTGTTTTCAGATTTAATTTGTATAATGTTGACGGTAACGGAATGCCGAAGGAGAACATACTGAAGCAGAACATCATCATAGAGCCAAAACAAAAAACCGGGCTCATTGAACTCGACCTGCAGCCATATAACATTTACGTTGATGATGATGTTTTCATTTCAATTGAATGGATCAAAGACCTGGGTGATGTGAAAGGGCTTTCGTTTTCGACAAAGTTGGTGGGGAGCACTACGTATTACAGACTGGCGAGCCAGGACCAGTGGCATAAAATTTCGCCGGTGGGCATAGGTTTACATGCTGAGGTAGCTTATTAAAAATTAACAGGACAAATACGAAGATGTGAGACCAGGATCAGAGAGAGCCCTTGCTGGATTTGCTTACTTTTTTTCGTTTAACGATGCCCGGGCAACTATCGCATTTGTTTTTTTGGAAAAGCGCGCAACCTTCCATTGTACTGGCTATTATTGCTAAAACTGAGAAAATAAGCAGCGACCTTTTGAACATAATTTCTGACTACAAATATAAGCGAATATTTTAGTATTTTTAGAATCAATTTATGGCAAGTTTTTACAAAACACGCACGGCTACTGATAACCCAACCAGGTTGACAGTACTGGTACTTAACCCGGTTTTCGCGCTATGAAATTATTTTATCACATAGGCCGGTATTTCATGCTGTTGTCGAAGGTTTTTAAAAAGCCACAGAAGCTGAAAGTGTATGTCAGGCAAATTATTTATGAGATAGACTCGATAGGTATCTCGTCTTTATCGCTTGTGGCCATTATTTCGGTGTTTATGGGGGGGATCATTACCATACAGGCCGCCTTTAGTTTTACAAGTCCTTTGGTACCTATTTACGCGGTTGGGTTTACAGCCCGCGAAAGCATGTTGCTTGAGTTCAGTCCAACAGTTATTTGTCTGATACTTGCCGGCAAGGTGGGTTCCAACATTGCCTCAGAAATTGGCGCCATGCGCATCACCGAACAGATAGATGCGCTCGAAATTATGGGTATCAATTCGGCTGGTTATTTAATTTTTCCAAAAGTGGCCGCCGCTTTTTTTATTTTTCCTTTCCTTATCGCTTTAAGTATGTTCCTCGGATTATGTGGCGGGTTTCTGATGGGCGTTTCTTCGGGAGCCTGTACCGCTTACGAATACGTTTACGGCATCCAGGCGTTTTTTGAACCCTGGAAATTGTATTACGCCTTCACCAAAGTGCTTGTATTCGCTTTTATTATTACTTCGGTATCTTCTTATTATGGATATCATACTGAAGGTGGCGCCCTTGAAGTGGGTAAAAGCAGCACCAACGCAGTTGTTTACAGCAGTATTTTAATTTTATTTTTCAATTTGGTTTTGACCAGCCTTTTCTTCAACCGGTGATAGAAATAAAAAACATTAATAAAACATTTGGCGACAGGCATGTGGTAAAAGACGTTTCTTTTTCATTTTACCCGTCGAAAACAAACCTGATCATCGGCGAAAGCGGTTGTGGTAAAACAACAATTTTAAAACTGATGGTAGGCTTGCACAGTCCCGATTCGGGCGAAGTGTTATACGATGGGTTGAATTTTCCGGTGCTCGATGCCCAGGAGAAGCAGGAAGTGAGGAAGCAGATCGGGATGCTGTTCCAGGGCGGCGCTTTATTTGATTCACAAACGCTGGAAGAAAATGTGAGATTTCCCCTGGACATGTTCACCAATTTAAGCACAGAAGAAAAACTGGAGCGGGTTAATTTCTGTCTCAGGCGGGTTAAGCTGGAAGGAAAAAACGATTTATATCCTGCGGAGCTGAGTGGCGGTATGAAAAAAAGGGCAGCATTGGCGCGTGCCATTTCCAATAATCCCAAATACCTGTTTTGTGATGAGCCCAACTCGGGATTGGACCCTAAAACTGCAATTATTATTGACGAACTGATCAAAGACATTACCCAGGAGTTTGATATCACCACCATTATTGTTACACACGATATGAATAGCGTGATCCAGATCGGAGACAACATCATGTTTGTTTACAAAGGCCAGAACTGGTGGACAGGAGATAAGTCAGAAATTTTAAACACCGACAATAAAGAGTTGTTTGATTTTGTGTTTGCCAGTGAGTTCATGAAGGCAACTTTTAAGAGGTAATGTCTCCTGGCCAGGTTCCGTCATAAGTTAGAACCACATAAGGTGATATAAGTTATAGAGATTTACCGGATTAGTCACCTATTTCTGCGAGAGGGCTTGTAATTTATGAATACATCTTATGTGTCCCTTTTGTGCATCATGCGGTTCAAAAAATACGAAGCTTACATGTTCAGAAAAGAAATTTAAACTTCCTCCTGGATCTCCAGCCAGCGCATCGTTTTCTGGTCGAGTTCCTCGCTTAAGGTTTTTAATTCATCGCTGATCCGTTGTATTTCGTTATAATCTGTTACCCCGCCCGCAAGTTCATCTTCTAGTCGCATTTTTTTTTCTTCCAGCACTGCGATATCAGTTTCCAGATCGTCGAGTTCTTTTTGGGATTTGAAAGATCTTTTTTTGGAGGCGACTTTAAGTTCAGGTGATGTATTTAACTGGACAGGTGCAATACTTTCTGCAGGTTTTACGTTTTTAAGTGTTTCCTTATCCTCTTCTTTCTGTTCGCTCTTCCAGTTCCTGTATTCTGTATAGTTGCCAGGATAGTCTTTTATTTTGCCGTCACCTTCCAAAACAAAGGTGTGGTCAACCAGCCTGTCAATAAAATACCTGTCGTGCGAAACAATCAACACACAGCCTTTGAACTCCTCAAGAAAATCTTCAAGGGTTTGCAGGGTCACAATGTCGAGATCGTTAGTGGGCTCATCAAGAATTAAAAAATTAGGATTCTTCATCAATACCGTTAACAAAAACAGTCTTCTTTTCTCTCCACCGCTTAAGGTGTGCGCGTAACTGTACTGAACGTTTGGCGCAAAATTAAAGCGGGTAAGTAATTGAGAAGCAGAAAGGCTCGCGCCGTTTGCCAGGGGAATGTGTTCGGCAATGTCCTGTATAATTTCTATGATGCGTTTGTCGTTATTGATCACCATACCACCCTGCGAATAATAACCAAAAACGATGGTTTCGCCCAGTTGCACTTTTCCAGCATCAACTTCTTCTTTGCCCTGGATGATATTTAACAGCGTTGTTTTACCAACCCCGTTCTTGCCAACCACACCAATTTTTTCACCGGGAATAAAAGTGTAGGAGAAAGGCTCGGCAAGAATGACCTTGTTCGGATAATTTTTAGTGATCTTATGAAGCTCAACTATTTTAGAACCCATGCGTTCCATTTTAACGGTGAGTTCTATCTTTTTTTCTATGCGTTTTTGTTTGGCTTTTTTCTCTATTTCGTAAAAGGCGTCAACCCGCGATTTAGATTTAGTGCCGCGGGCCTTAGGCATTTTGCGCACCCAAACCACTTCCTTGCGGTAAAGGTTACGCGCTTTATCGATCTCAGCGTCTTTGATCTGCTCGCGCTCTGCCTTTTTCTCGAGGTAATAATCAAAGTTGCCTTTGTATTCGTATAACTCGTGGTTGTCAATTTCAATGATCTTGTCGCAAACCTCGTCTAAAAAGTACCTGTCGTGTGTCACCAGCAAAATACTCAGCGACTGGTCCTGTAAATAATTTTCAAGCCACTCTATCATCTCAATATCGAGGTGATTGGTGGGCTCGTCCATGATGATGAGGTTAGGTTTGTTGATGAGTGTGAGCGCGAGGGCCACCCGTTTTTTCTGACCGCCAGAGAGTGTGCTGATGATCCTGGAGGTATCGCGGATCTCGAGCCGGGTTAAAATTTCTATGATGTTTTTTTCATAATCCCAGGCATCGATCAGGTTCATTTCGTTTAAAGCCATTTCAAGTTTATCTGCTGCCTGGTCGCTTGAGTCGGTTTCACTTAATTTAATAACGGCGTCGTAATTGCGTATGCAGCGTACAAATTTGTTATCGGCGGTATCAATGAGCTGCTGAATGGTTAAGGCTTCATCAAACGAAAAATTCTGCTCCAAAAATCCTATGGTGATGTCTTTCCTGAAAACGACTTCACCTTCATCGGCAATTTCTATTCCTTTTAAGATCTTAAAAAGTGTTGTTTTTCCCGAACCATTTTTAGCGACCAGAGCCACTTTTTCGCCGTAGTTAATACCGAAACTTATTTTATTAAAGAGCACTTTGGCCCCGTAAGCTTTAGAAAGATTGTTGATAGACAGTAAATTCATGGCCGCAAAGGTACGCATTCGATGGGAAAGCTGATACAATTATGGTGGGACGATCTTTGTCATTTTTTTCGTATTTTTATTCAGGAAAATGCCGTCCAATAAATCCATATTTGTGAGTGAAGAAGAAAAGCTCAGAATTCGCTTAAACAGAAGTCACACGGAAAGATTTCGTATGTTAATGAAACTTATTAAAATCAGCCAGAAACTTACTCAGTCTAAAATTATTGACCCGAAGCCGTAGTGGATATTCTTGATGATGAAATACTGAATTTGTGGCGTTTGCTTAACAAGCACGATGTATTTTATATAATGGTTGGTGGGTTTGCAACTACCTTTCATGGTTTTAACAGGGCAACGGCCGACCTGGATTTGTGGATAAGGGATGATCAGGAAAACAGGAAAAAACTTCGGAGTGTTTTAAAGGAAATGGATCTTGGTGATTTTGAAAGCATTGAAACAACCCAATTTACGCCCGGTTACACTTCTATCATGCTAAATTCTGGATTTGAACTGGACATCATGACTTCTCTTAAAGGTTTTGACCAGGCGAGATTCGGCGAGTGTTATCAACTTTCGGTTTGTGCGACCGTAGAAGACACGCAGGTAAGATTTATGCACATCAACCAGCTCATAGAAGCGAAAAAGTCTTCCGGAAGGCCAAAAGACCTCATTGATGTTGAAGAATTGGAGAAAATAAAAAATTTAAAAAGCTAGCAGGTCTGTCACTGATTTTAGATGCGACAATAAAGCCTTCCGGTGCACGTTCTGTTATTAATACTACGGTATGTTGTAGTTTGCGGTTGAATTTTGGCCTTTTTCAATGCCATGTCACTTCGAGCGCAGTCGAGAAGTGGTCTCGACTGCGCTCGACCTGACGCATTTCCAACCATAAACTACAACAGGATACAATACTATCACATTAAAAGAATGACCCCTCAAAACAAAATATATTTTGAGTTCAATTGCAAACAGAAAAGCGGCGCGATGCGTCAGTTGAATGGCCAGTCTTTCTGTAGCACCTGCCAGACTGTGGTTTACGATCTTACCACAAAAACCAGGGAAGAGATCGCCGGGCAAATAAAGCAAAATGGGGGACAGCTTTGTGGCCGGTTTTTTATGGATCAGATTAGTGAGGAAGAACCAGTTGAGCGGCCACTGGGACTGAAAGTAGTTTTAATGAGCATCACCGCGTTCCTTACTTTTTCGGCACCTAAAATACAAGCCCAGGCGCCAACTGTAAACACAGAACAAACTGATAATACCAAAAGTCTATCTAAAAACGATGAAGAAGAGCATACCGTTCACGATACCTCGTCTTGCCGTGTAGCAGTGGAACCGGCCAGGCCTTTCTGGACTAACGGCCGCAATGGCGTTAAAAGAAAAGAATATATGAGAATAGGCCGCCGCCATTTTTACATCATTAATAAATTCCCTTTTTTCCGTACAAGAACAGCGCACCGTGGTAAAATGGCTTATCGCGGATTTTAGAGCATCTTTTTTCTAAACAAAAAACCCCGCTTCTCAGCAGGGTTCTCAAAGTGAACATTTATAGTTTTAGTTGAGCTGACCGTAATTTTTTGTAGCGGCAACCGCGCCGTTCTCATCCCAGCTTGTCCAAACACCGGTTTTTTCACCATTATCATAATTCATCTCAAAGCGTTTTTTATTGTTCTCATCAAAAACCAGCCAGGTACCTGTTTTTTTACCGACGTTATAAAATGCAACGGCTGATATGGCGCCGTTTTCGGTATAACGCACCCATTTCTGATCTTTCTGACCCTTAGTAAAAGTACCGCTTTCCATTAATTTGCCTGAAGCGTAATAATAATTGGCTGCGCCGTTCAACACACCTTCCTGAACGGTAAATTCGGATTTAATGCCATCCTGCGTTTTGGTGACAATGCCGTTAAACAATTCACCATTAAACAGGCCCGCTGTATAATTGTCGTCTACATATAAACCTTTGTCATTCAGCGTTTGAGCATTTAAAACACTTAAGCTCAACAGCGCCGCTAAAATAAAAACTGACTTTTTCATGACCTTTGTTTTTTAGAACTGATTTCGTCAACCAATTTGTTAAATCAAAGATATTAAGATAATGTTTTGGAAACAATGGCGTAATAGAGATATAACATTAACTTTACTTTTGTGCACGAAAAAGTCCGGAAACTACGCCGTAGTGGGTGTTGAGAAGAGATTGATTAAAGTTCTGTAAGCGAAAGCTCCGAAAACAGGGATAAATCTGAGGATTTTAGCTCTTTAGGCTGATAACCTATGGTTTGGATAGAAATTGAATAAACCTGGTCTGATTTTAATGAGATCTTGAAATTGCCTTCCAGGTCAGCGAAGAAGGTTTCACCTGTTTCTTTTATGCAAATCTTTGTACCGGCAATCGCCTCGCCCGAAGCGTCGGTAATTTTACCGGCCACAACTTTACCACTGGCTTTCTCTTTATCTGAATTACCGCCAAAAGCAGCTAATTGCAAAGTTAAAATGAAGAATATATAAATTAATTTTTTCAACACCCAAAAATACCCGGGCAATCTATATAAATTCTTACCCTAATATTACCAAATTGTTAAGTCCTGTTTTAACTAATAAAATTTATCTTTGCGCATGCGGATAGATATAATTAGCGCTGTTCCGGAACTCATGACAAGCGCGTTCGGGCATTCCATTTTAAAGCGGGCGATCAACAATAAACTGGTGGAGGTTAATTTGATAAACCTGAGGGATTATTCGGTTAACAAGCAAAAACAAATTGATGATTACGCGTTTGGTGGCGGGGCCGGCATGGTGATGATGATAGAGCCTATTGCCGCCTGCATTAACCACCTTAAGTCGCAAAGAACCTACGACGAGATCATTTATATGAGTCCCGACGGGGAATTGTTAAACCAAAAAATGTGCAACCAGTTATCGCTTTTAAAGAACCTGGTTATCCTGGCGGGCCATTATAAGGGGGTAGATGAGCGGGTAAGGCAGCATTTGATTACCAGGGAGATCAGTGTGGGCGACTATGTATTAAGCGGAGGGGAACTGCCGGCCGCCATTCTGAGTGATTCAATCATCAGGCTGCTGCCGGGGGTGCTCAACGACGAAACTTCTGCGCTGAGCGATTCATTCCAGGATAACCTTCTGGCACCGCCTGTTTACAGTCGTCCGGCTGAATTTAATGGCTGGGGCGTGCCCGAGGTATTGTTAAGCGGGCATACTGCCAATATTGAAAAATGGCGGCACGAGCAAAGCATTGAACGTACAAAACAACGCAGACCCGACCTTTTAGAATAAGTAAAATAATTAAAAACTCGGCATTTTATTTTCTCAATAAAATTGCTTTATTTGAAACTTAAATCGATTAATATGAAATAGCCCATGGGGCAAATATATACCGATAGCCATCGGGATACATTTGAGCCAGCCTGTGCGAAAGCAAAAAAAGAGCGCAGATGTCCGGCAAACAGTTGTGACGGCTCGTGTAAAGGAAGGCTGTTCCATGCTACAGTTTAACAAATAATAAAAACACACAAATGAAAGTTGGAATTCCAGCGGAAGTATTCCCCGACGAACTAAGAGTTGCGGCAACTCCCAAAACCGTAAAGCGGCTTCAAAAACAAGGGTTCGAGGTTTATATACAACACAATGCCGGGCAAAAAGCAAATTTTTCTGATAAAGAATTCGAGGAAGCAGGGGCAAAGATCGTTAAAACTGCAGCTGAGATTTACGGTAGTTCAGACATCGTGCTTAAAGTAAAGGAACCTACTATTCCTGAAGTGGAAATGATGCGCGAAGGACTGGTCATGCTGAGCTATTTATGGCCGGCACAAAATCAGGCCCTGCTGCAGAAGTTAGCTGAGCAGAGGGTGAATGCGATTGCGATGGACGCAATTCCACGGATCTCGAGGGCGCAGAAAATGGATGTATTATCATCTATGGCCAATATTGCCGGATACCGTGCTGTTATAGAAGGTTCGTATCATTTTGGAAGATTTCTTAACGGGCAGATCACTGCAGCCGGTAAAGTTGAGCCCGCGAAGGTGTTGGTGATCGGCGCCGGTGTGGCAGGTCTCGCGGCAATAGGTGCTGCCAATTCGCTTGGTGCGATTGTGAGGGCATTCGATACCCGCAAGGAAGTAGCTGAGCAAATTGAATCGATGGGCGCCCAGTTTTTAACCGTTGAAATAGAAGAAGACGGCGCAACAGCTTCGGGTTACTCGAAAGAAATGAGCAAAGAATTTATTGAAGCGGAAATGGCCTTGTTTAAAGCGCAGGCCGCGGAAGTAGACATCATCATTACAACAGCGCAGATCCCGGGAAGGCCGGCACCAAAGCTGGTACTTGAAGACCATGTGGCTGTCATGAAACCGGGTTCGGTCATTGTGGATCTGGCCGCGTCAACAGGCGGAAACTGTGTGCTTACCAAAAACGGCGAAGTATACACAACTTCCAATGGTGTAACCATTGTAGGTAAACTCAATCAACTGCCGAGCCAGGCCTCACAGTTGTATGGCAATAACCTTTGTCATCTTTTGGATGATATGGGCAAAGCCGAAAAATTCAAAATAGACATGCAGGATGCCGTGGTATCGAGAGCCATGGTAACACACAATGGCAAGATCAACTGGCCACCACAACCTCTTCCTGTAAGTCCGGCCAAGCCTAAAGCTGCCGCTGTTGAAGCAGAGGATCCCAAAGTAGTTGCCGAACGTAAAAATAAAAAAGAAACACGGTCTATGATCATCCGCCTGGGTGTTATTGGCCTGTTCCTCTTAATGCTCGGTCAATCGGCCCCGAGTGAATTCATGCAGCACTTTACGGTGTTTGTACTGGCCGTGTTTGTGGGTTGGCAGGTGATCTGGAATGTGTCTCATTCGTTGCACACACCATTGATGGCTGTTACCAATGCCATTAGCGGTATCATTATAGTGGGCGGTTTGCTGCAAACCACCGACGATCTTTCAACGCCTATGACCATCCTGGCTTTTGTGGCCATCCTTGTCGCCAGCATTAATATAGTTGGGGGATTTGTTGTAACTCACCGCATGTTGAAAATGTTTAAGAAATAGAAAAATGATCACTAAGGAAATTCAAATTGCAGCATATTTATTTGCAAGTATTCTGTTCATATTAAGTCTGGGAGGATTGTCTTCTCAGGAATCGGCGAAACGCGGCGTGTTTTACGGCATTATTGGGATGATCATTGCTGTTCTCGCAACAGTGCTGGGCCGGGAAGTGCAGGGCCACGTTTACATTATCAGCGCAGTAGCCATAGCTTCGGTGATTGGTGTGTTGCTGGCCCGCAAGGTAGAAATGACCTCCATGCCACAACTGGTAGCCATACTTCACAGTTTTGTGGGTCTAGCCGCAGTACTGGTTGGCTTTGGATCTTATCTCGATCCCAGAACACACGTACTTGAATCTACCGAACATACCATTCACCTGGTTGAGGTTTTTATCGGCGTGTTCATCGGCGCCATCACCTTTACAGGTTCAATTGTTGCATGGGGCAAACTCGAAGGCAAAATAAGGAGTAAGCCTTTGCTGTATCCCGGCCGGCACCTTGTAAATATTTTATTGTTATTGACCTGCATAGTATTGGGTGTTTTGTTTACCATGCAGGGCGGTACTGATGGGCTAACCTTTCTCTACCTCATGACAGCGATTGCCTGTTTTATAGGAATAATGCTGGTGATGGCTATTGGGGGCGCCGATATGCCGGTGGTTGTTTCAATGCTTAACTCTTATTCTGGTTGGGCGGCTTCTGCGGCCGGTTTTATGTTAGGTAACGATTTATTGATTGTAACCGGGGCGCTCGTTGGAAGTTCGGGTGCCATCCTTTCAATTATTATGTGCGAGGCCATGAACAGGTCTTTTATTTCGGTTATCCTCGGTGGCTTTGGTGAAGTTGCGTCGGGTGCCGCGGCAACGGCTATGGAAGGTGAGGTTACCGCTATAAACCACGATGAAGTGGCCGACCTGCTGAAGGAAGCCAAGTCTGTGGTGATCGTGCCAGGTTATGGAATGGCTGTAGCCAAGGCCCAGTACCCTATTTTTGACATGGTACAAACGCTGCGCAAAGCGGGAAAAAAGGTGAGATTTGCCATACACCCCGTGGCTGGCCGCTTACCCGGCCACATGAACGTATTATTGGCGGAGGCCAATGTGCCCTACGATATTGTACTTGAAATGGATGAGATCAATGAAGACCTGCCCGACACAGACGTGGTGATGGTGATTGGCGCTAACGACGTGGTTAATCCCGGAGCGCAGGACGACCCTTCAAGCCCTATTTATGGCATGCCGGTGATAGAAGCCTGGAAAGCCGAAAAGGTAATAGTGATGAAACGATCAATGTCGGTAGGATACGCCGGCGTTGAAAACCCGTTATTTTACAAATCCAACACCGATATGCTTTACGGCGATGCCAAAGACAGCGTAGAGAAAATTTTAGGATTTTTAAAAGCATAGGACGTTGTAAGTCGGTTACCACTAAGGCACCGAGATCACATAGAAACACTAAGGCTTTGTTGTTG
>JAZKFC010000012.1:31512-111796 GCA_040386615.1 Bacteroidota bacterium
TACCTTCTTGGCGTCCTTTGTGGTTAAAACTTCCGAGGTCGGTTACCACTAAGGCACCGAGATCACATAGAAACACTAAGGCTTTGTTGTTGTGATCAAGCTCTGCAATTCTTTGTACCTTCTTGGCGTCCTTTGTGGTTAAAACTTCCGAGGTCGGTTACCACTAAGGCTTTAGCTTTGGAAACCTTCTTTGTGGTTAAAACTTTCCGGCCTGGGTGTACTTTGTGGTTAAAGCAACCATATTATTAAACCCACCTCCGTATATTTGCACCATGAAAATTGATAAATATATTGGGCAGTCCGGCTATACCTCCCGCCGCAAAGCTTACGACCTGGTAGGAGAGAAAAGAGTGCAGGTGAACGGTAAACTGGCAACCTACAGCACAAAAATAAATGAAGGTGATGTTGTTTTGATCGACGGAGAAAAATTACAAACAAAAGCATTTGTTCCTGTTTATATTATCTATAATAAACCCAAAGGCATTATTTGCACCTCTGAAAAAATCAAAGGAAATATTATTGACGCCGTTGGACATCAGGAGACCATTTATCCCGTTGGCAGGCTGGATAAAGATTCTGAAGGATTGATCCTGCTCACGAACCAGGGAGAGTTGATCGATAAGATCACCAATCCTGTTTACGAGCATGAAAAAGAATATATCGTTACTTTAAATTTACCGGTGCGTAAGCAGTTCTTAAATGAGATCAGCGCAGGCATTACTATCCAGGGAGAAAAAACAAAACCATGCGTAGTGAGCATGGAACCCGGAACCAAAAGGATCTTCAGGATTATTTTAAAACAGGGGCTTAACAGGCAGATCAGGAGAATGTGCAACGCCTATGATTACCAGGTTTTAAAACTGCAAAGGGTCAGAGTTATGCACCTTCTGCTGGGCAAGCTCAAGCCAGGCGAATGGCGCGACCTTACCGAAGAAGAGCTGAAAATTCTATTTTCGGAACTGAAATAATCACCAACAACTGTACGGGTCAGTTTTTTTTAAACTGTATTCCTATTGATAAGGGATAATTGCTGAGATTTGTTGTACAAACCAGAAATCACCATATGACCGCATTCGACTTTTCAAAAACTGTTATACTGCAAGATAGTCAGGTTTTACTGCGACCGATTGAAGCTGCCGACCTGGACTACCTGCTTGAATTTTCTCTAAATGAACCCGAAACCTGGACCTACTCACTGGTGAACGCCGCCGGAAAAGAAAATCTTGAGGCCTATATTGGCGCGGCATTAGACGGAAGAAAACAGCTGAAAGAATACCCGTTTATTGTCTACGACAAAGTTACCGGTGAATATGCCGGCACAACACGATTTTATGATATGCAGCTTTTTAATAAAACACTGCAGCTGGGATATACCTGGTACGGTATAAAATTCAGGGGCACAGGTCTGAATAAACATTGCAAGTTTTTATTACTCGATTACGCTTTTAACACCATGCAGATGGAACGTGTTGAATTCAGGGCCGACAACAGGAATGAGAAAAGCATCGCCGCAATGAAAAGCATAGGTTGCACCGTGGAAGGGGTTTTACGTAGCAATGCCATTACCGCAGAGGGCACAAGAAGAGATAGCATCGTGCTTAGTATTTTAAGAACTGAATGGAACCGGGAGTTAAGGACGCTGTTAAGTGTTAAAACATACGGTAAATAAATTTAAAATTGTTTTCAACGCGGTGCCGCAGCTGACGTTTTTATTATTAATTTGTAGGTTCAGGCAATAAACCACGCCGATGAACGTTTTCCTGAAACTGAAAACAAATTTTGTCGCGGGTTAAAAACTGCCTGAGATTAATAAAATAAATACTATTCGATATTATGTTCAGGATTGTCTTTGTCGTTCTTTTTATCCTTACGGCTATACAGCAATTGTTTTCGCAAAAACACACCATCAGCGGTTATGTAAGTGATAAAAAAACGCAGGAAAAATTAATCGGCGCCAATATTTTCGACGCCGTTTCAAAAAAGGGCACCTCCACAAATACCTACGGGTTTTTCAGTTTAACGCTGCCGGCCGACAGCGTGAAGCTTTTTATTTCGTACATCGGTTACGCTGTTCAGAATAAATCGTTTTTGTTAAGTGAAAACAAAACCTTTAATATAGACCTGTTACCCGAAAATCAGCTCGAGGCTGTGGAAATTGTGGCCGAACAGGGCGAAAGGATAGAGGAGAGCACAAGAATGAGCACGATCAACATACCAATCGAACAGATCAAAAAGGTGCCGGCTTTGTTTGGTGAGGTAGATGTTTTAAAGGTTTTGCAATTACTTCCCGGCGTTAAAAGCGGGGGAGAAGGCTCAACGGGTCTTTATGTGAGAGGCGGCGGACCTGACCAGAACCTGATATTACTGGATGGCGCGCCAATCTACAACGCATCGCACCTCTTCGGCTTTTTCTCGACATTTAACGCTGACGCGATAAAAAATGTGGAACTAACAAAAGGTGGTTTCCCCGCCCGTTACGGCGGCCGCTTGTCCTCGGTAATAGACATTAACATGAAGGAAGGCAACATGCGCAAATTCAATGTTGAAGGAACTATTGGCATCATTTCAAGCAAATTACTGATAGAGGGCCCGATTAATAAAAACAAAACGTCTTTTATTATAGCGGCCAGACGTACTTATATAGATGTATTTGCACGGCCCATAATCAAAGCATCAACGAATGGCGAGGTTACCGCAGGCTATTTTTTCTATGATCTTAATTTAAAACTGAACCATAAGATCTCTGACCGCGACAGGATTTTTCTGAGTTTTTATAAAGGATTGGATAAAATGTCGTTTGCCTCCAACGGTGCTGTTTCCGGTAGCAGCACCGACCTTAAAGCTTATCTGAAATGGGGTAACAACATTGGCGCCCTGCGTTGGAACCACGTGTTCAACAGCCAGCTATTCTGCAATACAAGCCTCACCTTTACACAATATAAATTTGGCGTAGGCGTCACAGTAAAAGACAACCTTGATTATACAAAAAGTACAGCCGACTATTTTAGCGGCATCAGAGACTGGGCAGGCAATGTCAATTTCGATTACATCCCTTCTCCAAATCACTATGTGAGATATGGTGGGCATTACACTTACCATACATTTCAAACCGGCGCGCAGCAGTTTAAAACAACAGGGTTTGGAACCGACACTGATTCAACTACCGGTAATCCTGATATTTTTTCACATGAGATCACCATGTATGTCGAAGACGACTGGAAGATCAACGATAAAATAAAGATCAACGCGGGACTTCACGCAGCAGGTTTTTTTGTGCAGGATAATTTCTACAGATCGCTGCAACCGCGGTTCTCGGGCCGGATTTTATTAGCCCGCAACTGGAGCATCAAGGCGTCTTATGCCAGCATGATGCAGTTCATCCATTTGCTGTCAAACTCAAATGTTGGATTACCAACTGATCTCTGGGTGCCGGCCACTAAGAAAATAAAACCGCAAACAGCTTATCAGGGCGCTTTTGGTATTGCCAAAAGCACAAATAAGAATATGTTCGAGTTTAGCGTAGAGGGGTATTATAAAGTGATGGACAATATCATCGACTACCTTGACGGTGCTAATTTTATCGGCGGCGCAAGCGATTGGGAGGAAAAAGTGGCTCAGGGAAAAGGCTGGAGCTATGGTGCTGAATTCCTGGTTCAAAAGAAAAAAGGTAAGTATACAGGTTGGATTGGTTATACCCTTTCGTGGACCAACAGACAGTTTGCCGAGATCAATGATGGTAAAGTTTACCCGTATAAGTACGACAGGCGTCACGACATCTCTTTTGTGAACGTGTATAAACTCAGCAATAAATTTGATATCGCCACAACGTTTGTATACGGTACAGGTAATGCCATCAGTCTTCCGCTGCAAAGTTATGTTTCGGCAAATATCCCAGGTGTATACAGCCAGGATGCACAATATTTCGGAACTAAAAACAATTATCGCATGGCGCCTTACCACAGGTTGGACATCAGTATCAACAAACATAAACAAAAGAAATGGGGAAAAGTAACCTGGAGCTTCGGTGTGTATAATGTGTACAACCGGAAAAATCCATATTTCCTTTATTTCAGGAATAACCAGAACCAGCGCAAACAACTGGTTCAGGTGAGTTTATTTCCATTGATCCCCTCAATTAGCTATAGTTTTAAGTTTGATTTCAGAAATATTAAAGAAATATTCAAGGATGACAAGGACATTGAGGAATTTGAAAATGACCAGAATAATTAGAAATAAATATTTTGCCGTAGCGCTTACAGGAATTGTTTCAGGATTTTTTATGTCCTGCGAAAAAATCATTGAGCCAAAGGATCTGCCGCAGCAAGACGCCCGAATTGTGGTGAACAGCATACTTGTTACAGATCACTTCATTTCGGCGGAGATTTCTTCCAGTAAAAGTATTTTAAATGGCAAGCCTTATACCTATATCGACAACGCAGTTTGCGAGATTTACGAAAACGGTGTCTTTAAGCAAAACCTGCTCTCTGCCGGCAACGGAACCTATATATCAGCTACCCTTGCAAAACAAAACACAAAGTACACCATAAAGGTTTCCGCCGCTGGGTACAAAACCGTTGAAGGAAGTACCTCGCTGCTGGGTGGTGTATCTGTTACCGGTATTGAGCGCTACGACACCGCGAGTGCAAATTATTTCTTGAGCGACTTTGGGAATAATACATTTAACATCAACGGATCAACAAAGTACAGGCTTAAGATTGTTGACGACCTGGCAGTAAAAAACTTCTATAGTATTCGACCGCTTGTGTTGCTGTTCGACAGCGCTGGCAATGAAATAACCAACGAGCCTTCCAACGCATCTATCATCAACAATATATCCGGCGATGGCATATTTGGAGGAGGAGGTGGATACAACAATGGATTGACCGTGGAGTATGACGATCTCAACCTGGTTAATGGAAAGGAAGTGCCCGTGGATGTCAGCGTTAGCCTGTCTTTTAGTTCATTTTCTACCAAAGTGTCAAGAATAGAAGTTTATTTTGAGGTGTATAACCTCAACGAAGATTATTACAAATACAAAACCAGCCTGAACGACCAGCTCAATACAGGTGGTCTTTTTGCTGAGCCGGTTAGGGTTTATAGCAATATAAGCAGCGGTATGGGAATTATTGCCGGTGCAAGTGTTAGTACATTTTCTGCTTACAGCGGCACCCCGAAAAAACAATGATGTTATTTCAGCTTGATTGTTGTCATAATCTGGTACCAATCACCAGGATATCATCTACCTGTTCGTGGTAACCGCGCCACGATTCAATGGTCACATCCAGTAAACGGCCCTGCTCCTCCATCGGGAGATGAATCGATTCAAGCAACAATTGTTTGAAATTACTTGATTTGAATTTTTTTCCCAGCGGTCCGCCAAACTGGTCGGCAAAGCCATCCGAAAAAATGTAGACCGTGTCGCCTTTTAACAAAGGTATTTCGTGATTGGTGAATTTTTTATGCTGGCCGGCTTTTAAATTGCCAATTGGGAATTTATCGGCTTTAATTTCTCTGAGTTCCCCGTTCCTGATCAGCCACATGGCGTTATAGGCGCCTGCGTATTCAAGCAGCGATGTGGTGCGGTTAAAAGTACACAGCGCGATATCCATGCCGTCTCTCACTGTATTATCTTCAAGGTCGGTCTGCCGAAACGCTTCGTTAATGCCTTTGTTGAGCTCATCCAGAATATGCGAAGGTTGTAGGATATTTTGTTCGATGATGATCCTGTCGAGTAAGTTGTGACCAACGATAGACATAAATGCGCCTGGAACACCGTGACCAGTGCAATCCACGGCCGCGAACACCATCTTGTCTTTTTTTTCAGCCATCCAGTAAAAATCGCCGCTTACAATGTCTTTGGGTTTAAACAACACAAAAGTATTGGGCATGTGTTTTTTTACAAAATCGTCGGGAGGGAGGATCGCGTCCTGGATCCTTTTGGCATAGCGGATACTGGCCCTGATGTCCTGGTTAATTTCATCCAGCTCCAGGTTTTTTTGCATTACCTCAGCTGTCCTCTCAGTTACTTTATCTTCGAGGATCTTTTTTTCCTGGCGGAGTTTTCTCTCCCTTAATTTAATATAGAGAAACAGCGCGCCCGACACGGCTAAAAAAACAAGGAGGTAGAACCACCAGGTTTTCCAGAAAGGTGGCGTAATGGTGATATCCATAGTTAAAGGTTCACTGTTGCATACCCCTGAACTATTACAGGCAATTAATTTAAAAACATATTGCCGGGGGGGCAGGTTGGAGTAAAGTTCAAAATTCTGTTTTGTCGCTGGTTTCCAATCTTTATCGTAACCTTCGAGTTTCATTTTATAGGTAACACCATCAGGATTTGAGAGCGATATGCCTACAAAATCAAAATGCAATGAATTTTGCTGGTAAGACAATTCCACTTTGCCGGTTACCGGGTAATCGTTGAGATTTACCCTGAAACGCGTGAGTTTTAAAACGGGTTCAAGCAGAACAGGAATGTCATGCCGGGGATCATATTTAAAAACCCCATTTACGGTGCCAAACCAAAGGTTTTCCTCGTCGTCGAGATAAGTTGCTTTTGATTTTGTTTCAACACCGGTGAATCCTTCATTACGTGCGTACGAACGAAAGACCTTGTTTTTAGCATCAAATTTGTTCAAACCTTTGTTTGTCCCCAGCCAGGCATTGTTTTTTTTGTCTATGTTGATGAGGGTAATGTAATCGGAGATCAGCCCGTCTCTAATTTTATAATTTGAAAATTTTGAATTGTCATTTACAAAAACACCACCACCCGCAGTTCCAATCCACATTCTTTGCTGGTAATCTTCCGAGATGCAGGTAATACTGTTATAGGTAAGCCCCTGATCGGCGCCGATCTTTTTATACTTCCTGCCGTCAAAAACGGTCACCCCTTTTTGTTTGGTGCCTATCCACACGTGGCCTTTGTTGTCTTCAAAAATCGCCGTGATGTCGTTGTCGCTTAAACCATTAATGGTACGCATTGTTTTGATGTTCGAGGTCTGGATGTCATATTTAACAATGCCTTCAATTGTACCAATCCACAGGTTGTTTTTTTTATCAAGCATCAAACAACTTACATAGGGATTTACAATTTCGTTTAAAACCGGCACCATCACGATCTGCGAGAGACCCCAGTCATATTTCACGGTTTTTCCTCCCCAGGTGCCTATCCACAAATCACCATGCCTGTCGGCTACTATCGCCCTGATACTGTTGGAAGGGAGCCCATGGGCAGTGGTAAGGGTTTTAAAAGCGTTGCCTGTAGCGTCGTGCGGGTTATAAATGGTGATGCCATCATTTGTGCCAAACCAATAGTTGCCGCCTTTGTCCTTGCATATTGCCCAAACCTGCTTATCCGCCAGGCCGTCGCGTTTCGAAAAGGAAATAAATTTCTCTCCGGCGAATACCTGCATACCTTCACCCAGGGTTCCAAAAAGAATATTGCCTTCGCGGTCTTCTGAAATGCTTTTTATTTTATTGGCCGCGAGCCCGTTGCTGGTATTAAAAACAGTGGTTTTTTTTGTCAGCGCATTGTATCTGCAAACGCCGTAATTAAAAACAGAGGCCCATATATTTCCTTTTTTATCTTCAAGAATAGTGTAAATAAAATTAGGAACCCCTCCTTCATTGATGTGGTTTAGCGCGCTGGCATCAACCAAAAGTTGAAACTCTGCTGTTACAGGGTTGTACCTTGAAATACTTCCTCCCGAGGTGCCAATCAACAGGTTGGAATTCATATCACTTGCCAGGCAGGTGATCTGTCCGGGCGGTAAGCCATCGGCCCTGAAAAATTCAAATTCGCGCTTGTCTTTTTTAAGAAATTTAATACCTATGTCGGTTAAAAACCAGAGTGTGCCCTGTTTGTCTTCAACAACCGAAAATACATACTGGCTCAGCCCGTCTTTACCTGAATATACACGAATGTGCAATTTGGAATCACCGCTTTTTGATGGGTCAATAATTTTTATTGTGCCGTAAGTTTCTGTTGAAATCCACAGTCCGCCCTGCTTATCCTGGAAAAATCCGTAGATCTTTTTGTCTTTGGGCAACAGGCGCGAACGAATTTCGGTAAATGTTTTACCATCATAAAAGGTAAGCGCGCCGTTTTCGTGACCCAGCCAGATCTTGTTATTCCTGTCGAGAAAAATGGCGCTTACGTTGTTATCAGCCAGCCCGTTCTCAGTGGTATAGTTCACAAATTCCTTGCCGTCGAAACGCGACACGCCACTTTCGGTTGCCAGCCAGAAAAATCCGGAACTATCCTGGATAATGCCTGAAACGTTGGATTGCGACAAACCCTCCTTTACGCCATAATTGGCGAAGGGATAAGTTTGTGCATAGAATAAAACAGGAAAAAGAAATAGTATAGATTGTAAAACCCTTTTTTTAAACATACAGCATACAATCTAATGACACTATTTTTTTATGAAAAAGTAAGTTCCGCCTTCATCTTCAAGATCTTTGATTTTACCAAATTTAGGAGACTGGTTGCCGGCCTGCAATACAGCGGCCGAAACTTTTTTGGTGATTTTTTCAATAGGAATGCAGGCATCGGTATTGTTGTTCAGGCAGGCGGCAAATGTTTTTGAAAACTGTGAATTGTCGGATGCCAGTTCATAACCCGCAGACGTGAATACCTGTGACGATTTGGCTTTTGTGAGTTCCCAGTTGTCGCAGTGCTTGCCCGACTCATCGCCGCGCATGGCCATTAAGAACGTTGCGCCCGATTCACAAGCGTCGGTGATCACCAGCGTGTGAATTAATTTTGAAGAATAAGACTGCATGGCCGCTTTAAGGTTGTTGATGCCAAAATAACTGAATTCGTCGTCGGTCTTTCCGTCGGCGGGAACCCAGTATCCGGTTGGACTCACGTATTTTCCGTGACCGGCATACCATATAAGCAAGGAGTTGATGTTGTTGTTTTTTACATAATCCCGCAGTTCAATTGAAAAGAACTTTTCCATTTCACCTTTGGTCATGTCTTTTTTATGAATGATCTTGGTGACCTTGTAATTTACCAGGGCCGATTTCATGGCCGTAATATCTTTGGCCGGACCTTCGAGGCTTGGGAAACTGGTGTAGTGACTGTTCTCAATAAATACAACCCAGGTATTGCCCATGGGGTTGTTAACGCCAGCGGTAGCGCCGGCCCTGTTAAGATTGTAAACCTGTGCGTTTTCATTGCCGTAAATATCTTTCACCGTAATGGTTACTTTATTTTTATTGGCAATGCTGAACTGCGACGAAAAATCGGGATTAAGATTTGCATGATTAAATGAGGCCAGCTGATCGTCGATTAGTATGGATTCGATGAGGCTCTGATCTTTGATCTTGCCCTGAATGTATATATCAGCGTTATTGTTGTCAATAAAGATCTCATTTTCGAATGAGGTTTCAGGAGTCTCAATTGCAATGATCGGCTTGTTGCTCTCCGTTTTTTCAATTTTAAACAGTGTGGCCTGCGTGTTGTTGTAGATGTCGGCAGCGGTAATGGTAATGTCGCTGATTTTCGACAGGTTGTTTACCTTCAGAGTAAACTCTGGGTTCAGTGAATCTGAATCAAAAGAAACCGTGCCGTGATTTGAAGTAATGGATTTAATAAGGCTCGCATCAGACACATTTCCCTTCATCACAACCTCTTCAAGATCGGCCGATAACTTCACCAGGTTTTTTTCGTTGGATCGCGGAAAACTCATCGTGATCTCTGGTTTAACACTCTCCCTGCTGAGCTCTGTCATTTTCCTCCTGGCTTGTTTGAGTTGGGCTTCCACCTTGTCATTTCCTGCAGCGAGTGTAGCCATTTTATTGTAATCGATCAAAGCGGCTTTGTAATTCTGCATTTGCTCATGGGCTGCGGCTTTACGGAAATAAGCATCCCAATCTTTATCATCGAGCTTCACCACCTGGATGTAATCGTTGATGGCGTTCTGGTACTGACCGAGTTTTTCGTAGTAGGAAGCGCGCTGTTTATACGCAACCGGGGCTGGCTTCGACAGGATAACACGGGTGATGTCGTTTAGAGCAGTCTGGAAATCTTTTTTATCAGCCATTACAACGCTGCGCGCGAAATACATCTCGGCGCTGTTAGGATCTTTTGCCAGGCCGTCTTCACAGGTTTTAAGCGCGTCGGCATTCTTGTTTAATTTTACCTGTACCAGGGCCAGGCCAAAATAGGCGGGAATAAATTTTGACTCGTCGTTTTTTGAATTTTTATAAAATTTTTCGGCTTCAGCATAGTTTTTAAGACTGTCGAGCATCACCGCGTGGTTGTAATATGAAATGTGGTCCTTTTTGTCATCCAGGCCCATCTGCGTAATTATCAGTCCCTGGGCGTAATTTCCGAGGATGTGCAGCACTTTTATTTTGTCGGTGATCGCTTCAGAATAACCCTTGTCGCGCTCAAGCGCTTTGCTGAACATCAGGTCGGCGTCAGGATATTTTTTCAGGTCAACCAGTAAACGCCCGGCATTGTAATAATATTCTTTTTCTTTTGGCGCCAGTGCCTGCAGCCTTTTCAGATCCTCCACTGCCTCGGCCTTTTGATTTTGATTTTCATACAGGCTTGCCCTGGCTATGTAAGCCTTTTCATATTTAGGGTCCAGCTCTATGGCTTTTGAATAATTGGCAAGCGCGTCTTTATAACTCTTATTTTCCAGAAATTTTTCAGCAGCTTCAAAATATTTTTTTGGAGATTGAGCGAAAACAAAGGCAGGGGCGAATAGTAACGTGACTATAAATTTCCTAAAATTTAGCATGGTACGGTGAGTGTTGATTTAACAGAACGAATATAGGAATTTTTACCGTTTTAGCCCCATAAAATAAAGGGTATCCAGAAATGAACAAATAATTAACAAGTTATTGACTGGCACAATTTTTACGTGCCGGCCTTTTTAACAAATCCTGTAAAAACGTGGCCCAAAATGGGCTGTACAAAGGTTAATTATAAAAATAGTTTTCCTAGTAATACACAAATATCGTAGTTTAGTACGATTATAATCACACATCATGAACATTCATTTAAGATTAGGGCTTATTATATGCTTTTTAATAATTGCATTTAAACCGGCACCCGCCCAGGTTAATATTAACAACAATCCATGCGGCACTGAAGTGCCATCGGAAGACTGGAACAACGAGTTTCAAAAACTGGTTCAGGAACGCAAACTGGCGCAGCAGGGAAATAAAAGCCAGCAGGCCCTTTTCACCATTCCTGTGATCGTACACGTGATCCACGGTGGCCAGTCAGTAGGCAGTTACCCGAATCTTGCGCAGGGACAGATAAACTCTCAGATCATAGTATTAAATAACGATTTCGCCGGTACAGGTTATAACTCTTCCAACTATCCAGCCACAGCCTACGCCAATTGGGCGATCGCCCAGGGCATTCAACTGAGCAATGTTGACGCTAATGGCAGGATTAAAATAGCAGATTGTGGTGTTGAGTTTTGCCTGGCTACCAAAGACACGCTGGGAAACACCCTGGCTGAACCTGGGATCGACAGGATCAATTATGTATCAAGGGGATGGTCGAATCCAACCTCTTTTGCCACTAATGCCGCATTAAAATCATATGTGGATGGTGTTATCAAACCACAAACCATCTGGAATGTTTCCAAATACATGAATATCTGGATCAGCGATCGTGATCCTAACCTGGGTGGCGGTCTGCTGGGCTATGCTACCTTTCCGCCGCTCACTGGTCTCAGTGGCCTCTCAGGGCCATATGGTTCAAGCACTACCGATGGTTTCTGGTGTTATTCAAAATGTTTTGGCTCAACAAGCACCTATCCTTCGGGAACCTACATGAGCGGTTACAACAGGGGCCGCACCAGCACCCACGAAATTGGCCACTACATGGGCCTGCGCCACATCTGGGGTGATGGCGTCTGCGCTTCTGATTATTGCTTGGATACCCCATCGGGTTCAGCAAGCAACTTCGGGTCACCCAACTATCCCTACAAAACAACTTCCTGCGCGGGTAACCAACCCGACGGCGAGATGTATATGAATTTTATGGATTACACCGATGATCCTGCAAAATATATGTTCACCACCGACCAGGCCTTCAGAGTGCAAACGGCGTTGACTAATAGTCCCTACCGTAAATTCCTTGGAACCCACGGTGTTTGTGGTCAGATACCAGTATTAGCATCTTTTTCAAATGGATTCCTGGCTTGCCCTGGCGTAGCGCTTAACCTCTCAAATACTTCCAGCGGTTTCCCGGCGCCTTCATATACGTGGACCAGCACAGGCGGTGTGCTTTCAAACCCTAACGCCGCTTCTCCTTCCATCACCTTTTCAGCCCCAGGCACCTACGTGGTTACCTTGATGGCTGATAATGGCACCACGAGTGTGATCTCAAAAACAATTACCGTTACCAGCCCTGCCATGTCGCTTTCAGCGTCAGCCTCGAATATTTGTCCTGGTGGTTCGGTGAACCTGAGCGCCTCCGGCGTTAATTCATACACCTGGCAGCCTGGCGGCATCAATTTTTACATGGCTACTTATTCACCAACGCAATCGCAGGTATTTACCTGTTACGGCTCGCAGATGAACGGATGCCAGGCTACCGCCACCATTTCAGTAATTGTCGACGCCTGCACAGGTGTTAAGGAAGCAGCCGGCGACCTGCGTTTTAATATCTATCCAAACCCGGCGAAGGATGCCTTACACATAGCTTATTATTCTGAAAAAAACACCGACGTGAATGTGGAAGTGATTGACGCCCTGGGCAAACAGGTATTAACACAGGAGTTTGAATTTGGCAAGAACAAACAAAACCAATCGCTGAATATTACAATGCTGGCGAATGGGGTTTACTTTGTAAAATTAAAATCTGGTACCGCAGCGCCTCAATTTATTAAGCTTGTAAAAGAATAAGCAGTAAGCGATACTAAAACAGAATTCTATACTGCGGCACCACAAAGAAACGCAGCTGATAGTCAGTTTTTATTGTTTTATTCACCAGGTCGTACGATTGCTGGAAGACATTCAGGTTTCGCGTAACATTCTGAATGTCGATGCTGAATTCATGTGTCACTTTTTTGCTGTTGTATTTGTAACCGGGTTTAACATCCAGGCGAAAATAATCAGGATACTGGTAACCATATGCGTTACTAACATCGCGTACTTCTTTTTCGGCCGCGATGCTGGCCGCGAGATCTACGGGCGAATACCGCTTACCCCCTGCGTAAGTGCCGCGTACATCCAGGATCAACATATGCCTTTGGTTTATTTTAAATTCTTTGCCTCCCAGAAGATTAAAAACATAATTGCCATTAAAAGCTGTATTTCTTAATACCTGGTCGCTGCCCCTGTATTTGCTTTCAAACAAACTTGCGGTCAATAAAAAATAGTAGCCTTTGCTGTAAAATTTTTCAAGCGTCACCTCAAGCCCATAATTGTAGCCGGTGCCTTTGCTCACCAGGTTATTTACATTCGGACTGCTAAAATCGGCACCCAGGTTTAAAGCCGAAAAATAATCGGGATAGGATTTAACCGGCGCGTTGAAAATATACTGGTAGTACAATTCCGTTTTTAGCCTGAAGTTGGTTGAGAAATTATTGTCGTAGGCCAGCACCACATGTGCCGCCCTTGTGAAATCAAGATCCCTGTTGGTTTCCACTCTTTTGCCGTTAACGGTATCGCTGGCAAAATAAATATACATGGGTTGTAGCTGGCTGTGCAGCCCACCCCCAAAGCTAATGGCCTGTCGTTTGGTTAAAGAATATTTCATTCCCAACCTTGGTTCAATGGCGTTGGCATTGTTCAGTAAAAAGAACTGGTTGCTGATGCCCGCGTTGATGAGCAGGCGGTCGGTGAATTTATGCTGCAACTGTACAAAACCTCTCAGTAAGGCCGTTGAACCTTTATAGTCACGCAAAATCACGAAGGTATTATTTCCAAATTCAGTGTCGTTGCTGTCGATAAAAAGCGTGTTGTAGAGTTCGGCGTACACGCCGGTACTCAGAAAATTTCTTGAATTGAATTTTTTGTTATAGGTCGTATTCAACGAATACCTGAGGTTCTGCGTGGTTTGCCGGTATTCGGGTTTTAGGTTTTTTGGTGTTTTAAAAGAGGTATCTATCCTGTCGGCTATAATGTTGTTGTACTGTCCGCTCACACCGATGTTGGTTTTTATATAAGCGTTGTGTTTAAACAGGTAGGTGTGCGAGAGCCCACTTGCCCCGACATTAGAGCGGAAATAAGTGTCAAGCGAACTATAACCGTACAGGTCTTTTCCGGCTTTTTTATCGCTCTCAAGCAACGCCACATAACTCAGGCCACCAATGCCCCAGAACGAAAATTTCCCATGCCTGGCAGTGCTAAAATCCAGTTTAAATGTAAGGTCCTGGTACTGTGGCACAGCGTCGCCTGTTCCAAAATCGATGTGAAGGGCTTTAAATACAGAGAGGGTTGAGTAACGATAATTCACCAGGAAGGAAGCGGTTTTGTTTTTATTAAAGGGGCCTTCTGCGCCAAGCTCAAAACCGTTAAATCCAAGTTGTGCGACAAATTCATGTTTTTCGTTGTTGCCCTGGCGCATTCTCAGGTCAAACACGCCCGAGGTGGCGTTCCCATAATCAGCTGCAAAGGCCCCACTCATAAAGTCGGAGTTGCCCAAAGTATTGTTGTTTAAGATACTGATGGGTCCGCCCGTGGACCCCGCGTTACCAAAGTGATTGGGGTTGGGAATGTCGATGCCGTTGAGCCGCCATAAAATACCGATGGGTGAGTTTCCCCTGATGATGATATCGTTTCTTGAATCGTTGGCACCGCTAACCCCCGCGAAATTGGCAGCCATGCGCGCGGGATCATTCCTGCTGCCCGCGTAACGGGCCGCTTCGTCGGCGCTGAACAAACGTGAACTTACAGTGCTCATTTTATTATTGGTCTGTGTTTTGTCCTGCTCCGCCACAACTACCACCTCTTCACCCTGCACCACGTTTTCTTCCAGGTCAACACTCAGCACCGATTCTTTTCCGGCATTAAGGATCACGGTAATGAATTTTTCCTGGTAGCCCAGCATTTGAAATTTTAACTGCAGTCGCCCGATAGGTACGCCGGTAATTTTAAACTCGCCCTTTTCATCACTGGTGGCGCCAAGCATCGGATCGGAGTTTAGAACCTTTACCACAGCGCCGGGAACCGGTGACAGGGATTGTTTGTCGACAACGGTGCCTCTTACTGTTTGTGTAATGCTTTGTGCATAAAGCCCGACGCCGGAAATCCATAAAAATAAAAACGACAACTTTGTTTTCATGGCTTCATTGAAAAATTAATTTTTTATTCTTCTGATGCAACAGAAAATATTTACGAAAATTAAGGGGTCGAAGAAGATACTGGAATGATTTTTCCGTTAAAATATTTTTGACCGGTTAAGGCGAAACCCGAAATAAACGCTGCCATTTCAGCCGCCTTCAGGGGCGCTTTATAGCCCGGGAAAGCCCTTCCGAGCATTTCTGTTTGTACCGCGCCTATAGCAAGGGCATTCACAAATATATTTTTGTCTTTCAGCTCTTCGGCCAGGCATTCGGTGAGACCCCCCAGGGCCGATTTACTGCTTGAGTACGCGCTGAGCCCGGCGAATTTAGAACTTCCCTGCACGCCGCCCATGCTGCTGATGTTCACAATGTGGCTGCGCACTTTTTTATTGAACAAGGGCAGTAAAGATTGAATGAGCGCGAAGGGGGCAAATACGTTGGTATTATAAACCGATTTTATTTCTTTCTCTGAAATTTTTTCGAAGGGCTTGTTTACGATTTCACCGGCGTTATTAATTAAAACGTCCAGTGGGAGGTTCAGGGAGTGGATCACCTGGTATATTTTTTTTCTTTGCAGTGAATTGGTAATATCTGCTTTTAGCGGAAGCACAGAGTGCGTGTTTTTTTCCTTCACCAGCTTTGTAAGCGAACTGATGTTCCTCGAAACCGCAATGACCAGGTTTTTGGGGTCGGAAGCCAGTTGTTTTACAAGTTCAAAGCCTATCCCTTTTGAGGCGCCGGTTATGACTATTAGCATTTTTTACAATTTTAAAGCGCTAAGATACTTGATATTTTGCGATTGAAAGTGAAATAATATTTAACTTAAAGGATTGAATTCGCAGGGACTAAAATCACCGATACGATGAGATTTTTTTTGCACACGCTTGTTGTTATTTTTCTTTCATGCACTTGTATTGAGGCGCAAACCGACGATGTTTATACAGGCAGCCCGGCGACAGGCGATTCGGTAAAAAGAAAATCGCCGCGGAATTACGACTGGATGAAAAAATTCACTTATGAAGGTAATCTGCAATTACAACTCAGCAATTATACCTTTATTTACCTTTCACCTACCATAGGGTATTCACCCATAGAAAAAGTGAACTTTGGCCTTGGTGTTATTTACAACTACATCAGCATTAATTACGGAGGCGCTTATGGCAAGGTGTCGCAGTCGGTTTTTGGCGGCCACTCTTACGCGAGGTATTTTGTTACCGATGGTTTTTTTGTGCAGGGGCAGTACGACAGACTGCGCCAACCCAATGTGTACAGTCTGAATGGTGAGAGAATGAAATGGGTCGATTACCTGCTTGCCGGGGTTGGCTTCAGAAAGCCTATTGGCGAGCGCATAGGCCTGAGCGGAACGCTGCTGTATAATTTAACGCCCAGCCCCCTGTCCATTTACCCCAGCCGCCTAATTGTACAGTTTGGTTTTATGGGTACTTTTTAACTCCTTAGAATTTTTTACGTGGATTAAAAGGCTTTGTGGCTTTTTCGCTGGTGGTTAAGAGCGTTTTTATTTTATTGAGATCTGCGAGCAGGGTGGTGGACTCCTTAAGATCATCATCATTTTTTAATGAGTATTCTATCCTGCCTTTCTGAAAATAATACCGCGAAACGATCTCCTCTTCAAGGTATTTTTTTATTTCGGCTTTGTGTTTGCTGAGATCGTCTTTTTTGTTGCTCGCCATTTTTGCTACCAGGGCCTCATATTCAGTTTTGATGTCGGTGAAGTATTTTTCTTCTTCAGCGTTTTTTTTAAGGTCTTCCAGCTCAATTTCACTTTTTGTTTTATAGCTGTAATCCTTATCCTTTAAATAATTCACAAAGTCAGCGTATTCATTCTCTGTCAGCTGAAAATCCTTAACCGGCGCTAGTTGAGAGTGTTTCAGATAATAGTCGGTGGCGTAATTAAAGATGTGGTATTTCGAAATTAAAGAAATAAGGATCACTTCGAATTTTTGGTCTTTTGTTTTCACGTCGGGCATAACGCCTGCGCCATCGTAAACAACGCGACCATTTTTGGTTTTAAACGCGGTGATGAGACTGTCGGGTACTTTTTCAACGCGGCCCTCTTCATCTTTGTTACTGTAATCGAGGGCCTGTACGCAACGGCCACTTGGGATATAATACTTGGCCACGGTGATCTTTACCTTGGCATTGTACACCAGGTCTTTGGTTTGCTGTACCAGACCCTTGCCGTAGGTCCTTTTGCCCACAATGAGCGCCCTGTCGAGGTCCTGTAAGGCGCCGCTCACAATTTCGGAGGCGGAAGCCGAATTTTCATCCACCAGCACAATCAGTGGGATCTGTGTGTCGATAGGGTTATTCACCGATTGGTAGGTTTTATCCCATTCTACAATTTTACCCTTGGTGTAAACCACTTCCTGCCCCTTATCGGTAAAAAAATTGACGATGTTCACGGCTTCCATCAAAAGACCGCCCAGGTTCCCCCTCAGGTCTAACACCAGGCTTTTACAGCCCTTGCTCTTTAAATCGTTCAAAGCGTCTTTTACCTCGCCGCTGCAGTTATCGGTAAATGAAATAAGCTTGATGTATCCTGTGGTGCCATCGGGCAGCATGCCCGAGTAAGGTACCGATTTTGTTTTGATCTCCTCGCGGGTGAGATTGAGCTCTACAGGCGTTGATTGCCCGGCTTTTAATAACTTTAATTTTATGGGTGTGCCGGCCTGGCCTTTTAGCAGCGTGCCTATCTGGTCGCTTCTTTTGCCTTCTACATTGATGCCGTTTACGCCAATGATCTGGTCACCGGCCCTAATGCCGGCCTTGTAAGCGGTAAAACCCTCGTATGGATCGGCAATGATGATCTTTCCATTAATGTCGTTCACCGTGGCCCCTATGCCACCATATTCACCCGTGGTCATGAACCTGAAATCCTCAATGTCATTTTCAGTGTAATAAACCGTATAAGGGTCCAGTGAGCCCAGCATGGCGTCGATGCCTGTTTTCATCAGTTGCCCGGGCTTGGTACCATCAACGTAAGCCACATTCAGTTCACGGTACACGGCATTGAAAATATCGAGGTTTTTACTTATTTCGAAATAGTCGGGAGTGTAAGCAAGACCGGCAACGATCAGCGAAAGAAGAGACAGTGAAACCGCCCACCTTTTAAATTTGGCTTTAAAGTTCATGGTATTTGGCAAATAGCCTTATAAAATTAACGAAAATACGACTACTGTGAGTAAAATCAGCTAGTTTTTGGTTTTTTTGCAATTTTTTGTTATCAAAAGATGAAAATTATATTAATTTTGCCACCCGAATTAATCCCGTAAGATTATGACATTTATTTTTTAATCAGTATTTAAGCCGGATGCTGATTTGTATCTCACCAGGCTTTTTATCTGTTAAACTAAGCGTTTTATCTTACTTAAAAAAAAGAGTTTCAGGATATGAAGTTATCGATGTTTAAATTTAATCTGCCAAAAGAATTGTTGGCAGAACACCCGGCAAAAAACCGCGAAGATGCACGCATGATGGTGGTGGATCGCGCTACCGGGAAAATATCACACAAAAAATTCAAAGACGTTATAAATTATTTCGACGATGGCGATGTACTGATCTTAAACGACACCAAGGTTTTCCCTGCCCGTATGTATGGTAACAAGGAAAAGACAGGCGCCAAGATCGAGGTATTTTTGCTGCGTGAATTAAACGCCGAAAGCCGTTTGTGGGATGTGTTGGTGGACCCGGCCCGTAAGATCAGGATTGGCAATAAATTGTATTTTGGTGAAGATGACAGCCTCGTTGCTGAGGTGATCGACAACACCACTTCCCGTGGTCGCACCCTGCGCTTTTTATACGATGGCAGCTACGAGGAGTTCAGAAAAATTCTTTACGACCTTGGCGAAACACCATTGCCAAAATACATCAAACGTGCCGCTGAAGCCGAAGATACCGAGCGTTACCAAACCGTTTTCGCCAAGAACGAAGGCGCGGTAGCGGCGCCGACTGCAGGTCTGCATTTTAGCAGGGAATTATTAAAACGTTTGGAAATTAAAGGCGTGCAGTTTGCCCCTTTAACCCTGCACATAGGCCTTGGCACCTTCAGAACCGTTGAAGTGGAAGATCTTACCAAACACAAAACCGAAAGTGAAGAGGTGATCATCTCGAGCGATACCTGTAAAATTGTAAACGCTGCAAAAGACAAAAAGAAGAAAGTGTGCGCGGTTGGAACAACAGTAATGAGAAGTATTGAAACTTCGGTGTCAACCACCGGGCATTTAAATCCTTATGTGGGCTGGACCAATAAATTTATTTTTCCTCCATACGATTTCAGCATTGCCAATTGTATGATCACAAATTTTCACATGCCTGAAAGCACGCTGCTTATGATGGTGAGCGCCTTCGGCGGATATGATCTGATCATGAAGGCTTATAAAGAAGCCATCAAAGAAAAGTACCGCTTTTATTCTTATGGAGATGTGATGCTGATCATCTGATAAAAAATAAGTTAAATAAAAAACCCTTTTACTGTATGGTAAAAGGGTTTTTTGTTTTACGACGTAGGCGGCAATTTCCTCTCGACTACGCTCGAGGGGACAACGACTACGCTCGAGGGGACAACGACTCCGCTCGAGGGGGACAACGACTACACATGCTCATGGCTCCTTACTAAATTTACAATTTTTTCAATTGAAATTCAGAAAACATGAGGTAACAAATGAATGGCATTCAATAAGAATAAAACGGAAACAGGCAGCTAGTCCAGCTTCAGGTTGGTACTCCCGATCACCGTGCCATCGCAGGTAATTTCAACTACATAATTGCCGGGCACCATTTCTCCCTGACCTTCGCAGTAAGTAACACCGCTTATTTCAACATTGGCGTAATTCAATTCGGCCTTGCCCGCATAATAACCGCTGTTTTGGTTAAAAGTAAATTTATAGCTGTCGTCATAACTCTTTGCCATCTCTTTACCATCAGGCGTCATGATCCTAACGTACACCGTTTTTTCGCCGGGTTTTGCTATTTTGTTTTCCCCGAGGCTAAAGCTCACTTTTATTTTCTCGGCTTTACGGGCCTTGCTCGTTTCAGATTCTTTTTTTCCACCGCGTTTAAAAAGCACCGCCTTGGCGCTCACATTAAAACAAGTCAAAATGCTTCCCTTGGCAATGGTAGTTTTTAGCTCGTCTTTTTCCTTAATCAAAACGGTTTGTTTTCCTTTTTCAACGTCAAGCTGTTTTAGCACCGTTTTCTTTTCGGCCACCAGTGTTTGATTAAGGGTGTTGAGTGAATCTATGGTACGCACATAACCCTGCATAATAGCCCGTAGTGTGTCGGCTTCTTTTTTTAATTTGGCAATGATATAGGCGTCGCCTTTGTGTTTTTTCGCTTCTATGAGCAATTCTTCAATACGCGCTTTTTTCTCGTCTATGTCTTTCTGCATGGCCGCATCGGTCACCTGCAAACTGGCATAGTCTTTCTGAAGTGCCAACAGGTCTGACTGTATGTTATCGCGCTCCACCACCACTTTTTCGGTGACTATCCTGCTTTCAACCACCTTGGTTTTTTCCTGCATTAACAGCCACGCGGTTACGCCATTACTGCCCATTAAAAGGGCGATAATGATCCATAAAATAATGCCGCGCTTTTTTTTACGTTGTACGTTTTGCCCGCTGATATTTTCACTCATGGATCAAAAATAACATACAAAACAGTATTTTAGTTGTTAAATGTATGACACTTATTAACGATTTCCTGTCATTAATTTACCCACGGCGTTGTGAAGCCTGCGGCGATCATCTTTTTAAACACGAAAGATTTATCTGTAATTATTGCCATCTGAATCTGCCCACCAATAATTACCACCTCGATCCCGAAAACCGCCTGGTACAAGTACTTGCCGGAAGGGTGCCCCTGGTTCACGGCCTGAGTTTTTATTTGTTCGAGAAAAGCGGCAAGGTTCAAAAGCTGCTGCATGCCATCAAATACCAGGATCAGAAGGAACTGGGAGAGTACCTGGGGAAAATATACGCCGCCAGTCTTTTAAATGCCAACTGTCTTGGCGATATTGACCTGATTTTACCTGTGCCGCTGCACCGCAATAAATTAAAGGCCAGGGGTTATAACCAGAGCGAATGGTACGCCAAAGGCCTGGCGGCAGAACTCAACCGGCAGCTGGATGTGGAGTCGCTGGTGAGAATAAAAGAAACGGCCACACAAACAAAAAAGAAGAAGTACCAACGATGGGAGAACGTAGAAGGTATTTTTGAACTGAAGGCTGCTGAAAAACTGGCGCATAAACATGTGTTGTTGGTGGATGACGTGGTGACAACGGGCGCCACTATTGAGGCCGCATGGCAGGTGTTAAAGCCGGTGAACGGTTTAAAGATTTCGGTGGCGAGCATTGCCTTTGCGCCACGTAATTGAGTTCTGGTTTTTTTGGTAAGCTCCTTCTCGAGTAAGCTCCTTCTCGAGTAAGCTCCTTCTCGACTACGCTCGAAGTGACAAGAATGGAGGTTTGTGAAAGTGTGGTCAAGTACTTTGCGAATTCGATAATCCAATCGCGGAAGTCAATGACATCACCTGTGGCCTTCAAATAATTTTACTTTGTTATGAAACGATCCTGGTCTTCTTTTTTTAGCAGGGCACATTGTTCCACTCTTCCAAACCATTTCATACGACGTTTCGCGATAAAATCATACACTAGGTTCCTTAAAAACGGCGGAATGATCAGAAAGATGTTCATCAGGGGCCACAGGCCTTTCATGTAAGCGGTTAAACGCAGCACGGCGCAGGATTTAATGTAAGCGGAATGGTCCCTCACAAAGATGAGGCTTTCAATATCGGGAGCGATCTCAAAATATTCGCGCAGCAAAATGCCTGCTTCCGATTGCAAAGAAGTAAAATGTATTTTTTTGCCTGATTTCCTTTCGTTCCTTAAAAAGAACTGCACACTTTTATTGCAAAAGCCGCATTCCCCGTCAAAGATCAGAATAGGTTGTCTGGCAAGTATATCATTCAGTTTGTCGCTCATGGTCTCGCGAAGATAAAGTATGGATCGACACTTAACTCATATTTTTTGTTCAAAAGCGTAAAGGTTTTAAGGTCGATAAAATTTACGAAACCGTTCCTGCCCACACACTGGCTGGTATGATGCGGTGCGGGGCCATTGGCTGTGGAGTTTCTCGACAATACGTACAGTGTTTTTTTTGATTCGTCAACGGCGATGCCATGTGGCTGGAAGCCGCATTTTATTTTTGTTCCCGTATAGCTGCTGGCATTGATGCGCATGATCACACCGTGAGCGCCGGGAAAGCTCGTGGTGTCTTCAGTGCAACTCACAAAGTATTCGTTGGTGCCTTTTGAATAAATAATTTCCTGGGGATAGGTTCCGGTTGGGATGGTTCTTGTGACCAGACCACTGGCGATGTTTACTACTTTTACCTGGTTCGACTCCTGGCAGGTGATCAAAATGTTCTGATTGTCGGGTGACAACACCATGTCGTGCGGATCGAGGGATTTGCCGGTGTTTTTGGGTCCGTTCTCAAGGATAATGTCCTGGGGTTCTTCAGAAAAACTGGTATCATAAACTGAAATAAAATTGCCGGTTTGTGAGGCGAGATAAAATTTATCCTCTGCCGCGTTCAAAACTATACCGTGAGGTACACCCTGTCCGCCAAGGAAATGTAAAAGACTCATGCGTTCGAGATCCACCTTGGCAATTTTACCGTCGGGCCATGAAACACAGTAAGCATAACGACTGTCTTTTGTGATCACAAAGGTGTTCCAGTGAATGGCATCGTTATCGGGATCGGAGGAAGTGCCGGCGGCGAAAGGTGAGAGCGGAATAGTACCAACATAGCTGTCGTCGCCGCAACGGAATTTCTGCATGATGTTGCTGTTGATAAAGATCACGTACCAGTAGTTGCCATCGGGCGAAACCCTTACCTGGTGCGGCGTGTTACCACTTGGTTTAATGCCTGCGTGTATAAAGCGCATGGGCAGCATCGTTTCACTGTCGAACACAGTAATGACATCACAGCCCTGGTTGGTTGCGTAAAGTTTTTTTCGCGCGGGATTATCGGCCCACATCACGTTACCGTTAATGTCGGGCGCCCCGGCGTCGATCCAGTCTTTAATACGGCTCACCTGCTCGAAAGACAGGGGGCTGCTGTTTAAAGGCATGGTGGGTTTGTTTTGAATGCCCAGCCCGGGGTAGGTATTGATGAAGGAGCAGAGTGACGAAAATTTGCTGTTATAGGGGATCACCGGCGAGCCGCTGTTGGCACCTTTAAATAGGGTGACCCAGGTCTGGAGGTTGTAGCCGGCTGCCGCGTCGGCGCTGGCGGTATTATGGCAACCCTGCACTGAGCAGTTGGCAGAAATGATGCGGCCAATATCTGTGGGATAATCTCCATGGTTAATTTTGCCAATGTCTTTTCTGCACGAAAAAGAAACAAAAAATAAAAGGAGCGAAAAATATCTTAAACCGGCTTTCAATTAATCTTTAATCACTTTCCTTATAACATTAAAGCTGCCCTGTTGTTCAGTTACAGCTGCTATTTTTACAAAATACACGCCCTTGTCGCAGGTATGCAGATCGATGCCGGCGTTGTTAGCGTTAAACCGGCTTTTTAAAATTTCTTTTCCAAAAATATCATATACAATGATCTCGCCGTTCCTCACATCTAATTTTTCGAACCTCAGGTTCAGCTGATCGCTGGTGGGATTTGGGAACACAATTACCTGGCGATCCAATGTCGCCGCACTGATCTCATGAAGGCCAACATTGGGCGACCAGGACGAAAAAAAACTCAGTCCCCCGGAGGCGTTGCCCACGAGCAGGTCGCGTTTGTTATCGTTGTTAAGGTCCTCAAAACAAACAGTTGACTGCCCGCCCTCGTTGCAGAAATTAGTATTCGCGGTAAAGAGACTAAAGGTGTTGGTAATAGCCGCAGGCACAGCATAATGAAAAATATTGCCGTTCACCGAGCCCACCAGTAATTTAACGTTGCCGTTTTCAGAATAAAAAAACGGAGTGGCATAACCATCAATACCAAAAAGGTTAACGTTGCCTTTTACATCAACTCCCCCAAAAAAGTTGCTCATCAGGCTAAAGGTAGGCGTGCCACTGGTAGCGCTGGTATTTTTGTAAAAGGCGATCCTGCCGTTTTTACCTCCAATGAGCAGGTCCTGTTTGCCATCCCCGTCAATGTCGAACAGCTGAGGCGCAGCGGCTGCGGAGGTGGTAGTAAATGAAAAAGGATTGTTATGAAAAGCAGAAAAATTGCAGGGATTGCCCTGGCCACCGGTGTTTTCGAGCCAGTGAATCTGCCCGCTGGAAGTGCCAATGCAGATGTCAATATCATTGTCTCCGTCAACATCGCCAACCGTTGGCATCACATTGTTAAGGTTTTGCAGGCTCACATTTGCGTAGTCTCTGGTGATCAGTGAATAAGCGGGTTGCGATAAAGTGCCAATATTTTTATAAAGTGTGAGCTGAGACTTGAGCGCGTTGTTGGAATAATAACCCCAGTTGCCCAGGAGCAGGTCTTTTTTGCCGTCGGCATCAAAATCAAAAACCACCGGGTATGAATTCTGCCCTACTTCTATCATCTCATCCTGGAAAAGATTGTTTTTCACAAACTGGAAATTAACTGTACCTGTGGCGCTGGTGTTATGATAGTACCATACACTTTTGGCGTTTTCGCTGCCAGGGGCGTTGGGTGTGGCTACCAGGTCTTTTTTACCGTCGTTGTTAATGTCGAGGTAATAGGTGCAGGGGAAATTATTTAATTTGATCTGCGTGGTGTTGTTCTTGTTTGGATAGTTGGGATAGAGGCGGGTGGTGTCGGTGATCAGGGGAGTACCATTGCTCCCGCCGTTATGCCCGTACTGAACGGTATTACAGGAGATATCGCCCATCACCAGGTCCTGGTCATTATCAGCGTCAGAATCAATGCAGGTGAGGCAGGAACCGGCGTGGTAAACTTTTTCTCCCTGTGAAACGGTGGCAGAATCCCAGGGTTGTTTCACGGCGCACTGGTTGAGGTTTACGATACAACTGCTTTCAGAAAATTTTCCCCAGCAACCGTCAGTCAGTTCAAAAACCAGGCTGTCGCAGTGCAGGTTGTTTTCAACACGCATATTCTTGTGGTACTCTACAAAAACGCCCAGGGGGCTGTAGGTCAGAATATCAAGGTCGCCGTCGCCGTCGATGTCGGCAATACCCGGAACGCCCACCGGACTTGCATACAGGTTGCCAATGGATGGCGTGCCACCGGGATTAAAATCAGAGTAAAGCAGGGGCTTAACCAAAACAAAACTGAGGGTAGGCGCGGTACTTACGTTTTTGAAAACTTTAATGCCAGCGCTTGTTGAACAAAAAATGTCTTCGAGGCCATCGCAGTTATAATCCAGCAAAACAGCCCAGTTGGCGACCTGCGGAAATGCGTAAGCTGATTCAGGACTTCCCTTGTATTTTATCTCGCCGGGATTGCCGTTGTTAAGAAAGCAACGAAATTTACCGACCGAAAACTGATTGAGTTTATCAAATGCCACCACATCTTTTTTACCGTCAAAATTCAGGTCTATGCGCGAAAGGTTCGAAAAATTAATGCCGTTGTTCCAGGGCATTTTTAAAGCATAATTGTTCTCGATAACGGTGATGGTATCTCTTGCGACCATTAATTGCGCAAAAGTAACCCGGCAGAGCAGGACCAAAAGAAGTACCGGCAGATTTTTCAGCGACATATACAAAAATATGCAAATAAATACCGAAAAACGAAAGTTGAACTACCATTTAAGAGGCAAAAGCAACCAAATAAAAGGAATTATAAAAATTGCAAAATTCTTCGTAATTTAAGTTCTAAATTTATGAGAGTTTCCGCCCGTTGAAAAGGTACTTTTTAATACTGATACTTTTTTGCAGTTTGAGCAATTACGCCAGCCATATTGTGGGCGGTGAAATGATCTATGATTACCTGGGCAATAACAAATACCGAATTACTTTAAAGATCTACCGTGACTGTAGCAGCCAAACCACGTTCGACGGCATTGTCAATCCCAGCGGCGCGCTTTCTCCTGCAAACATTTCGGTGCTGGAGGTAAATAGCGGCGCGATAGTGACCGGAGCTGTAATTGATATAGACCTGCCGGTTATCACTCATATTCCGCCCACCATTAACAGCCCCTGCATTCAGACACCCAATAATATTTGCGTGGAAGAGGGAGTTTATACTGAAACGCTTACCCTGCCACCCATTGCCGGCGGGTACTATGTGATTTACCAACGCTGCTGCAGAAACAATACCATTTTAAACTTATTGAACTCAGGCAGCCAGAGCTCAACCTATTATGCCAAAATTCCCGGCCCAGAGGTGGCGCCAAATAACAGCTCCCCGCGATTTCAGAATTTTCCACCTATCTTTTTATGCAATAACCTGGCCTTTACCTTTAATCACGCCGCCATAGATCCTGACGGCGACAACCTTGTGTATTCATTATGTCCGCCATTTTTAGGCATCGACGGCTGCTGCAACTTTGTAGGACAAACCGGCCAACCCCAACCAGGGCCACTGTGCGACAACCCACCTCCCGGTTGCCCACAGATAGCGCCGCCACCGCCCTACCAGTTGGTTAATTATGTGGCGCCTTATGATGGCTCTTACCCTGTTGCTTCAAACCCTTCTCTCACGATAGATCCCAATACCGGCCTTTTAAAAGGCACCCCTAACCTGCTGGGTCAGTTCGTGGTGGGTGTTTGTGTGCAGGAGTTCAGGAACAATGTGCTGATCAGCACGCATTTCAGGGATTTCCAGTTCAACATTGTGCCCTGCATTGTTTCGGTGATCAGTGCTGTGGCTAACCAGGACAAACAATGCATCGGCAATACCCTCAATTTTACAAATCAGAGTACCAGCAATGTAGGCGCTCTTACCTTCCTGTGGGATTTTGGTGTACCGGGCATTTTGGGCGATACTTCCAATGCAGTGAACCCGAGTTATACCTACCAGGACACGGGCAAATACACGCTCACGCTCGTTGCCAACCCGGGAAGAGCCTGTTCTGATACCGCGAAAAAAACGGTGTATGTATATCCGCCATTGAGCGTTGACTTTGATTCCCCTGATAAACAATGCCTGAAAAATAATTCTTTTAAATTTATTACCAAGGGTGTTTACCTTGCGCAGACCACCTATACCTGGGATTTCACCTCGGCTGCAACGCCCAGCAATTCAGTTTTAAAAGATCCCAGTGGTATTTCTTTCAAGGATCCCGGACTTTATTATGTTAAACTTATGGCCAAACAATTTGCCTGTACCGATTCCACCATCGACAGTGTAAGGGTGCTGACGCGGCCTGTGGCTAAAATAAACAACCTGCCTCTCGTGCTGTGTGATCCGGCAACAGTGGGTTTCAGCAATGGGAGTTTAAGTGAACTACCGCTAAAGTATTACTGGAGTTTCAGTAACGGCAAAAGCTCTACCGACTATGAAACGATCCAGGTGTTTACGCCACCCGGCACTTACAAAGCAACTTTAATGGTGGTTACACAGAAGATCTGTTCCGACACAAGCATCGCTTCATTTAATAACATTTTGGTGAACCCATCACCCAAGGCAGGCTTTTCTGTTAGTCCACAGATCACAAGCATTTTTGAACCTGAGATCACTATTTCCAACAAGGCCAGTTTCGATGCTTTAAGCTGGAATTATAACCTGGGCGATGGCAGCTCTTCTGTTTTTCCATTTGAAAAACACCTTTACCAAACGCATGGGGATTTTACCATTACACAAACCGTTGGCAACAGGTATGGCTGTTTTGACAGCACACGCATTGTGATTACCATTTTACCTGAATTCAGGTTCTGGATCCCAAATACCTTTACGCCGGATGGCAATTCGAGAAACGATCTTTTCGGGCCAACCATCATAGGCGTTACCAACTACGAGTTCGAGATCTTTGACCGCTGGGGTCAGAAGGTCTTTAAGACCAATGACGTGGACCAGGGCTGGGACGGTTATTTTAAAGGTGTTGAGTGCAAGCAGGACGTTTATGCATGGCGCATCAGTTTCAGGAATGTGACCAATCTTAAAAAAGAAGTCCGGTCGGGGCATGTGCTCATCCTCAAAAATCTTTAAGTGGATTTTTTTTGTTCTCTCTCACAACCCAAATCAATAAAGGAATAAGCAGCAGTGCCGCGTAGGTGAGAATTTTAAAATGTTCGTAGTACCGGTTGAATTCCCCAAACAGAATCTTCAGGTTTGCAACCAGATAGATCAAAGCCAGTAGTGCGACGAGTAATTGCCGTTGTATGCGACCGGTGTTTTTAAAGTTGTACATGAGTGAAAATAAAATGAGCGCGAATGCAGGTGCCATAAATAAAAACGCGTAGTGCTGCTGATGCGGAAAGATCAATGGGATCAGGAGCAGGATGTAGCTGATTTCGATAAAGTTGTTGAGGAGTGAAGGCGCTTTTACAAAAGGCTTCCACCTCATGAAATAAAGCGTTAAGCCCACCAGGGCGAGCCTTACTGCCAGCAATACCTTTGCAAGTGCAGGTAAAGAAATGTCGGCGATGTTCCTTTTAAGGTCCATAGCAAAAGTGTCGGGTACCTCTTTAACCAATAAGGTTGAAAGCAGGGTCGACAAGCTGTGAAAACTACGTTCATCCACGTCCAATACATGGCGTTGTTGAAGCGGGTTGATCAATTCGAGCCAGCTTTTCAGCAAACTCATATTATAGTCATGGCCGATAATTAATGAAGGGGAGAACAACGCGAAGAAATAAAACAGGATGGTAAAAAACAAAGCTTTAAAATAACCCCTGTAAAAAAGGTAAGGTAAAAATACCAGGGGCAAGAGTTTGATGTTGATGCCAAGTGCCAGGATGGCGCTGCCTGAAACCACGCGATCGCGCTGTATGAGACAGATGCCGTAAATGCAACACCATAAAATGAGGATGGTGATCTGGGACGTATGAATGTTTTCGTGGAAAAACCTGAAGGAAAAAATAAAAACCAAAACCAGGAACCACTGTTTTTGTTTAGTTGCAAGGCGGTTGACCATAGCAGACCCGGCGAGCAATTGAAACAAGTGGCAATATAAAAACAGGTTCAGCAGCAGCCAGTAAAATTTCATCCAGAAGAAAGGCATGGCATAAAAAAACCTAAGCACCAGGGCGAAGAACACAGAGTAAAAATAATTATAACCTCCGGCGTAACTCGTCCTGTAAACATCCTTCCCGGCCGAAAGGTCGCCCGCCGCCGACATAAAAATATAAAAGTCACCCTTGCCCTCCGCCTCAATATAGCAGTAGATCACCGCTGCCAGGACTGGCACCAGAAGAAAAAATTTATTTTTTAAAAAGTCCATATTTGGCCTGATCGTAAAAATAAACATCTAAATTTATATTCTACTATATGAATTATTATTTGCACAAGCCTGTACAATGGTTTTTCACCGATTACCGGTTTAAGTTTCAAACTTATTGGTTCAAAAATCTGCTTTATCTGTTTCTGATCATGAAAGCGGTTGGCTGGTTGTTGTCGTACGATCTTTTCTTTGGTGAGCGTGCCGTGGTTTACAGTAACTATTTTTCGGTCAGCAATTTTAAGGACATTGCATTCCTGCTTTACGCCAGTTCGTCTCCACTATTGGCTTACGCGTTCCTTATTCCTTTGCTTTTTTTGTGCCTGGTGTGTTTAAAATTTAAAAAGCCCTGGTTTGTGGCCGATGTACTGATCTGGTTTTTAGTGCTCAACCTCAGTAACAAAGTGTATCCAACGCTTACGGGAGGAGATTACCTGCTTAACCAGTTGTTGTTCTTTAATTGTTTTTTATCGGCAAGCTTCACAGTCGACGGAAAAATCTATTCTGATCTTAAAGTTTGTTTACATAACCTGGCGGTAGTGGCTGTTATGCTGCAGGTTTGTATTGTTTATTTTTTATCGGCCCTGGCCAAAATCAACGATGCCGAGTGGCTCTCAGGCGGCGCGGCGAAAGATATTTCCCTTATCAACCACTTTAACCTTTACGGTGCAGCCGGCGCGATCTCCTTCCCCGATTCACTGATGATGTTTATGACTTATCTTATCCTTTTTTACCAGTTACTCTTCCCGGTACTGATCTGGTTAAGGCCTATAAAAAAGCCGTTCATCATGGTTGGTCTGCTGATGCATCTGTACATTGCCCTGGTGATGGGACTGGTGGAGTTCGGGCTGATTATGCTGCTGTGTTACATTTATTTCTGGCCGTCGCGGAAAACAATTTCATAAATTTTTTTATCTTTGCAGCATGTTTACAAACGAACAACTAAAAGACTTGAATGATCGCAGTACCGCGTTGAGGGGGTTTCTTTGACTACGATAGCAAGAAACACGACCTTGAGTTACTGGAAGAAAAAACGCTAGACCCGAATTTCTGGAACGATTCAAAAAAAGCCGAAAAAATTCTGAACGAAGTTAAGCAGGTAAAGGGCTGGACAAGTGGCTATGAGGAACTCTCAAGGCAAATGGACGACCTCAATACCTTATATGAATTTTTTAAAAGCGGCGATGCCACAGAGCAGGAAGTTAGCGATGAATTCGAAAAGGCGGCTAAAAAGCTCGACCAGATCGAGTTTAAGAACATGCTCCGCGATGAGGAAGACCACCTGGATTGTATATTGCAGATCAACGCGGGGGCAGGCGGAACCGAAAGTTGCGACTGGGCCAGCATGCTCATGCGCATGTACCTGATGTGGGCTGAAAAGCAGGGATTTAAGGTGAAAGAACTGGATTACAATCCCGGCGATGTGGCGGGCATTAAGTCTATCTCCTTGCAGATAGAAGGAGAATTCGCGTATGGATTTCTGAAAGGTGAAAATGGCGTGCACAGGCTGGTGAGGATCAGTCCTTTTGACTCCAACGCCAAGCGCCATACCAGTTTTGCTTCAGTATATGTTTATCCCGTGGTAGACGACACCATAGAAATTGACATCAAACCGGCTGACATTGAGATCTCCACCTCCCGCAGCGGAGGTGCTGGCGGTCAGAATGTGAACAAGGTAGAGAGTAAGGTACAGCTCCTGCACAAACCAACGGGTATTGTTGTTGTTTGCCAGGTAGAACGTTCGCAGCTGGGTAACCGTAATATGGCCATGCAAATGCTGAGGTCGCAATTGTATGAACTCGAACTGCGCAAGCGCAATGAAAGCAAACGCGCGGTGGAAGACAGCAAGATGAAGATTGAGTGGGGCTCGCAGATAAGAAGTTATGTGTTGCATCCTTACAAGATGGTGAACGACCACCGAACTGAATTAAAGATCACCAATGCCGAAGGGGTATTGGATGGTGACCTGGATGAACTGATCAAGACCTACCTGATGGCCCTGGGTGGAAAATAAACAAATTTAATTGGAGCGCATGCAACACCAGGTAAGAGCAAAAAAACATTTAGGACAGCATTTTTTAACTGACGAAACCATTGCCAGGAATATTGTTGACGCCCTGCTTGAAAAAGACAAAACCACCACGATTATTGAAGTAGGACCTGGCACTGGAGTGTTAACGCAGTTTCTGATCGATGAGCTGGACAATTACCTGGCCCTGGATGTGGACGTTGAATCCGTGGAATTTTTAAAGAATAAGTATCCCGCTAAAAAAGACAAGATTCTTTTAACCGATTTTCTGGAAGCTGATCTTCAAAAACTAGCCGGCGCAAAATACAATGTCATAGGAAATTTTCCATACAATATTTCGAGCCAGATCATGTTCAAGGTGCTTGAAAATAAAGACCAGGTTGATTTTGTGGTAGGTATGTTCCAGAAAGAAGTGGCGATGCGACTCGCTGAAAAGCCCGGCAGTAAAGTGTATGGTATTTTAAGCGTGCTTTTACAGGCATTTTATGATATCGAATACCTGTTCACCGTGAACGAAAATGTGTTTAACCCGCCCCCAAAAGTAAAGAGCGCGGTGATCAGGTTAACACGTAACAATGTAAAACAACTCGACTGCGACGAGGTACTTTTTAAAAAAGTAATCAAAACAACTTTTAACCAGCGCAGAAAAACGATCAGGAATTCCATCAGAACCTTGTTTAATGATAACGAACAACGTCACCCACTTCTCGACAAAAGACCAGAGCAGTTGTCGGTGGCGCAGTTTGTAGAGCTCACACAATTCGTTCAGGACTCCGGCAAAGCACTGGAGTGATCATAGAGTTGTTTTCCAACCACACCGTAGGAAGCTACAGAATGAATGTGAGCGCTCATTTCGGCGCTATTAAAATTGAGTTGCCCCCTGAGCAGCGCGCTTAGATTTTCAGCCAGGGCAGATTCATCACCGATTTCCACAAGGCGGCCAAACTCAGGTTTAACGATCGTATTAAGGCAGCCAGTGTCGGAGGAAAATACCGGCAATCCGCAGGCGAGGGCCTCGAGTACCACCACCGGCATGTTTTCGTAATTGCTGAAAAGTACAAAGGCTTTGGCTTTTTGCATGTATGCCGCGATTTCCGCTGGTGTTTTTGAACCCGCGAACAAAACATTCTTAAGATTTAATTTAGCAGCCCGCAGGCGATAGTGCTCTGCAAGCGCGGCAGTTCCGCCTATGAAAACAAAATCAAAATCATCTCCTTTTTTCTGAAGCGCGCCGATCACATTCAGCAGGCCGGTGATATTTTTTTGTCTTTCATCCAGCGACGAAACGCTTATCAGTAAAGGTTTTTGAGAGCTGTTGTGGCCGACGGGTTTAAATACGGCAGTGTCAACTACGTTATAAATAAGTTTGTAATGGCCGTTGAGGCCGTGTTCTTGCATAGCCTGAATTTGTTTTTGTGAAACGCAGAAGGTATTGTTCGCACCGGCGATAGTTTTGCCGGTATAGTACTTCATCAGGGGGCCCCTGTAATTGCCGTCTTCGGGAAGATAACCGGTCCAGTGCTCAATGATACTGTATGGTACCGGCCATTGTGTTTTAAACAGCGGCAGGGCGATGGCCGTGGGATAAACGGTATTTACGATGATGCTCGTGATATCGGTTTTTGCGAGCATCAATTCCCGCGCCAGCAAACGGTATGCTTTTTTAAAATCGATGTATTTAATGAGTGTGGACAGAAGCGTAACCGAGGTCGTTGTTTTTTTGTACGCGAGCATCCATTCTTCGAAATTGTCGTTAACCCTGGTTTTGCTGAAAACGGTTGCTTGATGGTGGGAATAAGCGTAAACAACGATAACATGACAGAACCTGCTCAACGCCATCGCATGATTGCGTATAAAAATACCGTGACTTTTGTTGTTTGGGGTAGGATACCAGGCTGCGAGGAAGAGCACTGTGGGCTTGCGCTGAGCCATTTTTGGGTTTACTCAGCGTTAATTGTTACTTCCATAATAAACATCGATCGCTTGTCGTTGATCTCTTCGAAGCTGATGCCGAGTTTATTGCCGCTCTTCATGCCTATGGTAATAAAGCCCAGGCCGGCGCCGCCCTTATCACTGAGTTCGTTTTTTTCGAGGTGCTCGAGGTAATAGGCTTTTAAAGCTGCCGGGTCTTCAAAATTATTAATGGTGCCAATGTGTTTTTTTAATGAATCGATGGCTGAATTGTTGACCAGGTTAGCGGCGAGAATTTTTACCGTTTTACCGGTGAGGTAAAGTATGAAAAAATTATGTTTAGCCCCGTTATCGTCTTTGTGTCCGTGTATGAACATGTTCTGGAGCGACTCAATAGAAATGAAGAACACTTTTTTTACCACTGTTTTAGCCAGTGCCTTATCCATGATCATGCTCTCAATTTCTGTTTCGAGCTTGGAGATGGTTTCAGAATTTAAAACGCCGTCGTATGCCAGGATCAATTGTCCCATGCTATTTACATGCTCTACCTGCTTTGAAAAGTGCAGATCAAAAAACTCGGCGTCTTTATTTACTTTCACAGTCACCTATTTATTTAAAAAGGCCATTTAATTCAGCGTCAATCATTCTTATTACTTTACCCAGATCTTCTTTATTTTCACTAAAGTTCACATCATCAACATCTACTACCAGTATTTTACCCGATTCGTATGAGGCATTCCAGGCTTCGTAACGTTCGTTCAAACGTTTAAGATAATCCAGCCTGATGCTATTCTCATAATCACGTCCCCTTTTCTGGATTTGCTTTACCAGTGTAGGCACACTCGCCCTTAGGTAAATGATCAGGTCAGGCGCCTTTACGAGGCTTTCCATGAGTTTAAACAGTGCAAAATAATTATCATAATCGCGCGAGGTCATCAGGCCCATGGCATGTAAATTCGGCGCAAATATGTAAGCATCTTCGTATATGGTGCGGTCCTGAACAACAGTGTGCTTACCTTTCCTGATGTCAAGAATTTGATTAAAACGGTTGTTTAAGAAATAAACCTGCAGATTGAAGGACCAGCGCTGCATATCTTCGTAAAAATCGTTCAAATATGGGTTATCGTCAGCGTCCTCGTAGTGTGCGTGCCATTTGTAGTGCTTTGCCAATAATGATGTTAATGTTGTTTTCCCAGACCCTATATTACCTGCAATAGCAATGTGCATATTTATGTTAATTATTAGACTAAAGTATAAAAATAACTTACAAAAACCAAAATTTTGTTGACAAATATAAATTTTAAGCAATTGAAAATTAAGAACTTGAAGGGCCTGAAGATATTTCAAATAAATAAGACTTACAAATTTGGCCAATAGTCTGATCTATGGGAATAAAGCTATAATTGAGGGTTTCGCGGATCTTTTTATTGGAAAAAACCTGGTTGTTAAAAGCGGCATTGATAAGCGCTTTATTTATCCGTGGTGGCTTGCCGCGGAAAAAGGAAATAATGGACTCGAAAAAACCGGCCATGACCAGGGCTGCACGTGGCACATTCACACGCGGCGCGGGATTTTTGAATTGGGTATGGATCTGGCTGAAAACGTCCCTGAATTTGTAATTCCCTTCCACCAGTATATAACGGTTCCTGTATTTACGTTCAGTGATCAGTGCCACCATTATTTTGGCTACATCGGCAGCGGCAACGTACCCGGTGCTGCCGGAGGTGTAAAATTTATTTCCCCGGTAACAAGTGTCGAAGATCCGCGAACTGCTCTGGTTGCGGAACCCAGGAGAAAGGATCACTCCGGGATTCACGATCACGGCGTTTAATCCCTCTTCTATACCACGCCACACTTCACGTTCACCATTATATTTGCTTATCGCGTAATGACTTTCCCTGCCAGAAGTTTTCCAGAAAACATCTTCATGCAGTGGTAATATATAGTCGGAGTTGTTAATGGCACCTATGGAACTTACGTGACAAAGGGCTTGTATTTTTTTGCCAAGGCACGCGTTCACCACATTGGCAGTGCCCACTTCATTGATCTCTGTAAGTTTTTGCCGGTCTCTTTTATCAAATGAAACAAGACCCGCGCAATGGTAAACGGTGGTAATTCCTTCAAGAGCGTCGTCTATAGAAAAAATATCGCGTACATCAACATCCACCCATTTTATTTTAGCAAATAACTCCTGGTGATTGGGAACATAATAAGCGAATAATTTTTCAACCCGCCGTAGGTCGCTGCTGTTTTGTTTGCAGGCCACAACCGGCTGACCGTTCTTCAGCAATTCAAGCAGAACGTGGCTTCCCAATATTCCTGTGGCTCCGGTAACTAAATTCAAGCTAAGCGTATTAAAAGATGTATATAATCATATTTCATTCAGCAGCGGTTTGGCGCTATGTGTATACTATTTTCTGCAAAATAAAAAACAAACCCGACTGCACAGTTAATCCCAATAAAAAACCGGTATAGATCTGGTAGGGTTTATGTTCTTCGAGTTTTAATCTTGCAAAGCCTAAAAGTCCCGCCAAAACAATCACTAAAATGTAAAAGGGGGTCATGTTGAATTTGATGAGGTAAGAAACGCAGATCAAAACGCCCAGCAGTCCGCCAACGCCAACCATGTGGGCGCTGATCTTATATTTTAGGTTGATGATGGCCGTGAACAAAATGGCGAGACCAGCGCCTACCACCGATATTTTTATAACGGTCCAGATGTTAATGTCAAGCATTAAATAAAAAAGACCAAAATAAAACAAGGCGGTCATCAGGTAAGGGAAGGTGCGGTCGCGCTGGTTAGACAGGGTGATCTGCGGAATTTTTTTTAGTTTGTAGAGGATGAAGATATTGAGCACCGGGAAAATAAATGAAAATATAAAAACGATCAGCGTGATGCGCCACTTGGTGCCAACACTGGTGAGATAATCAAAGACCGTGTTCTCAATACCAAAAAACAAAAGCAGGCAACCGTAAGTACACATCAGCAGGGGATGAAAAAGAACGGAGATCAAAAGCGCAAAATTTCTCACGGGGCCTACGATAATAAGTTTGAAAGATCATTGATTTCTTTGCGCACATTACCGCCCTGGTAAATGATGTTGTAAACCGCGCTGGTGATGGGCATGTGTACCTTATAGGTTTTGTTGATCTCGTAAACACATTTCACCGCGTAATAACCTTCAGCCACCATGTTCATTTCGAGTTGCGCTTGTTTCACACTGTATCCTTTTCCGAGCATGGTGCCAAACATCCTGTTCCTGCTGAATTGCGAGTAGGCCGTTACCAGCAGGTCACCCAGGTATGCCGAGGCCATGATGTCACGGTCGATGGGGTGAACAGCGTCAACAAAACGTTTTATTTCCTGGATGGCATTGCTCACCAGAACGGCTAAAAAATTATCGCCGTATCCCAGGCCGTGACAAATGCCACCGGCCACCGCGATCACATTTTTAAGCACCGCCGAATATTCAGTGCCGTAAATATCGTCGCTTACCGAAGATTTTAAATAACGGCAGTTCACCATGGCACTCAGAGTTTGCGCGTTTTCGGTATTGATGGACGCGATGGTGAGATAACTTAATTTCTCAAGGGCTACTTCCTCGGCATGACAGGGACCGGTGATCACACCTATGTTTTGCAGGGGCACCCCGAAAATTTTATTGAGGTATTCGCCAACGATCAAATTGTGCTGTGGCACTATGCCTTTGATTGCGGAAAAGATGATCTTGTTCTCAAAAGTACTTTGGCTGAGACCTGAAAATGAGTCGGCCAGAAAGGCAGAAGGAATAGCCAGCACAAGGTAGTCTGAATTTTTAATACATGCTGAGATGTCGCTGTAAAAGGTGATCTTACTTGTGTCGAATTCAACGGAGCTTAAATAGCGGGCGTTGTTTTTGTAGGTTTTAATGTATTCGGCGTCCTCTTCTTTGCGTATGAACCAGTTGATGTGACTGGTGTTGTTCAGGAATAGCTTCGCCAGGGCTGTTGCCCAGCTGCCACTACCTATGATCGCAATCCTGAGAGATGGGGACATCAAAGCTTTTTAAGATTTTTCAGGGATGAATTTACACAAAAATAATGTCTTCTTCGTTTAAATTTCCGGTGCCAGCGAAACGGTTAAACACCCTGGCCAGCGTAATTACATCCTTCTTGCAATAAGTTTCAATTTTCCGGAGGTCGTGATCTTCATAAAATGTTTTACCCACCATGCTGCCGTCCATGTCGTCTTTAGGGGAGGGCACGCCCAGCACATGCGCGAGCAGGTTCAGAGAACTGAAATTTTTTACATCCCCGAATTTCCAAAGGTCCATGGTGTCGATGTGTTTCACTTCCCAGGGGCGCAGGCCCTGGATCTGCAGTATTTTCGGAAGCGGCAGGTTATTGATGAGAAAACGGCGGCATAAAAAAGGAAAATCAAATTCCTTACCATTATGCGCGCATAATAAATGTGAGCTGGTATTAAAATATTGTTTCAGGAGATCTGAAAATTGCTGCAGGATCTCCGGCTCATTATCAGAAGCGATGGTTTTTACCCTGAATTTACCCTGGTTGTAAAAACCGAGACCAATCACGATCACTTTCGCGAACTCGGCGTATATGCCGGCCTTTGCATATTGTTGCTCGGGCGACACCTCTTTGTTGTATTGCCATTTTTTATTCCAAAGTTCCCTGCTGGCATCGTTCAGGTCGCCGTAACGGTAAACAGAGGGAACCGTTTCTATATCCAGGAAAAGGATTTTTTCAAGCCCGGTCTTAGTCATAAATACTTTTGAGCCAAATTTAATATTTTACAAGGCGGGTGAGCGCTTTTTGTTACCACGTAAGCTTAAATGCTACGGTTTATATTCAATACGGAACTAATCAGTTTTAACGATTCTCAAGGTTCCCGCGGACTTACCGTCGTTGAACTTCAAAAAATAAATGCCATTGTCGTATTCACGTAGTTGAAGCTGGTGATTTCCTTTTTGAAAAACACCTTCCAGGACCTTTGTTCCCAAAACACTGTAAATAGTGAAACGTAGGTCCTTCTGCACCTCGATAAAGAGCTCATCGCTGGTTGGATTGGGATAAACAAGCAGGGGAAGATCGTCTTGCGCCTGCGCTTCCAAAGCTGTGCAGGGATAAACATAAACCGTTGCAATTTTTTTGTTGGAGCATGAATTGACCGTGTGATATCCCTGCACCGAGTAGGTATTGGTATTGATTGGCGAAACAATAATACTGGAACTTGTGAAACCATTGTTCCATACATAACTGCTTCCACCGCTGGCAGTGAGCGTTGCGGTTTGTCCCTTACAAAGCAACAGGTTTCCGGAAATGTTCACCGCGGGAAGTGGCCCGGCAATCGTAATAGGAATTTGTATGGTATCTGAATAACAATTGTAATTCACAACGAGTTTTGGCAAAAAAGTACCGGCGCCGGAGTAAACATGCACCGGGTTAAAAATGGTGGAAGTATTGGTGCTTCCCGCAAAAGTGTCTCCAAAATCCCAGTGGAGACTAATAATGGAATTGCCCGAAACAGCACAGTTAAGCCCTGAACTGTAAGGCGAAGAAAACGAAACCGTTTGGCAACTGGCGGCAGGTGTCATAGTGAAAGTAAAAGCCGGCGTTGGCGCTTTAAAAAAACTACCCATAAAATTGGGTAAACCCGCCGCGGTTAACCTCGGGGATACCGATTGTCCTACTTCAACAAAATTGCAACCGGTGCCGGTAACGTTGGGGTTATTGATCACGCCGAGGTTTTGCTGGTTAGGCCTGCCGATGTATATTTTATTGTCGGGGGCCAGCTGCATGCTGTATAATTGTAGGCTGCTGGTGAATGTCACGGCCGTTGAAATGATGGCGGCGGTTGCGCCGGCGCAGATATTCCATTGTTTCAAGCGGTTAGGACCGGTGTGATTGCTGTAGAATTTTGTCCCGTCGGGAGAAAATTCGCAACCGTAAGCGCCGGAGTTATTTTCGAGTATCAGTTGATTGGTGAGGAAGCCGGTGGCATTGTCGAAATCGTAGAGCTCTACATTACCTGTGGGAGTGACGTTACCCAGTTTTCTGCCATTGGGTGATATTTTCATACAGCCGGTGAAATAGGTGGAGTTGGGTCCGGCCACCGAAACAGGCGGGTTTGCGGCTATGCCCGTAGCGGTTAAGAGGTAAGACCTGAAATTATTGGTGCCCGCTTCAACGGCTACTATCCATACATCGTTGCGGTTGCAATGCAAAGTAGCGGTGAGTTTCTCCTTGCAGGCCGGGGCATACAGTACTGCGTTTTTGGTGGTTACCGAACCCATGCCCGCGGCCAGGGTCATGTTTACAATAGAGTAACACAAGCCGGGTGTAACGGTGGTACCTCCCACGGTGAAGATATAATAAATATTGCTGCTGCCCGGTTGTTTGATAATGATGCTCGACTGGGTGGGAGTGAGGCTGCCAGACAGGTTGGTGCCGTTTGCCATCACGGCGTTGGCCTGATTCCAAACGCTAACGCCGTTGGTATAAAACAATAAATTTCCTGCAGCATTGGCTATGCTCGCGCATCCTTCCACTACACTCATATTGCTGCTGGCAAGAATTGTGGGAGGCGTGTTCATAAAATCGAGTGCCGCGTAGGCTCCGAAATGCCATCTTTTGGTTTCATTCTGGCAATGGAGGTTTGAATAGAAAAGAGAAAACAGAAGGAAAAAGGAGAGAATAGAAGATTTCATAAATTAAGGTCAATGTAAAATAAAGTTAATGCTTTTTGTGGAGTTGGGCAACCGGCAGGCGGATATGTTTATTTAATTGCGATTGTGGATTGGCTTTATTTCCACCACTAAATTCCCACCACTAAGTCACTGAGACCACTGAACTGCACTAAGAGAGTTTGTACTGGTCTTCTGAAGGTTTAGAAAGGATGTTTAAACACTGAGATAAAGAGATGCTGGGCCACGGAGAGAAACGCGGGTTCCTCAGAGTCTCTGTGTCTCTTGCGCCTCTGTGTTAATATAAACCGGGCTTATTTATAATCCTGGGGCGTGATCTTAAAATTGTAAATGAACTTTTTATCCTTGTCCTGGTAAAAATATTCAAAATTGGTTTCGCGGTCACGCAGTTTTTTCATTTCGGGGCTTAGTTTTATCAGGCTGATGATACCCGGCATGAGGGCTTGTTTAAATTCTGTGGTATCTACATGTTTGGCCTGTAAATTCACCAGGGTGTATTTATAAACGATGGTATTGGTCCCTTTAATTTCAATGGCGTCAATCCTGGTTTCAGAGTCAATCATTCGGGCGCCGTCGCGGTTAAATTCGCTGGCTATTATTTCGAGTTCGTCGGTGTTGGCAGTATTATCGGCGCAGCGCGCTAAAACAAAAAATAAAAAAAGAAGAGCAAAGTATTTCATTTTTTAAAAGTAGGAAAATATTTTTGATCTGCTGGGGCGATCGGTAACAAGCACAGGCGCCTATAGGCAATAGGGCGGTAATCTATAAAGACAGGCTTTAGTCAATTGCTTTTAAGTATTGCTGTGCAGTTAGAACAGCGATTTCTGCCTTTTTATAGTCCCTGAGGTTCCTTGTCAGCAAAGTGCTGATGCCGTTTTCAATGGCGGTGTTATATTGAATCGCATCCTCAAAATCCTGGAAGTCTGAAGCTAATGCCAGCTCGATAATTTTATCATTCACCGGTAATACGTTGATGAGCGTCTTGAATTTTAGAAGTGTTTTTCGTGTTTGTACTGCGGAAAGCTGCTTTGACAGAATGTAATTTACATTTGCAAAAGTTAATGCAGATACGTGAAGCTTGAGTGAACTTCCATCGGCAAGTGAAAATAAGGTGGCCGCATATTCGTAATGAGGTTGCCTGGCGGTTAATAAGTCAAGAACAATGTCGGTGTCAACAAATGTCTTTTCCACCTATTTGTATTTATCCGTTAAATATTCGGTATAGTCTTTTTTGTCATCGTAGCCTTTTGGCACATTGATGATTCCCGACAGGCTTTTTACAAGTGGGGTAATTGTTTTGTTATCCTTTTTGTCGCTCGTCAACTTTTCCAAATAATTTTCAATCAGGCCCGAAAGACTTGTTTTTTTTGCCTTTGCATAGGCTTTGGCTTTTTCGATAACGTCTTCGTTAAGCTTTAAGGTCAGTTTTGTATCCATTGCGATTAGATTTATACGTACAAAATTAGTAAATATATACGTCTAATACAAATTTTGCTTTGGGCCAGGTTTTGGCAGTTTTGCGAATAACCGGTCATAGCCCGCACTTTTTACCATAAAACCCGCAAAATGAAGAAGGGTAAAAAGTATTTTTTGTTCTTACGTTTTGGTTCATCGTCCGCCCAAAAAATATAAACCGAGTTAGTGCTTGGTTTTCAACTCAGTCGCCTCGATAATGATATTTTTGTTTCAACTCAGCCACTATGTCGTTGGATAAATTAAATTTTTGTGTCGCTAAGTCAATGAATTTTATGATTGAATCCCGCTGTCCAAGTTTGTCAAAGCAGTCAAGTAGGTTGCCGTATATTTTTTTGTTTTCTGGTTGCATCCTGTAGGAAATTAAACCAACCTTTATTGATTGTTCACAACTGTCGAGATTACTGAGTATATAGCATTTACTATTTAGATATTCCCACTTATCACCACACACTGATAAGGCAGCATTAATTGAATTCAATGCGTTCTCCCACTGACTGAGCTCACAATAGGTTAATGCAATATCGAAGTGTATTTTAGGCTCGGAAGGATTAATTTCTCTCGCTTTTAAATCGTAAACCAAGGCGGTGTCGAAAGATTTTCTGTAATAATAAAAAGTTCCAAGTCTTAAGTTTAATTCGAAACTGTCTTTGTAATGTGAATGTGCGTATAAGTCTGCCAACATGTTGTCAACGTTTGAAAATTTTTCAGCTTCATCACTATAGCATGATCGATTGTGTGTTTGGATATACTTTGGTAATGAAGGATATTCTTTTATTTTCACCTCGCTGTCGCAGGAGAAAATAAAAACTGCTATAGTTAAAATTGTCCTGTTTTTCAAAGTCTCTAATTTATAGCCAACTGATTGCGACTTGGCACCCGGAGCTTCCGGAATACTGTTGGTTTTATAGTGCTCGCGTGTTTAGCGTGAAGTTAAATACTTGAGATCGTGTACAACCGGTCCCGCCGATAGCAACGCTTATTTCACCCCCTCATAAATCTTCCCCAGCGCCGCTTTGGTCTCAGTGGCAGCCAGCAATTCCTTCTCCAGGCCCGAAACATCTTTGTTTTCAACCTTCGCCTGCTCGATAGAGGCCTTTAAAGTTTTTTCCTTGTTTTCCCAGGCAGTCACCAGGTCTTTCATGCTTTTTACGATGCCGTATTTGGTGTATTTATTGGCGCCTTTGCTGATCATTTCAATGTCTTTGGCCGCTGTGAGCGCACCCTTGGCTGAACAACGGGCTGCAGTTTTAGAATACAGGCTCACGAAGGTGAGCATTTCGAAGCCGTTCACATAGCGCACCGCGTGTTGAAAGAAAGGAATCTGCGCGTCGCCGCCCTGTGTTGAATAAATTTGCGCCACAGGAAATAAAACGTCTTTGCCGCTTTCTTTCTCAAACTGTTTTGCTTTTTCCATGGCCAGCACCGGATCGCTTTTGGCAATGGTCTGCAAAGCTTCACCGCAGATGGCATAAGATTGTTCAGTGAGCGCTTTTTCGTTCATGGATTTTACATCTGCCTCAGTTCCATAATTTTTGTTGAGTACCGACAAGGCTTTGGCCCTGGTCCGGGTATTTTTGTCTGAATTGTAAATATCGGTCAATACCATTTTTACCTGTGCTTTGTCGCCGGACGCGCCGTCCAGTTTTCCAATCGCGTAATTTCTTAAAGCGAAGAGCTTGTCGTTTTTAGCGGCGTCTTTAAACAGGGTAAACACCATGGGTTCTGAGAGCTTTGATTCCAGCTGTTTGAGCGCTTCCATCCTGTCTTCGAACAAAGGGGCCGTTTTGTACTGGAAGATGTATTCATCGTTTGTTTTAGGATAATCGATGTCGCACAACAATTGTCTTTCGGCGTCGAAGTTCACCAGTTGCGGTACACCGTAAGCCGTTAGTGTAAACGTTTGTTTCTGTTCCTCAATCACTATGTGTGTGCGTTCAGGTGTGCCATCGTTATACACTTCCACTTCAAGTGGCAGGCGGTACAGGGGCACGTTTTTAAAGTCCTGGGTTTGCTCAACGGTTAATTCAACTGTGTTTTTAACGGGATTGTAAATCTTGGAAATTTTAAGTTTTGGCCTTCCTTTATTTAAGAACCATTGGTTAAAGAACCAGTTCATGTCCTGCCCGGTCACCTCTTCAAAAGCCAGGCGCAGGTGGTGGATCTCGGCAGCCTTGTATTTATTGCTTTCGAGGTATTTTTTTAAACCGGCAAAAAAAGCATCGTCACCCACTACTTTACGAAGCATGTGCAGCACCTGTCCGCCTTTGTTATAGCTAAAGCCGTCGAACATGTCTTCCTTGTCTTCGTAGTTATAACGAATGAGGTTGACTTCTTTCTGCGAGGCCAGGTAACCTTGTTTGCTCTGGTAATGGTGGTAGTCGGCCGATTCCCTGCCGTTCTTGTACTCTTCCCAGAGGTATTCGCCGTAGGTGGCAAAGCTTTCGTTTAAAGGCAGGTTGCTCCAGCTTTCGCTGGTCACCAGGTCGCCAAACCACTGGTGAAACAGTTCGTGTGCAATCACGAAGTTTCCTTTTTTACCGTCAACCATTTCACGTGGGGTCTGGTACACCATAAAATCCCCGTGCAGAGTAGCGCTGGTGTTCTCCATGGCGCCGCTCACATAGTCGCGGGCCACGACCTGCGCGTATTTTGGCCAGGGATAGGTAACGCCCAGCTTACCTGAATAAAACTCTATCATCTCTTTGGTGTCGCCAAAAATGGCTTTGGCGTAAGGCTCATATTCTTTTTCAACATAGTAACTTATTTCTTTGCCATGCCAGGGTTCATCCACTACTTTTTTAAATTCACCCACTGCCATCATGGCCAGGTAAGGAGAGTGGGGCAGATCCATTTTCCAGTGATCGGTACGGGTGCCGTCGGGGTTTTTTTGAGCGTCAACCAACAAACCGTTAGAAAGGGTGGTGTATTTTTCGTCAACGGTCATAAAGATCTCCTGCAGGGTTTTTGTGTTGGGGTTGTCGATGGTGGGAAACCAGGCCGAGCTCGACTGGGTTTCTCCCTGGGTCCATACCTGCTGCATTTTATAAGTGTTCTCACCTTTGGGGTTGATAAAATACAGGCCTTTGTCGTCGGTAATGGCGTTGCTGCCGCCACTTTTGAGTTCATTGGGTTTGGCGATATAGTCCACTACCACAAAATAATTTTCCTTGCGTGTAAAGGTGCGACCTAAATTAATTTTAATACTGTCGTTCTCATATTTAAAAGAAGAGGCCAAAAAAGCGTTCCATACTTCAACCACTTCTTCCTTGGTTTTTTTACCTACCTGCGTTTTTTCTGTGACGGAAGCTTCTTCGTATACTTCCACATTTTTAATGTCCATGCCCCGGGCATTGAGATACAATTTGCTGGTAGGGTAGAAATGGGGTTTGAGTTGCATGCTTGCCCTGCCTATCAGCTGGCTTTTATCCCAATCGAAGGCCACTTCGAGTTCGGTATGGATGAGATCGTTGCTGATGGGCGCCGAAGCCCGGTAGATCTCTCTTTTTACAGGCTCCTCGCGTACCGGTACAACAGTATCAGGTTTGACAACAGGCTGACTAGCAACAACCGGCGATGTGGCAGCCGCTTTTTTGGCTGGGTGACATGCAGGAATGAATAATACAGAGATCAGTGAACCGAATAAAAAACGGAAACTCATGTGGGAATATTTTTTGTAAATGTGTAATTAATTTATTGAATCCCAAAATATTGGCTTTGTTTTTGGGTGGGGGATGATGAATTCTAAATATTTTTAGAATAAATAGATCCAATACGTTTATGAGTTTCACTTTCTTCTTACTTTTTCGTTGAACCATGGCTACGCTGAAATTGTCCCCGTGTTGGAAGATTTTAGCATCTTGTTTTTATTTTGTTTTTTCTTCCTTTTGACATGGGATTTATTTTCCGTCCGTTCTTTTCTCTTAAAAGAAAAGAACCAAAAGTTCAAGGCTTCATAATATTTTGCTAAAACTCATCAGAACTCCAAGCTGGAGTCTATGATCATGTCCCCGCCGCCCTCTCAGCGTTCAAACCCACCTAGCTTTCACTGGGGACAGCATAGACTCCACGCACAAGCCTTTCCGAAAAAGCCGACTAACCACTTTATGCTTAAGTTTCGAAAGCTTTTTCGGAACCCTTTTGAAGTCCTGAGAGTTTTTACGCAAAATCTTATAAGGCCCTCTCACCATGTGGGCTGTCGCGAAAAAGTTTACGAATTAAACTGAGGTGAATTCGATACTCCGGACAAGCGATTAGTGTCCAGATAATTACCGGGATTAATTTTTCGCTGTGTACTTGAATGTGCCATTCCTTCAACGAAAAATTCATGCCGCCTTCAACATTCGAACACTCAGGTTTGAAGCAATCAAGTTAATTTGAAAGGTATTTGCGGTTTTCTTTACGACAAAAGCTGGTAAGCAATAAAAGCCGAAGCGTAAGCCAAAGCCGACATAAACACCAGTTGGGCGAACACCCATTTTAAACTCCTGGTTTCGCGGTTCACCACGGCCACGGTGCTCATGCACTGCAAGGCAAAGGCATAGAACAAAAGCAACGACCAGCAAACCGCGGGTGTGTAGGTGAGCTGTCCCTCTTCGTTCCTTTCGCTGAGTAATTTTTGTTTGATGCCAGTATTATCATCTTTACCGGCCTGGTAAATAGTGGCCATCGTGCCCACAAAAACTTCCCGGGCGGCGAATGAAGTGATGAGCGCGATACCGATCTTCCAGTCGAAACCCAGGGGTCGGATTGCTGGCTCTATCAAATGACCCAGTTTACCTATATACGAATGTTCGAGTTTTTGGGTCTGCAGTTTATTTATTTCTTCATCAACGATCTTATTTTTTTGAAGCCCTTCAAGCGCGGCCTGTTTAATTTCGGTTTCTTTGAATTGGCGGCTGGAGCCGTGGGAACTCAGGAACCAAAGGATAATAGAGATGGCCAGGATGACCTTGCCGGCTTCTTTTACAAAGACCTTCACCTTATTATAAACCATGATGCCAATGTTCTTTAATTGAGGCCAGCGGTAAACAGGGAGTTCCATAATAAAGAAAGAATGCTCCTTTGTTTTTACAATGCGTTTTAATACCGAAGCAGTAATGAGTGTTACAACAAAGCCCAGCAGGTAAAGCAGGAACAGAACCAGTCCTTTCGAATTAAAAACGCCCAGGAATTTTGTGTCGGGATACAATACCGAGATGAGCAAAGTATAAACAGGCAGCCTGGCGGAGCAACTGATGAGTGGCAAAATAAAAATAGTGATGAGCCGCTCTTTTACATTGCTGATAGAGCGGGTGGCCATGATGGAAGGTACGGCGCAGGCGGTACCGCTAATGAGGGGGATCACCGATTTACCATTGAGCCCGAAGCGCCGCATTACCTTGTCCATAATAAAACTGGCCCGGGCCATGTAACCCGAATCTTCAAGAAAACCAATGAACAGAAACAGGAAGGCGATCTGCGGCACAAACATCACTACGCCGCTGATGCCGGCAATCACGCCGTTCACGATCAGGTCGTTCAGTTGACCCGGTGGCAGGTGATCACGTACAAAATCACCAAAATTTAAGAACAGGTTTTCAATCCAGTTCATGGGTGTTTCGGAGATGAAAAAAATAAACTGAAAGACCAGGAAAAGAACGAGCAATAAAATAACATAACCAAAAACCCTGTGCGTTGTAACAGCGTCTATCTTAGAAGTGATTTCTTTGCGTGAGAGTTGCGCCGGGCTTTTCACATATTTGGCCATCATGTAATTGATGGTATTGTAGCGGTAGATCTTATCGGCGTTCTGCGCGGGATCGGTCTTGGGATCGGTCGCCGAAGCGAGCGAAGTTTCCACAAAATCCTTGTACAGTGCGGTTTTGAAACGCGCAGCGGTGAGATCATAAAAAACACTGTCGCTGATCCTCGCTTTTACAATGGCTTCCTTCAAAGCCGGGAAACCTTTTTGCCGGCGTGAGTCAACAGGAATAACCTCAACGCCCAGGGTGTCCTGTAAGCCTTTCATATCAATTATGATCTGCTGGCTCTCGGCCTCGTCGATCATGTTAAGGGCCAGTACGGTTTTAAATTTAAGGTCGATGAGTTGTGTGGCCAGCAGCAGGTTTCTTTTTAAACTGGTAGCGTCGACCACGATCACTACCACATCAATATGCTCATTGGGATCGAGCAGGGTTTTGCAGGCGATCTCTTCGTCGTTGGATTTTGGAAAAAGGCTGTAGATGCCCGGCAGATCGATGACCGAAAAATTGTATTTTTTTCCGGAGTAATTGTAGTCTGTTTTTCCTTCTATGCGCTCAACTGTGACACCGGCATAATTTCCCGTTTTTTGATTTAAGCCTGTGAGTCCATTAAAAAGGCTTGATTTGCCGGCATTAGGATTTCCTAATAAGGCGATCTTGAGATGATTATTTGATTGTATGGCAGGCAAAAATTTTCTTAAGCCACCAGCTCTATTAACACAGAGGCGGCTTCTTCTTTTCTTAAACTCAACTCGTAGCCCGAGATATTGATCGCAAAGGGACAACCCAGGGGCGCCTTTTTTGTCAGCACAACTAATTCTCCGGGCATGCAGCCCATCTCAATGAGCTTTGCGCTCAATGCCTCATCTGTAAAGGATCTGATGTAGGCTTTTTGCCCTTTTTGTAAGTCGGCCAACGATTGCATAATACGTATAAAAGTACCTGTTTTTAACATTTTGGAGGATACCTTAAATAAGGTATGCGCTTTAAGAGCTCATTTATTCACGTTTTGATGTGGCCTCGGCCAAGGGTCAGGATTTGTATTACAAATTCAATCTACCACGTACTACTACGTAAGATGCATTAACAGCTTCATGTTAACAGCTAGTTTTTTTGTATCTTTGTTTGCACCTATTTCGGGCATAATTTAGCAATCAATGGCAGAGAACACAAAAATAGTAGCTCATACTGATGAATTTGTTCACGTAAAATCTGAAACTGTGCCAGCCTGGATAAAGACCCTGGAATTATTGAAAGATAAAATAATAGAAAAGCTGGATTCCGGCAAGGCTAATGAGCCAACTAATTTATCCCCTCACAAAGACAAGTAAGTATACCTACGATTTCGTTACAAGCAAAAACGTAAAGTATACGATCTATTTGAGCAGCCTGAGCCACTTGAGCTACCTTTTTATTGGAGAAGACAGGCTAAACGAAAAGGATTTTTACTATTTAATTATTGATAGAAAAGATAGAGAGGTTAGCCCCTCACCTCCGGATGTATTCATAAAAAGAACCGTGGCTTTATGTTTGTTTCAGTTTTTTACCGATAACAGGGAGGCCGTAATTGTTTTTAATTACACTAATGCAGATGGTAAGATAAACGCTAAACGAGGTTTATTCAAAAGATGGTTTGACGAATATTCGACAGATAGTGTATATAAATTCTACCAACACGATTTTCGGGATGTTGCCTCAATTTGTGCTTTGTATAGAAGGTATAGCGCGCATGTAAATTTTGTTGACGTTGAAACTAAAATACAAAGTCTGATTATTCAAATAGCAACCGACACTTCAAAAGGATAAATTATACGTGTGCCTTTTTTGATTTTCTATTTCACTTCTTTATCATTCCAGGACCTTTACAACTTCAACTGCAAGGTGACATAAAGGTTTACCGGATCGGCAGGGATAATGCCCGGACCGGGATAACCCTCTGCCCTTCGTGTAAAATAGGAACTGTTGGCGATGTTATTCACGCCGGCGCTAAGTCCTAACATGCGCCAGTTGTATGACGCTGAAACATCCATCACTGAATAAGCGGGGATAATCCCATAAATGGCCGAAGCGGTGGATTCTGAATTATCAGCGTCGGAATACTGGGCAGAGGTGTATGAATACTGGTAAGTAAAACTGAATTTTTTATAAGCAAAGGTCAGGCCGGTTCTGAAAATGACATCGGGTACATACTCTACTTTTTTATGATCGTAAGCCGATTGTTTACTGCTCACGTAAATAGCATTGATATAAGCGAAATTGATGAAGGTTGAAACTTTGTACCTGGAATTTTTATTGACGAGTTTCATCCAGTCCACCTCGCCAAAGGCTTCAATGCCGGTGTTCCTGCTGTCGCTGATATTGGTGCGAAAACGAATAATGTTATAAGTGGTGGTATCTACTTTCAGAACAGAGCCTATCCTGTTCCTGTAATTAATAAAAAAACCGCTCACATCGTAATACAAAATGTTTTTGATCACGCCCCTGATACCGCCGTCGGCCGTGTAACCACTTTCGTCTTTTAAGTTAGGATCAACCTGGGAGTTGGGATTTAAAACCCGCATGTCGTTAAAGTTAATGGAGCGGTAGTTCTGGCTGAAATTCGCGTACAGTTCAATCGCGGTATTCAATTTAAATTGCGTTCCAACGCCTCCGAGTATAAAACTGCGGTTATTACTGCGGTTATCCTTAATTTTCACATCCGTACCTGGCAGCACGTTACCGGCGCCATCTTTATTTATTAAACGATAGTAACCATCAGAGGCGGTCACGATATTTTCCAGTCGTATCCCTGGTGTAACACTCCATTTTTTGTTGAGTTGGAAAATGTTTTCAATAAAAAAAGCATAGTTGGAGGAAGGAAATACATACGCGGAATTTTCAAGGTTGTCGGGGTTCAGGAAATTAAAATGGGGCTTGTCGGTTTTATCCGCATCGCCCTGTCTGCGGTCTGTATTGCCTCTATACACCCTGGCGCCGATTAAAAAATGAGAGCTGTGATCTAATAAAGAATAACGCTGAAGGAAACGCAGTTCTGTGCCAAAATTATCATACACATCGCTCAGTAAATTTCTCACGGTTGACGTATCGTCGCTTCTGTCTATCCTGCCCAGGTTGCCCAGAGCATCGCGGCCGGCGTTGAGTTTAAAAAACAAAAAATTCAGCCTGCCCCGGTCGGTGATCTTATAATCTGCTGTAAAGGAAAATAAATTCCAGTTTACCCTGAACCAGTTCCTCTGGCGGTTCACAAAAGTTGGATCTTTTTTGAACTGACTATCGGTGAGCCCACCGGGTTGCTGCGCCAGGTAATTTAAAAAAGTGTATTCACCCCTGATGAAAAACCTTTCATTCACCTGGTATTTAACGCTGGCAAAGGCTGTGTGGCTGTTGAGTTGTGAGCGGCTGCGCCAGCCGGTGTAGTGTTTATACTGGTAAAAGGTATTATACGAGATCTTTTTAACGGTGCCCGAGAGTTGGTTGAATGAATTTAGAAAACCGAAGGACCCCCCGGTCTGCCTGAATTTGCCCGCCAGTTTTTTATTAGCCGGTGCTTCAGCGAATTTATAGTTGATCATTCCGCCAAACTGGGTGCCGAATTGAAGGCCTGCCGCGCCGCGCAGTATTTCAATGCGATCGAGGGCTTCGGTGGGAGGTGTATAATAACTTTCAGGATAACCCAGGGCGTCGGCCGAAATATCATAACCGTTCTGGCGCGTGTTAAAATTTGAGATCCTGTTGGGATTGAGTCCCCGGCCGCCAATGCCAATGGTGGCGCCTGAACCGTCGTTCTCAAAAATATTAATACCCGCGATCTTCGAAAAGATCTGCCGGCTGTTGTTCGCCGCAAGGTTAGCGTTGAGGTCCTGCAAATAAATTGCCTCCGATTTTTTCCCTGCGAAAATCGTGGTGCCCTCGATGTTATTCAGGCGCGAGATACCGAAGCTATTGTCTTTCTCAGCCACCACTTCTATTTCAGTTAAGTCTACCTGTTTGTGTTTTTTTTTGGTGGAATCTACACGGAGGGAATCGGTCTGCGAAAAAACTAAACAACAAGCGAATGAAAATATAAGGATGAGTCTTAAGCGCATGGTCAGAAATTTTTCACCCAGGTTTTATTTTGCATGAAGGAATTACTTTGCCTGCTGAGATCTACAGTGGGATCGATGAACTCACGTGATCCGCTGCCATTGAGGGTAACAAAGCTCTGGGCCGTGATCACAGGATCTTTAAGCCCCTGCTTCGTGAATTCGACTTTCAGGAACTTCGCGTAATCTATCATCATGTCGGGCTGTGTAGCCATCATTTTTTCCTGCATGTAGGTTAAATAGGTTTTATTGTCCACTTCAATCTGCCCGCCTGATGTTTTATCATGCACATAAAAAAAAGCCGTTCCCGCTTTTTCCATCAGCATCACCCGCCACGAAAAACGATAACCCTGCTCTGTCCAATACATGTTTCCGGGGTACATGAGGTAACGGAACGGGATTAGAACCTGGATGCTAAAATGAAAGGCCAGCACAAGCATTAAACTTTTATACGGGAGTGATGAGGGAATGTAGGTTGTGGCTTGTTCGGCTGCCTGCCTTTTGAAAATAGCGCTGAGACCATGGATGATTTTGAGATGAATGTTTTCGGTAAAGAAAATGGTGGTGAGGCAGATCATGATATATGGAAACATGCCAATGTTAAAAAACAGTGAGGTTGCGAGATGGAATACGATCACAAAAAAATAAGTGGGCTTTATAAAACGGGGAATAAAAAGTAAAAAGGGAATCGCCAGGTCGTAAATACAACCGAACCAGCTAAAAGCGTAGGCAACCCACTCTTTGGTCAACAGGCTTCCTATTACGGGCATTTCGCTGTGGGCCGGCAGCCATATTTTTAAGGGTTGGGCGTGTAACAGCCAGTCGGCATTGATCTTGGCCAGGCCTGCAAAAAAGTAAACAATAAATACCTGGCATTTAATAACGAGGATAAAATAATTGGGGGCATGTGTGGCAAAGAGATTTTTATTACGGAGTGTATCCAGCGAAAAATAACGATGCGCCGGCAGGAAGATGAGAAGAAAACTAACGATGCTTATAAAGTAGTAGTGGTTGAGGTAATTTGTTTTATCGATCAGCTCAACATAGGTGAAAAGTATAAAGAACAGGATTGCAAAAACACGGTAAAAAAGCCCGAGGGCGATCAGCAGCGCCGCAATGGCCAGCAGGGCAAATACCAGGTACATACCGGCGCCGTCAAGCGGCTTCACCCATTCAAAACCATAATAAGGGAAAAATATTTTAGGTAGAATGTACATGCTGTGTACCCAGCCTTTGGCCATAAATCTGACTACAGAAGCCAGCATTAAAATGCCAAAGGCCATTCTAAAAACGGCCAGTGGAGCAAGGTGTGAGGGTTTTAGGAAATATGACCTGAGTTTAATCACCGTCGCCGTCCTGGTAAGTAATGATTACACCCAGCGCCGAAGGTGTATCTGTTTTTAACAATACCAGCAATTTTACCAGCTCCAGGTAAGCCGCGTCAACCGCCGCGCCGTTAGTGTTAATGGATGATGACAAAGGTTCGCCAACAAGGTTAAGTTTTGCTTTGGCAACCGCGAACTGTTTATTAATGGCCTCGTTCAGTGTTTCTGACCCGTGTTTGGCGTCAAGGTGCACGAGGTAGTCGTCAATACCCAAACCGTTAGCGTCTGAAGCCGAACGGCCAAGATATACATTTTCAATATTTAATAAACACGCTTTGGCAAGGGCAACCGAGATACCGTTGGCATAAAAAGCCTCGCACTTTTCAGGAAGTTTTTCTCCCAGTGATTTTTTGCCAAGCGGAATACCAATTTTACTGTTCTTTAAAAGATCAACTTCGAAATTCAGCTGGTTGATCATTAAGCCCAGTGAACTGCCTATCTGTGAACCGGTGGAGTTCACAAAGCTGTTTCGGTAACCGTTGGCCCAGGAGTTGACAATGGTATTGATCTTTGCCTGCATTTCGCTGATACAGTCGTTCATGTATGTCAGCCTGTTGGCGGCTTTCGCGTCGGTGCTAAACTGCGCTACAATTAAACTGTCTGTTGCATTTTTTCCAAACAATAAATAATCTATTGCGGGAAATCCTTTGGCGTCGATATTTTCGATAGTGCCCAGGTTGTAATTGCCGGACCCTATGTTTGAATTTACCTGGCCGGTGTTAACAGGGTAGGTATTAAAGTTGGTGCGTAAGTTTTCAGATTCCGACGGACCGTATTCAAAGGTGGCCACGTGCTGAAATTGAAGGTAGGCCGATATGTATTTCTGGCGGAGAATGCCAAGGCGCGCGATTGTTTTTTGCTGGGTAAAATCATTAAAAGACACGACCAGTGAATCGAAGGTGGATTTAAAAGAATGAAAATTCGGAAGGATGATCTTGTCAGCGTAATTAACGAGCATAGCGGATTTGTCGAAAGACTCATCCGTTTCCTCTTTCTCGGTTTTTTTCTTTTTACAATCAGAAAAAAAAGCGATGGTGAGAACCAGACCCAAAATTCCTACTATGTTTCTACGCTTCATGGCTTGCCAAATGAGGTGTTAAATTGCGATTTTTGACGGTTTTGATCAATACCATAAAAATGGTACCGGGTTTAACGCTATAAAAGCGCCCTAATACGGCGCTTTTATATAAAAATCGTTTATTAAAATTAATTAAGGAATGATAGCGGCATTTAAACTGAATACGGTCTCGAGTTTGCTGATGGCCAGGTCGAGATTTGAAGTACTCAGGTTATGCAGGTTGGTGCCAAAGTAGCCCAATAGAGTGGCTATATCAGTGGCGTTGATCGTTTTTGAAGGATTGTATTGGAAGGATACCACAAAACCGTAACCTTCTGACAGGTTGTGATGTAGGGTGGCTTTATCAGATAAATTATTTTTGGCGCCCTTTAAATAACTGATGCATTTCGCCGCAGCCACTTTTTCCCAGGTATTGATAACAGTGGTAGCTGCGGCGTCGCGACCAGCATTGTCTTTGTTGCTGATGGCGGCACGGCCTTTAAGAAAGGCGTTCATGATGGTGCTGTTGGAGTTGATGGCAACGTTCACCGAATTGCAATAGCTGCCCCAGTTTCTTAACCCAACAGTACTTGTTGGAAAAGCCACAGGCACTCCGAAGTAACCAAAGGCCTCGTCCCACGCTTTTTCCTGCGCTGTGCGGCCGTTTACGATCTGGGTATTGTCAAGTGAGGAAATGGTAGACAATAGGGTTGTAGCCTGGTAATAAAATACCGCGCCCATCAATCCTTTTTCAGCGTATTCTTTGTATTCAAAACCGTTTGCGTCTACCAGTATGGCCCTGGCAGGTGAAACTAATTTGCCCCTCACGCCGTTTGAAGCGGTGCTTGTTGTAGGATTAGCCGCTGCCGAGATGCTTGCCGGCTGCGCGTCGTCAAAGTTAGCTTCCATCAGGCTCTGAAAAGACAGAGCATTACCTGTTTTAGTTTTCAGGTTGATGCCACTGGTGTTAAGCGTGTTGCTTGCAAAAGGATTGTTGACATTCGCGTACATGTCTTTTAATTTTTGCGCGCTTAATGTAGGTTGCGTGGCAGCCGTTGTTGTATGGGCCGACCTTAAATAAGTGGTTAATTCTCCAAGCATTTCAATTTGACGCGTTGAAGAAGAAAAATCAGCGTTCGCGAAATTATAAGTCGTTGGTACGGTATATACTGGTGTTACTGGGGTTTCAGGCTCCGGTTCAGGTTCGGTTTTGCTTTTTTTACAGCTGCTGAAAGTACTCAGTGCCACTATGGCGAGTAAAGGAAGGTAAAAGTGGTTTTTCATGTTTATTGATTATTAATTATTGTCGACGCAAAATTCTTATTTAGAATCATTATAAAAAATACCCTGAACGTGGTATTTTACAGGGACGTGAATTAACCATTTCATAAAGCCGGCTTAAGACTGAGTTTACACGCGGTGTTCGGGCAAAGGTGAAAGGTTTTGTGATGGCGGCGGGTAACCTTTTGTAAAACATCCGCCACTACTAAAATTTCTTTCTTAATTTCAGCTCAGGTTTTTCAATAACATTTGCAAGGTGAACAAAACAGCTATTTATAAACAGGAGAAGATTTATTTTTCAGACACCGGGAAGGGCAGGGCTGTTGTTTTATTGCACGGTTTCCTGGGTTCGAAAGAGATCTGGAAGCCCGTGACTGAAAATCTTTCAAAGTCTTACAGGGTGATAGCTATCGATCTGCCGGGGCATGGACAAACGCCTTGTTTGGGGTATGCACACAGCATGGACCTGATGGCGAAAAGTGTGAAGGCGGTGATGGAACACCTGAGGTTAAAAAAATATGTCATTATCGGGCACAGTATGGGCGGTTATGTGGCCCTGGCCTTTGCCGATCTTTTCCCCGATAATTTAAAAGGGTTTTGTTTGTTTCACTCCACCGCATACTCCGATAGTGAAGAAAAAAAGAAAGACAGGCTTCGCGCTATAGACCTGGTAAAAGCCAATAAGAATATTTATACCAAAAACACCATCAGGAACCTGTTTGCCACTAAAAATTTAAAGTACCTGGGCGACGAAATTTCATTTGCCCTGGGCATAGCGAGACAAACAGGCAGGCAGGGGATCATCGCCGCCCTTCATGGGATGCGCGACCGGCAAAGCCGCGACATTATCCTGGGTCTTGTAGAGTATCCTATTATGATGGTGATTGGCGAACGCGACAATGTATTGCCGGCCGCTATCCTGCTGGAACAATCACGACTGATAAAAAACAAAAGCGTTTTATACCTCGAACACGACGGGCATTTTGGCTTCCTCGAATCACCGCGGGTGTCGAGCCGCGAACTACGCCGCTTTCTGCGAAGGTGCTTTAAATAGAGCAAGTAAACAGCACCGTGCCTTTACACCGTCTACGCTTACACCGAAGCCTGGGCCACCGCTACTCTTGCGGTCAGAGTAGGGGCAGTGGTTAATTTTCATTTGCCGTTAATGATTTGCCCCGGAAATTACCAACCACCCTCCATTTTTTGAGGTAAAACACTTACAAAGACCAAAAAATCCGTGACGGTGCACCGCCACTTTTCATGTTTTGCAGAGAAGATTTCCTTTAAAAACAAGGCATTCAGGCATTTCAAATATTTTCGACCAATTTTTTTCTGTCGTATCGTTTTATAGATACTTTTAAACCGCCTCCGGAATTTTATCCTTTTTATGAATTTGAAACGGAGTTTGCCGAAAATCCGGAGAAGAGTAGGCCACCATCTAAAATATGGCAAAAATCACCAGTGTATCCCTCAGCTGCATCGACCTGATCAAACAGTTTGAAGGTCTTTTTTTAAAGTCGTACCTCTGTCCGGCTAAAGTGTGGACTATAGGATACGGCACCACCATTTATCCCGATGGTAAAAAAGTAGCCGCCGGGCAGTTGTGCACGCAGCAAGAAGCCATGAATTTTTTACGGCACGACCTCGGGTATTTTGAAAAAGCCGTTGACACTTACACCCGCGACGACGTGAGCCAGCAGCAGTTTGATGCCCTAGTAAGCTTCGCTTATAACCTGGGCGCAAAAAACCTGAAAGACTCAACACTTTTGAAAGTGATCAACGCCAACCCTGTGAGTTATGATCTTATACAGGCGCAATGGCTGAGGTGGAATAAGGCCAATGGCGCACCCTTAAAAGGATTAACGAGAAGACGAAACGCCGAGTTCCACTATTACAAAACCGGTAAACTAAAGTTTGACTTTTAAGAAACGTTTTCATAATCGGGAAGGACCGGCGAAATTTCAGCAAAAAACCAACATCATGAAACAAAAAAAATATTTGGCCAGCCTGATGGCTTTAGTGATTGTCACAAGCTCCTGTGTGGATCTTGAACACATCAACTCATTTTCCAAAACCTCGGTGCATACAATTGCAGCATACAAAGACGCTGGCTATTCATACACCTACAGTTATTTTCATTTCACCCAAACCAGCGGCATTTACAACGCTGGAAACGCGTCCCCCAAAAAAGTAACGACACCCTCACTGGTGTTTCTCGACAACGAACCCAAAACCGCAATGGCTGCCGATGCGGTTATCAATGTGTTTATGACAGGTATTTCAGCTTATTTCTCAGGCATCAGTAAAATATCTGATCAGGACCTGGTGAACTTTAATTTTGACGACATCGGTAAAAATCTCAGGGCAGACAAGACGTTGAAAGCCAAACTGAATTTAACCGACGATAAAAACGGGGACGAAAAAATAGCTGCTTTAACAAAAATATCCGGCATATTCACAACTGAAATGGCCGGGGCCTACCGGCGCAAAAGGGTGAAAGAGATCATGATCAAATATGATGGCGCCCTTGCATTGAGTATTGACGCGTTAACGGAGATGCTCGACAACTGTTTGCTCAGGGCCCTGGTAAGCGATGCCGGGTTGATAGACTCAAAGTACAGCATTCTTGCCGACCCCGACCTGGAGTACAGTAAAAAAATTGACCTCATGAGGGAATGTCTGAATGAAAAACTTCAGCTTGAAAAAAGCAGGCAGCAGATCGTAAAAATAAGCGAGGGCCTGAAAAAAATGAAGGAAGGTCACCACGCGGTAGCTGAGAAACTCAAAACGGCGACGATCACATCTAAAGAAGCAATAGTCTTTGTGCGAAAATACGCCGCTGAAGTTTATGAGATCAGCAACACTATTAAATCTATACAATAACCCATCAAAAAATAAAGCAATGGCTGAAACCTACAGTTTACAGAGCCTGGGAGTAATCCTGCAAGAGGCTGCCCTGGCGATCAATCACAGGGCGAAAGACGAAACACTGGAGTACAAGGAAGTTAAAGCTTTGAGTTACCAGGCGCAGGAACTTCTTATTAAAAGTAAAACCCTGTTTGAACTGGCAACCATAGAGATTGGCGTAAAGGCGCAGGATTCGCTGGCGGAGTTAAACACTGCTCAAAAAGATATTGTCAAAACCCTTAAAACCATAAAATCAGTTCAAAAGGCGATTAATATTGCCGGCAAACTTGTTAGCCTTTCGGGCGCGCTGCTGAGCAGTGATGTGGCCGGGGTGGTATCTTCGGTGAAGGGCATACTTACAGATGTTGCAGACGATAAAGCATCGTAAATCGGTTTTAGAATTTCGATCGGGAATTCTATATTTGTAACATGCTAAAATACTTTTTACCGGCCTGTTTGATCGCATTTTCCACATGTTTTTTTGCTCAGAAGGTTCAGCCCCTGCCAAAACCAAAATTTAAACTCGAAGATCAAAAGAAGCTGACAGACTCGGCCTTTAAATTTTATGAAAAAGGCCTTAGGGCTTTTAATGAAAAAAAATACCGCGAAGCCGATTCTTTGTACACGATCTCAGAAATAATAAAACAGCATCCCGACACTTATTATAACCGGGCGCTTACCAGGGCGGCCTTAAACGATCCGCAGGGATATTGCGAAGATATTTGTTCGGCTGCCACCATGGGAGACAGAGAATGTGATACTATTTTCAGGAGAGAATGCGGTACTGTGGATACAATTTACATGGACGCCAACAACAAACCTGCCACCCGCCTGAAACATCAATTTTTTACCCTCATGTACCAGAGCGATTATAAAAAAGCGAACATTGCTGTAAAGTTCGACAACAGGGGAAAGTTTATAGAGGCTGAAAAATTAAATATTCCGGACAGCACCGGTGTTCCTATGGGTGAGACGGCACCCGAATTTCAGGGAGGCATTGAGGGACTGAAAGCCTTTATAAAAGCCAAAACAAAATTTCCGGTAACAACAAAAAGTAAAAAGATGTCGGGGCAGGTTGTGGTAAAATTTATTGTGAACCGCTTTGGATATCCTGAAAACATTATGGTGGTGAACGGTATGGCGGATTGTCGCGAATGCAATTGGGAAGCCATGCGTGTGATTTCTTCAATGCCAAGATGGAAACCTGGCGCCTACAATGGCAAAACAGTGAAGTGCAAGTATAATATACCGGTGCCTTTTAAATCGGGAACTTAGGACTTGATCCTGGCCCTTCGTTCATTTTTAATTTTCCACACAACAAAAGCCATAATAACAAGCAGGGGGATTAAAAGGATCAGGTAAGGATTACTGTAATATTGCTCATTTAAAATGTCTGCATCCTCAGCCATTTTTCTGAAACGCGCTGCACTTTCCACATCATTATCTTTTTCGGCCGCTCCTGTGGCGAGGATCAAATAACGACGGCTCTGCAGGGTGAGTTCATCTACCTGTTCAGCCGTGCCTCGCAGTGTGGCTTCCTTCAACAGTTCAAAATAACATTCGCCGGTAAACCCAAACATTTTAAGCCTGGTGTTGGTGTCGTCTACCTTTTTTTCGAGGGCAAGGCTTTTCTCCAAAAAGATCAGAGCGGCCCGGTATTGTTTCTGATCATAGAACACAATGCCGATATTCACCAGGTATTGCGCAAGGGTCTGAGCATCACCTGTTTTTTCAGCTATTGTCGCTGCGCGTAAATAATACCGTTTCGCCTCTTCCAGGCTATCCTCGTAGTAGTAGGCAACAGCTATGCGGTTATATGCCAGGGCAACATTGGCGCTGTCATCCAGGGATTTATAAATTGCGAGTCCCTTTGTGTAATAGTCGCGTGCTGTTTCATAATCTTCCTGTAATTTATGCGCATAACCAATGTCGAGGAAAATACCCGCCGTGCTTTTTGAATCTTCAATGCTGTCGGTAACCCTGAGCACTTTGTCATAATATTCCAAAGCCAGCGAATAGTTGCCCTGGGCCCTGTAATTGTTGCCAAGACGGGACATAACATCGGCTGAAAGAAAAATATTGTTGTTTTCACGCGCGAGTTCAAGCGCCTGTAAGTTGAAATAGATGGCGGAATCGGCTTCGTACAAATCGGCGGTCCTGAGCAGAAAGTTATAACGTTCTTCCCAGTTACCACTTGCCTGCGGTTCTGCGGAGGGCGTGTTTTGCGACAAGCCACGTGTAAAAAAGCAGGCGGCAACACTGATCAGAATTAAATTTTTCATTCAGGCCGGGTTTAATTACTTTGTATTGAACTGATTCATGCAGCGTTCAAGCCCCATAAAAGCAAAGGCTTTGCAGGCGTCGGCGGCAAAGGTAATTCTCTCACTGAGGGTTTTCAGTTCCTCTTCGTTCCATTTTCCCAATACGTAATTTACCTGGGCGCCTTTGCTGAACTCGTTGTTGATACCAAAACGCAGCCGGGGATAAACCGGCGTATTTAAAGTCTCCTGTATGCTTTTTAAGCCGTTGTGCCCGCCATCGCTGCCTTTCGGACCGATGCGGATCTTACCGAAAGGCAAGGCCAGTTCATCAACCAGCACCAGCATGTTTGTTACCTCTATGTTTTCGGCCTGCAGCCAGTAATTTACGGCCTTTCCACTTAAGTTCATATAAGTGGATGGCTTTATTAAAATGAGTTGTTTGCCTTTGTATTTGAATTGCGCCACGTCGGCGTAGCGGTCGGTCGCGAATTTTATTCCTGCCTCAGCGGCGAGGCGATCAACGATCTTAAAGCCGATATTGTGGCGGGTTTCAGCGTACTCCCCGCCAATGTTGCCAAGTCCGACTATTAAAAATTTACTCAGGTCTATTTGCTTTTATAGAGTTTGTGTTTGATGTTGTAGCGGATACAGTCCCAGTACTCCTTGGTATAGTTCACAAAAATTTCTTCTCCGGCCTCGATGGCTTTTTCAGCAACGATAAAACATTTTGTACCGAATACTTCATAGTTCGAATTGTTCCTGAGCCCTTTAATACGGCTAAGGCCTTTGGCGTCGTTGGCGTAGCGCGCCTTGTGCTGTGGCGTATCGAACGCGTCGATGCAGATCTGTTTGTTGACAAAGAACAGGTAGCCATCCCTGTCTTCCTTTACACGCTTTTCATATTCTTTCCAGTCGATAATTTCGCCTTTGTATTCAATAATTTTTGCCCCTTTTTTAATGGGCTTATCGGTAAACAAACCTTTGCCCGCGTTTGGTAGCGTAGATGCCTTAACTATTAGTGCCATAAGGCGACAAAAATATAGTTTAATTACAAATAAAAGCTGGTTTTTAAAAATTGTTGGTAAGTTGCCCGCGGCGGGCTTTTGGAGGTTTAAATGAATCCGCCGCCGATTTTTTTAAAGGTGTCGCTTTGGGTGGCCTCTGCTACGGGCAGCAGTTCTGCGCCTTTTTCTGAGACCAGCAGTATTTTGTTGCAATACTTCAGCACCAGGTCGAGGTCGTGCGAACTCACAAGTATACATTTTTTATCCTGTTGCGCGAGTTGTTTCAATAACAGGAACAGATCGTGTTTAGAAGCGTAATCGAGAAAAGCGCTGGGTTCGTCGAGCAGCAATATCGGTGTTTGCTGGGCAAGGGCTTTGGCGATCACAGTCTTCTGGAAAAGTCCGTCGCTCAGTTCATTCGCGGGTTTATGCCGGTGGTTCCTGATGCCGCATTGGTCAATAGCAGATTCTATTACTGCCAGATGTTCCGCATTTAAACGGTTGAATGAGCCTGTGTAAGGCATTTGCCCAGCGGCAACAATGTCGTAAGCGGTGAGATTAAAACCGCCCACCCTTTCGGTGAGAACAATTCCCACTTTTTTAGCCAGCGCCTCCAGCGAAAGTTCGTTGACGGCAATACCGTTGATATTTAGTGTACCTGACAACAGCGGGAGCAGGCCGCAAAGACTTTTCAGGAGTGTGGATTTTCCTGTTCCGTTCAGGCCCGCAATACCAACAAAATCGCCTTCGTAAAAACTGAGGTTAATATGATCGAGAATAGCGATATCGCCACCGGATTTTTTGTAACCCACAGTCGCGTTTTTTAAAGTTATTTTTTCGTTCGCAGGCATTTACCAGTGTTTGTTTTTAAACATTAAGTAGATAACGAGTGGCGCGCCAATAAAGGTGGTGATCATGTTGATGGGCAATGAAACATTTTGTATCAGTGAATTGCAAAGGGCGTCGGAAAAAAGCAGGATGATACAGCCTATGAGCAGGCACGACACCAGGTGCAGGTGCTGTTTGGACGAACTGAAGATCATGCGCGACAGGATGGGAACAGCGGTGCCGATAAACGCGATGGGACCGCAGAAGGCGGTTGTAAGGCCTGTGAGCAGCGATGAAATCAGGATGAGGTAAAAGCGGTTTTTATTAAAATCAATACCCACGTTTTGCGCATAATTCTGCCCCAGTAACAGGGCGTTCAATGGTTTTACAAAAAACAGCAGCGCTATGGTACAAACCAACGCTAACGGAACATAAATCAAAAGATCATCGTTTGTGTTATTGGAAAGAGAACCCATTCCCCAGATCACGAAGCTTTTGAGGCTGTTGGGGTCTGCAAAGTATTCAAGCGCCATTTGCATGGCTCCGCAGATCTGCGAGAACATGAGACCAATGAGCAGCAAGACAATGTTGCTGTTTATTTTTTTTGAAATGGTGAGGATGAGCACTGTGACAAGGAAACTGCCGGCTACAGCCGCGAAAACAATAAAACTTTTCCCGATAAAAAAGTCTGAGAATAAATGAAAGGCGTTACCGGCAAAGATACTTACTGCAACAGCCAGCGAGGCCCCTGAGCTAATGCCAAGTACATAAGGTCCCGCCAGGGGATTCCTGAACATCACCTGCAGGATCAGACCGGCTACCGATAAAGTGCTACCGGCAATAATGGCAGTAATGGTTTTTGGAAAACGGATCTGCCAGAAAATAAAGTCCGACGATGAAATACTGGCGGCCTGAACCGGCTCGCTTCCGCCATACAGCAGGCTCAGGATACAGCCAACGATGCACAGAAGAACTAAGACCGAAAATTTTATAATGTTGACGCTTCGCAATTTATTTTAACAGGATCGACGCCCGAAGTTAAAATAAATTTTATGAACTCTGAACCTCAATTGCCATTTAGCGGTAATTACAGGAAGCCGGGCAACAATAAACAGAGATTAAACCACACGTTAACCGATCACCTTTTTGTTGATGCGGTAACCTTTTCCTTTTTGCGATTGCACGATGCGTTTGCCGAAGAACTGTCGGATATTGTATATGTGCACGTCGATAGTGCGTTTATTGGCGATGGCCTCGTCGTGCCAGATAAAACCCGCTATCTCGGTCTTGGTAAAAAACTTTTCAGGGTTGTTGTATAACAGCTCAAACAACCTGAATTCTTTACGCGGCAATTGAAAAGGTTCGCCGTTTTTAAAGATGAGATAACGTTCATTATCAATAATTACCTCTTTCTTTGAATTACTATTGGTTTTAATACGACGACGCAATAAATTGTTCAGGAATAATTCCATCACCGAGGCCTTGTTATGGAAAGAGATAAATGAGTCAGCGCCTGCGTTAAATGCCAGCTCCTGCACAAAATCGTCCTGCTTGTCGCTGTAAATAATAATGAAAGGCGTGGGGTCCTGTATTTTCTGCCTGATCTCTTTGGTAAGCACCACCCCATCGTTTGGAACCAGATCTAAATTTAAAAAAATAACATCGGCATGGTTATCATTTATAAATTCAAGAAAATCTTTTTCGTGATTAAAAATGAATACACTGCTAAAACTCTTTTTTAGCGTATCTATTGTTTTGAAAATCCGGTTAACTGAATTATCTACAAATATTATTGAACACTGGTTAACACTCATCTCAGAAAGTAAAGTTTAACTTTTAAGTTTAAGCCGATACCAATAGAATGTTAATTTAATATTAATTAAATCGACCCCGGTTTGAGCAATAGCAAAAGGTAAAAACGACGCGGCAAGAGACTGCAGCGTTCAGATTCAATCAGGTAGATTTCTGAACTTTATGTTGTGAGAATAATTTTGAAATGGAAATATTGAGAATAGAAAAGATCTTTTCAGTTTCGGCAAGTAATGCGTTTGTGTTGGCCGGCGGCTTTAATTTGAGGGTTTTAAAGAACAGGTCCATTTTCTCAAGCCAGGGTTTCACCACCTTGAGGTTCTTTTTATTGAGTATGGATTTTAGTTGTGGATTCACTGAAATTTCTTCCAGGAAATCGTTTATTATTGTTTTTATTTTTTTCCCCTCAACCGAATAATCAAGCGAATAAGTTCCCAGAATGTGTTTGATGATGTCTAAATTTAAATGGTAGTTTTTGAGCAGCGCCTCCATAACAAAGCCATTTTCTTTGCAGGTTTTGATCCTGTTCATTGCATATGTGATCTTTCTTTCGGTCATAAAAACAAAACGCCCGCTAATATAGCAGGCGTTTGTTCAAATAAGGGCTTAAATTACCTGTTAACTACTAATTTAACGGTTTCTTTACCGTAATTGGTTTTTAATGTTACAAAGTAAATTCCATTGTTCAATTCACTGGTGCTTATTACAACATTGTTGATGCCTGCAAACAGTTGTTGATTTTGTACTGGTTGTGATATTAGTTTTCCGGTAATATCAAAGATCACTACGTTGAGAGATGTGGCGGTATTAACGTCAATTTTCACGTTAGTGATGTCAGAAGAAGTTGGATTCGGGTACACCGAAATCACACCGATTTGGTTCCTTGCTTCTTTGATACCGACGTTATCGCAGGTGTAAGCAGTGATGGCATTTGTTACCGTGCTTACACCGTTGGCAGTTGTTACCACTAAAGACGAGGTAAAAGTACCTACCGTTGAGATAGTGAATGTAGGGTTGGTAACCGTAGCGCTTGAAATAGCGATTCCCGGAGATACTGACCACATCAAGGAACAATATTCAGCAGGAATGGTGGTTACCGGAGAGAACATTGCCGGCGCAGTGATCACAGTACCATTACCGATACATACCGAACTGGCGTAAGTAGCTGTAACGCTTACAACGCTTGGATTGGTAACCGAAGCGATAATAGCATCAGTAAAACTGGCGTTGGATAATGCGAGAGAACCTGCAGAAGGACGGTAATCAGGCGAGGTATAGTTATATGGAGTAGTCAGGATATTAGAACTTAATTTTAATGTATCATTAGCGTTGGCGATAATGAATACGTTTGGCGTGATGATACCGAAGGTACCCGATTCTGTGGCACGCTGACCGTAACCTGCAACGATGTTGTTTTTAAATTTAAGGTTGTTGTTTAACGCGTTGGTCTCTGAAGCTGAACCGTCGATAAACATACCACGGGTAGCCTGATCCATCAAAATGGAATTATAGATCCTTAGTGCTGAATTTCTGCGGATACGGGCGCGTGAACGGTGACCGCTTGCGTAGGTTGCTGTAACTACACCTCTCAGTGGTCCGATGCAGGTCATGTTGCTGAAAATTGCTGAAGTTTGAGGAACAGCTGAAGTTCCTGTAGCGTCGTTGTCTGATTCAAAGAACTCGGAAGTGGAAACACTTGGGTTATCCGCAAATTGAGGGTCACGTACCGCAAGGCCGTACTGAATTTTGCCGCTGAAACCGTTATCGGTGTCAAAATCATCATCCAAACAACGGTAGGAGATCAGGTGCTTTGCGTTTACAGAACCACCAAACCATTCAAACGCGTCGTCATTACAATAAGATACCTGTACGTAATCAATAATTGTTCCACGGCCCACAGCCCCAAAAGTTAAGCCATTGATCTCCTGGTTTGGCGCGTATTGAACGCCACAATATTCAATCCTTACATATTGCAGGGAGCCTGAATTATCATTGTCGTCGGGTGACGAACCTCCGCCATATAAAGTACTGTTGCTGATAGGAAGACCTTCGATATTGTTGGTGCCACCTGAATTGTTATTTGAGGCTTTACCAAGTATAATTACACCACCCCAGTCACCAAGGCCGCGTAAGCCGACTGCCTGGTCTGAAGTAAATACGATAGGCTGGGCTGCTGTACCATTAGCAATGATCTTTGAACCCTGCGTGATAATCAGCGCGGCTCCGGTATTTTTTTTACCAAGAATGGTAACACCGGGTTGTATGGTTAAGATAGAGTTAACTGTTACATAGATCGGTGCGGTCAATAAAATCACCTGGCCGGTCGACCATGTTGTGTTTGTACTGATGTTTGAGCTAACAGTGACTGTCGCTGCTCCATATACTTTATTTTGAGGATCCCACTCGGTCCAGGTGTTCGTCCACATGGCGGCCGGTGAAGGAGCAAAAGCGCCCCTGTAACAGGTTTTATCGAAAAATGTGCTCTGCGCAAACGATGTACCGATCGTTAAAGCTGCTGCTGCGGATAGTAAAAATCTTTTCATGTTAATTTATTTTATATTAATTTTTGTTTCCGCAAATTTCCGTCATCAGAGTTGCTTTATCATTAATGTAAAATTAAATAACAGTCAATTCAATGTTAACTGAAGGTTAGCATGGCTGATTTTTAGAACCTAGAATTTGTAGCTGATCACAAAAGAGTAGGTGGATCCGAAATTCCTTTTGAAATTCAAATAATCTTCGTCGGGTCTGTAAGTATTACTTTTTCTGTCGGTACCTTTATAGTAGATGATCCAATCCTGGTGCAACAGGTCTTTCACATTAAAACGGAGTTCCAGTCTGTTTTTTAAAAAAGACTTTGTTACCTGCAGATCAACTACGGTACGAGGATTTTCCCAGCGATTGGCTACAATGTTGCTGCCTACAATAAAGATCCGCTGACCAACACGGTTCACCATGGCGGTGAAACTAAAGTTATTTTCGTTATCAATGTAAGAAATGCCGGCGTTGATAATATAAGGCGCCTGGCCCTGCATCTGGCGGGTATCAGGTACGTTTTCATCTATTCCTTTTACGTTCACTTCAGATTTGATCAACGACAGGTTTGAAAATAACGACAGGTTATTCAGAAATTTCACGGAGTCCTTTTTCAGAATCGCGCCAATGTTGATCCTGTACTCCATCTCTCCTCCGTATACAACAGCGGAGTTGGCGTTTTTGTAATATACCTGCTGCCTGTTACCGGCATACATATAACGCTCGATGGGTTTGTCGAAATATTTATAGAATCCTGAAACAGTAAATAGTTGCCCACGGCCCGGGTAAACTTCAAAGCGCGCGTCAAAATTCTGTATCGAACAGCGAACGAGGTTAGGATTTCCCGCGTTGGATAAACGTGTTTCTGGGTCATACCAGTTGGCGCCAGCCAGTTCCCTGAATTCGGCGCGGTTTAAAGTTTTGTAATACGCCAGGCGGACGCCCAGTTTTTCGTTGATATTATAAATGAAATTGATCGAGGGAAGCAGGTCTGTAACGGTATTGTTAACATATACAGAATCCTTCACCTGGTAATCAACTGTCAGTTTCTGAGTATAGCTTTCAAATCTTGCCCCGGCGATAAGCCTTATTTTATCCGTTGCTTTTAATTCTCCCATTCCGTAGGTGGCAACCAGTTTTGAGTTCGCCGAGTAATTGTCATCCACCTTGGTGTCTTCAAGGGCTTTAAAACCTCCCGAACCGTATGGTGTAACACCCATGTTCTGCTGTTCGAAGATCCTGTCTTCAGTTACATACAACAAACTGTCGTCAAAAAAAACAGGCTGTCCCTGGAAAGATGAATACTGGGCCAGTCCAAAACGCCTCATATCAAACTGCCTCGTCCTGTCCTGGTATAAAAAGCCTGTTTTTACGTCCACCTTTATTTTTTCGTTGACTTTAAATAACCGCGAAAGGTCAAGCTTACCGCTGATTATTTTTTCGGTTAGCTTAGAAAAATTTCTGAAGCCTGCGTAATCGGGGCTGGTTGAAGAGGAGTTGGAGACGTAGGCGCGGTAAACGGTATCCTTTTCGTTGGGTCCTTCCGACGGATCGTAATCTTTGAGGTGATCGTATTTGCCATAGGCTGTGAATCTCAGATTAGGCACTGTTCTCTGAATAGCGCTGTAGCCAACATTGACGCCGACTTTTATTTTGGCCGCAGGGATAAAGTGATCGGAGTTTAACTGCGAGGAGTAGATCTGGTTGGCTGAAAAGAAACGTGTATTGATCCTGTCGTGAATGAGGTTCTCCTCTTCAAAGTTATTGATCCCTTTAGAAGTAATGAATTTATTATCGGCCGAGCCGCTTAACAGGTTTTTTAAACTAATGGTATTGTTATCGTTGAGTTTGCATGACAGATTCAGCAATGAGCCTGTTGAAGTCTGGGTTTGATTGACACGGTTGGTGTATTGTTGCTGGATAGGCCTGCGTTCGGGGTTCTGACCATTAACGCTTAACTCTTCATACTCGGTGCGGGTTTGGTTGTACAGATTCTGGTTGCTGTAATAACCAAGGCTGAAGATCACACCAAGGAAATCTTTTTCATTTCTCTTAAAATTGTATCCTGCCGCAAATTGCGCACTTGAGTTTGGCGCAAACTTCGATTGGCTGTATGCCCAGTCGTTTTTAAATTCTTTGGCAACTTTTGCCTGGTCGGGGGTGCTGGACCATTCATATTGGTTTTTTAATGAAGGAACGCCTGAGGGCAGATCTCTCGATCCGTCATCAAATCCAAATTTGTCGAATTTACCGCCGTCGTAAATCGTTTTGTCTTTTCCGGTGGTGATAGAATTGTAACCCATGCCGGCGCTAAATGATACGAAGTTCTTTTCGGGGATGCTCTTTGTATTAACCTGTACGATCCCGCCTGCAAATTCAGATGGCATATCGGGCGTGGCTGTTTTATTGACTACAATATTGTCGAGCATATTGGCCGGGAAAAGGTCGAAGGCAAAGGCTTTCCTGTCGGGCTCTGTACTTGGCAAGGGGGAGTTGTTCAGGTAAGAAGCGTTGTAACGTTCGTTCAATCCTCTTATCACAACAAATTTATCATCCTGTATGGTAACACCGCTTACACGTTTTAATACATCGCTGGTATTCCTGTCGGGCGTACGCTTAATAGTCTCTGCGCTGATGCCATCGCTTACGCTGGAGTTGTTTTTTTGCTGTAGCACTAGGGCCGAATTATTTTCTTTGTTTAGGGTCACCACCACTTCAACCTCAGCCAGGTCGGTTGAAGTGGAAGTTTCCAGTTGTACATTCACATCTGCAACATCATTTGGTTTTACTATAACGCCTTCAATTTTTTTTGTTGTGTAAGAAATGAAACTAACAACCAGTGTAACTTTTCCTGCCGGAACATTGTTAATTGAAAATTTTCCATCAAAATCAGCCGAGGCGCCCTTGGTTGTTCCCTCCACCAAAACAGTTGCTCCCAGGAGGGTTTCCCCGGTTTTTGAATCTACGATCGTTCCGGCGATCCTGCCTGTTTGCGCGATTGAAAAGTTGAATAAAAAAAGAACAAAGCAGGCTGTAAAATAATTTCGCATGACATTAAATTGATGCTGCAAAAAAAACAATCTAACGTGACCCCTGCTTAAATTCCACGTTACCAAAAGTTTAACATAATTGTTATTTTTTGGAAATAACTTAATATTAAGTTAACTTTATGAGGTAGGCCTTTTTGTAATTTTGCCTGTAAATTTTATATATGAACAACGCTGCTTTTAAAATACTGTTGGTGGATGATGAGCCAGATATCATTGAATTTCTGGGTTACAACCTGAAGAAGGAAGGCTACGAGATTTTAACTGCCAACAATGGAAGAGACGCCATTGAAATTGCGAAAAAAGAACTTCCTCATTTAATTGTGCTTGACGTAATGATGCCCGACATGGACGGCATTGAAACCTGCCGCGAAATCAGGGAGCAAAAAGGCCTGCATGACGTATTGATCGCCTTTTTAACCGCCCGCAGCGAAGATTATACCCAGATCGCGGGATTTGAAGTAGGGGCCGATGATTATATCACCAAACCTATTAAGCCCCGCGTTTTTATCAGCAGGGTGAAGGCGCTTTTAAGGAGATTACAAACAGCTGCCTCTACCGAATCAAATGTTGAATTTGGTGAAGTACGCATCGACAAAGAGAAACACTCTGTATTTAAAGGAGAAACCGAAATATCTTTACCTAAAAAGGAATTTAAGTTATTCTCTTTGCTTTGCAGCAAACCCGGCAAAGTGTTTACCAGGGAGTTTATTCTCGACCAGGTATGGGGCGACGAAGTAGTGGTAGGCGACAGGACGATTGATGTACACATCCGTAAATTGCGTGAAAAAATAGGGGAAAATTATTTTAAGACCGTAAAAGGCGTAGGATATAAATTTGAATTTTAAAAAAAAGCCCGGAACCGGGCTTTTTTACTCTTTAACTTCTGCCACTTCTTCTTTGCTGTGGTTGTCTCTTTTGGTAATATTTTCAACTTCGGTAATGAACTTTGATATTTTATCACTACGATAGGCTCCGTAAGAATCGATCAGGATCCCCTTTACACCGTCTTTAGCTGCAATGGCGTACACGATAGCGCTGTCGGCCGGATCACTTTCTCCTTCAAAACGGTAAAAACTGTCTACCTTAATTTCTTCAGGCGTGTATAACTGTTGAGCCGTGGGGGCTTCAAGGCCAACATCCTTCATAATAAAATTCTCGGTATAACCGTCGGCCTGGAGTGTATTCACACAACTGGTCATGGTGGTCATTTCTGTTCTCTCGTGCTTTTCCATAATTACTGGTTTAAATAGGAAGGTGAAAACAATATGCCACATAAATCAGGGGTCACGAACGCTTAATTACTGAAAGTGTGGAAAAAATTGCCAACCCCCCGCGGTATATTATGAATCAAGCAGTCCCAGTTCGATGAGAAAGTCCACAATTTCGGCGTTCTTGGGCAACAAATAAGAATTAATGCCACATTCGCCGGCGGCTTTTACGTGTTGTTCAGAATCATCAATAAAAACAGTTTCGGAAGGCAGGAGGTCGTTGTCTTTCAAAACAAATTCAAAGATCTCTTTGTCGGGTTTGCGCATGCCTATGCGGCAGGAGTAATACACCTTGTCAAAATAATCATTAAAGTTTCTTACCCCGTGTTTAATGTACAGGTCGTGCTCAAAGGCAGTGATGTGGGGCTCACAGGTATTGCTCAATAAAAAGGTGTTGTAATTTTGTTTCATTTCAACCAGCGCGTTCAGGCGCTTTTGAGGAACGTCAAGCAGCATAGCATTCCAGGCCTTTAGCATAGCATCTTCAGGGCCTTCATAACGCAGTTCCTTTCTCAGGGTTTTAAAAAAGTGCTCCTCGCTCACCGTACCTTTGTCAAAACCTGTGAAGAGCTCATTCTGCGCTGCCTGAGCGTAGAGGTCCTCAAACGACATGTAGGTGAGTTTATTAAATTCGCGGATAGTATTATTTACGTTAAGCCCAATAATAACACCGCCCAGGTCGAAAATGATATTTTTAATATGCTGCATTATTATTTTGTAAATATGCGCTATTTCTCTATTTTTGCAATCCTTAATCGGAAAAATTTTAACTCCTCCGGTACTATTTGGGGATCAGCGAGTTACCAGCTGTTGGCCCGTATTTCGGGAGAGTTTGCACTGAATATTAACCGCTCCTATAGCTCAGCCGGTTAGAGCATCAGACTCATAATCTGAGGGTCCCTGGTTCGAGCCCAGGTGGGAGCACCCTAAAGCAGAAAAAACCTTTTCGTCGTGTGGCGGGAAGGTTTTTTCGCTTCAGGGTGATCGGGTTTGTTGGAAAGCAGAAAAAACCTTTTCGGAAACAACCGGAGAGGTTTTTTCGCTTCAGGGTGGTGTGTGAGCGTCCCGGGCCATGTCCCGGGAATCCCTGGTGGGTGAGCGGAAGATTAGGCCCCGTCGCAGCACCATAAGTATGTCTACATGGCATTGACTGATTTGCTGAAAAAAATCCTATATTTATAAAACAATCCCGGAAGTCGTGAAAAAAATTTCAGCTTTGTTTTTAGTTCTGTTCCTTACCAACACAGTTCAGGCTCAAATCCCGACAGCAAGTTTAATTGCCTATTATCCTTTTTGCGGGAACGCCAACGATCTGTCTGGCAATGGAAACAACGGGACTGTTGTAGGCGCCTCTTTAACATCAGACAGGTTTGGAAACCCCGGCAACGCTTATGATTTTAACGGCACCAGCAATTATATCAGCCTGCCTCCGGCTAGTTTTGCAAGTCTGAATGTATATTCCTACAGCATGTGGATAAAACCGTCATCTACGTTGACCACCGGGTTCATCGCTTTTAGTGTGGGCGCTTCCAGCCAACCCTGGTGCATGTCTATGAATTACAACTCGCCAAACATTTTCGCGGGATGTTACAATAATGGCAGTAGCCCTGTACAATCTTATATTATTTCTTCGGCTGTTCCTATCACCAGCTGGATCCATCTGGTTTTTACCAGGGATCTTACATCTATAAAACTGTACGTTAATTCTTTACAGGTTGCGGCGACCAGTTTCTCCAGTACGAATAACCAGACCGCAAACTATGGCACAGGGACTTTTGCAGCCAACTTTGGGGCGCGTTCAAACCTCAGTTATTATTTCCCGGGCAAGATCGATGATGCACGTATGTACTCCTCAGTGTTAAGCCAAAATGATGTGAACGCACTCTACAATGAATCTCCGGCCATGATCAGCATAAATAGTGGGACGCTGACAGCACCAGCCAACACGATCTGCGCTGGCAGCACGGTAACTTTATCTTCTACCGGCTTTACCAGTTATACGTGGACACCGGGATCAAACCTCACGGGGTCGACAGTTACCGTCTCGCCATCGGTTTCCACAACATACACTGTTATAGGAACAAATACATTGGGATGCACCACTTCAACAAGTCAGGTAGTCTCTGTTATCCCTTCAATGAGTGTAAGCATAACCGGCTCTCCCACCAGTATTTGTGCCGGCCAAACCGCGTCACTTGCGGTGACTAATCCGTCCAACAACACTGTATACAACTGGAGTACAGGTGGTACGGGCTCTTCGATAGGGGTTTCTCCAACAGTCACAACCACCTACGTATTAACAGCCAGCAGTCCTTTTACCTGCCCTTCCACCAACTCGATCACCGTAACCGTAAATAACACACCAACCGTAGCCGCCACGGTCAGCCCACCGGTTGTTTGTTTGAATACCCCTGTGATCTTAACGGCAACCGGTGCCACTACCTATAGCTGGACAGGAAATGTCAGCAACGCGGTGCCCTTCACACCAACCGCAACAGGTCAGCAATCACATACTGTGACAGGTACCGATGCGTGCGGAACATCCACAGCCACTATTTCTTTTACCGTAAATCCTTTGCCCAATATTACGGCCGGTGTGAACAGTCCAACGGTTTGCAGCGGTGGCACAATAGTTCTGAGTGGCGGTGGAAGCGTTGGCGGGTATACCTGGAGCGCCGGCGCCCCAAACAATGTGGCATTCATTCCACCGGTTACCGGCAATTATGTTGTAACCGGCATAGGCGCGAATGGTTGCACAAATACAGCGGTTGTGGGCGTTGCTGTTATACTCACACCCACCCTCAGCCCCGTTGCCTCACCGACGGCAATTTGTCTGGGAAACACGGCAACCTTATCGGCCGGCGGAGCGACCGGTTATACATGGATGCCGGGATCTAACCCTGCCACGCCAACCATCATTGTGTCTCCTCAGGTTTCAACAACCTATACCGTTTATAGAACAAATGGCCCCTGTGCCAGCACCGGCACTTTAAACTTGCTGGTAAATCCTGTCCCGTCAATCAATGCCAGTGCAACGCCAACGAGGGTTTGCTCAGGCAAGAGCGTCAATCTTATTGCATCAGGCACAAATACCATTACCTGGCTGCCAGGCCCCTTAACTGGCACTAATATTACCGTATATCCGGTATCCTCGACGATGTTTACGGTGACTGCGTCAAACGGTACTTGTACAAGTACAGCTTTGATACCTGTCGTCATAGATCCAAGTCCTACTATAGCCATCTTATCATCAACAACTACGATTTGCCAGGGAAGCAACGTTACGCTTACGGGCACCGGCGGCCTCAGCTATACATGGCAACCCATGAACACCACGAATACTGTCGAGGTGGTGAGTCCCAATGTTACAACCCAATATATTCTGACAGGTTCAAATTCTTTTAGTTGCACGGCATCTCACACCAGGATAATTGTCGTCAATCCATTGCCAAATGTGAACCTGATCAACAATTTCCCTTCCATTTGTTTGGGCCAATCAACAGTACTGGCGGTTACGGGTCCAACTAACAATATAAATTTCACGTGGAGCGGCGGAGCTTCCGGATCATCGTTGAGCGTAAACCCGGTTGCAACCACATTGTATTTTGTTACCGGAACTAACACACTGACGGGTTGCATAAATACCAACGCCTTTGCGCTGTCGGTTTATGTACCAACTTTTGTGGTAACCAGTCCCACTGCTATCTGCAGTGGCGAAACCGCAACATTAACTGCGGTGGGTCCGGCATCAAGTTATTCATGGAGCATCAACACCGGAATAATTTCTCCGTCTGTGACGGTCGCGCCGGTGGTCTCTACCGTTTATTATGTTACCGGCACCAGCGGCAACTGCAACAGTTCAAAAAGTGTGACGGTTATTGTTAACCCTGTTCCCAATGTTACAGCAACGGTGCTCAAAAAGCAGATTTGCAGGTTTGAACTTTCGACTATTAGTGCGAACGGAGCTAACAGTTACAGCTGGAGTACGGGCGCTACCACACCAACAATCAACATTACCCTAAGTGTAACCACGACTTACACACTTACCGGGACAGACATAAATGGTTGCAGCAATACAATAACCGTTACCCAGTTCGTTGCCACCTGTATCGGCATGGAAGATCATCAACTGAACAATTACGCAGGTCTGAACATTTACCCAAACCCAAACAACGGCAATTTTACTATAAGTTCAGTGGACAACATCAACATTCGCATCATCAATTCCCTCGGCCAAAATGTGGGCACCTTAAAATTGTCTGATCCGGACAAAAAGGAAATAACGGTTAGCAACCTGCCGACCGGAATCTATTTCATTACCGGCGAGGCGGGTGGTCTGAAAGTCAATAAAAAAATAATTGTTGAGAAATAGAAAAGGGACAAAACCCACAAATTTAGCGTAAGAAAAAAGCAGATTTTAAGGCGATAAAAAAAGACTGGCTTTCTTAGTTGTCATTTATGAATCGCATCACTGCCTGGAAAAAACCTTTTAGGTTCAGCGGAAAACCTGCAATAAAGGCTGCCCCGATAAATTTATTATTATCTTTATATTGATTCTGCTTATCGCTTAGTGTTAACTTATCGTTCGATTATTTGCTTCATTCGCTGAAATATTTTTTTGCCTTGCTCTTAATTCAGTTAAGCCTCACCGGGCAATCTCAGAATGAAACCAAAAACTGGTATTTTGGCAATAATGCCGGGCTTTCATTCTCTACCACGCCTCCATCTCTACCCACCAACGGCGCGCTAAATACCATGTATGGAAACGCCAGCATCTCCAGCGCGGCCGGTGCCCTATTGTTTTATACCGATGGTACGACCATCTGGGATCAAACGCATTCAGTAATGGCCAATGGAGGCGGTTTAACCGGCACCAATTCGGCCCAGTCGAGCATCATTGTGAAAAAGCCGGCCAGCACAAATCTGTATTATGTATTTACAGTGCAGGGTGGTGGCGGCAGCGCGGGACTCAATTATTCAATTGTCGACATGAGCCTGGCAGGAGGTAATGGTTCGGTGACTGTAAAAAACGCTACCTTGGACGCAGTACCCTGCGAAGAAAAAATCAGCGCCACAAAGGCTTGTAACCAAAGTGATATTTGGATCATGACGCATGAAATGAATACGCTGAGTTTCCGGGCTTACCTGCTCACGGCTGCGGGAGTGAACACAACTGCCGTGGTATCCACGCCCAACACCACTTTCACGCCAACACATAACGGATCCAGTAAATGCGGGGCACTTAAATTCTCTCCCAACGGAAAAAAACTGGGTGTAGTTTATAGCGAATCATGCCCAAGTGGTTGGTTATCGTATGCTGTTTGGGAACTTTACCGTTTCGATAACTCGACGGGACTACTCAGTAATTATCAACCCTTATTTGCATTAACCGGGCCTAACTGTAATGGCATTAGTGGCGGCTGGGTGTATAGCTGTGAATTTTCACCAACCGGAAAAAGGTTTTACTGGAACGCTAACGGGGGCGTACAACAACTTGACTTTTGTGCCCCTCCACTCGTTTACCTGGGTACGTCTCTTAAGCAGGGGGATAATCTTTCAGATACTTTGTGGAAACTTGGAACTATGCAATTGGCCCCTAATGGCAAGATCTATGTTGCCAGACCCGGGCAAGCGGTACTTGGGGTTGTCAACAATCCAAACAACGCAGGTACAGCCAGCAGTTACACCTATAATGGCCAGTCACTCGGCACCATGACCTGTCAACTCGGTTTGCCTAATTTTGTAAGCAGTTATTTTGAAGAGGCACCTTCTCCCTTTACGGCGAGCATCGTGCCTTTTCTCAATTGTAATACTCTGGCTTTCGACACGCCTACAATTTGTCCATTTACCGGTTATACACTCAGTACGTGTTCATGGAATTTTGGTGATCCGGCCGCTGGTACCACCAACACTTCCAGTCTCGTCAGCCCTACTCATTCATATAGTAGTTCCGGTATTTTTACCGTTCAATTGGTTTCAAATTATCTCTGTGGCAAATCAGATACCTTGCGGCAAGCGGTTGTTGTTAACATGCCGGCCATTTCGGTCTTGTCTCCTCCGCCGAGCTGCGCGCCGGCTTCTGCTACAGCCAACATCACCGGCGGGTTGGGGCCTTATTCCTTTACATGGAGCCCGGGCTTGCAAAACACACAGGTAGCGAACAATTTAAGTCCGGGCGTTTATACTGTTGACGTAAAGGATAGCGGCAACGGTTGTTTATTCAGAACTACTACAGTCATCAGTAATACCGTTATTTCAGCATCCGTTAATACGTTCCCCGCATCTTGTTACGGCAATGCTACTGGAGGGGCGACAGTGTTTCCAACGGGCGGATCGGGAACCTACAGTTATACCTGGAGCGGGAGCTCTCTTAATTCGGCAACAATAACCGGTCTGGCAGCAGGACTCTATTCAGTTACTGTCACAAATATTACGAGCCAATGTTTGGTGACAAAAACCCTTCAGATCTTTCAACCCTTGCCCATTACGACTACGGTAACCGTTTCATCGCCTACTGCCTGCGTTGGCAATACAGTGTCAATAGTTGCCAATTCGGCGGGTGGCACACCTCTTTTTCAATATGCATGGGTCAATGGGCCGCCGGGTTACCTTAACACTGTCAGCGTGAGCCAGGCAGGAAATTATATTTATACCGTGACTACCACAGATTTTAAAGGATGTATAAAAACTACTACAACCTCAGTCTATTTTGTGCAGGGCCCCACAGTAATTGTTTCAAACGTTTCAATTTGCCCACAGGCAATAGCGACACTGACTGCCTCCGGTGCTATTATATATAACTGGTCACCTGGAAACCACACCGGGAATACCTATACTGTGAGTCCCGCGGCGAGTGCAATTTATAGTGTAACAGGATTTGATGCCCTGGGTTGTTACTCCACAAGGTCAGTTTCGGTAAAGGTCTTCGGCCAGCCCATACCGGCCATCGGCAGCAATGCACCGCTTTGCGCAGGACAAACATTAAGCATCAGCGGCACCGGAGGAATTAATTATTCCTGGACCGGGCCGTCTGGTTTTAGTGCAGGTCTTCAGAACCCGGTAATCTCACAGGTTTCACAAAACAATGCCGGTGTTTATACAATGACAGTATCTGATGTTAATTCATGTACGGCAACTGCAACAGGCAGCATCACCATTTATGCCAATCCAACTATCAATGTAAGTGGCACCTTTACGATCTGTGCAGGTGAAACAACAAATTTAACAGCAAGCGGCGCCAATGTTTATAACTGGACATCATCAACGGCCACTGGTTCAACTGTGGCATTTTCGCCGGGTTCAACCACTTCTTATACGGTGATCGGAACAAATACAATAACCGGATGTAAGGACAACAAAATAATAACCGTACAGGTGTCAAAGTGCACAGGAGTTGAAGAATTTGCCGACAATCGCGGAGACGTGAAGTTATACCCTAATCCAACCAACGGTGACCTCACGATGGAAACGGAGATGGCTGTTGAAATAGTTATTTATAACACACTTGGCAGCACTGTGTTTCATGATTTTTCTCAAAAAGGAAAACACCTGATTGATTTGAGAGAATTAAGTAACGGCATTTATTTAGTGAAAGCTATTTCTGAAGAGCATTCACAAACGTTTAGAATAGTTAAAGAAGATTAGCCTTACGATTTATTTGACGCCCTTAATTATCAGTCTGCCTGGATCTTATGATTTTACATGGGTGTAGCCAGATTACTCTTTCACAAATCGGTGAATTTTAGAGTTATCAAGTTGAAGAAAATATAATCCGGGTGAAAGTTGACTCACATCACCAATAACAGCGTACTTCCCGTGAGGCATTTCAACAGATGAATGGTAGTTCCAATTGACGTTGATTTGCTTCAACCGGTCAATAATGCTTAAATCTGAGGCTCTACCGGTGAAGGCGGCCAGGAGTAAAACGAAGTAAATTTTGTAAATCGTCATAGCTTTAAAATTTAAAGTGACTGACATCACAGATTAATTAAAGATAGTAAATTTTTTGAATTGGCGGTAAAAATTTCAAACCGGCTGGCACAGATTTAGATACTATAAAACATATCTAACCTAAAATCATGAATATTAAACGCATTTTCGGCTCAATATTAACCGTTTTGGGCATTATCAGCCTGATCTATTGCGCTGTACTGTTTGTTAACGGACAAGGTGGTAAGCACGATACCAAAGCACTGATTGTGTATGGCCTGCTTGGCCTGGTATTTTTTAGCTCAGGCATTGGCTTGATCCGCACAACAAAGGACGCTTCCTGATCTAAGCAAAGTACTACTGAAAAAAAACGTTTTTTTGCGTTGCTTTAAAAGTTGGAAGACCCTTAGTTCTCCATTTTCTTTTTGGCATTCATGCACCAAAGCAATTCATCAATAAATACCCTCGCCCTTTTTTCGGTGCCTGTTTTGTCTGTTGGATTGCCGTTTTCATCAAACATCTCACTTACTTTTGGCACCGGAAATAATGCCGGCACCGTCCAGGCCTGAATTTTCCATAATGAATACTGCAGGGATGTGATCACCTGCATGCCGCCGAAGGCACCACTCGAAACCGTTGAAATGGCAACCGGTTTTCTTTTCCATTCCTCCCCCAGCAGGTCGATGGCGTTTTTTAAACTGGCAGGATAGCCGCCGTTGTATTCAGGAGTAACGATTAATACCCCGTCTGCTGATTTTATTTTGGCCGAAAATTCAATTGCTTTTGGCTCAGGATTTTTTTGAAATTTTAAACGTTCATCAAAAACAGGGAATTGTAATTCTTTCAGATCCACAAGGTCAACGGTTGCCAGTTGTTGCTCTTCTATTAAATTTTTAAAGAACAGGGCCACACGGTGGCTGGCTCTTCCTGACCTGACGCTGGCGGAGATAATAACTATTTTCATATTCTGTTAAACAGGGATTTAATGGATGATTATTTTTTTTGTCACCAGGGTTTGATGTCTGGAGTTTTTCACAGCAAGAAAATAGATGCCGCCCGGCAAACCCTCAATTTGAATGTTGCTTTGGCCGGGTAAAATATTCTGGTCTCTGATGGGTTGACCCAATACGCCGGTGATGCTCAGTTGTGTTACATCCATGCTCAGGTTATTTTTTTCGAGGAAAATTTCCATGTGCTCTTTTGCTGGGTTGGGGAAAACCAGTATTGACAACGGCTGCGTACCTGGCATATCAAAACCGGTTGGGCTCGGTAAAACATAGGTTTTAAAAACAAGATCCGGGCTCATGGGTGGATAACCCATCAAAAACGGATTAATAAATCCCATTTGTCCGCCGGAGTATGTTCCCGGACGTTCACCCTGCACGAAGTACGGATCAGAAATACCAGCGCCGGCGATAAAACGAAAA